>CAYWJU010000009.1:1553-62740 GCA_964458645.1 uncultured Candidatus Peribacteria bacterium | reverse complement strand
TAAAGAAGCAGGGCGACACCATGACCGGCGCACTCACCATTAACCTCACCTCCGGCTCTCTGGGCCTGAAGATCATCCAGACCGCCTCCGGAAACATCATCCATGCCGAAAAGACGCTCACCAGCTCGGGCATCATCCTGGCTGTCGGCAGCATCACCACCCGCAACACGCTGTCCGGCAAGACGCTCGTGGTCTCCGGCAACGCTTCCGTCACCGGTTCCCTGGTTGTGAACAAGAATATCTCCGGTGCCACGCTGGAAATTCTCGGCACCGCCTCCGGCCAGAACCTGTTCGCCACCCGCAGCATCTCCGGCACTCATCTCTACGCCGCAACTACGTTTGGTGGAGCCGGTCTTGCTTCCTGTTCGAACTCGACCACCTCCAAGCTGCTCTACAACTCGGCCACCAAACAGTTCTCTTGTGGAACGGATCAGAACTCCATTGAAGTCGGCACCAGCTCCTTCTCCGGCGCCGTCCTGCGCCTCGGTGACGCTCGCTACGTGAAGAAGCAGGGCGACACCATGACGGGTGCACTCGTCATCGACCTCACCTCCGGCTTCCTCGGCTTGCGCATTATCGAGACCGCCTCCGGAAACATCATCCACGCCGAAAAGACTCTTACCAGCTCCGGAATCATTCTGGCTGTCGGCAGCATCACCACTCGCAACACGCTGTCCGGCAAGACCTTGGTGGTCTCCGGCAATGCTTCCGTCACGGGTTCCCTGGTCGTGAATCGCTCCATCTCCGGTGCCACTCTCGAAATTCTCGGCACCGCCTCGGGCCAGAACCTCTTCGCCACCCGCTCGATCTCCGGAACCCACCTCTACGCCGCAACCACCTTCGCTGGAGCAGGCCTGGCCGATTGTGACACCGCAGGAACATCCAAGTTGCTGTGGGACAGCGCCACTAAGCGCTTCTCCTGTGGAACCGACCAGAACACCGGCAATGCCGGCACCAGCTCATTCTCCGGCGCAGTCCTGCGCTTGGCCGACGCCCGCTATGTGAAGAAGCAGGGCGACACCATGACCGGCGCGCTGGTCATCGATGTAACTTCCGGCAACGGCAATACCCTGGGCTTGCGAATCATTAATACCGGTTCCGGTCGTCACCTGCATGCCGAACAGACTCTGACTTCTTCTGGAACATTGGCCGTTGAAGGCAATGCCACTATTCAAAACCACTTGTACGTTCCAGATGGAGGTGCGGGCAATCCTACTATCGCGTTCATCAACGATACGGACACCGGCTTCTATCGTGACCCAAGTTCCATCATTTTGGCACTTTCCAACGGTTCTCCAGTGTGGCATGCCGGAGCGGGAGAGTTCTTCATCTATAACAAGATGATTTTCTCCGCTGGGAACTCCATTGGTCAGCAAGGCACGAACTACAATCCGGATAATATTTACCTCGATAACTATCTGTCTGGCAGCACGCTGTTTGCCAGCACGATGATTTCTACCAGTGGCTCACTGGTCGTGAAGAAGAACATCTCCGGTGCCACACTCGAAATCCTCGGCACCGCTTCCGGTCAGAATCTTTTTGCTACTCGTTCCATTACAGGTTCCCACCTCTACGCCGCCAGCACCTTCTTCGGCGCCGGCCTGGCCGATTGTGATACCGCCGGTTCGTCCAAGCTGCTCTGGGACGCCACGACCAAGCGCTTCTCCTGTGGCACCGACCAGACCGGCAGCGCCACCGCACCCGAAGTCGGAACCAGCTCGTTCTCCGGCGCCACCCTGCGCCTGGCCGACGCTCGCTACGTCCGCAAAGCCGGCGACACCATGACTGGTGCGCTGACCATCAACCTGACGTCCGGTACGGTTGGCCTGAACGTGCTGAGCGCAATGTCCGGCAATACCCTCGTCGTTTCCAAGGGCGCTTTCTTCGCTGGCTCCGGTGTGTCGATCACATCCAGCGGCCAGACCGTGTTCAACGAACAGAGCCGCAACGTGGACTTCCGCATTGAATCCGACGGCGATGCCAATGCGTTCTTCGTCGATGCCTCTACGAATTTCGTGGGTATTGGTAAGAACATCCCGAAAGCCAAGCTCGACGTGCAGGGAACGGCTTCCGGATCTGCTCTTACGGTCTCTGGACTGGCCAACTGCAACACCAACAACACCGTGAAGGCGGACGCACAGGGTAACCTGTTCTGCGCCACCGACGAAGGTGGAGGCGGCAGCTCTTCCAAGTGGACCGATGCCGGTGTCATTACCTACCTCACTGCTACTGCAGATGACTTGGCCGTTGGCGGATCCGATGCACTCGCACCGCTGTATTTCAATACCTCAGGCAAGAGATTGGAGGTTACGAATATCTCCGGTGGAACGTTGCGTGCGCAAGACACGTTGACGTCTTCCGGCACGTTGATTGTGGAAGGTGCTACCACATTGCAATCCACATTGGCAGTGACTGGCAATGCCACCTTCGATACCAACACACTGTTCGTCGATGCAGCCGCCAACCGTGTCGGCATCGGTACCACAGCGCCGCAGGCCGACTTGGAAGTACAGGGAACGATCTCCGGAGCGACCTTGCATATCCTCGGCACCGCCTCCGGCCAGAACCTGTTCGCCACCCGCTCCATCTCCGGAACCCACCTCTACGCCGCCACGACCTTCGGCGGCGCAGGTCTTGCTTCCTGCAGCAACGCCACGACTTCCAAGCTGCTCTACAACTCCGCCACCAAGCAATTCTCCTGCGGAACGGACCAGACCGGCGGCACCGGCGTGGCCGGCACCAGCTCGTTCTCCGGTGCAGTACTCCGTCTCGGTGACGCTCGTTACGTAAAGAAGCAGGGCGACACCATGACCGGTGCTCTCGTCATCGATATGACTTCCGGTAACGGCAATACCTTGGGTCTGCGCATCGTCAACACCGCTTCCGGCCGCCACTTGCATGCCGAGCAGACACTCACCAGCTCGGGTAGGCTCATTGTCGCCGGCAATGCCGTATTCGATACGAACACCGTGTTCATCAATGCCGCGAACAACCGCGTCGGTTTCGGCACGGAAAGCCCCCTGACCGGAGTGCACATTGAGGACAACAACCTGGAAATCTTCGGCATCAGCGGCACGCAGGAGCGCATCCTTCTCGCAGGAAACAGCGCAACTCCATATCTTGAATTATTCAGCGCCGGAAGCACCGCCGTGCAAATCCACAGCAACGGCACCTCGTACCTGAACGGCGGAGATGTCGGCATTGGTAAAACCAGCGCAAAGGCCAAGCTCGATGTCGTCGGCACCATCTCCGGCAAGACACTCACTATTTCCGGCAACGCTTCCGTCACCGGTTCCCTGGTCGTGAACCGCTCCATCTCCGGCGCCACACTCGAAATCCTCGGCACAGCCTCGGGCCAGAACCTCTTCGCCACCCGCTCCATCTCCGGAACCCACCTCTACGCCGCAACCACCTTCGGCGGTGCGGGATTGGTGGATTGCGACACGGCCGGTACAAGTAAGTTGCTCTGGGATGCCGCTACCAAGCGCTTCTCCTGTGGAACCGACCAGACCGGAGGCGGAGGCTCCGCTCCCGAAGTCGGCACCAGCTCGTTCTCTGGAGCCACCCTGCGCCTGGGCGACGCCCGCTACGTGAAGAAGCAAGGTGACACCATGACCGGTGCGCTCACCATCGACCTCACCTCCGGCTTCCTCGGCCTCAGAATCATCGAGACCGCCTCCGGAAACATCATCCACGCTGAAAAGGACCTGACGTCTTCCGGAACACTCAAGATCGTCAACACCGCTCGCTTCAGCTCGGGAGCCTTCTTCGACACCAACACGTTGACTGTAAACGCGAACGCCAACCGTGTTGGTATCGGCACTGTCACGCCCAAAACCTCCCTCGATGTCGTCGGCACCATCTCCGGCAAGACACTCACTATTTCCGGCAACGCTTCCGTCACCGGTTCCCTGGTCGTGAACCGCTCCATCTCCGGCGCCACACTCGAAATCCTCGGCACAGCCTCGGGCCAGAACCTCTTCGCCACCCGCTCCATCTCCGGAACCCACCTCTACGCCGCAACCACCTTCGGCGGTGCGGGATTGGTGGATTGCGACACGGCCGGTACAAGTAAGTTGCTCTGGGATGCCGCTACCAAGCGCTTCTCCTGTGGAACCGACCAGACCGGAGGCGGAGGCTCCGCTCCCGAAGTCGGCACCAGCTCGTTCTCTGGAGCCACCCTGCGCCTGGGCGACGCCCGCTACGTGAAGAAGCAAGGTGACACCATGACCGGTGCTCTCGTCATCGATATGACTTCCGGTAACGGCAACACGCTGGGACTGCGCATCATCAACACCGCTTCCGGTCGTCACCTGCATGCCGAACAGCGCCTCACATCCTCGGGAGCACTCATCTGGGAAGGCGCCGGTTCAGGACGCAGCTTGGATCTTGGCGGCGGCAACATTACCTTCTCGCTCTCCGGCCAGACCGTCTTCAATGCTCTGAACCGCAACGTCGATTTCTCCATCCGTTCGCAGACCAACAACAATGCCTTCTACCTCGACGCTTCCACCTCCCGTGTGGGTATCGGCACCAACACGCTGGAATCCGCCTTTGAAGTCGTTGGCTCCATCTCTGGCACCACGCTCATCGCCACCGGCACCGGCAGCAAGCCTCTGTTCTTTGCATCCAATGCGTGGAACTCGGTTGGTATCGGCACCAACACCCCCGGCCAGAAACTCACCGTCTCCGGCGGCAGCATTCTCAACGTGGCTGGTGGCAACGTCCGCACCCTGTCCGGCGTGAACCTCGGCGCACAGTTCAACGACGCCGTGATCGTCGGCCGCTACGCCTACATCGCCCAGCAAGGTGCACGCTTCCGCATCGTCGACATCAGCAACCCCTTGTCACCGAAGATCGTGTCCACGCTCGGCATGGAAACCAATATCAGTTCGATTGCGGTGTCCGGCAATTATGCGTATTTGGGCATGTTCACCTCGACCAGCAGGGCGTTGATTGTCGTCGATATCAGCAATCCGTCCGCTCCGGTGCAAATCGCTTCGTTGGACGTGGGCGGCATGTCCGAAACTCGCTCGTTGTTCATTGCCGGCAAGCACCTGTTTGTGGGTAAGGCATCGGGCTTCTCCACCGAGGAATTCTTCGTTGTCGACATCAATAATCCGTATGCCCCCAAAATCATTTCCTCCATGGATCTTGGTTCATCGGTCGGCATCAACTCGGTTGTCGTGCAAGGCAAGTATGCCTACCTCGGCGTTGAAGATGATTTCAGTGCCAATGAACTTCGTGTCATCGACGTCTCCAGCCCCAACAACCTTATCGACAAGGGGGGCGTCAGCCTCAGCACGGCGGTCAAATCCATCAGCATCGCCGGGCGCTATGCCTACGTCGGTCTGGCCAGCGTCTCGGGCAATGACTTCCGCATCTTCGACATTAGCAATCCGGCGTCCATCTCCACTGTCGGTGGCTTGGACCTTTCCACCGATGTCCTCTCGGTCGATGTTGCCGGTCGCTACGCCTACCTTGGTCTTACCAGCGCCTCCGGTAACGACTTCCGCGTCGTGAACATCAGCAACGTCGCACTGCCAGGAGTCGTTGGCGGAGCCGATATTTCAACATCTGCTCGCAAAGTCATTGCTGCCGGCAAGTTCCTGTACGTCGGCTTGCCCGATGTTACTGGTGCGGACTTCACCATCTACGACATCAACGGCATCGACGCTCCGTCGGCCAGCATCGGCACCTTGGGCGTGGATGTGCTGTATGTCGGTCGCAATGCCAGCATTGCCAACACCCTCACCGTTCTCAATTCCGTTAACGTCGGTGTCGGCGGCATCAAGTCCGACGGCATGCTGTCCATTACCGTCGGCTCCGGAAGCACCGTGAGCGGCATGACCGGCGCGATCATCGTGAATCGCGGTATGTCCGGTACTGTGCTGGCTTTGGATTCTTGGCGCGGAAACGGCACGGGTAGCCAGAAGATTGTTCCGCATTTGTTGTTCGGTTACCGCGGAACCTTCGACACCATGCTCTACCGCGCCGGAACTGGCGTGCTCGCAAACAGCGGCACAATGCTGCTTCGCGGCGGCACCGGACGCACGTTGCTGAAAATGGAAACCGGCATGACGTCCTCGGCGGATGCCAACCTCATGGAGGTGTTCTCGAATGTCACAACCGGCTACGGCGACGCGAATCACAACCTGATTCTCCGCATGGATGCGGCCGGAAGCATGTACACCGATGGCAGCTTCTCCGGCGGCGGCGCCGACTATGCCGAACGCTTCTTGGCTTCCACACCGAACCTGAAGCCCGGACAGGCCGTCTGTTTGGATCCGCTGAAGTCGAATACGGTGAAACTGTGTGACCGCTCGGGCGACTCCAACGTTATGGGTATCGTTTCCACCAAGCCTGCATTCGTCGGCGACAAGTACCGCGGCGTGAATGCCGACACAAAATCCGATGCCACCAGCACGATCGTCGGTCTTATCGGTCAGCTGCCGGCCAAAGCCATTGTGGAAGACGGACAGGCAATCACCGTGGGCGACGCCCTCGCCACAGCTGCCAAGCCCGGATTCGTGCGCAAAGCCAAGGCCGGTGAGTCCACCGTCGGTGTGGCATTGAGCCCTCTCGCTAGCGGAGAAGGAAGCATCGATGTGCTTATCACGCGCCGCAACCAGTCCGACCTCGTGGAGAAGATCGAAAACGAGGTGACGCAGAGCATTGCCGAAATGCACATTGAGGATGATGTCCGCAGCATGGTCCAGACGGCCATGAACGGTGCGAACATCAACGGTGCCGTTTCTGCCGCGGTGCAGGCGCAAGTCCAGAGCCTGAATCTTGCCGCCGAGATCAACGCCATTCTCAACCAGCGTTTGGCCGATGGCACGTTGAATATCGGCTCCAATGGTTCATTGCCTGCAGATATTCTTGCCGCACTGCAAACAAGCAGTGGCTCGCTGAGTTTGCAGAGTGCCATTGCCTCGCGCTTGGGCCTGTCCCGCAGCGGCACCTCCGCGCTGACGGTCGGCTCCGACTTACTCGTTTCGGGAGCCCTTACCGTTCAGCACGACGTACTTATTGGCGGAACGCTGCATGCGGCTGCTATGAGCGGACCCATCCGTTTTGATGGTCCGATCTTGCCGGGTACCGACTTCGCACTCGGCAGCATGCGCTTCACCGGCTCCACGGTGCAGATCGGTACCATTACCGATGCCGCTGCGCTGGAAGTGGTCGGCAACGTCACTATCGCCGGACTCACCACCTTCCTCGGCGGCGTTGAAGTGCAAGGTGAGCTCATTGTCAGCAACAATCAGGCCGGCTTTGCCATTCTTCCGGCTCGCTCCAAGGCCGTGACGGTTCTCTTTGGAACGGGCTTCGTTTCCACGCCGGTCATCAACGCCACGCCAAACAGCCGCGTCGGTTCGGAGTGGTGGGTCGACTCTCAGTCGCAGACCGGATTCGTCATCCGCAGCGACAAGTCGGTGGCGCAAGATGTTCGCTTCTCCTGGACTGCCCTGGGTGTGCGTGATGCCTACACCGCTTCCGGACAGGTCGGTGCAGTCCCCGCGATTCCATTCCATGTTGATGCCGAGGGTCGCCCGTACTCGGTGGCCGATAACGTCTGGAATGCCTGTATCCGTGACCCGTACTCGTTGGATGCCTGCAATGGCTACCATCAGGGCTCCATGTGGTTTGCACACCCCGATATCATGCAGGCCAACCAAGAAGTTCTCAGCTTCACGTATGACGCTGCTTCCGGTCCCTCGAGCCTTGTGATTCCCGCATCGTACGAGACGGTGGTCGTCGAACAAGTGACATCGTCCTCGTCTAGCGAACAAGCATCGTCCATCAGCTCCTCGGCTTCCAGTGAATCCGCCAGCTCGGTCGCTTCGAGTGAAGCTTCCAGCGAAGCTGCCAGTTCGGTTGCTTCCAGCGAGTCCTCCAGCGCAGTCACGTCCAGCGAATCTTCCAGTGCTGTGACTTCGAGCGCTTCCAGCGAGTCATCGGTCAGCTCGTCCGCTGATTCTTCGGCCAGCTCCGAGCAGCCGTAAAGACAATGTGGCGTTCGAGCTTTCAGCCGCTTCGATGAAGGTCTAAGCTAGGCTTCCCATGAGGCTTTCTATTGTCATACCGGCCTACAACGAGCAGGACCGCTTGGGCAAAACACTTTCTTCCATTGCCGATGCATGGAAGGAGGGCCGCATGTCGGGTATCGAGCTTGTCGAGGTCGCAGTGGTCGACGATGGCAGTCATGACCGTACGCTCGACATTGCTCGCGAGTGGTCCAGTCGATTGCCTATGATTTCCCTTCGGCTGCCGGTGAATCGCGGCAAAGGTGCCGCAGTACGCAGCGGTGTTGCCGAAGCAGTGGGGGACTTTGTTCTTCTGTACGATGCCGATGGGGCAACTCCCATTACCGAGGTGCGTAAATTATTCGATGCGCTCCAACGCGACGGGAGCGATATCGCCATTGGCTCACGCGTGCTCGAGCGCCGTGCCGGACTGGTTACCATGCAGTGGCATCGCCGCATTATCGGTCGTTTGTATCACGGCCTGTGTTCTTTGTTGGTACCGGGAATTCACGACACCGCTTGCGGCTGCAAGCTCTTTAAGGCCGATGTCGCAAAGAAGCTCTTTCTGTTGCAACGCATCGATCGCTTTGCATTCGATGTGGAAGTATTGGCTTTGGCATTGCGTCATCGCTATCGCATCAGCGAGGTGCCGCTCACCTGGACCGCCGTTCCGGAATCCAAGGTCAACGTTGTACGCGACGGCCTGCAAATGTTCTGGTGCGTGATCTCGCTTTACGTGCGTGGTACCAAATCTCGTTGATCATCGCAGCCGGGGTTTCCGGTCGTGAGAATAGTCGCAAAAGTGTTCCTGAAGACGCTCGTGTAACGCTCCTTCCAGCTTGCGAGTGTCGCCGTATTCACGACGTCGGCAATGGTCGGGTCGATAACAATGGTGCACGCTTCCGCTTCGGCCGCCGCTATTTCATCCAGCGGAACCTTCAACATTGCCGGAGGACGGAACAATTGCTCGAAGACGCCAAGAATCGGCATGCGGTCGGCTTCCACTGCGTAGAGCGCTTGGGTGATCAGTACCGGCTCCGGTTGGCGCGCAAGCACTGCAAGCATTGCACGGTAGCCGCTGTCGTTGGGTGTGTAGAGGTGCCGGCTCACAATCGGCAAGACGATCGACAATTGCCAGAGTACCAACAGGCTGCACGCAATCACCGTTCCCGAATCGCGCAACTGCCCAGGAAGTAATCCGGCGCACTCGCGAATCAGCAGGACGCTTATGGCAATGCCGAATGCCAGAGCCGGACCGGCGATCGTCACGTAATGATCGAAGTAGTTCGTCGCCAGGAACATGCTCATCAGGACGACTGCGAGCATGGCGGCGCAGAGGGAACGCAGTTTTGGCAGAACGAAGATGCCAAGCAGCAGCGACGTTGTTCCCAGTGCCACCAACAGCGCATCGGGCTTCAGGAGAATGCGCGTCACTCGTGCCATTCGCGAGAACGGCAAACGACTGACTTGATCGAACACTACTTCGCGCAAAGCGCCGTCCATTGCCAGCAGGTACATGATCGCGCAGATGGCGGCACAACACAGCATCATGCCGTAGTGTTTTGCAACCGCCATACGGTGTTGCTTCGGTGCCAGGAACACCAGTCCTGTAGCGGCAACGGCAATGTTCAATGCGGCAGGCAAGAAGGTCATGGCCGATGCGATACAGCAGAGCAGCTGCACCCATTCACGCCAGGGTTTCTCCCACGCGCATATGCCGGCCCACACGAACAGAATAAAGAAGACATTGGCAAATTGACGAATGGCCAACAGCCGGAAGTCATGGTCAATCATCTCGTGAAATGTCAGATAGAACGCGATTGCCGTCATGGCCGCAAGCGGACTGGACGTTACACGCTTCAGACTAGAGAAGAGTGGAATGGCGACCAGACAATTGATTGCGAGATACACGATGCGCAGCGGATACATGCTTCCGGTGAACCACAGACCAATGCCGCTCAGCAGCGGCAGCAGCGGCATGTGCCACATGGGGAAATCGCTGTGCGGCACATATCCCTTCAACATCAACTTGCCGATGAGTACGTAGACACCTTCGTCTGTTGCCGGCAAAAGCGCGCTTTTCAAGTGCCACACTTGCAGCATGAATGCCGCCACCACCATAGCGATCACAACCATGCCGTCGGTGCCGATTTCCATGGACTCCCGCGAATGCTTCTGTGACATGCGGCTCATAGCCTATCACGAATGGCTCCGGACCAAACGTAGCGTTGAAAATGCCGACCGATGCGACTAGAATTCCGGCGTTCCCCCACATTTCCCAATGGATCAGCAACACACTACCGCCGCAGCCGGCAACGCAAAGATGCGCACCGTTTTGGTCGTCATCATCATTGTTGCCCTCGGCGTTCTGGCCTTTATGAACTACAAGCAGCGCGTTGCTCTGGAAGAGCAACTCGGGAAAGTTTCATTGCAGGATAATCAAGTTGGCAATCAGCAGAACGTAGAGGCTGCCAAGCGCATTATCGAGAAAGTGAAGAAGCACTTCGTTATCCCCGGTGATGTCGATCCGACCGTCGCCACCATCGTCGATGTCGAGACGCTCAAGGCACGCAATGACTTCTACAAGAACGCCAAGAACGGCGATCACCTCATCATCACGCCGACTCGCGCCATTCTGTACGATCCGGGCCGCGACTTGATCATCGACGTCGTTCCGGTGCAGCTTACGCCGCAGCAGCCAGCAGCCGCATCATCCGCTCCGGCCAGCGCCGCAGCAATGATCAAGGCAGCATCGTCATCGGCCGCCGCTCGCTAAGAACAGGGGATCTCGTTCGTCGTTGAATAAGAGGGCTTAGCGTCCATTGATTCGTCATCGGTCCTACCCGTTCCACTTCTCTTTTATGGCCGTTGGCTCGCTTCCGCCGCGCAGACGTCAGAACCAGGTGTTTACCGTGGTGCTGATTGCATTCCTTATTCTCAGTTCGCTGTATTACATTACGGCTCCGCAGCGCACCGAAGATGAGAAGTACGCCACCGCCAAGCCCGTAACGATCAGCGATGTCACGCATGCGTACGCCGCGCGCGATCTGGAAAGTATTCTGATTCGCGGCAACAACGTATACGCAAAGATGGCGTCGGGTTCGTATATTCAGGCCTACAAGGAAACGGCCGATACCATTACCCGCCTGGAATGGAATGATCCTTCCAACCCGACCAAGGTGGAAATCGAGAACATTGAGCTGAAGAATTTCTTCAAGGCGCACATCGGTGACCTCATCTTCTTCCTGCTCATTATCGGCGGAGCCATGTGGGTATTCCGCTCCATTGCCCGCAGTCAGAACACCGCGTTGTCGTTTGGAAAGTCACGCGCGCGCGTGGCAGACATGAAGGAATCCAAGACCACATTCAAAGACGTTGCAGGCTGCGATGAAGCAAAAGAAGACCTGCAGGAAATCGTCGATTTCCTCAAAAATCCTCGGAAATACACCACCATCGGCGCCAAGATTCCGCGCGGCGCACTTTTGGTCGGCGCTCCGGGTACCGGCAAAACACTGCTTGCCCGCGCCGTTGCCGGGGAAGCTGGTGTGCCGTTTTTCTCCATCTCGGGCTCCGAGTTCGTGGAGATGTTCGTGGGTGTGGGTGCCTCGCGCGTCCGCGACCTATTCATGAAGGCCAAGCGCAACTCGCCGTGCATCATTTTCATCGATGAAATCGACGCCGTCGGCCGCCAGCGCGGCGGAGCGGGCTTTGGCGGAGGTCACGACGAACGCGAGCAGACACTGAACCAAATCCTCACCGAAATGGACGGTTTCGATAAAGAAACCAATGTCATCGTCATGGCTGCAACCAACCGTCCGGACGTGCTGGACAGCGCATTGTTGCGTCCGGGTCGCTTCGATCGCCGTGTGTTCATCGATAAGCCGGACCTCCTCGCTCGTGAGCAGATTCTGGAAGTCCACGCCCGCAACAAGAAAATGGGTCGCGACATCGACTTGAAGACCATCGCCCGCCAGACGGTGGGTATGGCCGGTGCGGATTTGGAGAACGTCATGAACGAAGCCGCCATTTACGCCGCGCGCCAGAACAAGAAGTTCATCAGCCAGGAGGATATCGTGGAAGCCGTGGAGAAAGTCACCATCGGCTCCGAGAAGAAGTCCCGCAAGCTTACGGAAAAAGAGAAGAAAATTACGGCCTACCACGAACTCGGCCATGCCGTCGTTGGCTACCTGTGCCCCGAATCCGACCCATTGCATAAAATCTCCATCGTCTCGCGCGGCTTCGCGCTCGGCGTGACGTGGTTCTTGCCCAAGGAAGACGAGTACACCACCAGCAAGACCAAGTTCCTGGACCAAATCTGCGGACTCTTGGGCGGTCGCGCTGCCGAGGAAATTATCTTCGGCGAAATTACTACAGGTGCATCCAACGACATCGAAAAGGCTTCCGCCATCGCCCGCAACATGGCCATGCGCTACGGCATGGATGAAGAGTTGGGCATTGTTTCGTACGGTGAAAAACAGGGCTCCATGTTCCTGGGCGCCGACTTAGGCTCCTCTCGGAATTATTCCGAGGAAGTCGCCCGCAAGATCGACCACTTCGTGAAGACGAACATCGCCGAGCAGTACAAGCGCGCCAAGGGCATGGTGCAAGACAACCGCAAGAAGATGGACGAGCTGTGTGAATTGCTGCTGAAGATTGAAACCATGTCTGCCGAGGAATTCGCCGAAGTCTTCGACGGCGGCAAGCGCAAGCGCGTGAAGAAGGCCAAGCGCGAGGGCAAAGAAGTGAAGGAAACCGAGTAATCACGCACGTATTCCAGAAGCCGGATCCCGCAACGGGTCCGGTTTTTGCGTTCAATGCGTTTTGATCACGATCGTGCGCTTCGTGGCGTCCATGGCGGCGGTTCCGCCGATCGGAAGCGTGGCCGAGGGATACGTGTGGCCGAAGTCCACGTCGGCGATGATGGGCAGGGTTTTCAGACGGGCGTTGTTGGCCACGATGGCGTCCAGCATGGCGGGCGTGACGGGTCCGAAGTCGGCGTTCACGGCCGAACGCTGAAAACGGCCGAATAACACACCTCTCACGCTTCCGAACCACGGCTGCTGCGTCAGTGACGTCAGGTCGCGGTCGAACGTCCTGGGGTGCGTTTCATGGTCATCCTCGACCAGCAGGATCACGTTCTTCGCGGCGGGCATATACTCGGTGCCCTGGAGCAGGCTCAGCGTGCACAGATTGCCGCCGATGATGACGCCTTCGGCTTTGCCTTTGCGCAATACGCGCCAGCCGGGGTTCTTTTCGAACAGCCATGGTTTGCCAGCCGAGAAATACGTGTCGGTCCAGGCGGGGGACGGCTTCAGATCAATCGGTTCTTTGCGCATCAGCGCGGCTTCGAAGTATTCGTGCGTATAACGCAGTTTGTCGCCGTAACAGAATTGGCTGAAGTTCGGGCCGCTGTACGTCACCAGGCCGGTCTTGGCGAAAATGGCGTTACCGAGCGCGGTGATATCGGAAAATCCGCACAGGATCTTGGGATTCTTCTTAATAAGACCGTAGTCGATATGCGGTAGCAACTGGTTCACGTTCCAGCCGCCGCGCACCGTGATCATGGCGTGCACGGACGGGTCTGCGAATGCATCGTGCAGATCCTTCAGGCGGTGGGCGATGCTGGTCGTACCGAACTCGTTCATCTCGCGGAGGTATTTCCCTTCGCTCACCGTTATGCCGCGGTCTTCGAACCAACGCTTGGCCTCGGCCAGCGGCTTGCCGTCCATCCACGGCATGGTGGGCAACGTGCACGACGGCGCGATAATGCGCACGTTGTCGCCGGCTTTCAGTTTGCGGGGGATGATCATGATCCGGAGTGTACCGCAGCGAATATGTCGCTCCTATGCGCCGGAACACCCGGGCGCGGCGCGGGTGTGGAGACGATATGCGACATCGGTTGGGCCATGCGCTTCAACGGCTGTTTGTCGTCGCCGAGAGGCATGCGGGGCTGCAGGATCATTTCCTCGAAACGACCTTTGGCGTCTTGGATGATCATCGTCACCCAGAACGCATGTTCATCGCGGCAGTGCAGTTCGACGCGCGTGCGCGCAACGCCGTCTTCTTGGCTGCTGATGGCCGCCCATCCGAGGATGGTGCCGATTTGGTCTCGGACGAACGTGTTCCCGTCCGGGAAGGTGAATGCGATGGCGTCGTTTCCCTGTGCTTCGGCAGTCACGACGGTCGGCGGAAGGAGTTTGGGGGCGGAAATCATGAACGGAAGGGGAGAATGGAGATACGGAAAAATGCGCCCTCTGATGCGCAGAGGACGGGCAGTTGCTGGTTATTCAGCGTCTACTGCTCGGTCCCCCGCTCGCGAGAGCAGGACGACATCGGAGAGCAGTTGAGGACGTAGGATCCGTTCACGAGCGCAACGTACAAGGCACTTGCGGCACAGTCAAATAATTGACGGTTGGGGCGAAAGAATGAACTATGTTTCCCTTATGCCAGCCATGAGCCAGGCGGCCCAGCTTCGGCGCAGAAACGAAAATGCCACTGCGGCGTTCGAGCGTGTCATACAACGCGAGGATCCGGTGGCCACGCTCATCGCCCAGGTTCGCTGGCAACAATTGAATCTGACATACGGCGAATGCGCCGACGATTCAGGTTTGTCGGCACGCGCGTTGGCTGTCTTGGAGAACCCGGACAAAGCCTCTCAACCCGAAACGTTCGATCGTTTGTTGGAATATTGGAATGCGAAAACCGTTGCCGTGGCAACGCAGGAACAACTGCGCCGCCTGCTCGCCGGCAAATACTCCGGCATGGAGCAATTCTACGAATACCTCTGCTATCGCGTGGGCCATGCACGGTTCTATGAATTACTACCCGCAGACGGCGAATTTAAGGGCATGACGCAGGTGCGCCGTGTGCAACGTCGGCGTTTGGGCATTATTCCCGATTACCGCGAGCCCGAGCAGGTGGTCGCGCGGCTGTACCCCACCGATGACGATCTGCCGCCCGATGAACGTGTCGCACTGCTTGGCGAGGCCGATGTCACGTGGGTGATGGAGAAGAAAACTCAGTTGCTGGGCCGCAACATCGAGCCCGTGCTCGTGGATTTTCTCGTCGCTTTGGAGCGCCGTTGCGGCAAAGCCAGGCAGAGTTATTCGATCGAAACAATGATGCAGTGGATGACGTACGAAATGGCCCACGCGTTTTCCGGTTGCCGTATGTGGCCGTGGCGAGATCAAATCCGGGTGCTGGCATTGGACATGGGGCTGGCTACCGAAGACACCATGGCCGATTTCGAGGCGGCATGGACGCTGGCTGCTTCGGTCGAGCAGCCGCGCGACCGATTTGGCCGCCTGTTCCGCACTGTGCGTGATGCGCAGGGAATTACCAATACGCAGCTGGCGGCATGGGTTGGCGTGGAAGAAAAGCGACGCGGAGACGGTGGAGAACGGAAGTCGTCGGTTGCAACAGAGGTCACTGCTCCGGTGCGGTATGTCATCGACACCGCGTGTGCTTCCGAGCAAGCTCCGGCGTCGGTGCTCATCGGACTGGTGGCCCGCAATGGCGAGAAGATTGGCGATCAGTCCGAAGCAGACGCACTTACCAATGCCTTCCGTCAGGCTCGTATTGATCATTACAGTCGGACCGGTAGTGAGATCTGGTCCCAAGGGCGCAATACCCATGGGGTGCGATTGCGTGCCGAGCGCGACCTGGCCGGATTATCTGTCGAAGACGTGGCATGGCAGATGGTCGATGACGCCGGCGAGCATGTTCGATTGCAAGCACGCATCGCCGAACTCGAAGCCGCCGCGCCGGTAGTAAGCGGCAAAGCCGGCCGCAATCCAGAATTGGCGGATCTTCGCCGTCAGTTGACCGCGTTGACGCATGCCATGCGCGGGCGCCGCGATCGCCTGCTCGACATCGAGGCCGGTGACGTCGCCATGACCGAAGGTGTCAGCGCGCCGCGTACGGGTGGGAGCGGTGCCGGCACGCGTCAGCCCAAGTGCATCAAGCGGGGTGAACTCACCCGTATCGACAATGCGATCCAAGCCGCCGCAGCGGCCAGACTGACTGCTGCGCAACAGCGCCGTGCCGCAGAACGCAACGTGCCGCTTGCGCTGGCTGAATTTACGTCGGTTGCCGATGGTGTGCAGAAACTGGCGGACCATTTCGGTGGTTTCAGTTCACTGGAGGCCGTCGTTCGCACCTTCAACGGCGCCGCAGCAAAAGAGCGCGACCGATTGACGTTCACCACCGAACGTGCGCAGGGGATCGTTGCCGGTACGACCTTTGCGCCCCTGCCGCTACTTGCCAACATGCTGGAAGCGGTGGAAAAAAGTTCCAATTGGAAGTTGCGCACCCAGAGTGCGGCGATGGAGGCACGCTGGTATCCCGACTACGCCGCGCATCTGGACGGACGCGCCGCAAATCCGGTGAAACATCCGCTGCCGCGCGCGCTGGAAGTCATCGTTGCCGCCAACGCGCTCTCGCAGGAGGAATTCGCTGCTCATCTTCCGTACGACAGCAGTAACTTATCGCAATTACTCGTGCATTTGCGCGGAGGAGGGAAGTCCAAATGGACATCCGTTGCGCCCGTGCTGAAGGCCGGCGGTTTTACCGAGAAGCATCCGTTCTCCATGCTCGTGCAGCGCATGCTGAAGGGGGAAGTGCCGCATGAAGTGCTGTGCGCGATGCTTCCGCACATGGACCGTCACTACGGCCGCAGGGTGGAAGCCCAAGATCTGCCCGGATTCACCGTGGCGGAAGTGGAGGCTGCCCGCAAAGTCGTCGGTGTCGCCGTCGAACTGGAGAAGCAAACTCCTGTCGGTGCGAACACCATTCCGAAGCCGGATGAGGACGTCATCGCCGAGTGGTTCCGGCTGGAAGAAGTGGGCATGCTGGCGGCTTTCAATCGTTTTCGCGGTATCGTGACCTTGGCCGTCCAGCGTGCATGGAAGCCCACGTCCACAAAAAAGGAGATGGTCGCGGCAGCAATGGGCGAAATTATCCGTTTGCAATCGAAGTATTCGTCGGCTTCCTCCGGTTCGGATGAATAGCGATCCTCGTCATGAGAGTTTCCTGCTATACTCATCGCCAATGCAAGCCCTCTCCCCACTCGACGGCCGCTACGCCAGCAAAGTCGACGCGTTGCGCCCGTTCTTTTCCGAGGAAGCGCTCATGCGCGCCCGGATCTTCGTCGAAATCAGCTATTTCGCCGCATTGGCCGACGAAAAAGGCATCCGCGAACTCAAGCCTTTACTGAAGCGCGAGAAGAAAGCGCTGCAAGAAATCGTGGATAACTTCGACGACAAAGAGGCCGAGAAGGTCCGCAAAATCGAGAAGATCACTAACCACGACGTGAAAGCGGTGGAGTATTACCTGCGCGGCGAACTCGAGAAAATGAGCGGTGCCAAAGTGAAGAGCGAGTTCATTCATTTCGCGCTCACCAGCGAGGACGTGAACAACCTGGCCTACGGCGTGCTCGTGCACGATGCCATCAAGCGCGTGCTGAAGCCCGAACTGCAGGCCACCATCGCCACGCTGCGCTCGCTGGCCAACGCCAACAAGCACCGTGCCATGCTCAGTCTTACGCACGGTCAGCCCGCCACGCCCACCACGCTCGGCAAAGAAATCATGGTGTTCGTGGAGCGTCTGGAGCGCCAGCGCGACCAGCTCGCCGCGTTCCGCATGCAGGGAAAATTCGGCGGCGCGGTCGCCAACTACACCGCCCACAAGTCGGCCTACCCCGACGTGAACTGGGAAGCGTTCGGCCGTAAACTGCTCAAGTCGCTGGGACTCACCCCCATCGAGAACGCAACGCAGATCAACCCGCACGACGACATCGCCGAGCTAGGCCACATCTACATGCGTATCAACACCATCCTGTTGGATTTCTCGCGCGACGCGTGGCTGTACATCATGCGCGGCGTCTTCAAGCAGAAGGTCGTGAAGACCGAGACGGGGTCTTCCACCATGCCGCATAAAGTGAACCCCATCGACTTCGAGAACGCCGAGGGCAACCTGGGCATTTCGAACGCGTTGTTCGGCCACTTCGGCGACAAATTGCCGATCAGCCGCATGCAGCGTGACTTGTCCGACTCCACCGTGCAGCGCAACATCGGCGTGGCGTTCGGCTACCACCTGCTGGCGCTCAAGTCGTTCAACAAAGGCGTGGGCAAACTGTCGGTCGATGCCGCCAAGCTGGAAGAGGAACTGTCCATGCATCCGGAGGTGCTGGGCGAAGCCATCCAGACCGTCATGCGCAAGAACGGCTACCTGGACGCCTACGAGCAGATGAAGAAACTCACGCGCGGCCAGAAAATCACCAAAGAGCTGCTGGTCGGCTTCGTGGAGAAGATCGACATCGCGGGTCCGGACCGCCAGCGTCTGCTGAAGATGCTCGGCGAGCCGTAGACAGAGGCATATCCTCGCTCCGATGTGTTCTTGACTGTTCGGAAGTGGCATCTCATAGTGTGCCGCCTTCTGGGAATATGCGCTTGGCGTATCGTATCGACGGCTTACCGACGTTGGAGCAGTGCGATCGTCAGCCTGAAGCAGGGTTTTTTGCCCTGGTACGGAGTGTTCGCGAACGCCTGGTGGCCAAACTGGCGACGCTGGGTTTTGCCTGCAAGTGCGAACACGAAGCGCGGCTGGCGCAATTGGCCCGCGCGGGCAACCGCGATATCGAGGAGTACATCCTGGGTGCGTTGTGCCCAAAGGATATGCGGGAGCTGTATCCGAATTGCGCCCACAATGAAGACTGGGGCCGCGACCCGGATCCATTCGGCAATGAAATCCGTACGTTGATCGGCCTCAATATTCTAGAGCCGGTCACCTGGAATCAATGGCTGGATGCCATGCGACTGAAGATCCTGGCAGTGGATATGCAATTCTCCGTTGCGAGTGCCACGGCGATGTTCTCGAAACCCATACCGCTTCCCATGGCCGGAGAGGCCCTGCAGGAGCCCAATCTGCAAGAAGAACGACTGGTCGGCGCGGTGCTGATCGGGATTACCGACGATGTTCTTCTACAACTGGCGGCATAGCGCGATACGGTTGTTCCTGGTATACACGCTCAGCTAAACTACAGTTCCTCGTTCTTTCTTTTGACAGTATTGTTATAGCCGCAGTCTCGGATTTTTGCTTCGCCTTCTGAAAAAGGCGCGCGAAGGTTTGGGTCTCGCGGGTCCCAAACCTGGAGCGCACCGCTCACAGGGAAGGGGGTCCGCGGGGGAAACCGCTAGGTTTCACACGCGAAATATGCCCAGGTGGCGAAATGGCAGACGCACTACCTTGAGGTGGTAGCGGGAGCAATCCCGTGGAGGTTCGACTCCTCTCCTGGGCACCATACATACACTCGCGAAAGGGGCTACGCCCCTCTCGCGGACTCTCCCTAAATCGGATGCGCTCCAGGCAGGCAAAGCCTGCCTTCGCGGCCTTTTACAGAAATACAAAAAATTTCTTGGATTATCCGACGAGTCCGGTTCCTTCTAGTTCATCGATTCTACGCAATGCTGCCTCCAGCTTGGCGCGCATATCGTCCATTTCCAGCTGCAGGCGGCGGTTTTCAGCGTTGCGCAGCAAAAAGGCTTTCAACTTCGGGTCCGCAATGCCTTCGCGGAACACGCGCTTGTCGGCTTTCAGGCGTTCATCGGCCTTGGCCGTCATCAGGCGAAAGGCGTTCAAGCCAAGTTCTTCCAGTGTTTTCGCTTCTTCAGTATCCGGTGAAAGCGCTTCCTGTAATGCCTCGTAGAACGTGGCTGAGCCGCAACTCACCGATGGCGTGAACCGGTCGGGTAACTTGGAACGCGATGTGGCCATTTTGTCGGCCAGCAGTTCCGGCGTGCGGCGGTACAGCGCGCGGTCGTCGTCGGTCCATTCGTCGTCGTACTCCATCACGAATTCGGGGTCATCGAACGAAATGTGGCTGTTTAGCCCAGGGTCCTCGGCGATGGCCTGCTGTAATTCCACCGAGAGTTCGTCCAGCATCACTTTTGTCACCGGAGCGTCATTCGAGCGCACCACGACGAGGAATTCATCGCCTGCCACCGCGTAGGCTTCGGTACGCAATCCGCGCCCCTCGAGCCACGTCTGCACACGCGGCGAGGGGCTGCATAGAAATTTGGCCAGTGCTTCCAGGTACTTGCCGGCATGCGAGTGACTGGTGCAATCCACGATCGTTTTCGTGCCGTCCACGTCCAGGAAAATGGCGCCCATGCGCTCCAGGCGCTCGGGGTTTTCCGACGATGCCACCGCGATGAGATTGCGTGCGATGATTGGTGGCTGCGTATCGAAATGCGCGATGGAATGGTCGTTGTTCGACAGTGCGGAATCGCGTCCGATTTCGATATGCGCCCTCAGCAACTGCATATCGAAGAACGGGGCAAGAGCAGCTTTTTCATAGTCTTCCAAATTTGCATGAGTTTTTCCTTCCGTGCCGATTTCGTCATCCACCAATAAATCCAGTTTGCGGCGCACCAACGCCCGAATGTAATCCGGCAGTTTCGGCAGCAGTACTTCGTAGAGATACGGCGCACCCTTGGGGTATTCCTTGTCGTAGAGTGCGCGGAGTTGTGCGTGAACGACACGCAAATCCACCGCCGATTGCAGCTTGGGTTCCGAATTCATCAGATCGTTAAATTATCCTCTTTTTATAGTTTGTCAATTATTCGGTTGGCTTTGTTCTGCCATTGTTCTCCTGTGTCACTGGAAGACCGAGCTGTTGCTTGAGTGCCGCACTGCGGGAAGTTTTTACGGCGTAGTACAAGGCGATGAAGAACAACAGTGCGAGCGTTTGATTGATCCAAAACAGCGAGTCGTAGACGGAGAAATCGCGGATGGCGAAGTACTCGAACGTCATGCATGCACATAGTGCGATGGCCGCTTCCACATACCCTAGCCAGCGGATGAGCGGGTTTGCCAACCCGGCAATGACATCCAGGACGATAATCGCACACAGGCCGACATATGCCGAGACGGGCAGGCGGTCTTGGAAAAATGGTGTAGTCACCAACATGATGCTGCCAGCGATCATAAAGAGCCTGCGTACCATGTCGCCGTAGTAGTGCGGTACATTCGAATGTTTCCAGCCGAGTAGATCCAGCAGGGACGGCATGTGCATAGACTACGCTGCTGCATGGCGCGTGCAAGGTTCTTACCGCGCCTTGAGCAAATAGTCCCGAATGAAAACCAGGCAAGGAGCCACCGGCATGTCGGCTGGGAACGGCTTCAACAAATCCACATACATGCCGTCCATGATCTCCACCGGATGCGTGGTGATCTTGGCGTCCGACCGGCAGCGGTAGAAACGCATGCGCTCGGTTTCATTGGGATACTGAATCACCGTGGTGGTCAGTTCCTCCAGCGGAGGTGTATCCGCAATACCGGCTTCCTCGCGCAGTTCGCGTACTGCCGCCTGGTCGTATGTTTCGCCGCTGTCGACGTGACCCGTTGCAGAGCACGTCCAGTATCCGGGGTACTTGTCCTTGGTCATACTCCGGCGCTGCAGGAACACCGTGCCGTCGCTACGGAATACCAAAATGCCGACGCATCGATGGACCAACGACGGGTCCTTGTGCGCTTGCGCACGGGTTGTTGTGCCGACGACGTTGTCGTTCTCATCGATCACGTCGAAGATTTCATCCTGCGGGTCGGTCGTTTGCATGAACCGATTCTACACCCGCTCAGGCTTGTTGACCGTTCAAGAGACGGAATGCTGGGTCCAACACGTCGCTACTGTGGAGTGCTGCGGTTTGGATTTCACGGTGACCGGCGCCGCGGATCAACCGCATGCTGTCGCCCGGCCGCGCGTCGGTCAACGGTGCGCCGTGCACGCCGATGGACCGTCGTCCGCGTTCATTGGTGCCGGGCCTGCGGCTCAAATTGCTGTCTTGGTAGAAGTGCAGCACGCGTCCTGCCATGGCCGGACGGCGAGTGACCGGTGCGCCCAAATGCTGAATGCCGAGCCGAATGGGGTCAATGAGCGCCACTCCAGTGACGGGAATTTGCGTGTTCATCTGCGTCCAGCGATCGGAGAGCTCTTCGATTGCTCCGCCGCCGAAACTGAATCCGCCCATGCTGATGGACGACGGTGCGCGTTCGCCGCTGAACATGCCGCGGCAGTGAATACGGTCGTGCACGAGGTTTTCAATATGGCGCATGGTCACGGCGGTGTTGCCGTCCAGTCCGGTGTTTTGCGACGTCGCCGCTCGCAAGTCGCGTGCGGCTTGGCCGCTGCGGAAGAGCAGCACATCCACATCCGGCTGTCCGGCGAAACGCCGCTGTAATTCGCGCATGCCGTTATCGGGCGAGTTGAATCCTTGACGGTTGCCCATAACCAATACGACTAACCGGCGCGGTTCGGGGCCGCTGCCGCGGACGTATTCGAACATCTGACGATCGGTATCGGGCTGCCCTGGCGGATGCAACAAGCTTTCGTGGTAGCGACGTAATTCTTCGGGTGGCAACTGGCGGCGCGCCTCCGTTTCACCGACTGCCATTTTCACGCGAGCTTCATTCACGGCGAAGGTTGGTGCGATGCGCGTGCGGAAGAAGTTCGACCGCGTAAAAGCACGGGCGCCCCTGGTGCCGGACTCTATGCCGCGCTCCAGTACGCCTTGCATGAAGCCGCGCGTTTCACGACGGATGCCATCCACACGGGCGGGTGCCGTACTCGGCGTCTCGCGCAAACGCAAATAGGAGTTGCCCAGAATGCGGTTGCGTAACTGCCCAAGCGCACCGCGGGTTTGCGCAACAATGTCGCGCATGCTCGGCCGCTCGTTGCGGTTGCCCTCCGGCAACGATTGTCCGCACAGCCGTTGCTCCCGTAGGCCGTGGATGAAGTGTGTGTTTGGCAAATCGAATCAGTATACCACAAACAGTCTTTTTGCGCATCCCCAAGGGCTATCTTCCCCTGCGACGCGGCTCGCTTTTCTTCGGAATCAACACCCGGAACATTTCTGGGGCGCCCTTGGCACGATCGATGGGTTCCTCGCGCTTCTTCACTAATCGTTTTATGCACCACGCGTAGGAATCCACGTCGGCATGCACGCGTGCAAGACTGTCGTAGGTGGCCCGCACGCGGTTGTTGGCTCGATCATTCAGGCCGTTGCCCTGCGCCTGCACGGGTTCTCCTACATACAGCTGCACGAGAGCGGGCGCATGCACTTGCTCAATGCCCATGAAATTGGGCGGCATTTCCAAGTGCAACGGTACGAAGTGTGCCGGCGGCGGTTCGACCGCACCGTAAAAACCGATGCTGCGATCCGGCGTTACGCGTCCGCCTTCTGGGCAGCGCAGCATCATCATGCGTGCGTTGGCGTGGATGCCCGACATAATGCGGTTCACCACGTCCGAATAGGCGTTCATCAATACCGTTTCTTCGTCGTTCAAGCCTTCCCGATACTTCGGTGCGTAAATCGACAAGCTGTTTACGCCACCAATGAAAATGCGGTGGAAGACGCTGTTGCGCACTTTGTGACCGGCAACCGTAATCGCTTGAGCGAGAAATTCCTGCGCATCGGTGCGCAGTTGGCGACTTCCGCGTCGGCCTTCGTTAGTCAGAATGGTTTCGATCAACACCGGGTCCAGCTCGCTCCCATGCGGCACGATTTCCCAGGTAACGTCTTCGCCGGAACGATGCATCTCCATGGCGTTCTGAAAATTGGCCGCGCTCTCGGAGTTCGCAAACCCGCTGCCGGGCAACATCATGCGATGCACGAAATCCTGAATCACCGCAGTGCGATTCGGCTCGCGACCGCGCAAATAGTCCGTGTCTCCGGGCTCCCGATGATGTTCGCGCACGAACGCTCCGCCAAGCATGGAGACATCGCGCAGCGCTTTTACGGGGAACGCCTGTTTCGCCGACGCCATCATTTGAAACATGCGCCATGCCATTGCTGCACGACCATGTTTAACGGTCGTTGAGCGGAACATGTCGGCCAACGTGGTGCCGCCTTCTTCCAGCTTGCCGCCGCCGGTGACATCAATGGGGTGACCTGCTTCAGCAAGTTCCGAAAGAATGCGTTGCTGAAAAGGATTTGGCATTTACTTGGTATCGAGCAATTGTTCCGGCGAAACATCGCCGAAGGCAAACAGGAATTCTCCGCCGCCCTGTTCGGCGCCTTTTGCATCTGCGTACAACGCTTGCGCGGTCACCAATGTGGCGCCCGTTCGTTGCAATGTTCGCGCCCTCTCCAGATCCACCTTCACCCGCAGCGTGTTGCCCTGCTGCAGCAGGAATTCCTTCGACGGAAGCTTGAGTGCATTGTTGCCCATGTGCATTGCCATGCTGCCCTGTAACTTGCCGGTGCCGCGCAGTCGGCTCATGGCTAAGTTCACTTGGTCCATCACCGTACATGCCAGTAAACCGCTGTGGGTATGAAGCAGTGTTTCATGCAGCGGTGTTGTGCGCAGTTGCATTGTCACTTCGCCGCTCTCCGGCCGGACTGCACTGCAATTCGGACAGCTGCAAATACTGTCGCTGGGCAGCGGATTTCTGGCGCTGATGGTGGAAATGGGATTCTGCGGTTGCTGGATTCCTTGCACGTAAATCAGCCCCGAATTGTTGGTCATCAACTCCGCTTCCAGCGTGCATTGGCTGCGATTTTCGCGTGGTAGCGGATTGCGCGACGCAGTCAGACGCATGTTGTTGGTGGCTAATTTGCGAAATCGCAGACGCTGAATACCCGCGATCGTGTCTTTGTTGTCAGCCAGTAACTGTTCCTCTACCAAATTCCCAAGCGGCATCATCATATCGGCGCCATGCACGAAACTGTGGGACCAGCCGTTGCTGAAAAACAACTGCGTGTCCGCAGACATCGTCTGCTCATCCACGCGCTCTACATTGGCGATGGTGGATCGTAGTTGTTGCGGGGAACGTTGTGCTCGACTGGGTTCGAAGACTTGCCCGGCCATCATCCTCCTCAGCATTTGGATTTGCAGTTCCATGAGTCCGCCGTCACTGAATTCAATACCACCTGAACGCACCAGCATTCCTGGGATGCAAACGATTCTGCTCGGAGGATCATCTGAAGGACGATTTGGATGCATAGCGGGTGGTAGAATAGGTGGATTATCGGATAGGCATTTTAAAATAAGATTTCATTTTGTCAATGGGTAGGATGGGTTGTCACTCGCCCCATCGATCAGCCCTGTTTGCCAATTATTGACAAAATACCAAAAAAGATTGTATAACAACCTATTTTGCCTATCATATACCCAGATGCAACCAGCAACAGCAGGCAGTGCCACCGTCAGTATTTCCACAACCTCCGCAGGGGAGGAGCCTCCGAAACGCCTTGCTCCGGTAACGAAGGCAGATATTCGCCGTTTGCGAAATTGCGTCGTTGAACGCAAGCCCGGTTTAGACGGCGTCCTTCGGCAGAGCGGTATTCAGAGCGTGTACGACTACGTGCGCGGCTACGTCGCCAAGCAGGTGCCGGTCGTTTCGCAGTCGCGTCAGAACCAGCTTGTCTCAGCCGTTGCCAAAGAAACCGAACGCCTACTCGGTCCGGCCATGGCCAAGTCCGTGGAGACTCAACTCACCAAGTACTACAGCGCATCCACCATGGATCACTCGGGTCCGCTGTACCACCCGTGGGCGCTGAACTTCGATCTCGTGTCGTCCATTGTGGCGCTCGAGCACCCGGATCCGGCATTGCAGAACGTCATTACGCTAGCGTTCTCCAACGTGTCGCTGAATAACTTCGCGTTCCCACGCGGCATCGCGTTCCATGCGCTCAACGCAAAAGGGGAGCTGAAGCAGCACCGCTTATCGTTCTTTCCGAGCAAGCTCAGCACGTATCCCGTCTTCAATCTTCCGGCGTACACGTTCGCCGATGTCGCTCGCATGAAGGAGTCGCTGCAGACATCCATGCGCACCGGTGAAATCGATGCAGCCGGAGCAGCCGCCGCCGAGCGCATGCTCGACGACATCTACGCCACCTCCGACGTTCTGGCTTGTGCCACCTATACCGATCAGATCGCCAAGGTGAACGCCGCACTCTGGAAGCGCGTGAACGCTCGTCATGCCGGTCGCAAGGCAGTGAACCTGGTGTACCTGGAGCAAGAAGCAATCGTTGCCAACATCCTGGTCGATCATCACCTGCATTCCGACACGCTCATTTCCAAGCTCATTTTGGACCAGTCGGCCGTAACCATGGCCATGTCGTACTTCGATCGCCTGCCGGAAGCGTTCTCGGTGTGGGAAAAGCGCGGAACGTATTTGTTCTGGGGATTACCCAAGGGCGCCAAGCGCCGTGTGCAGCTCTGGAAGCGCGGTAACGAGTTAGTCAGCGACGACGGTTCATTCAAGGTCGCACTCACCGCCGACGCCATCGCCGCCGGACTGAAGTCCCGTGAGCTGATTCCGGGCACCATGATCTCGCTTCTCACCATGTCGTTCTACCACGGCCTCACGTCGTTCGGCGGACTCGGCCAGGTGTGTTACCTGCCGCTCATGCATGCCGCGTACCTGAAACTGACGCGCGATCTGCAGGACCGCGAGAGCGAGCGCGTTGCCGCAGTGCTGAACGCCCAGCTGTTCGGCGGCGAGATGATGCTCACCTTCCTGGAAGGAACCAAGAATGACGCCGTGTTGGCCACCGCCCCCGACCTGGTGTTGTACGCCAACGACCACATGCTCAACCGCGTGGCGTGGTGTGCGCGCAATGTCACGTTGGATGAATCGTTGGATTTCGCCTTCCCGTTGGAATATCCCATTACCTACCGCGGTACCGAGCGTGACCCGACGTTTATGGCCATGACCGTGGCCGACGTGATTTCCATTGCCTACACCTCGCATCGTTTCCGCCCAGCCGTGTCGTTGCGACCCAAGGCCGAACCGCGTTTCGGCGCACTGCTGGATCGCGTACAGCAAGCCATGCCAGGCGTGCCGAAACTGGGGCTGCAGTTCGGGAAAGCGTAGCCTGCCATGACGCCACCTGGACGCCGGAGACGCCGGGGAGTCCGGAGATAGGCACCTCGTCGGTTGTTTCGTGCTCACCGGCGTCCCCGGCTTTTCAGGACTCAGTCAGGCGGCTCTCATGGCAGCCTTACACATGCCGCGCCGGATTCTTCATGTACTCGTTCGCTGCGAAGGTCGCCGACAGGTACGGCTGCGCGTCGGGTGTGTACTGGGCATCGAAGTGGAGGTCTTGATCCAGCCACAGTCTCGTGAATTCACTCACATCCACCGCGCCGTCGTAGCCGTTGTCTTTGTTCTGCACCGCGCCGTTCTTCATCACCTTATACGTCCAGTGCAGATGTGGTGCCGTAGACATGCCGCTCTGGCCGCTCTTGGCCACGGGGTCGCCCTGGTAGATGGTCTGCCCCGGCTGCACGAGCACCTGCGACAAATGCGCCAAGATACTGCGGCGCTTGGGGTCCTCGATGACCAGGTACAGTCCGTAGTTGCTGCTGCCATCATCTTTCACGGTCGCCACGCCGTCGTGCGGTGCGTAGATGGTCGTGCCGATGGCCAATCCGAAGTCGTGGCCGTTGTGACCTTTGTACCCGAATTGCGAATAGATCTGCGGATTTTGGCCGAAGCCCTGGGTAATGAGCGGGGTGCCGGGGAGGGGGGAGAAGATCATGTCGCGAGTGGGTGAGGTGATGTTGGTGACTATAGCAAGAAAATGACTCCGAAGACTCCGAAGAAACCGAGGAGTCCGATGAGAAACTTCCTTGAATTCTTCGGAGTCTTCGGCTTCTTCGGGCTCTTCCCGCTGCTCCTTACCAGCCTCAACCTTTGTTTCTGGTAAGCTCACCCCATGATCGAACTCCACCGCAAACTTCTGGGTGACAAAGTCCGCAATGCCGCGTTCGCCAAAGCGCTGAAGAAGGACATTAAAAAAGGGAAATCCGTAGTGGCCGATATTGGCGCTGGAACAGGCTTTCTAAGCTTCCTGGCCAAGAAGCTCGGCGCTAAAGAATGTCATTTGTACGAGTATTCCGATGTACTCGAATTGGCTGCAGTGATGGCCGAACAGAACGGCATCGAGGGTCTTACGTATTTCAAGGGTCACTCCACCGATGTGCAAAATCCGCCCAAGGCCGACGTGGTGGTGTGCGAGACACTCGGCAATTACGCGCTGGAGGAAAACATTCTGGAAACACTCAACGACGCCCGTCGATTTCTCAAGCCTGGTGGCGTAATGATTCCGCGTTCGGTGGATCAATTTGTCTGCCCGGTCATCAAGCCGCGTTTGTACGACAACGTGGACGTCCTGGACGTCGGTTTTGGCTTGAATTTGGGCTCTGCACGCGAAGTCACACTCAACAACATGTACGTGCAGGTCATCAAACCCGCCGACTTGCTGCCGCGCGGAACCAAAACGTGGGACAGCGTGGATTTCTCCAAAGAGAACGACAGCGTGCGTTCGGCCATCGTGGATTGGAAGGCCGCCAAACCCATGACGGTCTACGGACTCGCGTTGTGGTGGGATGCATTGCTCGCGCCGGGCGTGCATCTGTCGACCGCTCCGAATGCACCCGAGACGCATTGGCAGCAAATTTTCTTGCCGCTGCTGTCGCCCGTGCAGTGCAAGAAGGGCGAGACACTACGTCTGAGCATCGAATCCGACACGAACTACGAAGTACGTGTGAACCTGGTGTGGAACGTCAAACGCATGGATCGCACGGGCAATGTTCTCGATGAACAACAGCTCGATATGAGATCCGGGCATATCGACTAATCCTTCTGTTCGCCTGTCATATCGAACGTGTACAAGTGCACCAGCTCGCGCTCGGTTTCGTCGTAGCGGTTGAGCGACGGCGCCAGGACGTCGCGGTACTCGCCCTCATCCTTCACACCGCCGTATTGCTTGTACAAGTGCTTCAGCTGATCTGCCGCCGTGATACTGACAGCGCGCGTGTAGCCAGCCTCGCGGATACGCACGAGGCATTCTTCCAGCAGCACACGTCCGTACTGTGAACTCTGGTGGTTCTCAGCCACCGCGAAGCTGCGGATGAGTGCGGTAGTCCAGTGGTGGGGTAGCCTGGTGTAACAGATGGTACCCACTGGCACGCCCTGATGTTCGAACACCAGGGTTGTCGCTAGATCGCTTCGGATTTCGTCGAGCGAGCGTGCCTTCAGGTACGAGGTGCCCTTGGGCGTTGTGAACTTCTGCGCTTCGGCCAGGAGTTCCTGGATGTTTGGTACGTCTTCTTCGGTGGCGGTGTCGATCAAAACGCTCTGGAACCGCTCGATCATGGTGCCGCTTCCGGTGCGCGTGAGCACTTCATCCAACAGCGCCGAACCGTCGGCGCGCAGGATGTGCACAGCGCCCACTTTGCGGCTTCCGATGGCGTTCTGTGCCGCGCGCAGCTTGGGGTACATGCCTTCGCCGATCACGAATTTCGGTTCGCCGCCGTCGCCGTGGCTGTGCTTCCGCAGCAGCATGGCCAGACGATCGCTGTCCATGAAGCTGATTTTCCGCTTGTTGCCGCCGTTGCCGTTCCTGCCGGGCAGCTCCACGCCGTCGGTGTTGGTGAGCAGGATCAGCTTGCGCGCCTCCATTTCCACCGCCGCTTCTGCCGCGTTGTCGTCGGCATTGGCGTTCAGGTAGCGGCCTTCGTGGTCGCGTCCGCCGAACGGGATGATCGGCATTTTGCCTCTGGCCAGCGCAGCGGCGATCATGCGCCTGGAAACCGAGCGCACGCGTCCGGTTTCGCCGTGCTGCAGGATTCTCTCCGCGGTGGTGACGCCGGGGTCCAAGATTTCGGCATGCACGCCGGCGTTGTTGCAGTGGGTCCAGATGCGTTCGGACAACTCCATCCGCGCCCGTTCCACGGTTTCAATCGCCGATGCCGGGGTAATGCGCAGCTGGGTGTCGGGGTGTTTGGCGGACGAGCCGAGGATGTCATCTACCTGCACGCCGCCGCCGTGTACGAACACGCACGCGATGCCGTGGTCACGGAACTGGCCGATGCTCTGCATGATGCCTTGCAGCGTGGCGGGATTATCCAGCGGCTTGCCGCCGACTTTAATGACGAACGTTTCGCCCTCGAATTGTTTCAAGTAGGCTTGAGCGGTGGTGGGGACGGTAGTGTTCATGGCTTGGGGAAAGGCAAAATACGATCAACACCCGAATGCTCGGGCGGCTTGGTTCTCTGGGTGGTGTGCTTGGGTGCTGACTTCGTTCAGCGCATCGCCACCTCAGAGAGAGGGTGCGGACGACGCAGCGCGCTTCGCAAGGAAGGGCAGAACATAGTGGCCAATTGTACGTAGCGCGAAACACAATGCAAGAAGATTCTTGTCCAGTCGGCTGTTGATGCCGCCATTCTTCTCCTCAGTTTCTTCCGCCACTTCTTTGTGCGCGACAAAGAAGTGGCCAAGAAAGCGCGTGCGCTGAGCGCCCACGGCCGCTGCGGCGGGCAGACCACAGGCCCCCGCGCGACGTTTTTTGCTCAACTTTTTTCTAAAAAAAGTGGAAGGAAAAAACTCACAACATCTTTTTAAATTTCTCCTCATCAATAATCTTGATGTTTAGTTTTTTCGCATCATCAAGTTTCGATCCAGCCTCTTCTCCCGCCAAAACATAATTCGTTTTCTTGCTCACACTGCTGCTCACTTTGCCGCCGCGGTCTTTAATCATCTGCTTGGCTTCGTCGCGGCCGAGCGTGGGCAACGTGCCGGTGAGCACGAAGATCTGTCCGGCCATGGTCTGCACCACGTTGCTGGCGGTGGGTAGCGTGAACATCAGACCGCCGTTGTCGAATTTGTGCAGCAGCGAGCGGTTATCCGCTTCGCCGATCCATTCTTTCAGTGAGTTCGCGACAGCTTCGCCAATGCCGTCGATTGCAAACAATTGCTCGGCGGTCACTTCGGTCAGCACGGTCGACACGGCATTGGGAGAAATCGTCGCGCCGTGCGCATGCCAGTCGAGGCGGCGCGCCAGCAATTCGGCGTTCTCGCGGCCGACGTGCCGGATGCCGAGTCCGAAGAGAAAGCGTTCAATCGGCGTGGTCTTGGCGTTGTGAATCGACTTGAGTGCGTTCTCTGTTTTCTTTTCTTTAAAGAGCGGCAGACTCAGGAAATCTTTTTCGGTCAGGAAGAAAATATCGGCGGGGTCACTTACCAAGTTTGCGGCAATCAATGCTTCGATTGTTTCCGAGCCGATGCCTTCCATGTTCATGGCGTAACGCGACGTGAAATGCTCCAGTCTGCCCTGGCGCACCGCACCACACTTCGGGTTCGGACAACGGTGCACGGCCTCGCCCTCTGGCCGCACCAGATCCGTGCCGCAACTGGGGCAGTGCTTGGGGTAGCGATAGGGCTTTGCATCCGGTTTGCGCAGGTTTTTGAGCACTTCCACCACTTCGGGAATGATGTCGCCGGCCTTCTGCAGAATCACCGTGTCGCCGATGCAAATATCCTGACGAATGATTTCATCTTCGTTGTGCAGCGTGGCACGCGTCACCGTGGAACCGGCCAGGTGCGTGGGCGTCAGGTGCGCCACCGGCGTGATTGCTCCGGTGCGGCCGACTTGTAATTCAATATCCAAAATCTGCGCCGTGGATTGCATGGCGGCGAACTTGAATGCGCGTGCCCAGCGCGGCGCTTTTGCCGTGGAGCCCAAATCTTTCTGCATGCGGCGGTCGTTGAGCTTTACCACCATGCCATCAATATCGAACGGCAACTTGTCGCGCTTCTTCTCCAGTGCTTTGTATTCCTTCTCCACCGCATCCAGCGTCTTCAATACTCTAGCATCCGGCTGCACCGGCAGTCCCAGCTCGCGCAGAAATTCAATCAATCCGATTTGCGTAGAGACATCGAAGGCCACGCATGTTTCTTCATCCAGCGCGTAACAGAACATTTTCAAATCGCGCTCGGCGGCCACCGCAGGGTCCAGCTGGCGTACGGTTCCGGCTGCGGCGTTGCGCGGATTGGCGAAGCGGTCGGCCTCTGCCAATGGCGCGTTGATGCGCTCCAACGTGGCTTTTTCCAAATAGACCTCGCCCCCGATTTCCATCTGCTTGGGCATGCCGATGACGTTCGGCGCATTCACCGTCAGCGGCACGCTGCCAATGGTCCGCACGGTGTGCGTTACGTCTTCACCTTCCACGCCGTTGCCGCGCGTCACCGCACGCAGCAGTCTGTACTCGGTCCCCGTCACATGCTCGTAGACCAGCGACATATTCAGTCCGTCGATCTTCAATTCGGTTTCAAATTCCGCCTTCTTCTCTCCTCCTAGCGCGCGTGTCATCATGTCGACCCATTCATCCATGTCGGCGCGCGAGAAGGCGTCTTGCAGCGATTGTTTGGCATGCAGGTGTTTGCACTTGGGCAAGCGGCCATCCAATGGAGCTCCGACGCGTTGGGTGGGGGAATCCGGCGTGATCAGTTCGGGGAATTCTTTCTCCAGACGGATGAGCTCTTGTTTCAGGCTGTCGCGTACGTCTTCCGAAACCTCACTCTTGTTTTCGGTGAAATAGGCACGGTTGAGTCGCCAGATTTCTGCTTTCAGTTGTGCGATGCGTTTTTTGGCGGCGACTGCGTCCATGGCGGCCACTGTACTATCCCTGTTCCACAGTTTCTACTTGAGCTTGCGGCAAAACCAGCGGACGACGCGGAGCTGCGGAGGGCTTTGTAAGGCTCCTCGTTGCCCAGGGCGCAAAGCCTGCGGTGTTTCTTGCAAGGCGCTTCAAAATACAAGCCTTCGTAATCGGAGTTTGTCAATTGCAATCTGGCTGGAAACGGCGAGGATACGCCGCGTATGCCGTCCATCTCCGACCTCCGCCGCCAAGTCGATATTCTCGATCGTCAGATCGTGGAATTGCTCTCTCGCCGCACCACATTGGTGAAGCAGATTCTCGCTCATCTTTCCGAAGAAGAGCCGGATAAGGACCGCGAACAGCAGGTGCTCAGCAACTGGCTGGAAGAAGGTTTCGACTTCGATTTGGACGAAATGGCTCTGGAGAAGGTTTGCAAGACGGTCATGGAGCTGGGACGCAAATCGAGGGAGGCGTAAGCCCGAAGCTGTTGCCTGTAAAAGGTTGTATTTTAAGGAGTCCGAAGAAACCGAGGAAACCGAAGAGTCCGAGGAACCCCTGCTTCGCGTATCCGCAGCCACTTCAGGAAAAGCAGATTTTCTGCTATACTGGTCAGATGGCCCCGAACCTCTGGAAGCTGGCGATTGAAAAGAAAGCCTCCGACCTGCACATCTTGTGCGGGCATCCGCCGATTTTGCGTATCGATGGCTCACTCGAAAAATTGGAGGGCACCCTACAGACTCCCGCTCAAGTGAAGGATTTGATGATGGAATTTTTGGATGAAGCCCAGTACAAGCGTTTCCTTGCCGAGCGAGATTTGGATTGCTCACACACCTTGGAAGACGGCTCGCGTTTTCGCATTAACTGCCACATGGTGGGTGGAACGCCAGCGTTCGTTGCACGTCTGATTCCGGGCAGAATCCCCACAGCCAAGGAGTTGTTGTTGCCCGACGTGGTCATGGATATCTGTCGTGATCAAGAAGGCCTGGTGCTGTTCACCGGACCCACCGGCAGCGGCAAGAGCACGTCCATGGCCGCCATTATCAACGAGATCAATGCCGAATTGCCGCTGAACATCATCACGCTGGAAGACCCGGTCGAGTTCCGCTTCGAATCCAAGAAAGCGATTGTCCGCCAGCGCGAACTCGGCAGCGACTTTCTCACGTTCCCAGATGGCTTGAAGCATGTGCTGCGCCAGGACCCGGACATCGTCATGGTGGGTGAAATGCGCGATTTAGATAGCATCGCTTTGGCGCTCACCTTGGCTGAAACCGGTCACTTGGTGCTGGCCACGCTCCACACGCCGAACACCGTGCAGACCATCGATCGCATCGTGGACGTGTTCCCGCCGCATCAGCAGAACCAGGTGCGGTTGCAGCTGTCCATGTCGCTGAAAGCCGTCATTGCCCAGCGCCTGCTTCCGAAAAAAGGCGGCGGACGCATTGCCAACCGCGAAATTCTCATTCGCACGCCGGCTGTGGCCAACATTATCCGCGAGCACCGTTTGTCCGAACTGGAGAGCGTGATTCAGACCGGTGGCGGCGAAGGCATGGTCACGTTTGAAAAAGACCTGAAGCGCATGGTGAAGGAGGGTTTGGTGGAGCTGGAGGGGTAAAATATGTCGGAGATTTTTTTATGCACATGCCATGTGCTTTGTGTTTTCTGCGACGCGACGTCGCAGGTACGGAGATCGTGAGCGCTTCGAGATGTTTTCCCCGTAGCCGGGACGTCGCGTCCCGGTTATCGCAAGAGCTCCTGCGCCTTTTCCAGTGCCGCATCGGTTCCCGCCGGACTGACAGGCAACGTGATTTCAGTCACGCGCTCCACGTACTCGGCATCGAAATAGATGCGTACGTCCGAGCCGGGCATGAGCAGGGCATCTTGCGGCGGCGTGAAGACACGCAGGCCTTTTGTATCGGGAATCAGAAAGTCCGACAACGTTGTGCGTGCGTCGTCATCCGTCGTACGAATGACCGTCACGCGATTGCGCGTGTTGGTCTTCAGTCCGGCCACGACCAGCGATACCGCGTATGGCCCATTCTTGCTCACCAGGACGACGATGGGGGTGTCGGCGGGCAATACAGGCTTGCCGGTGCTTACGACCGCGGTGAAGGCCTGGGACGTCTGCAATTTGGCCAGCGTGGTGCCCTCGGGCAGGAACATGCCGAGTATGGCCTGCACCTGCTCCAGGCTGCCGCCCGGATTGCTGCGCAGATCCAGAATCACCGCGTACGGGTTGCGTGCCTTGGCTTGGCTCATGAGGAACTCGCGCGTGCGCTGCACAGCGTCTTTGGAGAAATAGCGGATGCTGACGTAGGCCAGGCGGCCCTGCATCTCGGCAGCCGAATCTTCGATGACTTGGTTCGTGCGTACGATGGTGAGTGTCTGCGGGGCTGCGTTACGCCGGCCGATCTCCACCTCCACGCTGCTGTCTTCGGTTCCGTTGAGCATGTTCGTCACGTCGGTCGCCGACAGGTTGCTCTTCACCGGCTGACCGTCGATTGCGGTGATCTCGTCACCGATCTCGAACCCGGCCACGTCGGCGGGGGAGTGCAGGCGAATACGACTGACCACAATGATGCGGCCGTTGTTACGCAGCGTCAGTCCGACCGACACGTAGTTGCTGGGCGGTTTGCCGCGCTTGGTGCGTATGGTGGTGGCGCCGGTGAGCGCGATGGGCTGGGCCAGCGAATAACCACTGAGTTTTTCGTTGCGCTGTTGAATGCGGAGACAGGTGCGCATCTCGTAAATGCGGTCCGTGCGATCGCAGGGAGAGAGGGCGTGTGTGATTGGTGCGTACAGCAAGAATGCCGAGGCGATCGCGACAGACGTGCTGAGGGATTTCATTGAGGTCATCTGAAGTATTCTACCCTGTCAGCCCCGTAAGCTGCTCAGCATACATTGTTGCAATTACTTCCTTGCGTGCCAACGTTGCCTTTTCTGGGCTGTTTCCGGCATTGCGCTCTGCTAAGCGGAGACCAATAGCCATGAGATACAAGCCAATGCGCAACCCTGCCTCTGTCTTACTTTTCGGGGCCTGTGGTGTGATATAGCGATCTAAATTTTTAGCGATTACCTGTGCTCCAAGCTCGCTTCTAAATGGCTGGAGGTCATCAATTGTTTTGAATCCTAGCACTTCAATAAGTGCATCTACTCCCTGTGAAAATCCGCCACGCGACAAAATATCTGCTGCGCCGATTTCTACTGTGTACGCTCGATCCTCACCGTCAATATATTGTTCCCGGCTGGGTTTGCGAGGCTCCTTTCCCGTTACCTGGTTTTCCATATGCTCGAGTTCATGAACGCCAACGAGTCCGGCCCATTCACGAGTGAATGCCACAGGCACAACTTGCATCAGTGTAATGCCACCTTCATTTGATACTTGAATTGAGTTCTTCTGTTTAGCCAGTAGCTCGTTATCGGGTGGAATGACAACCATCCATGCATTTCCTATTTGCCCGCTTTCCAGCGACACGATGCTCCTGCCATGAAGCGTTGCCCAGCGGGCGCTGTTTGCACGGAATGCTTTCAGGTTTCTTAGCAAAGGCGCAGAGCGGTGCTCACCATTCTGTGGATATGCCAGTACCTGGCCCAAAATATAGTCCATTCCACCCTGAAAGGCGTTGCGTGTTTCCGCGTCGTTTACCAAGGCATGGGATTCTGGTCCATATGTCGCCCCGATATTTGCAGTGCGTGCCACAGGTGGCATGCCATCAATAATCCCGATTGATTTTCCCAATCTCGTAAACTTGCTGCGCTCGGCCACAATGCGGTTAGCCAATGCGACCTCCACGTCTACCTGTTCATCAGAGCTCCATACAAGCGTCGTGTCTCTGCGTTGACCTGCAGCTAAAAATTCAGCCTTTTCTGGTCCGAACACCGTACCCGCAATCTCCGTTTGGCGAAGGCGCTGCCAAAGAGTGCGTTGCACCTTTTCGAATTCTTGCGCAAAGGCCGGCGACCACTGCACGTCTGCATCTTCGGTGACTCCGGAGCCGATGTCCGCGCTTACGCGCAGTACTTGGGGCTTTTCTGCCTGCGGTGCCCAAAATGAGATTTTTCGGACGGGTGGCAGCGAGTTCTTTTCGATGTGTACGTCGGAAGACACTCTGCTTCCAAGCTCTGTTACAGATTTGGGCATGAACGATATTTAAACAGATATTTGAAAAATGTCAATAAGCCCGGAGTAGGAAGATGGTCTTGAGCGCATGCTTGGCGGACTACTGCCCAAGTTCATCAGGGCTATTCACCGGCTTTATGCACCCCACGCAAATCGAAGGATCTTTCTGTAGTGCGCCCGCTGCGATTTCGCATGCAGACTTTACTTTTGCACCGGAGATTGATGCACAAGTGCTCGGGTCATTATTTTTAAATGACAGCTCATAATTGCATTCATCCCGAATTCCCGGCGTAGAAATATTGCAGTCATCGAATCCAGTCAGGAATCTTGCTTTTGCCACCTTGCAGCAATCGCTATCGCGTACTCCTGCATTGCCGTCAATGCATTCCTTTAAAGAGATCATGTTTCCATTTATCTCAGTCTCCCGATTGTTTCCAAGAGGACACGATTCAAAGTTTCCCAGCGCAGCGCCTACGCACATTAGGCTATAGCTCAAAGGTAGCAATTTGCAGGCTGAGGGATCTTTGGTGAGCTCTGCATATTTGTAGATGCAATTACTCTGTTGCTCCGCAGCAGTCGTAAAAAGATTCCAAGGTGTTGTAAGAATCCTTTCACACATCGTCACATCGTGTTTCTTTGCAGCTTCTTCAGCTACATTTGAGCCGGCTGCATCAACACGATATCCAAGCAACCAAAGCAAGAAAAAGATGCCAAGAGGAATAATAAAGACAATGGTCAGGATTAGATGGAGGGCAATGCCGATGCGTTTGATGGGGAGCATGTTCATTAGGGTAATGTGTTGAATGCTACCGTTTCTTCGGATGTGTCACCAGGAGCCCAGAGCAACATGTTTACTGGCGTCGCACGGTAGTACGTGTGACCATTCACGACTTCTGGGCTGATAGTTACGTTGATTTTGCCTTCAAAAATGCCGTCATAATGATTTTCAGAATATTTTGAGCGATTTTGATCGCTGGACTGCATGATTCCACCAAGGGAAAGGTATGAAGAGAAAGGGCTGGCACTGCCTAGTTGGCGCCTGAGTATTTCGGTGAATGCGGTGACAGCAAGCGAGTGGGCTGTGGCTGGATTAATATCGGAAGAATTGATCTCCATTGCTACGTCTGCGGTAGCCGCCAGCGCATTCGATCCCGCGCCAAAGCTACTGTCGAATGCGAGCGAACTACGTGTTTTTGATGCGAAATTGATTTGTGTGTGGTCATAGCCTGAGAAGAGCGGCATATTTCCAGCTGCATCAAGCGCCACAAATGCATTCATTTGGTTGCCGTTAGTCAGTCGCATGATTTCCGATGCCATCTCGTATCCCACATATGTTCCATGGCTATGACCTGCGACATTAATGAGGGCTGGGTCGAATCCTGCTGCGATCAATTGCCTGGCAGCCCATTGTCCAACCAATGGAGCCCAGTTTACATCTTGTGTTGGAACAACCCAGTCGGCAGCTTCCTTGTTCCAGTCGAGGGTTACAACCTGGATTCCCATTTGCTCATACTGACTGAGAATCCTCGCAAGTTCGGAAATAGTATTCGTGTTTTCGGAATTGGACATGCCGTGAATTACGATCCATACCGGCTTTGTAGGGTCAAGTGTGGTGATGCGATTCATAGCCTCCGCCGTTTCATAGTCAGTCTTGCGCTGGCCATTTGTTCCGAACTCCGCCACCCGCAAACTCACCGGCATTGCCTGCTCCCCAAGTTGCACCATGCCCTCGATATGCGAAGTGCGGGATGCCTCTATGTTGCCAAGCCAACCGGCAACGGCATTGGACTTGCTTGCGTACTGCGACGACGGGGTGACGATGGTCATCGTATAATTGCCCTTCAGCAAGGTCTGCTTCACCGTGAACGTGTGGTCGCCGTCGGCCGCCAAACTCAGGACCACCCTGCCTGCCTGATCGGTAATCACCAGCGTGCTTTCAGCAAAGGTCGTATCGGAACGGAACGTGCCGTCCAAGAGCATGGTCGATTCCACATGGAAGGAATACGTTCGCGACTCCTTCTGGCTGCCCAGAGATGTCAGGAGATTGAGGCTCTGTGAAACAAGAACCAGGGGGTCGCTGGTCGTTGTTTCGATGAGATGCTGCCAGGCGAGCGCTTGCTGGTTAGTTCCGATGACAGGCGTATCCGATCCTGCGGGGATCAGCGCCAAGAGACCGTTCGCCGCCTCCAGTTGCGCAGTGAAATGATCAATGTGCTCTTGGTTATTCTGCACAATTGCTGCTGCAAGGGCTTGCTGTGCGTTGTCGCGGATGCGCGTCAGACTGTCGCGCGTCATGGCTGTTACAATATCGCCTTCGGCCGCCACAATGTGCGGAGCCGCTGCCCTCTCTTTGTCTTGCGCATCCTGCTCCTCCGCAAACGCCATCACAGCTTTGGCATAGTTCGCCGGATCCGCAACGCTCAGATCACCCTTCGCGATGCGAGCCTGCTTCCAGAGTACGAAGTTGTTATCGATAACTCCGCCATCCACCACGCTCGGTCCACTGTAGGTGCTGGCTTTCCACTCCAGCGTCCACGTGCCATCCGCATTCCTTGTAGCCACTCGCTTCTCGCTCGTATCCCCCTGCAATCGCAGCGTCTTCCCATCCACCAACCGTCTGCCATCCGGCAAAATCGTGGTGATGCTCAGCACACCGTTGGCCGGCGTGGTGAAGTTGATCGACACCGACTTGCCGGCCTGTGCGGCCAGCGAGAAGGAAATTTCATGCGCCTGCGGCGTACCTTCGTTGGTGATGATGCGAACCGTGCCGCCCGTGCGGCCGCTGTTCCATACGTTCACGAGTGCGTTGCCGCTCCCTGGCGTAATCGCGCGGCCGGTGTCGGTAATTTCGGTGACAGCGTTCATTACGCCTTCGGCGGGGCCGGTGTTGCGGATCGCCAGAATGCTTGTCCAGACGCTCATGGTTTCCGGCGGCAAAATGTCTTCCAGCGTGTTGGATTGGATGTGACCGATATCCACGTTGCCAGGAGCTTGGTAAATGTCGCCGCTGTGTAACGTAATCACGATCTGGCTCGGAGCACCGGGCATGAGCACAACGCTGTTGCCGAGGATTTGGTAGTACTCCTGTCCGAGCTGCGTATCGCCGCCGGGAGTGTGATAGCGCACGCTCACAGGATGCGCGTCGCCGCTCACGTTCGTCAGGTTCACCACGCTGTATTTGGTCGGATCGCGCACGATGCCCACTGCGGTTGGAGAGAAGCGTCCGGTGGCCAGGTAGCCCGGACTTGCTCCACGACGCAGGGTGTCGCCGGTCTGGCGCCAGTCGGGGGCGTTGAGCAGCAAGCCGGTCGGCGTCTGCTCCAGTGGGTGCGGTGCGGCTGCCTGTGCCTGGTTCACGTTTCCCTGCACATCGATATCCGCCAACTGCAAGGTGGCATAGTGACGTCCGGAAGCTGCCTCGCGAAGAATGTCCCACTTCTGCGCATCGGGCACGGAGCTGTGGTTTGCAAAGTAGGCCAGCGAAGCGCCGCCGAACTGCGGGAAGGTTTTGTAGCCGTTCTGGGTCCACCAAGACCAGGCATAACGCCCGGCCTGGTATTGGCCGTCGTTGCTATTGAAATATGCCAGGAAGTCCTGTGCTTGCTCGGAGAGCGACTGCTCTTCGTTGAGCACAACAACGCCGGTGATGCCCTGTGCATCGGCCTGCGAAACCGTGGCTCCTGAGTGGACGGTTTGAGTCGCAATGACTTGGTCGCCGCGCAAGAAGCGCACCGTTGCATCATGCCCCGTGCTCGTTGTGACAACGAACGAAACACTGGTGACCAAATGAGTAGCCTGCGCCAAATCCAACGTCGCGGCCGATCCGGTAAACAACAGTGATCCATCATCGTCACGATCCAAGCTCGGCAAACTGGAACGCACGCCTTGCCAGCTGCTGATGCGAACGTTGCCACCTACGGTTCGCAGCGTCATCTCCGCATCCACGCGATTTCCTTGCACAGTGACTTCCAGCGTGTCGGCCTCCACACTCTGAGGCTCGACAAGTTGTTGCGCCAGAATCTCCATGATCGCGTCACGTCCGGTTTCCTGGTTCTGTGCCAGCTGCAATTGTGAGGTACTGCTGGCCAGGCTGTTCTGCAGTGCAGTCAGCTGTGCCTGCGCCGTATTCACTCCAAGATTGGGATCCACATACCCCGAGAGCCCGCTCCGATCCACCGCCACCAAGCGCGACGCGCCGTTGTCCCCTGACACAGCCGTGACGTTCTTTCCTTGCACGCTCATGCCTCGCGGTCCATTACCGATGCTTGCGTAGGTGTGCAGGAGGGTCGGAGCTTGATTGGTTGTGAGTGGTCGCAAGTCGAATGCAGTGATCTGGCTGCCCGATCCCACGAAGAGCTGATTGCCGTCCTCGCTGGTGGCAATACTCGTAATCACTCCGCCCTGGTTCGGCAAAGTGAACACTTGCTGATTCGTCGAGCGTTTCCAGACCGCAAGCCCGCCGGCATCGTCGCCGGCGATGATCCACTGCCCGTCGGGTGTGGCAGCGATGGCATTCAGTTGCCCGCCCATCACGTTGGATTGCCACACCGTCTGGCGTGTTGCGGGATTGACGATGAGTGCGTAGTTTCCGCTACGGTAGGCGTTGGTGTTCACGAACATCAGCACGTTGGCATCACTCATAGCGGTCATATTTCCGGTCCAGATCAATCCGCTGCCGAGCGCATTGATCGCCTTGGTCTGCGTGTTGATGACCTTGGGCGCTGTGCCATGCATGCTCACGGTCAAATTTGCGCCGTCCGAGGACATGGCAGTGCTCAATGCCAGACTGCCGAGATCTCCTGAATCCCACAGTACGGCACCGGTGGAAGCCGAATATTGGCGCACGTGCTTGTCGTAGCCGGTGGTCCACACGCTTTGCCCATCCGCGCTCCACACGGCGTCCATGACGAGTGAGTTGTTCCCACTGAGCGTGTGCAGCAACGCACCGGTCGAGGCATTCCAGATCTTGGCGACCTTGTCCTGTCCGGCGGTCACGAATTTGTTGCCATCGGGACTGAAGTGCATGGCGTAGAGGTTCTGGCCGGGGTGCACATTCAGTTTGCCCAGGATCTTGGCCGAAGCATTTACGCCTTCGGGCCACGGCAACGCATCCAGCGCCGGCGGAGGGGTGGCGGTGGCTTCCGCAGCAGTGAGGGCGGTTTGTGCAGTGCTCACTTGTTGCGTCAGTGCAGCCACCTGGGTCGTCAGTGTGCCGATATCGACCGGTGTGTCGGGCAGGTACATTTGCACGTCGATGCCCGACAAGCCCACCGGATTCAGCTCGCCTTGGTTATGGACGTTGACCAGCATGATCGAGTCGATACCTACCGTCGGGTTCCAAGGGATAACACCATTGGAGGGAATCGGAACAGTCGTACGGCCGTTGGATCCGTCGATCAGCACGTTGCCATGGGCGATGTGGCCAAGATCCAACTGCTTCAGGCGAATGGCGATCGCTCCGGTCAGCCGGCTTACGAAGTTGAAGTTCATATGGTCGGTGCCGAGTGGATTGGCAGCCGTGCCATGGAGCGTGTTGTAGGCGTCGTCGAGCGATGTGAGTGCGTCATCTTTGAGTACCGTTCCCGCGCCTGTCCCGGTCGAGACCTTGATCAACACCCCTTCTCCGAAGTTCACGTTGGCATTGTCGACCACAATGCCGCTGCTATGCGGAACCAGCCTGACATCCACCGTCTCGTAACTGTCCGATGGAGGCGTCGATACCAGGGCACTGTCCCAATTATTCGAGGCATCGCCGAAGACAGTGGCCGATGGCACCTCGCGTGCTTCCAGTTGCTCCAAGCACAATCTGCGAGTGCTTCTGGCGCGGGAAGATATGCGGCTGGATGCCATGGGTAGCCTAGTTGGTGTCTGCGGACGTACATCAATTGGCTCAAAGGAGGCAAAGTAGGCATCGAGGGCTTCTGTATCGGGTTTCAGCTGCTTGGACATGCAGGGGAGGGGGAGGAATGACCTCATTGCACGCCCTATTCACCCCTGGGTCAGGAGGGGGTTGGGTGTGGTCCGGTGTCCTTTACGAAAGAATGGCTAGGGTTAGGCTTGGAGGGGGTTCTTGATGGGCCTAGAACACCCCCTTTTCCGGCAGTACCTCGACACCCGATCAACCGTGACAATTCGTTGAAATATCGAAGAATCACAAGCTCTGGAACAAGAAGTACGGTACAAAGACCTCTAATACATGCCATAGGGTGTGAACTTTACTTTCCAAGATACATACGTAAAGTACAAGTTTGCATTTCCGCCTCCTCACCTTTTTCTCCATGATCGCCATCCTCCCTGCCAGCATCGAGACGTACCTGAAGGACGCCAAATTCTCGACCACCGAGATTCTGGTGATTCGGAAGTTGCTCGAAGAAGACGCCCTCACGCTTCGTGAGTTGGCCACCAAGACCGGCAAGAGCACGGGCGTGCTGGATCAGGCCGTCAAAAAACTGCTGGGGAAGGGCATTGTGAACAAGAAGGCGATCAACGACGGCTTCAAATTCACCATGGGGTCTCTTAAGCCGATTCTCGATTGGATGGAGAAGGACATGGAGCAGAAGTACGACATGTTGGAGCGCCGCCACCAAAATTTCGAGGCCTTCATTGAATCATTGGCGGTGGATAAAGGCCGCCCGGAGATGCAGTACTTCGATGGCGAGGAAGGCATCAAGCGCGCGTACATCAAGCTACTCGACCCCAAACAGGAGCTGCTGTGCTATTGGCCGATGGAGTGCAATTGGGAAGACCATCCACTGAAGGATTTCTATGTGCAGTACTTCCGCGAGCGCCATCGTCGGCAGATCTTCTCGCGTGTCATCAGTCACGATACCTCGTTCGGTCGGCGCTTTCAGTCGCGCGATCCGTTCGAGTACCGCAAAACCATCTTGGTGCCTGAAGCAGATTTGCCTTTACCCTTTGAAAAACTGATTGCTGGCGATGTGGTGGCCTGCTTTAACCACAAGCAAAAGCAGGCGTGTTTCATAAAATATCCTGAATTTGCCCATGCTGAGCGCATGTTGTTCGAGAACCACTGGAAAGAAATTGAGCGTAAGCAGCGTGAGCCGACAATTGTGGAATCGGCAGCCGCGACAGAGACTGTGGATGAGCCGGTACTTACCCATGCTCCGGCAATCGAACTGAAGACAAAAGTATTTTCCCAGCTACGCGATTTCTTTTTGAGCAAAGGCAGCCTGGTTTCGTTTGGAGTATTCTTGGCGATTGCGGGGGCAGTAACGTTCGGACTCTACAAGCAAAACGAATATGTGAATCTGCAGCGCATGCGCGAGAAGGTGGAATCGATTGCGGCAACTGCCGCGCTGCAGTTCGACGCAAAAGACCTGGACGTACTGCAAGTTGAGAAAGACTGGGAAAAACCGGAGTGGGCCAAAGTGGTGCACCAGCTGGAAAGTATCCGCGAGAGCAATAAAGACCTGATGTACGCGTACATCATTCGTTCCGTAAAAGAGAGGCCCGACGAACTCGAATTCGTATCGGATTCACATTCAATCAATCCCTATGCCAATGTGGATGCTGATCCGACGAATGACGTGGATGTTGACCCAAATGACGTATTCGATCTGAACAACGGGGTGACCTCAACCGGAGCGAACTATTTGCAGTGGCCGGGGCAAAGCTACCCCAATGCGCCGAAAGAGGCGCTGCAAGCGGTCCATGGCACTGCGCCGCTTTCCAGCCAGAATTTTTACACCGACCAATGGGGAACGATGATTACGGGCTATGCTTCGGTGAAAGATGCTCAGGGCAACACGGTTGCAGTCGTAGGCGTAGATATGACCGTTGGGAAGCTGGAACAATTGAAGCAAGAGTCGTTTGCGGTGTTGTGGTATCTGTTCGGTTTCTTTGTGCTGTTTGTCATCATACGCTTCGCGGCAATGCATAGGTCGCTCATGGCAGAGCTTGGCAAGATTGCCAGCCTAAGAAACCTCGTTTGGAGCTTTGTACTATGCGCTCTGTTAGCGGTTGGCGGCACCTACTTACTCAACAAACAGGCAGAGTATTTGAATTTGCAGCGACTGCGTGAGCAAGTGAAGTCCATTGCTGCAACTGGCGCACTGCAGTTCGACTCACGAGATCTGGATGAACTGATGACTCCGGAGGATATTCGAAAGTCGCAGTATGCAAAAGTAATCGGCGTACTCAATGAAATCCGATCGAGCAATGAGGGTGTGAAGTATGCATACATTATGCGTTTTTCCAGTGAGACGGGCAGCAAGCTGACATTTGTTGCTGATGCCGACTCACTCGATCCATCCGCGAAAAAAGATTTGAATGGGAATGGGGTGATTGATCAGGAGGATGCACTAAGTTCGCCAGGCGACTCATATCCAGAAGTCCCCAACTCCATGTTGATTGTGCTCAAAGAAAACAGGGCTACTGCGGATGAATTGCCTTTTAGTGACCAATGGGGAGTTTTCATCTCCGGCGCTGCTCCGATTCACGATGCATCAGGCAAGACGGTCGCATTGTTGGGGATCGACAAGCTCGCAAGTGATACCGATGTACTGGCGAAGGAAACAAACAATGCGCTGTATCTTTTGCTGGGACTCATATTATTATTTTCTGCCTTAAACCGCTCTTTAATAAAATCTATTTGGACATTCAAGAGTGTGAAAAATAGTTTTGTCACACTTGTGTTTTGCATGTGCATAGCTCTGATTGGGACGTATGGCGTTTATCTACACACAATGAGCATTGTGCGTGCCGAATTAAGCGACAAGCTTATGGCTATCGCCGTGACATCAGCAGCTCAATTTAGTATTAAAGATTTAGATCAGTTACGCTTTGCAAGAGATATGAAAAAAGAAGCATACCAACGAGTATTCAAGCAGCTCAATGATATTCGCAACAAGAACAAAGACGTTGAGTATGTTTTTGTCATGAGAAGGATCTCAAATGAGACGGCAGAGTTTGTTGCAGACGCAGATTCAAACTATAGCTTGCCATTTCTTGTGGATATGAATAAAGACAGCGTATTGAATGAGGCAGATGAAGCAGTAGCCCCCGGAGTAAGATATTGGAGCCAGTCTCCCTACTTTAAATTAGGCTTCTTCGGGCCTCAGGCAGATCCAAATCCCATGACTGATCAATGGGGAACATTTATTACAGGATTCTCCCCCATTTCATCAGAAACAAGTGAATATATGATTGAAGTGGATATGGATATCTCCAACACCCAAAAAAATATTAACGATAAATTTAAGCCCTGGATATGGTTAAATATCATTTTCTGGCCAATTCTTTTTTGCCTTGCAGTAATTCAGTACATGCAAAAGGGTGCGAGCCAGCAAAGATGATGTTCTCTATACCTATACTTTAGGCATTTTCAGCGGCAATTCGAAGAAGAATGTGGTGCCCTTGCCTTCTGTGCTTTCAAACCACATGCGACCTCCCTGCCCTTCAATAGCTCCTTTGGCCACATAAAGACCAAATCCATTTCCATCAACAGTATTGCGCACGTTAGTAGCACGGTAGAGTTTCCCAAAAATTTTCTTTTGATCTGCTAATGGGATACCACATCCACTATCACGTACATGGCAGTACATTTTGCTTTGCGTAATTTCAACCTTTAATTCAACGTCGCCATTTACGGGGGTGTATTTAATGGCGTTACTAAGCAAGTTTTCAACGGTCATTCTCATGTAGCGCTTATCAAGTAGTACAGTTGGCAGATTAGTTGGCAGATTTTTCTTGAAGTTTATTTTCCTCTCTTTGGCCCCTGGCTCAATAACCTCAATAATTTCACTGAAGAATTCTTTCAAGTCTAACGGCTGTGCCTCCAAATTCATTTTGCCTAATTGAATTTTTGATACATCCAAAATCATGTTCACCAGTTCTGCCAAGTGGTGAGTCACTTTTTGCATCGATTCCATCATTTCCTTGCCCTCCTTAGGTATCTGGCCGACATCTCCGTCCAAGAGAAGTTCAAGGTTCCACTTGATTGCGGTAATTGGCTTCGCCAATTGATGGCTTACAATTCCCAAAAGTTCATCTTTTTGACGGTCAATTTCCTCAAGAATTTTAACCTTTTCACCTGAGAATCTGATCAGCAAAACGCTGAGTAAACTTAGAAGTACGACTAGGAAAAAAATGAAGAGTAAAAATGGTAGCAGTGTGGTTTGGATTTGAGATAAATAATTTTGAACCTCTACGTCGATACCTAAAACTGCAATAACATTTCCAGTTTTGTCGAAAATTGGCGCATATGCCGACATCTGCGTAGACCACTGATCCTTTTGTAACTCCTTTTCAGCGACTGGATGATAAAAGGCTTCATCGCGCAAAGCAGGGTATTCTGAAATCGTCAGAATATCGCCGGGCAGGGGCGCCAAGTCATCATCACTTAACTCTTTACCAGCTCTTTTTTCTTGAATTTCCTTTGAATCGAGGCTTTCTGAATCAATGACGAAGGCCAATTCTTCAGTATTATTTGTTCTGCGCAGCAGGTAAATGTAGCGAATGTCATTATTTGCATTTCTAATTGATGACAATCTGGCAGCTAAATTTTTTGCTTCGTCGCTTACTAGATCGTCCGGTTCGTAGACTTGGGCAATGTCGTTAGCACTTATCACTGTAGCAGCAGTGCTGGCCACTGAAGTAATTCTTTCTCGCAATCGTTCTTTAAGTAAATTTTGCGTATATCCGTACAGAATATAAGTGATGACAACCGCTAAAAATGCACAACTACTAAGTGCCAAAAGTATCTTCAATATTTCAGATTTTTTGCCTTTGGATTGACTCTTTTTTAGAGTTTCCATCTCCTCATTATACCATTTAAGACCCTTTCGAGGTAGTGGATTCTTAAATTAATAGCACACCCGCTGCCATCAAGACTGTAATAAGCATTTTAAAAACAAAGCGGTTGTAAAGTGCAACTGTTGACTGCTTACTGTACTTAAACCAAAAAACAGAAAGAATGAATGTGAATGCAGGTACAGTGGTCTCTATTGCAGCGACAAGTGATGCATTTGCTAACTTTATTGCCATCTGTGCAGAACAAAGTGCAAAAATATTGATTATTTCAATAATTAGGAAGAATTTTGCAGATAGCTTTACTGCATCAATATTTCTCTTAAACGTTTCAAATACATGCCCATTTAATAGCGGCAACATGCCGAAAAATACAATCCCAATTATTACTCCATAAAATGTAATGAAAAAATCCATTCGATGATAAGCAAATTCCATTACCAAATATGAAGCAATTTGGAATATGCAGCTGACGATCATGAGGCCAAATGCGCTCTTTCGAGTATTTTTATGATAATCAGTCAAGCACATTGCCGTTGAGGCAATAATCAAAATAACAATTCCAATGTACTGATTTAGTGAAAGTATTTGCCCAAAAATGATGAAGCTGGCTACAGGCAATAAGGCGGGAATCATGTTCCAGTAGCCGGCGACTATCCCTGCTTCACTGTAAGAGAGGGCTGTGAAATAGAAGCCTTGGCTTACCTGAATAAATAGGCCAGCTATTATGGCTGCTAAAAAAAGCTGCAGGCTAAATGTAGAAAAATCTACATAAAATAAAATAAAGGGAAGCCCTATAAATGCTATTGCTGATGCAGCAGCGCTTGTAACCACGCCCATCCACGGCTTTTCAAAGAGATGATCAACACAGTATTCATCCAATATATGCACAAGGGCCCACAACAAAGGGGCAGCTAATCCGAAAATAAGCCACATAATGATCTGATTGTATAGTATTCATTACTATATTAACAACCTCTATATTTTTTGACGCGGATTAAAACAATTTTATATGCAAAAAATTGGAAAGGTCATGCTACGTTTTGTTATTGGTAATTTACCAAAAGTCTAAGTGCATCACAGGGTTTAAGTAATTTCAGGATTTTCCTCTGGACGAATTTTTTTTTGCGATTATCCTGCGCCCGATTTTTTCTTTAGATTAAATCTTAGAATTTATATTCGTTGCTCTTCCTAAATGATTGAGTCTAAAACTTCAATGCTGAATTGTTCACTATTACTTATTGCTGTAGTAGTGCTTCAAATAACTGTTTTGCTGGTAAAGTATCCAAAAGAAGTATTGCAGGCTTCTAGCCAGGTTCATAATAGCCATAGCCTGTACTTGCTGTTTTCTAGTAAATAGTTATATAGCAGCCTGTGCAAAAATTCTAGTTTAGCGGATTTAATGACACAATTTTTTACTTAGAACTTTTCCGCCGATTCCAGTAATTAATATATTTCTGCGATCAGATAATTCAAACGAACGGATTATAAAGTTGGCACTCCATTTTCCTAGTTTTAAATGTTTATCAGCAATACTGATTATATGTATGAAGTTCACCTCGGAGCAGCTGTAGATATCTATGTGAATATGCGGTGATTTCCCCGGCTTTTCAAAGTAATGACCACTAATATGGCTAGTTGTAATGGGTTGAATGAATGACCAGCCTGGAGCGCGTAAATCGACAGCGGGGTATATGCCCAGAGATGCTAGTTCTTCCATTCCCAGAACATCTAGTAGCTCTTTAATAAAATTAGTAGTTATTTTTTTCATATTACTTTCATCTAAAGCTGTGACCAATTCCGCATCAAGGATAAAGGTCTCATGTCTAAGTACCAGTGGGCTGCGATTATTCATAGCAACCTGAGATTCTCCGCTTCAAAAAATAAATGTCAATATAGTTTAACCTTAATACGCCTTCCCTACGATGATTTTCTTGGCGAATGCGCTCTGCTTTCCGGACACCGGGTCCTTCAGGCCTTTGGCATCTTCCTTGGCCGCGAAGGGGAAGCAGCGGTAACTGCCACCTTGGGTGTCCTGTTTCAGCTTAGCCACCGTCTCCGGCGTGCCGTCCCACGGGATCAGCGCCCACTTGCCGCCTTCCAGGGCGGCCTTCACTTCGTCGTAGGACTCAGCTTCCACGGTTTTGTCCTGCTGCATCTTCAGCGCACGGTCGTAAAGCGATTGCTGGTCTTCCTTCAGCATCTTGGCGATGACCTCTGGTGCGTTGGAGAGAGAAGTCTTCACGGCACCGTCGCGGCCGCGAATGCGACTCTTCACCACGCAGGACTGTTCGGCCAGGTCGCGCGCGCCAATCTCCACCCGCACCGGCGTGCCGGCGTGGATCTGGCGGAAAGTCTTGTCGCCCAACCGGAGCTCTTTGCGGTTGTCCATGCGCACGGTCAGTCCGCCTTCGGATTGCTCGAAGTCATCGGCGCGGCCGTGCATGGGGTAGCTGCGGACGTTGGTGCCCTGCGATGGATCGAACGGATTGGTCGATGACGCGATGCTGAGCGACAGCGCACGGGCGGCCTCTTCCACCTTGGCGTTCTCTCCGGCTTCGCCGGCGTAGATCGGCAGCACGGCTGCGTGCACCGGAGCAATATGCGGCGGAATCACGATGCCGTCGTCGTCGCCGTGGGCCATGAGCATGGCACCCAGCAGGCGCGTGGAAGCTCCCCACGAGTCATACCAGGGGACTTGCTGCTTCTCGTCTTTGTCCAAGAACGACACCATAGGCTTGCCGTCGCTACCCATCAGGAAGTTCTGCGACAGCATGTGGCTGGTGCCCATTTGTAGCGCCTTGCCGTCCTGCATCATGCCCTCGATGGTGTACGTGCCGATGGCACCCGGAAACACCTCGTGCTGCGGCTTGTCGCCCTTCACCACCGGCACAGCCAGCACTTTCTCAGCCAGCTCGGCGTACAAATCCAAGATCGCGAGCGTAAAGGCACGGCACTGCTCCTGCGACGCGAAGATGCAGTGACCTTCCTGCCAGTGGAATTCGGAGGTACGCAGGAACGCGCGCGGACGCTTCTCCCAGCGCATGACGGAGCACCACTGATTTACGAGCAGGGGCAGATCGCGGTGACTCTGCACGCGGCCGCCACGGCTGTACCAGTCCACGAACAAGGTCTCGGACGTGGGACGCACGGCGTAGCGCTCGGGCAGCTTGGCGCCGCCTGCTTCGGTAACAATGGCACACTCGGGGGCGAAGCCTTCCACGTGTTCTTTCTCGCGGTCGAAGAAGCTCTGCGGAATGAGCATGGGCAGCATGATGTTCTCCACACCCATGGCGCGCATGCGCTTGTCCAAGTACTTGCGGACGTTGCTCCACAGCGCGGTGGCCAGCGGACCGAACGTAATGCAGCCGGTGACGGGGGATTCGTCGTACAGGTCCGGTGCGATGCCGATGGCATCCTGGTACCACTGGGGGAAATTGTTCGCGCGCGGTGTGAGGTTCTTTTTCGCCATATGCCGCGAGAATACAGGAAGAATGGCGAATGGCCCAAGGCGCTCCTCATCCCCGGCCCTTCTCCACTGCGGTGGAGAAGGGAGTACAACGTGCATTGCTCAGCACAATCTTTCCCCTCTCCCTTTGCGAAGGGAGAGGGAGTACGAGTCGCAGCGATTGTCGAATCGCTGCTACGATGGGTAGGCATGAACCTCTACCCTCTCCGCCGACTCCTCCGCACGCGCGGCCCGGCGCTCGATGCGCTGGATGTGCTCAAGCGGTCGCGGGTCTTTCCGGGTGCGCACCTAGACGGCGTGTGTTCGTCGTTGCATGCCAAGCACCTGATTATCGGCATCGGTCAGGTACATCCGGTGCTGAGCGGCCGCTTTGCCCGTTGGCAGGCCAGGAACATCGGCGTGGTGCAGGCATGGATTTACGGCGTGTGCGCGGGGCTGGTGGAATTTGCTCGCGTGGATACGTTTGGCCAAGAGGGATTCTCGTCGCCAAATGGTCAAATGATCCGCGCCAGGACCAACGAAGACGTTCTGCAAGAAGTCCGGGAAGGCCTTGGCCGCCAGGGTTCCGAAGCCAGTTATTTGAAAGGCGTTGCCGCCCGTTGGCGCTCGGCGTTGGCCCGTCGCGATGTAAAAGTCGCTGCCAACGAAGCGTTCAATTTGAATGCGTTGGTGGTGCTGCAGGCGCGCGATGAGCGGGTGGGTATTTTCCCCATTGAGCACCGCGCCATTCACGGAGCTGTGGGTGAGAATATTAATCGGTTGCAGGGACTCATCAACGAAGTCGAAAGCACCGACGCGTACCGCGCCGCGCTCGGCAAAGGCGGCAAGGGCCTGCGACCAGAGGAGTACCACGCCATCGTGAAAAGAAATGATCTGATCCATGCATTCAACGTGGCCATTTCCAGCCCCGAGCGCGACCGCGCAATGTTCCAGGCGATCGTTGAACAGGCCGAGATCGAACGCAAACGTAGGGGTGATACACCGGGCCAAGTGTTGGCAGCCTTCGTGCTGGGGGCCGCCCATAAGCACGGCTTCTTGAAGCTGGCCAAACAGTATCTACCCGACGACGTGTTGTTTGTGTGGGTGACGCCCGCTCCCATGCTGTTCATGCGCCGCGTGAGGGATGTGGTCATCGCAGTCGTTCTACTGGCTATTCTCATCATCGGCATCGCGTCGCAAGTGGTCGTTCAGTAGCACTCGACAAGCGGGCCGCCGAAACTATACTATTCGGGTCCGCTGCGTAGTGCAGCGCTTGTCATCATTGCGTGAAAGACGTCCGTTCCCTGGTAGCTCAACGGTAGAGCACCTCGCTGTTAACGAGGGGGTTGCTGGTTCGAATCCAGCCCGGGGAGCCATTTTGTTGTACATGGAACACCGCTCGATTACTTGCATGCCGGCCCTGTCCCGGATGCCGCGCCGCTGTAGGAACACTGCGCCAGAACCTTGTCATGCCAGCGCACCGTCAGATTGACTGAAATATCACTTGGATGAGATTCGCCGCACTGCCAGTAGACCCAGCGGATTGCGTAGGGGTTGTTCTGCTGATTATTGAACCAGCTGTGCGTTTCCACCGCACCACAACTCGTTCCCGTGGTCTTCCATTCCCACTGAAGATCTTCGTGGCCGTTGCGACGGACATACCCTGCGGGCTCAAAAACAATTTTCGTACCAGCATCATCCGTGGCCGTAATCCCGGCAATCTTGAATTGCAGGTCGTCTGTGCCGGATGCGGGCGCAGCGGGAACGGAAGAAGGAGCTGGGGCTGGCAATGAAGATGCTGCAGAGCTCACTGCAGGAGATGGGGCAGGGGAAGATGCTTTCGATGAACTGGAAGCATCGGCGCGGGCTCCGGAATGACACAGGGGTCCTTGTTCACACAGGTGAAGCTCTGCCATTGTTGCATCGTACGATGCCTTCAGCTTGTCCAAGCCCTTTTCCATCTCATAGATCCGCGGCCTTCGGGACCGCATTTCATCTTTGAGCGCACGCTCGTTGGCGAGCAGCTCGCGCATGTGTCCCAGCTTGTCTTCTTGCAAGACGACTTTGTACGGGTTGGTGACCACTTCACTATCTTCAGGCAGTACGATGTCGTAGACATGCTTTTCGCCAAACCAGGTCGTTGGATTGTACCAATGCGTCTCGTCCGGAAGTTCTACGTCATCCGTCACGGCATCCCACTCTTTATTCACCTCTTCTATTGCCAGCTTCATCCGATTCGTATGGTCATGATATTCGTTGATGGCTTTGCTGAGATCTGAAAAGAGACGGTTATGCGAAAGCACCAACCCGTTGGCTGCGGCGACTTGATTTGCGCAACCAGAACACATGCTTGTGACGTCATCCAACTCTTCATCCGGAACGATCCCGGCCATCTGTCGGCCGGCTTCAATGGCTTCCTGAGACTCCGCGTTTTCTTTCTGAAGCCACTCCGGCAATGGTGTTTGCGCTTCTTGAAATCCCGAAAGAGCTGCAGCGGCAACGATTCCGACGGTAACGATTCCAACGCCCACGGCTGCCATCATGCGCATGGCAGTAGCGTAGCAATGCAGCATGCGTGCAACAACCTTGCTGAGGAGGTAGAGTGTTTCCTATGCATCAGGATCGCCAAGTTCGGCGGAATGCGCTCATCGCGATTGCTGTTATCGCAGCACTTCTTGCCTGGCCAACAATCGCTCGGGTGTTTCTTGCTTCGTAGATCAATATTTTTGCATTGAATGCATCAACCATAAGCCAATGAGATGCCGATTTTCAGCGCAAAGGTAGATTCTTTCAGTGCTTCACGAGAAGGATGGAATCGCCGTTGCCAAAAGACGCATTATCGTTGAGTAATGGCGGGCAGCGATATGCAGGTATGTCCTTTTGTCAGAAGTGCTTCTTTCAGACGTCTCATTGTGCAGACCCTTCATCCTTTCCTCTTTTTTATGGGTGCAATTACACCGTTCGTAGTTCTGCTGTTAGTCGCGCTGATCTTTAATTACATTCCGATGGATGGCCAACTGAAGCGAATCGGCTATATCCTCATCGGCATTATTGCCCTTGTCTTGTTGCTGAGGTTTGCCGGCATTCTGTAGTCCTGTGTTCTATGCGGAAAAATTCAGAAATACGCAGTGGAATACTCCCGTGTAAGTCCGTGACTGGTACGACGTCATGAGAGATGAGCCATGTGAATTTTATCGTTTTCCACCTACTCCCATGACACCCGATGCAATCGCAAAAGAACCGGCAAAGAACGATGGAAAAGCCGCTGCCCCGACGACAGAGAAGGCCTGGGACGGATCGCTGAGCCCCGATGAAATCGAGGCGGAGGCCGCGCTGCAGAAAAACTACAATGAAAAGGGTACTCGGCCGGAAGCACATGACACACCCGCGAAGTAGGGAGCGAGAAGTCCACAATCTCTGTCCTGAGAAGATCCTCGTTTCTATTTCGTACTCCGGCAGGAATGCTAGTGTGAAGTTCATGACAATCATCCTCATCGTGCTGGCTGTGTGTGTACTCTGGTCTGTCTGGGGCTATTTCTCTTCAAAGGTCGAGCAAGCGAAGTACGCGGTTGTCCGGAAGGCGGATGGATACGAGATACGAACGTATGCTCCGCATATTGAAGCACAGGTCACGATGAGCGGCTCGTACACGGAGTCGCTGAATAACGGATTCATGATCGTAGCGGGGTACATTTTCGGCGGTAACGAAAAACGGCAGCCGATTGCTATGACTGCTCCGGTCATTGCGCAGCAACCGGCATCGCAAGCCATAGCAATGACTGCGCCTGTGCTGGCAAAAAGCGACGGTGATTCCCGGATCATCGCCTTCGTCATGCCCAGCTCGTACACCCTCGATTCCTTGCCTGTTCCGAAAGACCCCCGCGTGAAGCTTGTGGCGGTTCCGGAGAAAACCATGGCTGTGCGGCGCTTCTCGGGGTTTCGCAATGACGGCCGTATCCGCGCCATGGAGCAGAAACTTCTTGAGGCGTTGATTCGTGACGATGTCCACGTGGTGGGCAAGCCTTCGTTTGCCGGCTACAACGCGCCGTGGACTCCGCCGTGGATGACCCGCAATGAAGTTCTGATTGAAGTGCAACAATAGCTTCTGCAATCAAGATGGCCTTCAGAAGCGCAACCGCACGCAGTTCCACTAGGACCGAGTTCGTCGAGCTGCCCCTGAAAGATTTTGGTACTAGAATGCGCAGCATATGAAAGAAAATCCCAAAACCCTTGAACGGGTCCGCAAGATGGCCTTCGGACGCGTCTACCCCCTCTATGTCGCGAAAGTAGAGCGCAAAGGCCGCACGAAAGCCGAAGTGGATGAAGTGATCCGTTGGCAGACCGGCTACACCCAGAAAGGATTGGAGAAGGAGATTGAGAAAGAGACGGACTTTGAAACGTTCTTTGCCAAGGCTCCCAAGCTCAATCCTTTACGGAAGCTGATCACGGGCATGATCTGCGGTGTGCGCATCGAGGAAATCGAGGACGACGTCATGCGCGAGGTCCGCTATTTGGACAAGCTGGTCGATGAGTTGGCGAAGGGCAGGCCGATGGAGAAGATTCTGCGCAAGTAGGGTAGAGTCGGTGCATGAAGGTCAACCGCATGGACCACGTCGGTATCAACGTCCAGGACCTGGCCGCCGCCAAGGCGTTTTTCCTGGATCTCGGTTTGGAAGTGCAGGGCGAAATGGACATGGAAGGCGAGAACGGCGCATTCGCGGGACGCATCATCGGACTGAAAGGCGTGCGGGACAGCATCGTTATGCTGGGCATTCCGGGCGGCCCGGCCGTCATCGAGCTCGTGAAATTCCATTCGCCGCTCGATGAAAAGGGCCTGCAGCCGAGGGCGCCGAACACGCTGGGCTTCAGCCACGCCTGCTTCAACGTGACGGATCTGGACGGGTTGCTCGCAAAACTCAGGAAAAACCACGGCGCGGAACTCATGGGAACCGTGGAGGCTTACGCGAACGTCTACAAACTCTGCTACATCCGCGGGCCGGAAGGAATCATCGTGGAGCTGGCCGAGAACCTCTAGGAACGTAGGCAGGAAGCAGCCGGTTTCGGTTCTTTACGAGGCCTGAGAGCCATTTTCGCCCTAAATTGACAAATTGAGTAAAAGTATTATGATATCGTTGATGAAAACTCGCAGTGAGCCGGCTTACCGTTACGACCGGTATTTCCTCAATGGCAAAACCGCTCAACACACCGTCGACGCTCTGTCGGCCGGTCTCTTTGAGCCCAACGCCCGCACGCCGAATACGGTGGTGTTCGAGGCCGAGAAAAGCCGCATCACCAAACTCCTGAGTCGTCTCGGCATTCCGTTCAATGAAGAGCTGTTGGGCTACGACTGGGAGCAGCTTTCCGGAATCATGATGAAGATTCGCGGCGTCGTGTATAACCACGTTCCCGTCATCACAAAAGACATCATCACGGATCCGAAATTTCCGGGCTTTGTCGAATGTGCTCCCATGCCGGAGGAGCATGTGCTTCCCGCGGACCTGGATGTGTTTTTGTCGTCCACAACCACCATCCGCTACGTGAAGGAGAGGCCGGACTGGAGCACGCGGTACGGGCTATTCAATCAGCGCCTGCAGGGTCAGACCTTTCGTGAAGAGGGTGGGCAAGATGCGGTGCGAACGGGGTTTTGGATGTTGCCGCCCGAAGTCGTGGATGTCGCTTTCGAAGCCGATCCCAAGCTTGCGCAGCAGGCTTTTGCGCGGTTTGGGCAAATGCAATTCGCGGTAGGGCACGATGGATTGTTTCACATGCCCATTCACGGCATTCACCAGGAAGAGCCGGACTACGACAGGCTCCGGGAGTGGAGTGATCTTCTCTACGACGTGCCTGCCGAAATTCAATATCCGCACGGCGGCCAAATTCCCAACTACGAAATGCTGGCGGTGCGCTCGCACCGGATGGCGTTCAACCGTGCCGCCGAGCACAATCCGGCCATCGTCGATTGGCTCATCCAGTCTTTTGTCGAGTACGAGGCCATCGTCATGCAGCTGGCCGACCTTATCGACGGCAGCACCGAGAGTGACCATTTCATGAAGTACATGATGACCCTCTACAAGACTCCGCTCTTTCACGTCGTGCCTCCCGACACGCAGGATCCGCGCATTCTTGAGCTTGCCAGTAGGCATCCGTACATCATGCTGAATAATCGGTTGATGAACGCCATCCACCGGTCCGATGTGGTGCACACGACTGACGGTGCATTGCATGTGACAGCGGTTATCGCAAAGTTCAAGAACTTGCTCTTGCCGCTTGCAAAGGAGAAAGGCCTGGCCTGATTCGGTTTCACTACAGCGTGCGCCTCAAACGATGGAAAGGCCGCTGCCCTGCAGCAATGCCAGCTACTTCCCGTTGCTCGCTTTCTCCAGCGCAGCCAGATCGAACTTCTTCATTTGCAGGAACGCTTGTGTGACGCGCGCGATTTTTCTCTCGTCACCGCTTTGCATGACCGCATGCATGGCGGTGGGGGAGACCTGCCACGAGAGTCCGAATTTGTCCTTCAGCCATCCGCATTGTTCGGCTTCGGGAACGGCCGAAAGCGTGTTCCAGTAGAAATCGATCTCCTCCTGGTCCTTGCAGAGCACCAGCAACGAAAGGGCTTCGCTGAAGCCGAATTTGTGCATGTGTCCGCTGTCCATGGCTGCGAACCACTGACCTTCCAGCATGAACTCGGCGAACATGATTTTGGCGGCGGGTTCCGGCGATGCGCCGGGCGGGTACATCGCGGTCATGCCGCGCTTGGAATCCTTGAACGCGGAGACATAGAAATCGATGGCTTCGCCGGCTTTACCCGTGTTGTCGCCGGTGAACATCAGCGACGGGATGATGAACGGACGCGGTTCGCCCTCGGGTTTGGTGAGGATGAGCTGCCAGCTGACGCCGTACTTGTCCTTGATCCAGCCGTAGCGGTCGCTGAACGGGTACTTGTCTAGCGGCATGAGCGGCTCACCACCCTCAGAAAGCTTGGCCCAAAGCGCATCCAGGTGCTTGCGGGCGTCTTTGTCTTTGGACGGATCGAAGTTGAGCATGAACGACACCGACGGGTTGAATGTGAACAGCGGACCAGCGCTGATGGCCATGAAGCTGAAGCCGCATAGATCGAACGACACGATGTCGCAGTCGCCGGAGGGGGTGTCGTGCAAGATCGACGAATGTGTGATCTTCGAGTCGCCGCCAAACGCGGAGACGTAGAACTCTGCGGCTTCCACCGCCTGCGTGTCGAACCAGAGATGGGGGACGATTTTTTGCATAGCGCGGATCATAGCATGCGGCGGCCATAAGACTGGGTTATTTGCGCTCATTTCCGTACAATCACACTCATGCACAAAGACATTCAGGCGTATCACACGGCTCTCGCCAAAGCCGACCGCGATATCTGCGATGCGTTGTTCCTGATCATCGAGAAGGGTTTGCCCGGCGCCGAATACAAGATCTGGCACCGGCACCCCGTCTGGTTTCTGGAGGGCAATCCGATCGTCGGATATCACAAACTGAAAGACTGCGTTCGTGTGCTGTTCTGGAGCGGCCAATCATTCGAGGAACCCGGTCTGGTGAACGAGGGCTCGTTCAAGGCGGCCGAGGTCCGCTACACCTCTGTGGATGACGTTGATGCGAAGGCATTGGCCCGCTGGCTGAAGAAGTCCAAAACGATCCAGTGGGATTATAAGAACATCGTGAAGAACAAAGGACTCTTGAGCCTGATGAAATAATCGGAGTCGGCTGTATACTCGGTGTCTATGCGACGGAACCTTTTGTGGGCGATTTTCGTGTGTTATGCGGGCCTGTTGGTGCGTGTTGTGTTGTTGAAGCATCACTTCTTCGTGCTCCGTGGCACGACCTATGCCGAACGTCTTGCCGAAAATATGGCAAGAGCGAACGTCATTCCGCTTCATACAATCGCCATCTATGCGAACGGCTTACCGAACTGGAGCGTTGCATTGCCGAATCTGCTCGGTAACGTTCTTATTTTCATGCCGCTCGGAATCCTGCTGCCGTTGCTGAAACAATCCACTGCGTCGTTTTGGCGCATTGCATTCATCGGCTTTTCGCTCAGCCTTGCGTTGGAGTGCGTACAAATGGCGTTCATGATGGGTACCTTCGATGTAGACGACCTGATCCTGAATACGCTGGGAACAGGACTTGGTTACGTGTGCCTGAAGATCGCGCGTCGCTTGCGCTCATAGTTCCGGCCGAGAGTATTTTTGATTGTGGCTCGCTACGACCATCCTTTACCATGCCGATCATGCGCATCCACACCCCCCTTTCTCTTGTGACGGCTTTTCTGATTGCAGCTCCGTCCGCGTCGGCCCTTATGCTTACACGCCCCATTTTACTGCCCGTTAGCAGCTCCAGTTCCAGCAGCACCGAGAGCAGTGTGAGTTCCAGTGAAACCAGCTCCAGCTCGGAGAGCAGCGTAAGCAGCACTTCCAGCTCCAGCGTTTCCAGTAGTCGCCCCATGCTGCAGTTGCCGAAGCCCAAGTCGAGCAGCAGCTCTTTCAGTGTGAGCAGCAGCACGTCTGCACTCAAGCTGAAGCAAATCAAAAAGCAGAAAAAAGACATGGATGATTACTGCAAAGCAATCAACACGACATTGGTGAAGGGCGGCAAGCTTACCCCCAATGAAGCCAATGCAACGCATTTCAATATGACGATCGATCTGCTTACCAAGGCGTCCGCTCTGTGTGGGGCAATGCAGGCTACGACGCAAGGTACTTCCTCCTCTTCGAACTAAGCATACGACACGCGCCAGGAGGCGCATCCCGCAGAGTAAGCATTTGCGCGAGCTCCCGCATGCGAACATGCGGGTTTTCGCGTATGCGACCATGTCGAAAGTGAAGGGGTAGACGTTTTCGCGCCCTGGAAAGCCGCAAAACATTCTCTCGGGCAATTTTTTGACAAAAATGCAAAAATTATTATAGTGCGCGTTCACGTAAGCTCCCCATGTTGTATCGCGAACCCGAATTGCTGGTGCGAGAAGCTTCCTCCGGAAACCTGAAAACGGTTTGCTCGGAGCCGTATACGGCAGTGCAGTCGTTGCCAAAATTTATGATTGATTGGGGGCGTCTTGCCGCTCCACTGTACGGTAAAGACCGCATTATTACCTCTACCGTCAATGCCTCCAAGGGATGTCAGATTGGCGACAAGGCGCTGTGCGGCAGATTTTGCTTCTCGCATTTGGGTTGGCAGGGCGACGCCGCCAAGCGAAGCATTCCCGAACAGTATCGGGCCGATGCTCAGCGTCTGGCAGATGAGGGTCTGAATATTTCAGTATTCCTTTCCACCGATACCGAGCCATTACCCGGCCATGCCAGCGAGGTGACCGACATTACGCGTCGCTTGCTGGAAGAAATGATTCAACGGCCGCCGCAAGGCCTTATCTTGCATACCCATACCGATGTTGCCGCCGGATCCGAAATTCTCCCGATCCTGAATGATATCAAGCATCAGACGAATCTGATTGTCGGCATAGGGTTCGAAACCGATATTGATGGCAGTGACCTTCCTGCAGGATTGCCGCAGCCCTTTACATCTATCAAAGGTCGTTTGAATGCCATGGAAACGCTGGCAAAAAATGGCGTGAAGACACAGGCGGCAGTTGCTCCATTGGTTGGGTTTCGCGACTTTGAAACGTTCGGCCGTATATTCAAGGACATTGGCGCATACCGCGTCATGGTTGGTGACTTGCGGCTGGATTTCGCCATCGGAGGAACGGCCAAAGCTGCGACGCTCAAGAAAGACTTGGGTTTGCCGGCACCGACCGAGCAGGACGCTAAGGCGTACTTCGAGACGCTCGGCTTCCCACCCGAACGGGTTGCATTCCGCGATCAGTTCTACGTGGTGTTGCCCGAACGAGAAGAAAAGGACGCACGCTGAAATTTCTTCACCATGAACCCTTTCAGCGCACCAGTGCGAGAGCGCCGGTAGGAATATTCAATCATTCGCTTTCGGTGCGGTTATCTGCATGACTGCCGTATTCCGCAACAGACAGTTGGGTACGCACGCCTGTTTCCTAGAGACACTCGCTGGAAAAGAGCATACGATTTCCACAGACTTCGGCTTCCCCCCGTAACGTATGTCCGTCTCCGCCTCCGATTCCGAGCGCAGTCTGGCCGTATTCATCGATCTCGAGAACCTTGCCATGGGGTTCCAAGATCAGAAAAAAGCGCACTTCGAAGTGAATAAGGTGCTGGAGCGTTTGCTCGACAAAGGGAAGTTGATCGTGAAAAAAGCATACTGTGACTGGAGTCGTTTTCCGCACTACACGGGGCCATTCCACGAAGCGGCGATCGAACACAACGAGATCCCCCAGCGCGGGCGGACCGGCAAGAAAACGGCCGACAACCGCATGGGCGTAGACGCCAAGGAC
>CAYWJU010000009.1:0-1543 GCA_964458645.1 uncultured Candidatus Peribacteria bacterium | reverse complement strand
GGCAACTTCGCGTCCACGCTGCACTCCGCCGCCGTCGAACTGGTGGAGATTCCCAAGCGGGTGATGACCGGCAAGAACTCGGCCGACATCCGCATGGTCGTAGACGCCATGGACTTGGCGTGGAGCAAGCCGCATATCGACACGTTCGTGATTGTTTCCGGCGACAGCGACTTCTCGCCGCTGGTCTCCAAGCTGAAGGAGAACGGCAAGCACGTCATCGGTCTTGGCATGCGCGGGTCTACGTCCGGTCTCTTGAGCGATAACTGCGACGAATTCATTTATTACGAGGATCTGACGCGCGAAGTAAAACAGGCTGCAACCACGTTGGAATCGCAACTGCCTGAAAAGAAACGCGAAGTCTTCGCACTCTTGCTGGATACGTGTGTGGCACTGTTGCGCGAGAACCACCAGCGTCTGCAGGCTTCGTTGATTAAAGACACCATGAAGCGCAAGAAGCCCTCGTTCGACGAAACGTATTATGGCTATCGCAGCTTCACGCATTTGCTCGAGGACGCCAAGAAGCTTGGCATAATCGACATTGAGCGTGAGCCGCGCAGCGGCACGTACATCGTCACTCGCTTCGGCGGCGATGATGTTCCGGAAGCCAAGCTGCCTACGGCTGTTCCGCAAATCGGCGTACAGCCAGGCGCACCAAGTCCGCGCCGGCGTTACCGTCGTCGCTAAAACTCCATCAGTTCAGATTGAAATATTGCACAATCTCGCATGTCCTATTGCTGCACTGTTCGCAAGCGAATCCCGCTGTTCTCTTGCAACAATGAAGCAATGCCTGCAGTGCATCGCACATTCAAAGTGGGGCTGCGCGTTCGTTTAGTCTAGCTTCGCCGCCTTGCCGGTCATACGGTCGATCTTGATGCGATAAATGATGCTGTTGTCGATATCGCCATACTGGTGCTTGTGCATGTCCGTAATCATGGGCGACACGGGCAACGCGCGTTCGCGAACGGTAATCTTTCCGTACTGGTGTGCGAGTTGCAATTTCATCGCCTGAACGGTCTTTTCGTCGAGCACTTCTTGGAACTCGCCCCATGCCATGACGCTTTGCCAGGTGAATCCGTTGTCGATGTGTTCGACTTGGAAACACACGCGCGGGTGTTTGCGCATGATGTCGATTTTCTTTCCCTCTCGCGTAAAGCCGTATGCACAGCCGTCTTTGTACAAGTACGTCACCGGCACGATGTACGGATCCTTGCCGTCGTAACAGGCCAAGTGACCGTAATATCCGGCGGCAAGCAATGCTTCGCACTGCGCCTTTGCAAGGGTGGTTTCCATGGCCGAAGCATAGGCGAAACAGCTGCACGCTGCCAGTCCGAAGCCAGACGCACAGTACCGCCTTAATTGTTTCTTAAGGATGACTTGGTATTCTGCGGACGTTGGGGCATTCTGACGTCCCCATTTCAGTTTTTTTCCTCCCTTTTCATGACCACCCTCGTTACTCGTGCCAAGAAGAGCCGCGTGCTTCGTCCGGTGTTTGCCGCAGCTGCTTCCGCATTGTTGCTTGCCGGTTGCAATACCGCGACCAACA
>CAYWJU010000008.1:16225-78170 GCA_964458645.1 uncultured Candidatus Peribacteria bacterium | reverse complement strand
AAACCGAACTTCTCGGCTTCGTTCACGATGAGCGTGTTGGCACGCGGCAAGTCGATACCGTTCTCGATGATGGTCGAACTGACGAGTACTTGGTACTGGCCGTCTTTGAACTTGAAAATGCGCTCCTCCAACACTTCAGGCTTCAATTGTCCGTGGGTCACCACGAACGTCGCGCTCGGCACAATGGCCTTGAGCTTGGCGGCGAAGGCATCGATCGTCTCAACGCGATTGTGCAGCACGTAGACCTGTCCGCCGCGGGCAGTCTCCTTCATGATCGCGTCACGGATCAAGCCGTCCGAATATTTGCGGACTTCGCTGATGATCGGCATGCGTCCGGGTGGCGGCGTGGTGATGGTCGTAATGTCGCGCAGCTTGTGCAAGCCAAGGTTGAGCGTGCGGGGGATGGGTGTGGCCGTGAGCGTGAGGATGTCCACCGCGGCACGCATTTGCTTCATGCGTTCTTTTTGCTTCACGCCGAAACGCTGTTCTTCGTCCACGATCAGTAGCCCCAAATTACTGAAGACCACGTCTTCCTGCAGCAAGCGGTGTGTACCAACGACGATGTCCACCCTGCCCTCAGCAAGGCGCTTGAGTGTTTCTTTCTGCTCAGCGGCGGTGCGGAATCGCGACAACATCTCGATGCGGATATTAAAGCCCTTCATACGCTCGATGCAGCTGCGGTAGTGCTGATCGGCCAAAATGGTAATGGGTGACAAGAACGCCACCTGGCGGCCGCCCTGTACAGCCTTGAACGCGGCGCGCATGGCGACTTCGGTCTTGCCGAATCCCACGTCTCCGCAGACCAGGCGGTCCATGGGGTGGGGGCCTTCCATATCGCGCTTAATGTCTTCAATGGCTTTAATCTGACCCGGCGTCTCGGTGTAGGGGAAGGCTTGGTCGAACTTGTGCTGATCCTCGGTATCGGTTGGGAATGAATGCCCCTTGGCGCGCGAGCGCTTGGCGTAAATTTCCAGCAGTTCCTTGGCGACTTTCTCGGCCTGTTCGGAGACTTTCTTGGTGATCTTCTTCCACTCCACCGAACCCAGGCGCGTGAGCACCGGCTCGTCGCCTTCCTCGTGCACGAACTTACTCAGCTTGTCGGCTTGATCCACCGGCACGAACAACTTGTCGCCCTCGGCATAGGTGATTTCCAGGTACTCGCGGGCCAATCCATCCACTTCTTTCTGCGTCATTCCTTCGAAGCGGCCGATGCCGTGTTCCATGTGGACCACGAAATCACCGACTTGCAACGAGGTGATGAAATCCAGTGCCAAGCGCTGCACGGAGCGCTGCTTGGCTTCTTTGCGAAGGGAGAAGATTTCGCGATCGGTAATAAGCGCGCACTTCATGTCTGGGTTCTGCAACGAGTGGGGGAGCAACTCGTTGGGCTCGGCCGAAACCACTGTCATCATGCCGGGCCTACGCTCAGCCTTGAGCGTATGGGTAATATTTTCTTCCGTGAGAATTCCCTCCAATTCTTCTGCGCGCTTGGTGACGACTACCAGCGACCAACCCTGGTTGAGCTTATCCTTTACGTCGTTGATAAAATCGGACAGCGTGTAGAACTTCAGCACCGACAAATAGCGCAAGTGCACGTGGTTCTCCTCTGTTTCCGGGAAACTGGTGAGTGACAATTTTTCCACGTCGGCTTCTACCGCCACGTCGTCTTGGTCGTCGATGACCAGTAAACTCTTGGCTGGGAGTTGTTTGCTGAGTAGTGCAGTCTTCTCCCAGTTGAGCGGGTACAACGTGACGGAATCGGCCAGCTCTCCGGTTTCGGTAATAATGATTTTCTCCACCTTATCGAAGGAGAACATCACACGGAGTTGGCGCTCTTCGCCTGCAGGGAAGACGTCGAGCACGTCGCCGGTGCGGTGGTATTCGCCCGGCATCAGCTCTTGGCCGCCGCTGTGGCTGTAGCCGCGGTCGATCAGATCTGAAAAGAGTGCCGTAAAATCCACACTGTCGCCGACCTTCATGGTAAGACTGGCATCATGTAGTTCGCGGAACAGCGGTAATTCGCGTTCCCAGGTCTCGCGATCCACAATAGCAATGCCATCACCCTTCAGGACGCGGATCACCGTACCAAGATCGTGCGAAGTGCACTCCTCTGCTGGGAAACGCAAAATGAAGCTGTCGCGCTCGAAGAAGTGCAGCCAATGCAGTAGTCCTTCGCAACGTACGGCATCCTCGGTCAAAATCACCGTCGGCTTGGGGCGAAACCCCAATAAATGACTGATGATCATTGCGCGGGCGGTTTCATTGCTCAAACCCGACAACGTGAGGGCACGCTTGGCGGCGAGCAGGTCAGCCAGCTCGCTGTGGGTCTTCTCACCGATGAACAACGCAGGAATCATGCTCTGAAAGCAAAGTCCCGTCCGCATCATTTGCGGAGGAAGACGTAAATCACTCCAATAGAAGAACGTCGCACGAATGTTTTCTTGTGCGGACGAGTACTACTCTACATCAATCCTCAGCCATGCGCAAAGGCATGATCAGGTGGAGGTAGTTCTCGTTCCCCGGCAATTTGAACACGGCGGGATGCATTTTATCGGAAACTTCAATAGAGAGTTCGTCCGCTCCAATGCGCGACAAGAAGTCGATCATGTAGTTGGAGCTGATGGCGATTTTATTCTCCGTACCCTCGACCTGCGCATCGATCGTAGACTCATCTTTTCCAAGCTGTGTTTGCTTGGTTGTTAAATGCAATGCCTTCGCCGTCACTGCGAATGTGATGTTGTTATTCACCTCTTTGGCGAAGTAATGCATGCGCTTGGCCGCCGCCAAGAGCTCGCGAGTCGGCACCGTAACCGTTGTATGCTTCTCTTTTGGCAACACTTGGACGTAATCTGGGAACTTCCCATCAATGAGCCGACTGGTGAGCTTTGTGGAACCGTATTGCACTTCGATTTGCTGTGCGCTCATGTTGATGTCCAGCGTTTCAACCTCTTTAGGTTTCTTTTCGGTTTTCTCTGCCGATTTCTCGGCTTTAGCAGCCTTTTCTTCATCACCACGCTTGGACGACACCACGGCTTTCAATTCCTCTAAAAAGCGCGCTGGAATAATGCATGCGACCTCACCGCTTAAACCGCTGACGGGAATTTTATACTCAGAAAGGCGGTAGCTATCCGTACCAACGAGAATGATTTTTCCTTTCTCCACACGAACGTATACACCGGAAATCACTGGTCGTGATGTGGTTTTTGCGCACGCGAATGTCACAAGATTCAATGCATCAATCAATGGACCCACAGGGATGGTGAGTGCGGTTTCTTTTTGGATTGATGTAATAACGGGATAGCCGCTTGTCGCCTCACCTGCAATAACTGCCTTTGCGTGTTTTGAATGAATTTTCACCTGTGTTCCCTCACTTGTTTCCAGCAACACTTCATCATCACGGTTGTATTGAATGAAGTTTAAAATCGCTTTTGCTGGAACAGTAATGCCGCCCTCGTTTTCAATATTCACCTCAAAACTTGTAACAATGGATAATTCTAAATTTGTGGCGCTTAATGTGCAGCGCTTTCCCTCCACTTGTATTAGAACGTTTTGAAGAATAGGAAGTGTTTGTTCATTGCCGATTGCACGACTTACAAGGTGTAAGGCGTTTAATAATTCTTGGGTCTTGCAGGAGAACTTCATAGGGACTCATTCAAGTGGAAGTTGCCAGACTTATCAAGGAAACAATTTCGCTTTATTAACGGGATGTTTTTTTAAAGTAAATTTCTAAAGTTCGTAGTAATCATAGGCATTGTGGAGTGATAGGTATTTCTGGTGTAACCACAAGGAAAGCCGGGGAAGACTCAAGCTTGTACTCATTGAGTTTTTCTCTATTGAGAGCCATTTTCAGTGTCAATCTGGATAACTTTTGCGTGCGATAAACATGTGTATATGGTGTGGAAAACTCACAAAAGAGCGGCTTTTGTCCATGCTCCCCGAATGTGCGCTATGAGTAGCGAATGACAAGTGCCGCATGTGGAATGTTGCCGTCGGGTGGCACATGTCCACCCCTCGGTCTTTCCACATATCCACCTAGATCTTCCGTTTAAATTTCTCACGATCAGCAGGTTTTGCAGCAGCTTTTGTATTCGGACGAATGTCGAGCGTGACGGATGTTTTTACAAACGAGTAGTCCGGAATGTCTTTATCAATGAGCACATTCGAGCCGATGAAGCTGTTGCGCCCGATCTTCACGCCTGGGCCGATGCACGTATGGATGCCCGTGCGGGTACCCTCGCCGATGGCGGTGCCGAATTTATCGAGTCCGGTGCCGACCAGCTCTCCTTTCACTAAAGACGAGATTTCAGCTTCATCAAGCCGTAAGTTCCCCGTAGTCGTTCCGGCGCCGAACGAGACATTGTTGCTGATCACCGAGTCGCCGACATAGCAGCTGTGCGTCCAGACGTCGTCGCCGAGCACCGACCGCACGACTTCGGTGTTGTAACCGATCACGCAGCGCTTCCCAATGGAACTACCACGCACGAGCGCGTTGTTGCCGATCACCGTCCCGGCGCCGATGTGACACGGTCCGATAACGCTGGCATGCGGCAGCACACGGACTCCTTCTTCTAGAATGACGTGGCCCTCCACAACTGCAGAGTGATGCACGTCGGCTTTGCGGCTGATCTTCTTTTTACCCATGTCGTCCAGCAAGATCGGCAGCAGTGCCAGCAGGTGCCATGGGTACTTTACGGCTTGCCAAAGACCTTTATAGGCGACAGCCTCGTAGTGACCTTCTTTACATAACTCATCCAGCGCAACTTCATAGCCGTCATCTTTCGTCGTCGATACACGCGATAACGCATCAAATAGCGTAGCCGCATTGCGGTGCACATGCGCGACCAAGTTCACCAGATCGCTCGGTTCGTTTCCGGCGCCGGGCTTTTCCACGATGCCGCGAATTACGCCATTCTCCAGCGTGAGGTAGCCGCCCGGGAAATAGCGATCAACCTTGCGAGCGAGCAGCAGTCCGTCGGCCTTTGTATTCTTCTTAAACCTTTTCAGGAGTGACGCATACGCCGAGGGCTCCACTACATCGTTCCCACTCACGATTAACACCGGCTCGGCACCGCAATAGAGCAGTGACGACAGCAGTGCGCCGCGCATCCCGAGCGATAGATCGGCTTGCTCAATGATTTTATTGTCCGGAAACAGCGCGCGCAGTGCGTCCATATTATGAGCGCCACCCACCAGCACCACGTCGGTGCAGCCGGCCTCCTGTAAACGGTCGACCTGATGCTGCAACAGAGTCTTGCCTGCCAATCGCCACAAATTTTTATCATTGAGCGGCCAGAAACGCGTGGACCTGCCGGCGACGATGAGGAGGGTGCGCATAAAGTCCAAGAGAGTATACCCGATACCCTCGTTTTGCGAGCGCTAGTCCCACGTAACGGCAATCGTGCCTTCCTGGTCGGTACGGCGGATGAGGGCGCCCGCCTCTGCCAGACGCTGCAGGGCCTCCGGGCGTGGATGCCCGAAGGTGTTGCCCGAGCCCGAGGAAATTACCGCCGTCGCCATGCCGATTGCCTTCAAAAACTGCGCCGACGATGACCCGCGGCTGCCGTGGTGCGGTACTTTCAGAATGTCGGCACGCAGGTCGGTGTTCAGTCGCACAAGTTCACGTTCAGTCACCTCCTCAATATCGCCGGTGAACAGCGCCCGTTGCGTGCGATATTCCAACATCGTCACGACCGATGCGATATTCACATTGCTCACCTGCGCGCCGAACGTATCGGGCGGCGGCCACAGCACTGCCAGTGTTACACCGCTTTCTACCTGAATGCGACGGACTTCGGGTCCGACGACCGGCACGCGTTCTGATGCCAATGCATCCATGAATGCTTGGTAGCGACCCAGGACATACGGCGTTCCCGCCATGAGCACGGATCCCACCGGATAACGCCGGATGATTTCCGGAAAGCTCGCCAAGTGATCTTGATGTGGGTGCGTCAGCACGAGAAGATCGATATGCCGATCGAAAAATGGCAGATGCTCACCAAGATGCCGAAGCGCCGTCCAGTCGGGTCCGCCGTCGATGAGAATGCGGTGCCCTTGGGGTGTCACAATCAACGCGGCGTCACCTTGTCCAACGTCCAAAAACAACAAATGCATCCTGCCGTCTGGCAACAGCGAGTACTCGCGCCAGGCGAGCAATGCCATGCAGATGCAGAGCATCATGCCGAAGAAGAAGCGCTTTGCCTGAGCAGCGCTACGAATGTACATGCACCAAGCTTACGCCTGGCGCTTGCGACGGATGCCACGGGCGGCGGCAATGCCCGAGACGGCCATGACGCCGATCAGACCGATTCCGGACTGCGGCAGCGTGATGATTTTATCGATACCCGCCGAGCGGTTTCCGGCCTGGTCGAAAGCACTGACGCGTACGCCGAATGTACCCGGCGAAATGCGCGTGTACTGCACGGAAGTTTGATCTGCATCGATGGTGGAACTCGGCGTGAAAGCGTAGCCGTTGTTGGTCGTAGCGATGGCGTAGCCGTTCAAATCGCGAGCGGTGTCCGGGCTGCCGCGCCACTCTGCGACGACGTTATAGGTTCCATCTGTGCGCAGAACGCGTCGGAGGCTCAGCAGCGAGGCATCTTCGGGGGGTACGGTGTCACGAATTTGCGTCGGCTGCGTGACGACGCCGGCCTGCGTTCGATTGCGGAGCAAATCCAAGAAATTCTGATTGTTGCCGACGTTCTGGTTTGCAAGATTGGGATTACGGCCATACTCGTTGCTGTTGGCGGGGTTCGTAAGATTCGGATTGCGGCCGTAGTCATTTCCCGGAGCAGAGCTGCTGGATGCTACGGCGACCGGTGCCTCTGAGGAGGATGAGCTTTCGGCAGATGCGCCCATGCCGGTAAACGGCGTTTGCGGCGCAGATCCGTCGATGCTCGAGCCGTCTTCGCCGGTAATGCGCTGAAGAACTCCCAAGATGTACTTGCGGCCATCAGTCTGTTCGCCGGTGGTCAGTGTGACCGTGGCGCCGTCCTTGGCGTATTCGCGTACTTCCAGAATGCCGCCTTGTTCATCGACGATAATAAAGAACCCCGGTCCGAGCTGCTGCGCGTCGGCAAGCGGCTGGGAAAAGGTGACGACGACGGTGGAATTGTTCGGCACGTCTATGCGGTCTACGGTCATGCCCTTCTGCATTGCTGCAGGCGGGTTGTCTGTAATCTGCGGGCCAGGGGCGACATCGGGTCCGGGCTGTGCGTCGCCGGACGGCAGATCGACCGAAGTCTCGGCTTCGAATGCGTCACTTTCCAGTCCTGAGGTATTTACGGCCAGTACAGCCACATAGATTTTTTGGCCTGCGTACGGCAAATGCGGGAATGCATACTGCGTGGCTTCGTCCGCCGTCTGCTCAAAATCGTCGTAATCACCGCCGTTGTCCAAAATCGATTTGCGGCTGTAGTAAATGCGATAGGAGGCGATGCCTGCCGCATCCGTGGCGGCGTCCCAATCAACCATCAATTTGCCGTTTTCGACCTTTGCCCCCACGCGCACGACGTTACTGGGTACCCCAGCGGCGAATGCCACAGAAGCAATTGTCATACCGGCGACAACCAAACCGAGACGAATATTTGTGTTGAACATTTCTCCCCAGTATACCACAAACCCCTATTTCCGACAATGACCCCTACCCCTCCAAACAGCTGCGCTTCAGACCAGTGATTATCAACAGTCCAATAAGCACGATGCCCATGCTCGCCAGCGCCACCCCCGTTACCAGGCTGCCGGTCAACGCCGTTCGCGCGAACCACAATATTCCCCCCAGCAGTGCGGTGAACAACAACAGCTGCCCGACATAGCGCACCGGGAACCGGGCAGGCATGCGACTGAGTGCTTGGGGCAAGAGCAGCACGGACAGGACCACGTGCACGATGACCGACGTGATTGCGGCGCCGACGAATCCCAGTTGCGGAATAAGCAGAATATTCGAAATCAACGCGATGACCACGCCGACGAACATGCTCGCGACCAGCGGGCGCCAGGCATGCTTGGTCAGCAGTGTATAAAAGCCGAATAAAATAATGCCGTTGCAGAACATCGGTACGCTCAAGATCAACAGCGCCGTGTCGGAGCCCGGTTTTCCGGCAGTCGACAAGTACGCAGGCGTTGTCAGTAAATCGGTGAGCGGCCTCGCCCACAGTGCGGCGAACAATAGCGAGACGATGCCGATGATGAGAACGATGAGCAGTGTTTTCCCGAGCATGGCGCGCGTGTCTTCTCCGCGTGCGTCACGCTCGCTGAGCATCGGTAATGTGGAATTCAGCAGGAACGTGGGTAGCAAATAGGCCATGTCCATCATGCGTTGCACGAAGCCGTAGTAGGCGTTTTGGATTTCGTAATCCGGCCGAAGCAAGGCAATGAGTGCCACGTCGAATTGCCGGTACAGTGCCACGCACAAAAATGCGATGCCGTACGGCGCCGCTTTTCGCAACAGCGACTTCAGCAGAGGCGGATCCCAGTACGGACGCACGCGGATGAATTTGTGGCTCAAGATCAACGACAGCAACAGGAGCATCAGCGAGCCAAGGCCACCGATGGCCAAGAAGGCAAAACAAATGCGGATGTCGCTGCTTTGGCGAACACCCATGGCGATGAACATGCCGATCAGCGAGACCGTAAGAATGCGCTGCGTCACTTCCGCAATGAATACATACTGCATTTTGTATTCCACCTGGAACGCCGCGCGAATAATGCCAGCGATCAGTGTGAACGCAGGCACCAAGGAAGCAATGGACACCGCCAGCGGCAATGGCTGGCCTCGCCACATGGGTACCAACCAGGCGATGACGACAGCCGAACCGAGTGACAGCGTCAAAATGATGCAACGCAGTACCAAGAGCGTTCCCAGTACGCGCTCGCGGTCTGTGGCTTTGCTGACTTCACGTACGGCCACCGCATACAATCCGAAATCGGCCAAGATGCCGAAAATTTGCAGGTACCCGTATGCGGAGTTGTAGTTTCCCGCCAATTCTTTGGTGAGGCCGATGGCCACGAACTTCACCGTGACAATACTGAGCGCCGCCATGACGATTTGGCTGGCGAATTGCCACAGTGTCGACGCTGCTATGGTTCGCGTTTGTCCGCCGGCAGCCGAGGTCGTGGAGGCCATTCTGTGGCAGTGTAGCGCATGATCCATGCCTATTTTTAACGGAATAGGAGAAAAATAATAATATTAGACCACTGAAGCATTGTGAAGTCTCGCGCCGTGACGATACTGGAGTCAGTATTTTCTTCCCCAATTCCTTATGCCGATCAATTCCATGAATGGCGATGGCGGAGGCTTCGACTTCGACCTTCCCGATGCCGAGCTCCAACCGGAACAGCAGGTCCTCCCCGCCAAGCCGGATGTGTCCGCACAGCCTCAACAGGTTTCCGACGAGGCGACCGAGAGACTGGAAGATCTTCTGGGCCAACCCGGTGTCGATGCAGAGGCCGTCACGTGGGACGAGCTGCCGGGTATCGGGAAACCGGTACAGCCGGACGACGGAGTGTTTGATCCGCCATCTGCCGACGACATCCAATTGCAGTAACCACTGCACATCCAGAGTGCGAGACCGAAGAAGAATCACGGCCGCGAGTGCGGCCGTTTTTCATGGAAATCAGTCATGGATCATTGACATTACTTCGGTACCTTCGTATCGTCCGGGAGAACCGAATGGCCTTCAACTTCAAACATCTCACGTCCACCAAGCAGCTCTCTCGAGCCGACACGGACGCGATTTTGTCGGTTGCCGAAGACATGGCGCAGATTCGCGCTAAGGGCGGCAGCGACTTGCTCAAAGGAAAAATTCTCGCAGCGTTGTTCTACGAGCCGTCCACCCGTACGCGCCTGAGTTTCGAGTCCGCCATGCAGCGTCTGGGCGGCTCTGTCATTACGGCCGAGGGGGTGCAGTTCAGCTCGCTGTATAAGGGAGAGACGATCGAGGACACCATCCGCATGGCCAGCGCGTACTCAGACATCATCGCCATGCGCCACCCACAGCAGGGCAGCGCCGATCAAGCCGCTGCAGTGGCAACCGTGCCGTTCATTAATGCCGGCGACGGCCCAGGACAACACCCCACGCAGGCACTCTTGGACTTGTATACGATCCAAAAAGAACGCGGCAAGGTCGACGGCATTCATATCGCCATGGTCGGTGATCTGCGGTACGGCCGAACGGTGCATTCGCTCAGCTATTTGTTGGGTCTCTATAAGGACGTGAAGTTCACACTCATTTCACCAAAGGAGCTCACGATGCCGGAGAAGGTCACCAGCTTCCTGCAAGAGAAGAAGATTGCGTTCCAAGAAACCGACGATATTGCAAACGGTGTTGGTGCCGACATCATCTATATGACGCGCGTTCAGCAGGAGCGCTTTGCCGATAAGAGCGAATACGAGCGCCTGAAACTGAAGTACATTCTGACTGCGGACACACTCAGGGGCAGCAAGGCCACCGTGTTGCATCCGTTGCCGCGCGTGGGCGAAATCGACACCAATGTCGATGCCCTGCCGAATGCCGGTTACTTCCGCCAGGCCAGCAACGGCGTGCCGGTACGCATGGCTCTTCTCGCAATGCTTCTCGGAAAAGCATGACCTCCCACCTACTCCTAATCGCCCTCCCCATTCTGGCGGCGGGCGGTGTTTTTTCGGCGGTTGCCGGCGGCGGACTCTCGGTCATCACGCTCGTAACACTCAGCATGCTGGGGTTTCCCATTCAGCAGAGCGTGGCGCTGAGTGCAATGCTGGGCACCGCCATCCAGTTGGCCAAATTGTTTCACTTTCGCGGCCACGTGCGTTGGGATATTGCGCTGTGGTACTGCGCACTCGGCATCCCGGCCAGCTTCGCCGGCGGCATGTTGCTGTTCTGGGTGCCGCCGCGCGCGTTGGAAATCACCGTCGGACTCATCATTCTGGCCATGGGTCTTCTGGAGGTGTTTCCGCTGCCCAAGATTCCCAAAATCACTTCACCCACGCCAGCCTTGCTGCTGCCGCTCGGCGCACTCAACGGATTCCTGGGCGGCATCGTCGGTAATGCAGCGCTCATCCGGGCGCCAGTGCTTATGAGCATGGGCCTGCGCAAGAACGATTTCATCGGTACTTCCACGGTCATTGCACTGCCCATGAACCTGGCCAAGCTCGTACCGTACACGTACGGCATCGCATGGACGCCGGAGATCATGCAATTGTTCGCGCTGCTGATTCCCACGCTGTTCCTGAGCGTGGCGCTCGGCAAACAGTTGTTGCAATACTGCCCGCTGCGCACGTTCGAGCTGCTTCAAGCCGGCATTCTTATCGTGGGAGGCGTGAAGCTATTGTTCTTCCCGTAACCCGGACTAGTTCCACTTCCAGAACTGCCACCAGTGGCGCTCTTCGCGCGTCAGGACGGCATCCAACGAAAAGCGTCCAGGCCCAGTGGAGAGCAGGACTACGTTGCAGAGCAGAAGCAGCATTTCGAATTCCCAGGCGCCCTTGCCGATGAATCCGCCACCTGCGGAGAACTTCGACGCAATCGCGCCCGCCATGGCAACCACCAGCGCAGTCGCCGCTACCTCAAGCGCCACGCCGCAAATCAGCATGACGCCGGCAATCGGCTCCACAATGGCCAGGATTTTCATGATCATCGCCATCATGTCGCCCGACGGCGCGTTGAACATTCCCCATTTCATCATACCGTGGCCGATGAACGTGGCGCCTACCGAGACGCGCAGCAAGAGCAGGGTCCAGTCCGCGTACCGTGCGAGTGGGGGTTTGGGCATCATGTTTGAGCTGAGGGAAAGAGTTGATTGCACCAGTGTGCGACGAATGCCGCCTTACGGCAAATGAGCTATACACTGGATTCGCCATCGAGCGATTCGCCGAGCAGCCGGATGAATGCATCGAGTCCGGTGATGGATGCCCGAATATCGGCTAAGCGAGGTCGCACAAGAGTCGGCTCAATGCCGACTGCCTGGGTGCGACCAGAGCGCACGGCACGGAACAGTGCGCCGTGGTCTTCCCCCCGGAAAGCCGTCGCTGCTGCTGCCAACATCGGTGCCCGATGCGCATCGCTACTGCCGATTGCGGCAAGGCGTGGCGCAAAGCAGGCGCGGTTTTCGGATTTGGTCTCCATGAACATCCTGCATGCTTCGCGCGTTGCAGCACCCTCATGTTTTCCGTGATACAGCATGCAGCCATTAGCAATTTCCACGCCGTCCACCAATCCGCTGCGGATAAAGTCGCCCGTCACGGCATTGTCGATCGCGCCGCGGTCTTTCCATGTCGGATGGTTCAAGATGCGGATGCCTGGATAGTCGATGGAATAATGCTCCAAGTCTTTCACGTTGCATCGCAACGGGGGCACGTCTGGCAGTCCTCCTCGCTGAAATCGCTCTTCATAAATGTACCCTACGTGGTACCGATGCGCGCCGAACATCACCGTTAATTCGGCGCCGAGCAACGTCGTGATTTGCCGATGGCAATCCGTGCGCGCATTTTCCAGCGCCAACAATCGTTCAATTTCCTCCGCCGTGTCGAAATAGCGATCAGTGACTGCGTTGTGTTCCGTAATGGCAATAATATCCAACCGCGTCCCATGCACGATTTGCTGCGCGAATACATGCGGACGTTCCCCATGCCAATTATTCGTTTCCGGGTAGTAATCAACGTGACTGTGCAGATCGGCCAGGAAGAGCGGCATGCGTATCGAGGAAGAGATACGTACTCATCACAGGGGTAGGACGGACAATAGGATCAAAAGAACGAATGGCTGTATCATGCTCGCATTCTCTTTCCCCATGCAACATGTTGGTTCGTAACGGCACGCTCATTCTACCCTCCGGTCAAACCGTTGCAGACCTTCTGCTGCAGGATGGCGTTGTTAGTAAGATCGGATCCAGCCTGCAGCCAGTCGACAACAACGCAACGATCGATGCTTCCGGCATGTGGGTGTTGCCGGGACTCATCGACTGCCATGTGCATTTTCGCGAGCCTGGATTCGAGCACAAGGCCACCATGCGCACCGAAGCAAATTCCGCCGTGGCCGGCGGTGTCACGACGGTGTGTGAAATGCCGAATACGAACCCGCCCACAGTCACGGTGGCGGCACTGGCAGACAAGGTGCGTCGCTCTTGGGCCATTGAAGATTGCGATCTGCGTTTCTACTTCGGCGTTACCGAGGAAGCGCACTTGTTCACGTTACGCGAGCTGTGGACCGGCGAGTCCGATGAGCTGCGCCGACTGAAGAAGCAGTGCTGCGGATTGAAGCTGTATTTGGACCACTCCACTGGCAATCAGAAGGTCGATGGCGGCATCGTCGAAGAAATTTTCCAGGCCTGCAAAGACTTGGGTATTCCGCTTATCGCGCATTGCGAAGACCCGGATATGAATGCAGCTGCCGCTGCCAAGAACACATCCGCACAGGTGTCGGCTCACACCGACATGCGTCCGGCGGAATCCGAAGCGAAATCGATTACCTACGCCATTGGACTGACCCGCAAGATCGGCACGCCGCTGCATATTGCGCACTTATCAACCAAGCAGGGCATCGCATTGGTGGCCGCTGCAAAACAAGAGGGTCTGCCCGTCACGTGCGAGGTTGCGCCGCATCACCTGTTCCTTACGACAGACGATTACGAGACGCTGCAAGCCAAGGCAAAAATGAACCCACCCATTCGTACTCCAGAGCATCGTGATGCGTTGTGGGCAGGCATTGCCGACGGCACAGTGGATTGCATCGCGACCGATCATGCGCCGCATACGCTCGACGAAAAAACAAAAGGATTGCAATCGGCCAGCGGTGTTCCGGGAGTGGAAACAATGCTGCCGCTCTTCCTCACCGTTGCGGCGGGGAAGTGGCCGCATCCTACGTCCAAGAAGCCCGCTACGCTGCCGAACCTCACCGCCGCGGACATCGTCAGGCTCTGCCACGCGAACCCCAACCGCATCTTCAAGCTCGGCAAGAACGCCATCGCCGAAAAGAACGCTGTCGACCTTATCGTGGTCGATCCGGCCGTGTCATGGACCATCCGTGCCGAGGAACTGCAATCCAAGTGCAAATGGACTCCATTCGAAGGATGGAAGGTCACGGGGAAGGTCGTGCGACGCCTGGTTTAAGCCGCCATACCAAGGCCCGGTGGCGGCAGCCCAGGTCCGCGTCCACCCGCACTGGGCGGAGTCCCGCCAAGGTCTGGCATTCCCGGTATGCCACCCGTCCCGCGCGACGGCGGAGCGCTGGGCGGAGTCACCGGTAATCCTCCCGGCACCCCAGGCAGACCGCCCGGTCCGCCGGCACCAACCGGAGGAGTCGCAGTGATTTTCGTTTCAGCCTCACGCTTTGTCTTGGCATCGGTCTCGGATTTCGCCTTTGTTTCGGCATCCAGCGGTTGGTTGCCAAGTCGCTGCTTACAATCCAAAACGAAACGCGCCAGCGCCTCTTCGTTTTGGAACGTCTTGCTGGCATACAGACGATTCTTTCGCTCAGGGAACATGCGCAAGAAAATCCGGCGCTTTGCCCCAACGTTCACGTTGGCTAGTGCGGCATCTACGGCGCCCGTCTGTCGCTGCTGAAATGGCAATTGCATACCGAAAACAGTCATATACCGCTTGGCAGGCAGCACCGATGGAGAAATGAGAACGCGGAACTTTCCGCGATTGTCGGATACGGAAATATCCATATCGGTCACCGGGCGGCCAAAGGCTTCGCTCAATGCCTGTTTTATACCAGCAAGCGCCTGCCCCGTCGGCGTTTCCGCAGCAACTTTTGTTGTTGCTTCCATCTTGGCTTTTATCTCCGGTTCGCCGCCTCTCAGTCCCGGGACGTTCAACATAGGTTGGTGTGAATTTTTCTATTCAGTATACCACAGTTCGTCGTTGTGCGGAACGTTATGCGTGCAACACGTTCAGTAGTTCGGGCAGCGAGCGCACGACCATGTCCGCCTCTTGTACGGCTTGTTTTGGAGTATGGCGGCTGATAATGCAGCAGCTCTTCATGCCGGCAGCCCTGGATGCGCCGACATCGAACATTTGATCGCCGACATACAGGCATTTCGTTGGATCCACGCCCAGCCGGTCAGCCGCCAGGAATAATCCATGCGGATGCGGTTTATGGAAATCGCCCAAGTCGTCGGCGGTGATCAGGTGCCCCACGCGGCTGCTGACAGTTAGCTTTTCATCAATGGCGTCCACGTAGCGCTTCCAAGATCCGGTGACGATCGCCATCGGTCGGGCGGCCAAGCTGGTGAGCAGATCTTCGGCACCGTCCAAAAACACCGTGTGCTCACGCAGCAGGTTGCAATACGTGTTGTCGCGGATATCGCGCAATTCCGGCACCTGTTCTTGTTTGCCGCCGCCGTGCAAGATCCAGTCGTTGAATGAGCAACCAGTGGGGTACATGCGCACGAAATCCTCTTCCGTAAATTGCAGTCCGGCACCGCCGAGTGCGCCCAAACACGCCTCTTTATAGAGATCAATCGTATCGACCAACGTGCCGTCGAGATCGAACAGAATGGCGTCGTAGTTCATGGGGGCCAAACATTACATCATGAGCTGGTTCCCATCGACATATTTTCGATGGAAGAGTCCGAAGAAACCGGGGAAGCCAAAGAATCCGAGGACGTTGTGACGTTCGTCGGATTCTTCGTACTCTTTGGATTCCTTGGAATCTTTACACCTCAATAATAATCGGCATGATCATCGGTTCGCGGTCGAGTTTGCGACGGAAGAGGTGAAACAATGCTCCATTCACTTCGCGCTTCAAGTTGTTCATGTTCTTCTCGCCCCGCGCGAGCGCTTCCTCGTAGGCTTTGCGGATACAGGCAATGGCTTCTTGGTTGATTGCCGTCTGTTCGGAGCCGTAGATAAGACCACGGGACAAGAGCAGCGGATCGGAAACCAGGCGCATGGATTCGGCGTACACCTTGAGCGTGACGACGAAGATTCCGGCGTTGCTCATAATGCGGCGGTCGTCCAAAATACGCTGTCCGTCTCCTCCTCCGGTGCCGCGACCGTCGATGATGATGTCGTTAGCGGGGAGCTTGGCTTTGGAGCGTCGGGCGTTACCTTGCGGGTCGAACTCCAGAATTTCTCCGTTCACCATGAGGTGAATCTGGTTATCCAAGTAGCCGATCGAACGGGCCAGGTCGCCATGGGCGGCGCGCATGTACGGTTCGCCGTGTTCCGGAATGACGTGTTTCGCGCGCACCAAGCGGTGCATGAGCAAGATGTCGTTCTGATAACCGTGACCGGTGGTATGCAGAGCCAACTCCTGGTTGGTCAGCACTTTTGCCCCGAGTAGGTTCAAGTTGTTCACCACCTTGGCGACCGCACGCTCGTTGCCGAGGATGGGGTTGCTGCTCAAAATGACGGTGTCACCCTTCTTCACGCGGACGTGCTGATGAATACCAAGGCCCATGCGAGCCAAACTGGCGCGCTCTTCGCCCTGGGAACCGGTCGTCAGAATGACGACTTCGCGGTCCGGGATTTTTTCCATGCCAGGTCCGACTTTGCGGATAAGTCCGCGCGGAACCTGGATGTAGCCCAAGTTGGTGGCGATCTCGATGTTCTGCTCCATGGAGCGTCCGGAGACGTACACCTTGCGGTTGAGTGCCTTGGCGTGCTCGATGACCTGAGCCAGACGGTTCAGAAGCGAGCTGAAGGTCGAAATGACCAGGCGGCCCTTGGCGTCGCGCATCAGGTTGTAGAGCGTTTCGGAGATTACCTTTTCACTCAGCGAGTTGCCGGGCTTGGTGGCGTTGGTCGAGTCGGCGATAATCGCCAACACTCCCTTTTCACCGAGTTCGGCCAAGCGCTGGAAGTCAGCGGGCGGCTCGTTCATCGGCGTGAGGTCGAACTTGAAGTCGCCGGTGTGCACGATGGTTCCATACGGAGTGTGCAGCGCGATGGCGGCGGAGTCCGGAATGGAGTGCGTGACGCGTAGGAATTCCACCGACACCTTGCCAATCTGGATCTGCTTGCCGAATTCGGCGATGTTGAGGCGGACTTTGGTAGTCAGCTTCTCCTCGTCCAAACGCTTGCGGACGAAGCCCATGGTGAGCTTGGTGCCGTAGCAGGGCGGGAAGTGCAGCGTGGGCAGCAAGTGCTGCGCGGCGCCGATGTGGTCCAAGTGACCGTGCGTGAAGAGCACCGCTTTAATACGGCTTTCTTTGCCGCGCAAGGACGAAACGTCGGGGATCAAATAGTCGATACCCGGCATATCTTCTTCGGGAAACTGCAGTCCCAAGTCGATGATATACAGGTCGCCGTCGACATCGACGACGAAGCAGTTACGACCGACTTCCTCGAATCCGCCGAGCGGATAGAGACGCAGGCCCTTGCCGGTGCCCGGGCCGCGCTGCGGCTGGACTTGCTGCTTGGGCACCTGGTTGCCGCCGCCTTGGCGGGGCTGATGCGGACCGCGATGGCCCTGTTGAGGGCGCTGGCCTTGGTGGTTGTTGCGCTGCCCCGAGGGCGGCGATTTCTGTACCGGGTTTGGTTGATGTGGAACGGCGGACGAATCCGACGTGGGTTGCTGTTGAGGTACGACCGGTGCGGCGCTTTCCCCGTTTGCAATCTTCTTCATCCACTCGTGAACTGTTTTCACTAGGTTTTAGAATAAGAAAAAATAGAATACCTTCACAGTACTCCTGGAAAGCATTCTTGGCAATGTCATTTTTGTCGTGTGGTTCATTTTTTGGCTTAAAAACAACAAAAAATTAGTTTGCTATTTTTGCATTCGGTTTCACAAGGCCCGAAAGAACCGGGCTGCGAACATGGACGGCGGTCTATCACTGCGATTTCCGGCGGCCCCGTTGTCGAGGCGCGCTTCTTGATCGTACACACGGTCGCGTGTAGCCTCCTTACCTGTATGAAACTTGATGTTTCCACGGGGCAAACAAAAGCCCCTTCAGGAACGGTCCTTGTACCGGTTGTTTTGGGCGACGCCAAAAGCGACCGCGTTTTTATCTTGATCCACAGCGAGGGCAAAGAAGAGGGCGCAGATCACCTGCGCGAGGAATGCGTGAACGTGCTCACGCACGTTGTTATGGAGGGCGAAGGAGAAGCCTACTCGCGCCTGGAGAGCGCATTAAAGGAACTCAACGGACTCCTGAAAGGCTTCATGCTGAGCGACACGGTCAGTGAAGTGCATGCCATCGTGGGCGTTCTGGAGCAGAACGGCAATCTGCATTTATCGCACATCGGCCGTAGCGAGGCATATTTGGTCCGCGATGGATCCGCCGCTCAAATCACTGAGTACTCGCGCGGTAAGCCGCCACAAGCATTCATGCACATTGTGAGTGGTCCGGTGCAGGAGCGCGACCATATCGTCATCAGTACGCAGCGTTTGCTCCGCGCCATTACACCGGCACAGCTTGCGCAAATCGTCGCGCGTGGTGGAGACACCGTGAAGGGCATTACTTCGCAACTCGAAGCCGAGCGCGAAGTCGCTTGCGTCGCACACATCGCCATTCATTCGCATCCGCAAGCGACATTGGCCGATGGCAGCGGCGAGGCAAAGCCGGGTCGCGGTCGTTTGCCGGTCGCGCAACGTGAACGCGGTCGTCGCGGCGCCACCAAGTCCGCATCGTCGTTTGTGGAGATGTTGCGCAACATTCCGCTGCCCTCTTTTGCAGCAATCAAAGCACCGGCTGGCATGCGCAATGCCATGAAGGGCAAAGCGAAGAACGTCAAAGGCCGCATGAGCGTACTCATCGATAAATTTGCCGCCGATCTCCATGATCCGGATCGCAAGCGCCGCGCGCACCTTCTGTTATTGGCCGGAGCTGCCGCCGTTTTCCTGATCGCCTGGATGACCATTCAGCTGTCGCTTTCCAGCCAGAAGAGCCAGAACAGGGGCGAGCTTGCGGCATTGGTGGCGCAGATCAACACGGATATCTCCACTGCAGATAACCGCCAGCTGGCCGGCGATGCCGACAGCGCTAATGCCATTTTGCAACGCGCCGAGGATCGCGCCCGCCAAGTCATGAGCAACGAGAGCGGATTGTTCCGTAGCGAGGCGCTGGAATTGTTGGACCGCATTAAATCCAAGCGCGAAGAAATGAACAAAGTCGTGCGCGTGGTTCCGCCGCGCGTCATGGCCAACCTGAGCGCCAAGAAACCCGATATCGTCGCACAGGGCTTCATGGGTCTGCCGAACGGCGAGTTCATCGTCTACGACCGCCAGGACTTGTACCGCGTGTCGCTGAACTCAGTCGAACCGAGCGATCGCATTTCCACCGAAGAGCTTCTCTTGGAAGGCGTGGTGTTCCCGCGTTTCCAGAGCCGCGTGTTCCTGACGACCGGCAACAGCATCATCGAGCTCATCAACGGTCAGCCCATTACCATGAAGACCGAAGACCCAGCCGGTTGGGTGACCGGTGTCGATCTGAAAACGTATCTGCGATACCTCTATATCTTGGCCCCCGAGCGCAAACAGATTTACAAGTACGAGCGCCTTTCCAGCCGCTACGGACCGCCCGCTGAATACAACGTGAACGGCGACCTGAGCGGCGCCTTGGACATGACCATCACTGGTCCGGCGTATGTGCTGAAAGACGTCTCGGTGGGCAAGGCTCCCGGCGAACCTGGCACGCGCGAGGTGCTCAAATTGCTGCGTGGCGAAAAGCAGCCGTTCACCATCCGCAACTTGCCACCAGGCGCTTTGGACGGCGTTACCAAAATCTTCAAGTCGTCGGCAACTGGCAACTTCTATTTCATGGATCCGGACAACAAGCGCATTGTGGTCACGACCAACGACGGTGACTTGGGTGATTCGCTCTACCTGAAGCAGTTCGTGCTCGACTCCGATCAGGTCGGCAAGCTGAAAGACGTGTTCGTCGATGAAAGCGACACACGCCTGTACGTGCTGGACGAGAAGAAGTTGTACGCCATTGATTTGCAGGCGAATTAAAAAGATTCCGAAGAAACCAAGGGATCCGACGAGTCCGAGGAGTCTCCTTTCCTGTATCCTGCGCGCATGAAGGTCATGATTTTCGGAACGTTCGACAAGTTCCACCCCGGCCATGCATTCGTACTGAAGGAAGCCATGAAGCGCGGCGACGTGACTGTCATTGTTGCACGTGACGCCAACGTGGAGCGCATTAAGGGCAAGCCGCCCCATTATAATGAGCGCGTTCGCGTGGCGGCGATTACGACGGCGTTTCCAGATGCGAACGTACGCCTGGGGGATGATCAAGACTTTCTGTCGCCGATCCGCAAGTTCACGCCCGATCTCATTCTCCTCGGCTACGACCAGCGTTTGCCCCCCGGCGTTTCGGATGTGGATTTGCCGTGCCCGGTCGAGCGCCTGGCTGCCCACGAGCCGCATAAATACAAAAGCAGTCTCCTTGACAGCTAAGGCTCCTAGAGCCGATTTCTTGCGAATTTAGCGCTTTTTTGGTATACTGGATCAAATACTTTCCCCCTCCCGTTCCATGGCTGCAAAAGCTACGACGAAGGTCCTCCTTACCAAAGAGGAGCAGGCGCTTCTCACCAAGCTCTCGCCGAATGTTCAGGCGCTGTTTACCGGTCGCGTTGAGAGCGAGACTCTGGAGTCCTATGAGTCTGAAGACGAACTCGTGGAACGCCTTACAAAGGCTTCGTACGACAAGTACCCCGAGGTGAAGGCGATGCTCGAGAAGTTCACGAAGAGCGGCGACGTCAACGATTTCTCCTTCGACACGTTGTCGGACGGAGCACTCGACGTTCTGTTGTTCAGCATCGGTGCTTGTGGTATTTCCGCACTCATTGAAATTTCGCTGCAGAGCGACTCGTTGGACAAAGATGCTGCTGAAGCACTCGCAACGCTTTCCGTTGCACGTCACCGCGTTCTGACGGTGAATTCTTCCAAGTAGTACGCCTTTCTCACTATTCGCTTTCTCCTCAACACCATGTCTAGAAATCCTGAAGTTCTCCGCGATTCACCTCCAGAGCAGCGCAATGGCGTGAAAGGCTTCCTGAGCCGTCATAAGGGCAAGATTTTGCTCGGACTGGGGCTTGTTGGCAGCGCATACGGCCTGGGAAAAATGGGTACGACTGGCATGCTTGCCACCGATTCCGTGATCGGCAAGAACGCCCCCAAAATTGCGTCGTTCCTTCGCCCGGTTTCAGCCCACGCCAGCCGCTTCACGCACGTTGCCGACGGCTTGCTACAGCGCGCTCCGTTCGGCGCTCGCTGGGCGCATACGTTCCAGACGCCAACCAGCGACTGGGGTCGCGAACAGATCCGCGGAGAAATCAACAGCGGTGCAGTTCCCACTCACCCTTCGCAGATCTCGTAGTTCAATCTCGAAATATTTACAGGAACAGCCCGCAGCATTGCATGGGCTGTTTTTGTATTACGCCTGCCTGCGCCCGGCCAGCGCCTCACGCAGCGTGACTTGGTCGGCGAACTCGATGTCGGCGCCCATCGGCAGGCCGTGCGCCAGACGCGTGACGGTCTTCACGCGGCCAGCCAGCTGCTGCTTGATGTACGTTGCGGTGGCTTCGCCCTCCACGTCTAAGTTCGTTGCAATGACGACTTCGGTAATCGCACCGTCCTGGCAACGGTCAATCAATTCCTTCAGGCGCAATTGCTCCGGGCCCATGCCGTCGATGGGGGACAAGACGCCGTGCAGCACGTGGTACACGCCCTTGTAACCGGCCTTCTCGAAGGCGATGACCTCCAGAGGCTCTTCCACCACCAAGATGCTGGCTGTGTCGCGCGTAGAGTCTTTGCAGGTCTCGCAGAGGTCCTCCAAGGTGATCATTTGGCACTGCTTGCAGTATTTCAGATCACGCTTGAGCGCCAGCAGCGCGTTGCCCAGTGCATCCGGCGAGGCCTTGGACGAGCGCAGCAAATGGAACGTCAGCCGTTCGGCAGACTTGGGGCCAATGCCCGGCAACTTACTGAATTCTTCGACGGCCTTTTTGATTTGCGGCGGAAGCAGACTCATGCGGATACCATAATAGAGAGAAACGAAGTACAGAGAAATTGTTCCATTGTTTCATTGCCCGCAAGCGAAACCAGGCGTTTTTACTGGCAACATTGGAACAATGTAGCCATTCATTCGCCTGCCTTATACATCTTTCCCCGTCCTCATTCTCCGATCCATATCGCGCTCCTTAATAACCTGCCGCTTATCCAGCCGCTTTCGTCCCCGTCCGAGCCCAATGAGCACCTTGATGAATTTCCCGGCGTGAATTTCCAGCGGTATGAGCGTCATGCCTTTTTCGGCCGATGCACCGACCAAGCGCGCGAGCTCGGATTTCCGCATCAGTAATTCGCGGTCGCGACCCGGATCGTACCCCTCTATTCCCGATGCGAATTTATAGGCTGCGATTTTGGCGTGCTTGATCATCGGCTTACCACCCAAAAACGAGACGTAGGCTCCAGCCAAGCTCACTTGCCCGAGGCGGCATGATTTTACCTCCTGGCCGGTGAGGATCAGCCCAGCTTCCACCGTTTCGAGGATTTCATAGTCGAATCGGGCCTTGCGGTTCTGTGCCACGGTCTTCATGCAACCATTTTAGCAGGGATTTCGAGTTTTCCTCGGCAGGATGCGGTGCAATTGATGTCAGGACTGGTTGACAATCAGTTGGAATGTATTGTATTATGACCAGGCCAACATTACGGATTTCCCCGCAAGGGGGGCATTCTCCTCGTGAGACGTGCAGCAATCCTAGTTGGTATAGAAGGCCCTGTATCCCTGCGGACAGACGAAATGTTCGTCTTCAGAGATACAGGGCCTTGTTTTGTGTACGGTCTAGCGCAGGAATGACAAATACCAATCCGCGGCACCAAGGAACGACATCACCGTTCCGACAGCCATGAACGGTGCGAAGCCGAGGTGTGTGTTTTTCATGCGGATATCTCCCCGTGCCAAGAGAACGGCAGCCGTGATTGCGCCGCTGCTGTAGGCAAGCACCAACATGGCGATGGTCGGCCAGAAGCCGAGCCACAGTCCAAGTGCTCCGGCGAGCAGAATGTCGCCGCTGCCGACCCACGTGCCGCGACTCAGCAGCCACTGCCAACCGAACCATCCGGCTCCAACGAGCATGCCCATGAGTGCATCTTGCATTGAGCCGAAGAGTGCGACGGATACCAATCCAGCCACGGCAATAACAATGCTGAAGATATCGGGGATTTGATGATGCTTGGCGTCCACAACCGCCGTGATCAACAGCATGTACAAAATGATGCCGGAGAGCATGGCCAGCAACGGCTGGTCGGGAATGCGATTGAGCGTCAGTAAAAAAATGGCAGAGGAAGCCAGCTCGACAGACGGGTATTGCGCAGAGATGGGCTTGCTGCAGTATCGACATTTCCCTCCGAGCAGCACGAAGCTGGCTACCGGAAGAAGGTCGTACCACGCCAATTGGTGCTTGCAGCGCGGGCATTTGGAACGGCCGCCGACCCAGTTCTTGGAGCCGTAGCGCAGGATCAGCACGTTGCCGAAACTCCCCAAGATCAGTCCGATTGCCGCGAAGAAGGGCACGAAAAGCGGGCTCGACATGGAGCCTATGCTACTGCGAACGATAGAAATTTCCTACCGAGTCACCAACGCAAGAAGGCGTGAGCGACGGAGCGGATCCGACAGATACATGCCGATGCAACCGGCCAACGTCATGAGTGCCAACATGTTTTCTTTTGCGCCGGAACTCGTGAGGCGCTTCGGAGGATTTACAATGCTGGAGCTTGCCAGCGGCGCACCAGAATGCAGTGTCTCTTTTTCCGCTACGGCGACGATGGTTTCAGGCGCGCTCGAAGCACTGGAGGCAATGACCGGATTTTCTTTTACAGACTTCACAAGTGCCGCAAGATCCAACGGTGCAGCCGGCGTTTTCGCAGCGACGTTTGCGGCCAACGTCTCCTCTCGTAGCTGGCGGGCTTGTTCAGCGCGTTGCGCCAATCGAGTGAGCTGGTCAACCGGGCCGTCGGAATTCCCGGCGTACACCGGTGCCGCAGCGTGTGCTGCCTGGTTCGTAGCAAAGGTTGACAGCTGCTGCTGGCGCTGGGACAAGCGCGCCTGCGTGTGTTGTTGCAATTCGGTCGTAGCAACCTGAGGTTGCACCATTGCGGTGTACTGCTTCATTTGATCGGAAACAGCCTGAGCGCGCTGGCCGAGGCGACGAGCGGTGTCGTCATCGATCGTTTCGTGTGCGGTTGCCACTTTGTCCGCGTTTTCGGAGACGGTGGTGTTCGGTTGCACGAGCATGGCGCCCAGCTTCATGCTGCCGATCTGCTCAAAGCCGACATACAACACACCGGCGACGAGCATGCCAATGGAAGCACCGGCAAGCTGCCGGAACGTGTGAGACTGAAGGATGTTTGTCTTGAATGACATCGGATCATTGTAGCATATTTCATGTTTTTTCACAACGCAGCCGAAAGGCCTGTTGGCCTATGCTGGCTCACATGACGCTTGTCACACTTATTGGCGTTGTGGGTGCAACGTTGCTGCTGCTGGCCTTCGTGCTCAATCAGCTGCATCTCTGGAAAGACGATTATTTCATTTACGATCTGTGTAACATGGCAGGAGGGGCGCTGCTGGTGTGGTATGCGCTACTTCTTTCCAGTTATCCGTTCGCGGTCCTGAATGCCGTCTGGGGATTGGTATCGTTGAAGGACGTTGTCACGGACTTTCGGCGGAACAGCAAGCGCAGCGCGCGCGGATTCTTCCGCAAATGGATGCAGTAATTTTCCACCTCTTTCCATGTTTGCAAAACTATTGATGCCCGTTGTGTTTCTTGCCGCTCAGTTCCTGGTGTCGTGGTATGGGTACTTCACCGGCAAGCTGCCGTCGTCGGGGTCATTCCTCGGATTCGCGTACAACTCGGCGCTGGTGCGGTCCATTGTCACGCAGATCGAATTTCTCTGGGTGCTCATTCTTATTAACGCACTCTTCAGTTATGGCTTTCATTTGGGCTTCGCCAACTATAAAAATTTCATTGTTATCGCAGCGCTCTGGATTGCCTCCGGCCCTATTGCCGCGCTTGCGTTCAACATGATTGTGGCGCACGAGAAAATCGATCTGCCAATCGTGGTGGGACTGGGCTTCATTACCCTTGGTGCGGTGCTGGTCGTGGCGCACGCGGATATTCGCGCCCTATTCGTTCGATAGTGTTCCGGTTTGGAATTCCTCGCTGCTGCTGGATTCGGCATTGTGCTCAGGCACCTCTTCGACCGGCAGCAATTGCTCGACCTCCTCTTCCGGTTCGGCTGCCTCGGATGATGTTTCTTCCGACAGCCAATCGATGCTATTAAAGCCGTTGCCGGGTGCTTTAAAGAGCAGGAGCCGCAACGGGTGCTCGCCAACTGGCATTATTTTCAGTGAAACCCCAGGTGGAATCACAATCATGTGCCCTGCGCGAATAGATCCGCCGGAACCATCTAGCACGATGTCGCCGCGACCACTGATGACATAAAATACGCGACTCTGCTCCATGGTGCGGTGCAGCTTCATCCCCCGAGTCACCAATATCAACTGGCCGATAACCTTTTGCGTACTGACGATATTTTCTGCGTCGAAATCCGCTGCATCCGATAACTTGTCTCGAAATACCGTCAGAATATCGACGATTTCCGGCTCGAATTCGCGGCGTGGGGGCGCCACTGACACATTCGACGATGCAGATCCGGGTGCGGCTTCTGCAGCTTGCTCAGATGCAGATGTTCCTCCCGCTCCAGTCGGCACCTTATTGTCGGATGAGCCGCCGTAGAGCAGCGAGCCGCAACCGACAAGCAGCGTCGTCATCGCGAGCGTTAGCCACAGTACGGAGCGACTTGCGCGCATGGATTAACGTACTTCGTATGTGAGGGTTACCTGGACAGTCACTTCCTGCTCGCCACTCGGAATGGGCAGTGCAACTGCACCGTCTTTTGTCGCGCCGGCTTCGGAACGCATCATCATGGGAGCAATCGGCGAACCGGCGTATCCTTCGTTGAAGCTCTGCAATTTGCCAAGACTCACACCCAGATCGCCGGCTAGCACCATGGCTTTCTGTTTGGCGTCGTTGATGGCCTTATTGCGGGCTTGGGCGCGCAATTCTTCGGGCTTGTCGAAGCTAAAGACCACGTCGCCAGCCTGGTTCGCGCCAGCGTTGGTGGCGGCTGCCAAGACCACACCGACGTTTTCCAAATTGCGTACCTTCACGCGTAGCGTCTGGCCTGCACCGTAGCCGCGCAATACCTGACGCCCGTCGCTATAGTCGTAGCTGGGATTCATCCAGAAGTTCTCGGTAGCGATGTCCTTTTCCAAGACATCGGCCTTCTGCACTGCCTCGATGATCGCGGTCATATTCTTGCGAACCTTTTCAATGGCGATCTTCGCGTCGGATTCCTGGTCAACCGTAATGCCGAATGTAAGGGTGGCGATGTCGGGGACTGCCGATACATGTGCGTCGGCGGAGACCGAAATGGTCGCCATATTCTGCGTCTTGGTGGCTAAATGTTGTCCGGCCAAGTAAAAAGCGCCGCCGAGGGCGACGGCAAGGATCAGGGCCCAGGACGCTGGGCGCGTAGTGGTGGTTTCGTTCATGCATTCATTCTATCGACGCTCTGCGCGAACGGGCAATATGCCGGCTACAAATCAAGCTTGATGCGACCGGTGTCGGCCACGCCATACCGTGCGTATCCTTCGCGTTCCAATTTGCGGGCAAAGTCGGGGCCGCCGCTTTCCACGAGCCGTCCTTGAATCATGACGTGCACCCGATCAGGGACGATGTAGTCCAAAATACGGGCATAGTGTGTGACGATCAGCGCTGAAAAATTCTTCGAGCGCAGGCGGTTTACGCCCTCGGCAACAATGCGCAAGGCATCCACATCCAAACCCGAATCGGTTTCATCCAAGAGTGCGAGCGCAGGTTTCAAAATGTTCAGCTGCAGGATTTCCGCCTTCTTCTTTTCGCCGCCGCTGAATCCTTGGTTCAAGCTACGCTCGGCAAAGCCGGGGTCCATCTGCAATTCTTTCATGACCGATTGCAACATGCCCCGGAATGTAATCGGCGACATGCGTTTGTGCTTGGGGTCGCGCGCCTTCATTTGGGCTTCGTAGGCTGCCAACAGAAAATTGCGCAGCGTGACACCGGCAATCTCTTTGGGGTACTGGAATGCCAAAAACAAGCCTTTGCAGGCTCTTTGATCGGCTGGTAAATCGGCCAACGGCTCGCCGCGCAGCGTGGCGGTGCCGGATGCTTGGTACTTGGGGTGACCCATGAGCGCGTTTACCAGCGTCGATTTTCCCGAACCATTGGGCCCCATGATCGCATGGATTTCACCTGGCTTGATCTCCAAGTCGATTCCGCGCACGATTTCTTTGCCTTCGACCGACACGCGGAAATCTTTGAGTGAAAGGAGGCCGGTGCTTTTCGGAGTGCGCTTGGTTGGCATCGCTTTCTTGCATCCTACGCGTTGTGCGGCATTTTCGGAACTGCGTCGCGTGATGGTCTGATACACTCCGGCCGTTGTTTTACGTTTTTCGCGCATGATCGTGCAATCACGCACACCACAGGCGCTTCCGTCCGCCACGACCCCCCGTCGATTTCCCCGTAAGGCGTATGCGTGGTGGGTTGCTGCTGGCAGTCCGTTTGCCCGGCAAGTGCGCTTTGTCCGTTACTCACTACTCGGTTGGCTGTGGCCCGTTCCAGGTGCCAGACGTCGCTTGCCGCAACCCGGTGAAGTCGCCTGGGACAAGCGGCACATACGGCATGGGAACCAGGTGCTTGGGAACGTAGCGGTCATCATTCCGTGTCATAACTACGGACGGTATCTTGTCGAAGCAATCGAAAGTGCTTTAACACAGACGGTTTTGCCTCGCGAGGTGTTGGTGGTCGACGATGCTTCGAGCGATGACACGGCTGCAATCGCGCAGCGTTACGCGGAGCATGGCGTGCGGTATGTGCGCGGCGAATGGCGCAGCGTTGCGGCCGCTCGCAATGCCGGCGCCCTGGCCACCGTTGCGCCGTACCTTGTCTTTCTGGATGCCGACGACAGACTTTCCGCCAACTATATCGATGCCTGCTTAGCCTGTATGGACGACGCGAGCGTCGGCATTGCCTACGCAGACATGCAGGAATTCGGCGATCGCAGCACACTCGTTGCCATGCCGGAGTTCGATCCTGAAGTATTGCAGCAGCGCAATTATATTTCGGCGCATGCCATGATGCGTCGTCAGGCGTTCGAGGTGGTCGGAGGCTATCGCGAATTGCACAACGCCCACCACGATTGGGACATCGCCAAGCGCATTACGGCCATGCCATGGACTGCGCGCAAGGCCGCTACGACGGTGGAGTACCGTGTGCATGGCGACAGCATGTTGCATGCTTATGCAGCCAAGCAGCCAACGTATGCGCACCGGGCGGGGCTGGCGCACGAACTGGTGACGATTTTTACGCCATTTGCCGGTCGTACGGATGCATTCGAGCGGTACGTAGCGGCATTGCGTTCCTTGGCACACGACCCGAGTTTGATCCGACTGCACTGGCTCGATACCAGTGGAAAGCCCGAATTTGAACGGATGTTGCGTGATGCAGCGGCAACGTTGCCGTTCGGTCGCGTGACGTACAGCAAGGCTCCGTTGCCGGCTTTGTGGAATCAAACGCCGGAGAAACTCATTCGCAATCGTGTTTCCGGCGATGACAACGCACGTCATTTTTATCAAATGGCGGTGGTCTACGCGTACAACACCATGCTCGCAAGCTGCGACACGGAGTTCTTGCTCACGCTGGAAGATGACATTGCGCCGGAACCTGGCGCGTTGCGAGCAATGCTGGAGACGTTTCGTGAAGACACGGCCGCGGTCGTGGCGTCGTACCCGTGCCGATTCCGCGATTGCATGATCGTCTGGTCACGCGAAGGTGGAAAGCGCATGCAGTACAAAGAGCGTCGCAGTGGAATCGAAGAGGTATCCGGGTCGGGTTTCGGCTGCTCATTGTTCCGTACGAGCATTCTGCGACAGCAGCCCATTCACTACAACGGCGACATGCCGGACGGCTGGTACGACGACGTTGCATTTGCGCTCTTGCGGCAACACGGCACGGTGTTGTGCAACTGGGATATTGCAGTCGAGCACATGGAATCGTAAGCAACCTTTGAAAAGGCCGCATACCTCGCTTGTTGAAAGGTCGTTTTTAGCCGCGCACAATCAACTGCTCACGGATGATTGTGCCGTTTTCAACATGCAAGATGCGATCGCAAATACGCTCCAAATCACCCAAGACGTGACTGACAAGAATGGCTGATTTTCCGGCGTGCTTCATGCTCTCCAATTTCTTCCAGCACTGTAGCTGGAAGGCATGGTCGCCAACGGCCAAGATTTCATCGAACAGATACATTTCCGAATCAATATGTGCCGCCGCCGCGAACCCAAGGCGCAGCTGCATGCCGAGACTGAAGCACTTCAGCGGCAGATCGCGGTGCGTTTCCACGCCGGCGAACTGAATGATTTCGTCGGTCTGGCCTCGTATTTGCGTGCCGGTCAATCCATGGAGCAGTCCGTGCATCATGACGTTCTCGGCCGCAGTGCGCTCGGGATGGAAGCCCACACCCAACTCAAAAAAACACGTCATGCTGGCATTGCGGTTCACGATGCCGGAATCCGGCGGAAGCAAGCCGGCCAGCATTTTGAGCAACGTCGTCTTGCCGCTGCCGTTGGGCCCGTAGATGCCGATCCACTCACCTCGCTCGACGGAGAACGACACGTCGCGCACGGCTTCATGAGTCCACTGCTTGCGGTGCTTGCGCCAACGCAGAATGCGGTCTTGCAGCATGGAGGTCGGAACCGTTGCGTGGCGGAATTTTTTGCGGAGGCCGGTACAGGAGAGGGCTGTGCGCACGGTTAATACTCTTGGACGAAATAGGCGCTCCGCCAGCGGAATACGGCGGTTCCCGCCAAAAAGAACGCGGCGCACATGGCGGTAGTGACTGCGGTGTGCTCTACGCTCGGCATGCCCAATGTTTCTACATAGAGTACGGCGCGACGGATGTCGTACAACAGCAGAGACAGCGGTTGGAAACGTATGACGGCGTCCAATATGGACCATACCGATGGCTGAAAATTGCGCACGAACTGAGTGACTGCAATTCCGACAGGACCGCTGATGTCGTGCGGATAGGCGATGGGGGTGAGCCAGAACAAGACCTGCAATGCCACCGCCCACAAATGGGGGACATCGCGGTACTTGAGCGAGAACGAACTGAGGATCATGCCGATGCCGAGCCCCAAGAGCGTGGCTTGCACTACGGTCACAAGCGCGTACAGAGCACCTATGTGCAGAGGTACGCCAACCCACGCGCCAAGAATGAAGAAGATCAGCAGGTACGTGGACAGAATGATGATGTGCAACCAGCCCACGCTGAGCATGAGCAAGATTCTTGGGAAGGCTACTTTTTGTACCAGCGAGGATTTTTCAACCAAGACCGACATGCAGGCGGTGGTTGTGAGTGAGAAGTGCTCCCACAGTACGATGCCCAAAAACAAGTACAGCGGGTACAACGGAATGCTGTCGGAGACGAATGGCCGAAACACGTGCAAGATGACGACGAATTTCGTCAGCGGGAAGAGCAGCGACCACAAATAGCCCAACATCGACCCTCTGTACTTCAGTATGAAATCACTCCAACCCATGGCCAATACCACGCGCAACGATTGCTGCCAGCCGAAACGACGCACTGTGGACGGCATGGCCGCATGCTAGCACATTCACCGAACCGCTTGAGATCGGTCGGCGGCACCACTACCCTCTGTCTGCCATGCCAGACGTCACGTTTCATACATCCGACGGCCAGGTGAAAAAAGTCGCCGCCAAAGACGGGGATACCATTCTGCAGATCGCATTAGACAACAATATTCCCATGGAGCACGCCTGCGGTGGCAACGGATTCTGCACCACGTGCATGTGCAAGGTGAAGGAGGGTATGCCGAATTTGTCGCCGAGAAACGATCGGGAAGAAAATATGGGCGTACTGGAAGATCCCAACCGCCTGAGCTGCCAGAGCCAGGTGCATGGCGATGTGGCAATCGAAGTGATTGATTATTAAACGTTGCTCCGTCGCACCTGAAGATAAGTTTTGCTGTAGCGCATGTTCATGCGTTCATGGTTGCAATATTTCATTGCATAGCACTGCAAGCATGCGATCTTGCTGTGCATCAATGAAACCATTTAACCATGCAGCAACTTGCGGATCTCCAGCAGCTTTTTCTCCGTCGCCACCTCGCCCGCCCTCACAAATTCCATGGATTTATCGAACCGGAACTGATTGCCCTTCAAGTCGGGTGTGATGACGAGGTCAGCGGATTTCAGGTCATCCCGCACAGCCTGTTGCCCGGCCGCGATGAATTCGCGCCAGCCCTTGGGCAGCACCGGCAACATCCAGGCGTACATGTCGCTGGTGGTATCGGTCGTGATCACGACATCGGGTTGGTAGATTTCACGCAGCGCCGGAGCAGGGATGGCGCCGAAATTACAGAGGTCGATGAACGAGTTCTCGCCGATGTGTACCGGTGCGAACATAGTCGGTATGGCGCTACTGGCAAGCATGGCATCCAAGAGCCGTGTTTCAGGTGGGAAGATATACGGCTCAATACAGTCTAAAAAAATCTCCGTAAAACCCGGACGAACGATGCGGTGCCACGGTACGACTTTCTTCACGCGTCCTGCCGTGCACACGAACGGAATCTTGCAGTCACCAATGCGTGCGTCGCCCACAATGGGCTGCAAGACTTTTGCCAGGTCGGGCTTCAGAAAACCGCCATGCAACCCCATGCGCAACGCGGCTCCGGTCGGTCGCACCATTTTCCGCAGGCGAATATGGCGCGCGATTTCCATGATCTTTTCCAATGGATGCCCGAGTGCGTACACGCCGCCGATAATCGCCCCCATGCTGTTGCCCCCGATGCAGTCCGGCTTGTAGCCCTCGCGCGTAAGGACATGCAAAGCACCAATACTCGCCAATCCGAATGCACTGCCGCCGGAGAGCGACATACCCCAGCGCACCGCTTATTTCGAGGAAAGCGCAGTGATCTTCTGCTTTACGCCTTCGTTGTAGGGTTCGATGCGATTGATGCGGCGGTAGGCTTCCTCGGCCTTGTCACTCTGGTTCAACTGCAAATAACATTCGGCCAATAAGTTCAGCAGCTCGGTGTCGCGCGACATGCGGGTGGCTGCTTTTTCCAGCAGCGGCGCGGCATCGGCGAAGCGCTTGGCGGCAATGCAGGCGCGGCCCAGTGCGGCTGATCGCTCGGGAGTCTGCGGATCGCGGTTGAGTGCTTCCTGGTAGGCGAAGCAGGCGTCGACGAATTTGCTCTGCTTGTAGTAGGCCAGCCCCAGATTGGCATAAAACGATACATCGTCACGCTTGAGGATCAGCTCCTTGTAGAGAGCTTCGGCTTTGGCTTCGCGGTTGGTGGTGAGATACAACTTGGCCAAATGCGCCTGGATGTCGGCAGCGTCCGGGTGAATGGTCAGAGCCTGAATAAACAAGTGTTCGGCTTTATCGAAATTCTGCAGTGCAATTTCTTTCTCGGCCGAACGCAGCAGCGAGCGGACTTTCTGCAGCTCGATTGCCGACGTGCGCGGATTGCGGCGCGGCTTCACCACGACTTTCTCTTCCACCAGCTTGGCGCCACGATCTTCCGCAGACTGAAAGTTGCCCTTCATCGAACGCACCATGCGGCGCACCGTACGGTGTCGTAGCAAGATTCGCAGGAGCAGCAGGGCTGCAATCCCAAAAAGAGACGCACAGAAGACAACAAGGTAAATCATGTGGCAAATCAGGCTAGCATCATTCTGCGTCGAGTGCCAGTGCGAAGCGCTGTAGGAGCAGTCCGCGGTGTGCGTTGGTCGAGAGTGATTGCACTAAATTCATGTATGCTTTGGTCCACTGCGGTTTGCGTCCGGCAAGCGGCTGTTCTCGCAGCGTAAGCCCCAAATGCAGCAACATACCATCGGTGTGTTCCGGGTGTTCCAAAAACGAGCTGATCCAAGGCAGTCGATCGTATGCGGTACGCGCGCGCCAGAACTGCATGGCCTGAGAGTGCATCAATTTTTCCTGACGCAACGTATCGGGGTCGCGAAGCAATGCGATGGCCTTTCCCGGTGCGCCTTGCGCCAAATGCAGCACGAATTCGCCGTCTTCAGTCGGCAAGTCTTCCACCAGCGGACGTAATTGCTGGTCGTGCAATCGGTGAAATTTCAAGACACGGGTGCGCGAGAGCACCGTATTCAAAATGCGGTTCTCCGCCTCGGTCGTCAGGACGAAGACCACCCGTGGGGGTGGCTCTTCCAACACCTTTAGCAATGCGGTGGCCGCCGGAGGTGCCATGCGTTCTATGGAGCGGACAACGCAGACGAAATACGTATTCGCACCGGTGTCGTACAGTCGTTCCTGCAATGCGCGGACCTCGTCGATACCAATCGCATCCGTGCGCGCCTTGGGCGCCTTGGACCTATGCTGCTGCGCGATATTCGACGTCTTGCTGATGGCATTCCAGTCTTCGTTGATTTCTTCGATCCATAACTGGTCCAACGACAAAAAGTCTGGGTGAATCATGCGTTCGATTTGGTCGCGGACATTTGCCTTTTGGTCGGCAGGGACTTTGTCGCCGAGGAGCTGCAGCGCAAACCAGCGCGCCACGCTGAATTTGCCGATGTGCTTGGGTCCGGCCAGCAGGTACGCGTGCGCCACGTTGTTCTTGGCGATATCTTGCAGCAACTGGCCGCATTGCTTCTCGTGGCCGATGATCTGGTCGGGGATGGGGGCCATGGAGAGGATATTCTACAGGATTCCCAAGAATCCAAGGAAACCGAAGAATCCACGGGAACGTCTGTCGCACGAAGATCGAACGATTACTCGTCCTTTCCGTGGCATTTCTTGTACTTTTTGCCGCTGCCGCACGGACACGGATCATTCCGGCCGACCTTCTCGGCGGCAGCCCTGGATGGACGACTGCTTTCGCCGCGAGTCACAGGACGGATGGGGTTTACGCCGACGGTGGATTGCAGGTTGCCTTCGATTTCTGCGTCGTTGGTCTGCAGATTTTCTTCCGGCTGTTGCACGATCTGCTGTTGTGCGAACTGGTTGAAGTCGGCCTGCAAGAGAACGCGCACCATGGTCGACGCAATGGCGGTGATTAATTTCTGAAAGAGGTGGAATCCGCGGTCTTGGTACTCAATGAGTGGGTCGCGCTGTGCGTAGCCCGAGAAGGCAACCTGCTCGCGCAAATGCGCCATGGTGTCGATGTGGTCCATCCAGTGCGTGTCGATGGACTGCAGCACGATAATGCGCTCTGCGCGGCGGACGGTTTCCACCGGATACATCTCGCATTTCTTGGCGTAGAACGATGTGACCAATGCAGTGAGTACTTCGCTCAACTTCTCGCGTTCCATGCAGCGCTTCAGCTCGTCTTCCGAGAGGGCATCACCGAGTTGCGGGTGCAGCGCGGTGAGTGCGTCGAGCATGCCTTTGTAGTTCCATTGACCCTCATCTTCGCCGGGCGTGTTCTGCTCCACGATCGCATTCACGTCTTTGATCATGGCTTCTACGGCCTCTTCATGCAGGAAGTCTTTGACATTCTCTTCAGCCGGTTTGCCGGCGGACTCGGCGATCTTTACCAGAATCTTCTGGCGACGCTTGTACATGATTTCGCGGTGCTTATTCATGACGTCGTCGTACTGCACGACGTGGCGGCGGGTGTCGAAGTTGCGACCTTCCACTTTTTTCTGAGCGCTTTCGATGGAGCGGCTGACCAACGGATTTTCGAGCGGAACGTCATCCGGAACCTTCAGGCGTTCCATCATGGACTTCAGGCGGTCGCCGCCGAACAGACGCATGAGTTCGTCCTCCATAGAGACGAAGAACTGGCTCTCACCCGGGTCGCCCTGGCGTCCGGAGCGTCCACGCAACTGGTTGTCGATGCGGCGCGCTTCGTGGCGTTCGGTGCCGAGAATCAAGAGTCCGCCCAATTCCTGAATACCTTGCCCGAGCTTGATGTCGGTTCCGCGACCGGCCATGTTGGTGGCGATGGTCACACCGCCGCGCTGACCGGCGTTGGCGACGATCTCGGCTTCTTTTTCGTGGTGCTTGGCGTTCAGCACGGTGTGCGTGACGCCCATTTCGGTGAGCAGCGCACTCATGGCTTCGGATTTTTCAATGCTCGTCGTGCCGATGAGCACCGGCTGACCCTTGGCGTTGCGCTCTTTGGCGATCTTTGCCACGGCGGTGAACTTGGCCTTCACGGTGCGGTACACGGCGTCGGACTTGTCGATACGGATCATGTTGCGGTGCGTCGGAATGACGACCGTGTTCAACTTGTAGATCGATTGGAATTCCTCCTCCTCGGTTTTGGCCGTACCGGTCATACCGGCAAGCTTGGCGTACAAACGGAAATAGTTCTGGAACGTGATGGTCGCCAGCGTCTTGCTCTCGCGCTGCACGGCCACACCTTCTTTGGCTTCGATTGCCTGGTGCAGACCGTGACTGTAGCGGCGACCCGGCATCAAACGGCCGGTGAATTCATCCACAATGATCACCTCGCCGTCCTTCACCACGTAGTCCACGTCGCGCTGGTAAATGGCATGCGCGCGCAGAGCCTGTTCAATGTGGTGCACCTCCTCGAAGCCCTTCTCGGTGTAGATGTTCTCCACGCCGAGCAGTTCTTCCATTTTCTTGATTCCCTCTTCCGTGAGCGTGGCGGCGCGCTGCTTCTCGTCTTTCATGAAGTGCGTGTTTTCAGCCAAATGCTTTACGTGCTGTGCGTACACGCCGTATTTCAGCGTGCTCTCGGCGGCGGGCTGGCTGATGATGAGCGGGGTGCGGGCCTCGTCGATAAGAATGGAGTCGACTTCGTCGACGATCGAGTAGTTGAGACCGCGCTGCACCTGGCGCTCCAGCGTGCCGGCCATGTTGTCGCGCAGGTAATCGAAACCGAATTCATTGTTGGTGCCGTACGTGACGTCGCTGGCGTAGGCGGCCTTGCGGTCGTCCTGATTGATGCCGTGCACAATGACACCGACGGTCAGGCCGAGTGCCTTGTACAAGACGCCCATCCACTGACTGTCGCGTTTGGCCAAGTAATCGTTCACCGTCACGACGTGCACGCCTTTTCCGGCGAGCGCGTTCAAGTACACGGGCAGGGTGCACACAAGGGTCTTTCCTTCACCGGTGCGCATTTCGGCGATGCATCCGCGGTGGAGCGCTGCTCCGCCGATGATCTGCACATCGAACGGAATCATGTCCCAGCGGAAGGTTTGCGCGCCGATTTTTTCCTCGTGGCCGACCAACAATTCACAGGCACGAATCGCCACGGCGAATGCTTCGGGCAGCATTGCGTCCAAGGTTTCGCCCTTCGCTACGCGCTCCTTCAGTTCGGCAGTCTTTCCAGGCAAATCTGCTAATTGCAGGTTTTTGATCTTGTCTGAACGACCCATCTCACGCACGGCATGCACGATGGGCTGGAGCTTTTTCAGCTCCTTCTTGTTGGGGTCGCCGAGCAGTTTGTTGAGAGCTTCGATGACAGACATGCGAATTTAGGAAGGGTGTTCAGGATACCAGTTGGCTCCGGACAAGGCTACGCTCCGCGGCCGTACCAGGGAAGGAGTGTTTTCTCTTCGTACGTGAGTCCGGAAAGTATTCCAAGAAGAACCTTTTCCAGTGGTTTGGGGTTTTCAATGCGTTTGATGCCGGGCAATGCGGCCACGTGTTCCGGAATGAGTTCGCCCATCCAGAGCGCCCCGTCGGGAACGGTCGATGCAATCTCGTCGATGGGCGCCAACACCGCCTCGGGCCAAAGCGTTGCGAACGCTCCGAATCCGCGCACGAAGGCGTGGGTTTTTTTGGTGGAATGCATCCACACCCAATCCTGTAGAGGCGACGCGGCGTCGCCGCTGCGGGGGATTCGCGCATTCCAAACATCACTCAAATGCACTCCGGCCGCCGGGATTTTCAGCGCGTACGCAATGGCGTTTACCAAACTGATCTCGACGCGGATGGTCATGAAGCCGCCGGGTCCGGTGACTGCCGCGACATGCGTGAGGTCTTCACGGCTCCAGCCGGCGTCCTTCAGCAACGTATCGATAGCCGGCATCAGCTTGTCCTCGGCCCGGTGGTCTTCCACCGTTGCGGTGCCGATGACGGCATCGTCGTGTACGAGCGCGAACACACGCTCCGCTCCGGCCAAATCAATAAAAAGTATTCGCATGTTCATGGATTGTTGCACATTCTCGCGAGGGATTGCTACATTGCTGTATTGCTTGAACTTCAACGTATGTGCCTTGCCTTGTTCCCGGCAGACAACAATGTAACCATGCAGCAATACATGCCTATGCAACAGCAATCCTTCTCGCTTTCGGTCATCATCCCCACGTACCGGCGCGCCAACATTCTGCTGAAGTGCTTGGATCGTTTGGAGAAACAGACCATCGCGAAGAATCTGGAGGTCATCGTGGTCAGTGATGGTCACGACGACAAGACTGTGGAGCTCATTGAGCACATCAAGAAAACAGAAGATGGACCGTCGCCGTCGCTGGCTTCGTTCAGATTTCTGGAAATCCCCAAGTCGCAACAGGGCAGCGCGCGGAACGCCGGTGTCGCGGCTGCAACAGCGGCGCGCGTTTTGTTCATTGGCGATGACATTTTGTTGGATGCCGATGCGTGCGAAAAACACGCCCACCCCATGCAGCCCGGCGGAGCCCTGCTCGGATTTACCACCTGGGACCCAGAGTGTGGCATTACACCGGTCATGACGTGGTTGGAGCAGTCCGGCTGGCAGTTCGGCTATCCGATGCTTGCGGCGTATGCAGGCAAAGAAATCCCAACTGCGCGCCAACATCTCTTTACGTATACCAGTCACATCAGCCTCCCCACCATTGTTGCCAAAGCACACCCGTTTCGCAGCGACATCACGCTGTACGGTTGGGAGGACATCGAGTGGGGAATGCGACTGCGTCATGCCGGTGTGCCGCTCTTGTACAACCCCGCTGCTCGCGCATTGCATCATCATCACGTCACACTGGAGCAATCGCTGGAGCGCATGCGCACATTGGGGCGCTCAGCAGTGCTGCTGAAAAAAAGCGTGCCGGACTTTGACCGGGTTCCGGCCGGCTTCAAATTATTTGTATACAAAATTCTGTCGCTACTACCCACATTGTCCGGCCGTCATCGGCGGGCTTTTGTGAAAGGCGTCGATGAGGCGAGTAGGGCTTAAAGGAGCCCATGTACTTGCGTAAAGGCGACTGGACCCGTACAATACGTATGATTTGAGTAGCTCTACTAGTCCGTTTAAACGGAGTGGTGGCCTTCCCGGATCATTCTCTTTCCCTTCATCCTATGAAAGCGTCATTCATTGCAGCCATTAACCAGATCTGCGCCGAGAAAAACGTGAAGCCCGAGGACGTCCTCGAGGCCGTTAAACTCGCCATCGCCACCGCCTACCGCAAAGACTACGGCAACAAGGAGCAGGAAATCCGCATTGTGCTGCGCGAGGATCAGGACATGCCGAGCGTCATCCTGGTGAAAGAAGTCGTGGAAGAAGTCCTGAACGAGAACTTCGAGGTGTCTGTGAAGGACGCCAAGAAAGTGAAGCCCGATGCCGAGGAAGGCGACGAAATCGAAATCGACGTCACGCCGGTCGGCTACGGACGCATTGCCGCCCAAGCCGCCAAGCAGGTGATTATCCAGAAGCTCCAGGAAGTAGAGAAGAAGTCGCTGTTCGAAATGTTCAAGGACCGCGAGAACGAATTGCTCACCGCTAGCGTTACCAAGGTCGAACCGAACTGGGTCACGCTCGAAGTGGAAGGCATGACCGTTTCTCTCCCGTGGCGCGAGCAGATCCCCGGCGAGCACTACTACACGGGCAAGCGCATCCGCGTATACCTCGACAAGGTCGAGCTGACCGGCAAAGGTCCGCAGTTGCGCATCTCGCGCACGCACGCCAGCCTGGTGCGCAAACTGCTCGAACTCGAGATCCCCGAAATTCGCAACGGCGACGTGCAGATCATGGCCATCGCCCGCGACGCCGGCATGCGCTCCAAGGTTGCGGTGAAGAGCGGCGACCCGCGCATCGATCCCATCGGTGCCTGTGTGGGCCAGAAGGGTGTGCGCATCCAGGCCGTTATGGAAGAGATCAACGGCGAGCGCGTGGATATGATCGAGTGGTCCGAGGACGCGATCAAACTGATTTCCACCGCGTTGCAGCCGGCCTCTATTTCAGCCGTCATCATCGTGAACGACCAGGAGCACAACGACGAGGAAGGTCGTGTGATCAAGAAGCGTGCCGCCGTGTTCGTGGAAGAGGCACAGCGCCCCATGGCCATCGGCAAGAAGGGTCAGAACATTCGCCTGGCCACCCAGCTCACCGGCTTCGAGCTGGACATGTACAACTACGAGGAGCTACCCGCGTTCAAGGCGAAGTTGGCCGAACTGCGCGGCGAGGATGTGCCGGTTGCCATCTTGAACCCGCCCGCCTCCGAAGCTGTTGCCGCAGAGACTCCGGCCGAAGAGCCGAAGAAGAGCGAAGAGGCGGCCGCTTAATACTCCGCAATACAAGCCAAAGCCGCGCTCCTCACCGGGCGCGGTTTTTGATTGTCCAATGTACAAAAAAATTGACATGCCGCGTGGAGGCATTACTATGCGCGACCGCTCTTTGTCGTACCCCAATCCTCACGCTGCAGCTTCCATAGGCATCGCGAAAGATATTCGCGAATGGGGGCTGCAGCAGTGCGGAGTCAGTAGTCATGACGGCTCGAATGATTGTTGATCAGTACGGTGTCCGGGGTGACGGCGCAGCGCCGGCACTTATCCGTGTCTCTGGACCCCTGGCGAGTAGCGAGGCATGGATCGTCGCTTGCTACACATTCCTGATTGGCGGCGCGGAAGTCGTCGTCGAGCAAGGCGACAGTGCCGATGGATTCATCGTCGAACACTTCCGCCTCCAGCTCGTCGATGCCGATCGCTGGCGTCTGGCGCCCAAGGATTGGGACAACCTCGGCGACCCCGAGTTCCCAGCCGAGGAACTGGCCGCCTGGCCGCGCATGCGGGTTTCATCCCGCAAGATCATCAAGTCTGCGCGCTTCTGCCGCCCCCATGATCACTTCAGGCATTTCCGTCTGGAGTTGCAGTTCCGAGGTGAAGACCGCGAGTTCATGAGTCCTCCGGTCGCGAACGCCCTGCCCGCAGATTTCTCCGGCGTGATCGTGCCGCGCCGTACGCCGAATGATGGCCTCTGATTCCCTATCGCATCGCCGCGTCCCTTACGAGGGGCGCGGCGAATTTCGATGTCCGCGGTTCGCCGCACTACGCTATGCTGCGAGGGTGAAGCTGCCGAACATTCCATTACTGGTGCTGGATACCGAGACGACGGGTTTTGTTCCGCGCACGCACCGGGTCATCGAATATGCCTGCGTGGACGTGAAGGGCGGCAAGGTTGTGGAGACGTACGAGCAATTGCTGTCTATTCCGGGCGAGATCCCTCCGCACGTGCAGGTCATCACGCAGATTAAGAACGAAGACCTGAAGGGTAAGCCGGCGTTTGCCGACATCTTGCCCAAAATTTCGGCGATGGTGACGTCGGACACCCTCATTGTGGGCCAGAACGTGCGCTTCGACATCGGCATGCTGAAAGGCGAGGGTTGGGATTTGTCCGCACAGCCATGGATCGATACGTCCATGCTGGCCAGCATCGTGTTCCCGGAACTCTCCAGCTACTCGCTGGGGTACATGAGCGAAATCTTGAAGCTGAACCACGAACCCAAGCACCGTGCGCTTGGCGACGTGCATGCCACACTCGAACTACTGTCACATTGCTGGGAACGCTTGTCGCAGCTGCCGCCCGACGCGCGCGCCGACATTGCCAGTATCGCCGCTCGTTCGCCGGCCGGGTACCGCATGTTGTTCGAGGGACTGACGAGCGAATCTGTCGGCAAGAGTCGTCCGCAATGGCTAAAGCGCGGCGTGGTGAAAGACGCATCTGCACATGCCGATATCAGTGTCGCGATTACTCCAACAATCGGTTCCGTGCAGTTGGTGGAAGAAGGGCTGCAGCCAGAGTTCGTCCTCGGCTGCATGCGTCCATCGGCCAAGGGCAAGCAGCGCCACGCAGGTCGCGACCTGCCGTGGCAGCGCTGGGTCGCCGTGAAGAACATCGAGGCCTGGGTCCGTCGCTTCGGCGTTCCCGACGGTGCGTGCGTGCTGTATCCGCCTGAACTCGTTTTACGTCCTGCCGCAGCCGAAACATTCTTGAAACAGGAGGCGTTCACGGAAGACGAGTGCACGCTGGCAATGAAGTTAAAGCTCTACGCACCGTCGGTGCGTGCGCAGATCCCGCTGCACGGCGACGAACACTCTGTGTGGACCGGCAAGTTGGCCTGTGCAAGAGGCGAGGAGGCGTATCTGAAACAGGTTTCCAATGATGCCGCGACGGTCGTGGTGGATCACCAAGAGCTACTGAAACTCGCCGAGGACAAGTCGGCGTTGCTCGGGAAGAATTGTGAAATCGTCATCGACGACGCGTCCATGCTGGAAGACACCGCCACTACCGCATTCGGCTGGTACTGCCCGGTGGCGCCGTTACGTGCAGGTGCCGCAGGTGACGCCACACTGACAAAATTGGTCGATCTCTTGGAAATTTGGTTGGAGAAAACGTGTGCCGGCACCGATTTGCGGTACGTCGTGGATGCCGACATTCATAGTCGTGAAGCCGAGGGCTTGCGTGACATTATCGAGCAATTGATGCAATCCGGAGTCGGCGCACGCGTGCAGCATTACCTCGAGAATATCGCCCGCATTCTTACTCCGGAAAATCTGCACGGACGCATTACATGGATGGAAGTGTTTCAGGACGGCAGCCGCCACTTAAAGTCGGTCCCCGAGGACATTGCCGTCGTGCTGAAAGAACAACTCTTCGATGTCTACCCGACGGCATTGTTGATTCCGCCCGGCAGCGCCAAGACACTCGGCGCAATATTGGCAGTGGGCATGAAGACGACAATCGTCGCAGTGCCAGACGCCTCGCAAGGCGGACCGGACATCGTGTTCACCGAGGGCATGGGACTGCAGGCGTTGTTCGCCGGCACGTTTACCGGCAAGACGGTGTTGCTGGTCGGCAGCAAGCGCATTATTGAAGACGTGTTCGTACGCCATGCGCTGCGCTTGGAGCAAGAGGGCGTAACGCTCATCTGCCAGGGATTTAACGGTGGACAGGGGAGAATGCAGGCCGAATTCGCCGCGGCACCCGCACCGGCAGTATTGGTTCTTACGCCGTGGTCATACGAAACCTTCGAGCTTCCGCCGAATACGGTGGACCGCTTGCTGGTGCAGACGCTGCCATTCGACCATCCGTCACACGCCGTCATCGGCCGTCGTGCAGGCAGGTTCCGCGATCCGTTCGGCGAGTACTCGTTGCCGCGTCTCATGCATCGCCTGTTCCGTCTGCTGCGCACGTTCTGCAAACACCGCACTGCAGATGCCATTGCCGATTATCTGGATGAACGCCTGCGTACCAAGGGGTATGGCAAACAAATCCGAGCCTACCTGGACACGCTTGGCATGCCCGCCGCTCCATCCGCAGCGTCGGTGAGGGCTGCTGCGTCGGCGCCTGCGCCAAAGCCGTCGAAGAAGAAACCCGATGCCGGGCAGCTGTCGTTGTTATAGCGCCTGGGAAAATATCAAATCCCAAAATCCAAGAAGACCTATTTTGGATTTTCTAATCCGCTCCTTTCCCCCACAGCACCACGAAGACGGTGCGCCACAAAATCCACATATCCAGCGCCAGCGACCACTCTTCAATGTACTGCATGTCGTAGCGAACCTCGTCTTCAAATTTCAAATTCGAGCGGCCGGATACTTGCGCCAACCCGGTCACGCCCGGACGCACGGCGAACACGCGGCGTTGGTCTTCGCGGTATTTGCGGACTTCATCCGGCAGATGCGGACGCGGGCCCACTAGCGAGAGCTGGCCGACGATCACATTGAACAATTGTGGGAATTCATCAGCGCTCCAACGTCGCAAGAGGCGGCCGATGGGCGTGACGCGCGGATCATTCTGGACCTTGAACAGGGGGCCGTCGCGGTGACTGAGTTCGGCGAACTCCTGCTTGCGTGCATCGGCATCGCGGATCATGGTGCGGAATTTCAACACAGGGATGCTGCCGCAGCAATGTTGCCCGACGCGTCGGCTGATATACAAAATCGGCCAGCCGCTTGTCAGCAGCACCAATACCGAGATAACCACGAGCAATGGACTCAGGACGACAAGCAGGGCAATACCGCCGATGACGTCGAACAGGCGTTTCCAGACGCGGCCCCAACCGTCCAGCGGTGTCGGTTCGAACTTGAGCAACGGCACTAAGCCAAGGCGATCCATGGAGAGTTGGTGTGGCGAATCCACGAATACTGGCGGCAGAAACGAATAACCGATGTGGTGACTGCGGCAGTAGTCGATCAGTTGCGCAGTTTCTTCGCCGTTCGGCAGCGGATCGGTATGCAAGATGAGGTCGATTGGACGTTCGTTCTCGAAGCGCTTGAGCCCATCCAGATCGGACAAGTGGCCGATGTAACGGAAGCGCGGCTCGCCGCGCAATGCTTCGTGCATGACGTGCGGCAATTCGCGTCCGCCGAACGACACGACTGTGCGAACACCGATATTGCGTCGCAAGCACGCTCGCTGCAACAGCACGACTGCCGCTCGTCCGGCCATGGCGAACACCATGAGCAGCACGGTCGATTGCAACAACAGTGCGCGCGAGAAGAACAGTTGCTTCTCCACCAAGAAAAACCACGCGATAATCAACATGAGCCACATACTCGCTGCCAGAGCGACTCGGCCCATTTCATGCCACGCGCCGAGCGTAATGCGTAGGTGATACAACCGCAGTACCGCGCTCAGACCGATGTACACGCCGACCCACGGCAGCACGAATGTTTGCAAGTAGTACGAAAAGACAGGCAGATTCGACGGCTGAGTAATGATCTGCATGCCGGGCAACAGGTCGATGTTCGCTTCGCGCAGACGGTAGGCCAGCAGCAACGCCGCCAACGCCGCGAGCGCATCCAGAGGCACGCGCAGGACGCCGAAGAGGATCTCGGAGTACTTCACAGGGGCTGAGTATAGCCTATCCCGGAGGACGCCGATGAAACCGAAGATTCCGAAGAATAGCCGCCTTCCTCGGCATCGTCGGTTTCATCGGATTCTTTGGGTTTCTGGAATACAAAAAACATCCGGCTGCCCGGATGTCGTTTGTCCTGCCCTTCTGTACGCCGGATTCTGTCTCTCCCGCTTGCGCGGAATGAGGCGACCATCTCTCTAGGACGCCGATTGCTCGGCGCCTCAAGCGGAGGGGTAGCTGGCGCGACGGAACCATCGCGAACTCCTGCCACCCAATTCCTCCTTGCACCACCAAGAGTTTACCGCCCTGCAGTAGATGCTTGCGCATCACTACAGGGGCCCCGTAGGGCCGTTTCACTTCCCATCGTTTGGTCCCCGGAGACCGGAGATGTACGTGACGGGACTCGTCTCTGTGGCACTAGTCCTCACGCGCGTTTTAGGTATATCGCGCGTGGGTGGGCGTTACCCACATGGCGTTCCATTGGTGTCCGGACGTTCCTCCCCGGTGCAAGCACCGCGGCGGTCGCCCAAAGAGCAGGATCCTTATTATCCCTGAAATTCGGTTGTTGGACAATCACTCACGCGGGTTTTTCGCCGGATTCTACCCGCCACAGACCGGAAAAATCCGGATCCGGACGAAAGAAACGTTTGCGCACCTCTTCGTCGGGTAACGAGAATACTTTTTCAAAATCGACTCGGCCCATGACGTCCGGCGTGAAGTGCATTGCGGCGTATTTGTAGCCGCGCTGATGAATGAGTGAACTTTCGTAATTGACCAACAGCTCGCGGTCTTTCGCGCGCGCTGGCGTTTGTATCACTTTTTCTCTTGCGCGATGGTTGCTGAGCTGCGGCTGTTCGCCAGCCGCAACCGCTTCGCTGCGGAGTCGGGAGCGTGTGCGGGTCCACGTTTTCCTGGCTCGCGTTTGCTGGTTGCGCTTGCGCAGTGAACGCGGCCCATACAGGAAGTTGATTTCATCACCGCCGGATACGCGCGTCGCCCCGTCGTGCTTCTGGAAGAACGCACTGGTTTTTACGTTCTTCACCTGCTCGAACAGCATCATTCTGCCGAGAAATCCGAAAAACTCATGCGTCATTTCCTCATTCCTTTCGCCTTCGGGTCCCACCGCATGGCGGATGGCATGACCGGCTTCCTCGCCGATCGACTCGAACAAATCCAGCAGCAGTTCATCTGCCGGCACCGTGACCACGTTACTGCCCAGTCGATAATATGCATTCTTCGTTGTCGGATCGGCGGACAGTTGCAGTGCTCGCAGATTGGCGTTCGGGAACAGGCGTTCTAGTTTTTGCTGACAGTACACCATGGCGACGTGCGGCATTTTTTTGAAATCTTCAGGCAGGTTGGTGAGCCGCATCTGCGAACCACGCAGCGGGATGTCCATGGCGTACGCGTCCACGAAGCGGTTCATCGTCCATGCTGGACGAAGGCGATCGCACCATGCCTCGTAGGCATTCTGGGTTTCGCGGTCGGTGCGCACCAGCGACGGATCGGCGAAGAATCGTTTGCCGTCGTCGGTAGGCTCGCCGTCTTCCGCCCCTTCGATGCTCAATTCGCGCACCTCGTGACGCACGCTTTCGTCGAACACTCGCTCCCACGCTTCCTTATTTCCGAACGTGGCCGTGGCCCAATCTATGAGCGACTTGGCTTTGAAGACGTAGTCCGAACGCAGCAGGTCGGCGATGCCGACCTCGCATGCGCGGCGGATGCTTTCGTCGAAAAACGACGCTGCCAGCAAGCCGTCATCGCGCAGGCGCTGCACCCAATCCGTTGAACCGGCGCGCAGTGATTTCAGTGCCGCCGGTCGTGCCGCATCATGCCATTCAGGATCATCGGGGAGTCCTGGGAACATGGTCAAAATACCTTTCTGTTCGTCCTTACTCATCATGCGTTTCAAGCCCTCCAGCACGACGGGCTTCATGTGGTTTTGCACGTCGGCCGCCCCCAATCCAAACGCCGCCACGACACCTGCGAGTTCTGCTTTCAAATACCGTCCGGCGTAGGCGGCGATATCGGCGCGCAACGCGGGGTCATTCAGCAGATATGGATCTGCAGAAAGCAGCTCGTCTTTCTTCGTGATCATCGATCGCAGATCAGGATCGTGATATTCGTCGACTTTCATGAACCGACGAAATTCAGCCACGGCGACGGCGTGCGCGTCCATCTGTAGGACATCGTTCACGTTCTCGTGCGCATCCGTCCGCATGCCGTGCAAAACCTCGCCGGGGACGTCGGCTTTTTGCGCTGCCTCCTGCGCTTCCAGTTGTGTATTTTTGTATTCCGACATTTATATTATTTTACCATATTTTATAATTTTGGTCTATAAAGGTCGAGTATGCTTGCCGTAGCGCGGTGAATCGATAATGATGCTCGTCGGTCAGCCGTTCTTTGTTCGGAAGCATAGGCCGCCTTAGCTCAGCGGTAGAGCAACGCACTTGTAATGCGTGGGTCGAGAGTTCAATCCTCTCAGGCGGCTCCATCTGACTTCATGTCATCGCACGAAAAAACTCGGACAGTTTTACGTAGACACAAAAAAGGGTGGCCGGTGCTACAAGCACCGGCCCGATGCAGCGATCCGTCGCTGCGTCTATGCCCTTTGGATGCACTCTTGGTCACATTGCGTCTTCAGATCACTTCTTGGCGGGTTCCCACGTCGTCAGGCCGAGGATGATCCCGACCTTCTTCGGCGTGGTGGGCTGGGGCACTGGGGCGATGAAGAATCCCCGCGTGCCCTCCGCCTCGTGCGTGTCGTTCTTGTAACTGGGGGTCACGTAGAACAACTTGCCGCCCGCGGTCTTGTCGCCGTAGTTGCCCATCGAGCTGTACATGTTCCGCACCTTCCCGTCTTCTGGCTCGGTGCCGCCCTTGTCCACACCGGTGTAGATGTTCGCGCCGAAATCTTGGTCCTCTTCGGTCGTGAACGCCATCTGCCGGATCTTGGGGGCGAGCTTCAGGAACATGATGCTGGCGTTGTCCTTGTCGGGCCGGTCGAACCGCAGGACGAGACAGAGCTTCTCCTTGTCGCCGTCCTTGAACGACTCGAGGGAGAAGACCGCCTTGCCCTTGGTTCCGAGGTGCGCCTCGGCGGGGTACTTCGTCGTACCCACGTAGAAGTCGATGCTCGCCTTGCCGTTGTCTCCGGCCTCGAAGGTCACGCTGTCGCCGGCCTTCTTGAGCTTCGTCATCGAATCCTTGTCGAGGGTCATGTACTGCGGGGTGCCCTTGTCCTGTGCGGACGCGGACTGGTTGTTGTAGAGGGCGATCGCGATCAACGCGACGCCGAGGAGGAACGTGCCGGTGGTCACCGGCTGGTTGCGCATGGTGCGCATAGCAAGCCTGCACTTTCGTTTGGTTAGGGTTTGTGTCCGGCGCGCGCATCGTGCGGCGTCGGACGGTCTGTTCTTGGTGCATCCAAAGAACGTGTCCCTATTGTACCATTTTATTCTTTTTTGCAATAGTTAATAGATTTTGTCAAATATCAATCAATACCGTAAGAAGGCCACCTTGAGGCGCTTGAGCGACAAATAGACATATTTTAGTAAATATTCTATAGTATATTTACTGCTCGTTGCAGTTTGCTTGCATGATGCGGGCAATTTGCCGCTCATTCACCACACCGTTTCACTTACAGACAAGGACTCAAGACCATGAACGCGTTTCTGTTTCTCGTGGCGGCTTTCATGCCCGCCGCGCCCGCCGACGACGTGCGGGTCACCTACGTCGATGCGGGGTTCCAGTACCCCGCGACCACCGTCATCTCCGACAGCAAGGGTAAGCAGCTGTCCACGCAGGAGTGCCTCGGTTTCAAGAAGGACGCCGCGGCCCCCGGTTTCGGCCTCAAGCCCGGCACGTTCCGTTTCCTCACCCGCCACAGCCGTTTCGGTTTCCCGCAGCCCGTCGAGTACGCCCTGAAAGACGACAAGGGTGAGCTCCTCTGGGAGAGCGGGGTGACCGTCGATGACAAGTCCGTGACGATGAAGGCCGGACAGACGCTGGAGATCCGGATTCAGCGGCCCTTCGTGAGCTACAACAGTCACAAGGTCCGGCTCAAGGACATCGACACGCCGGTTATGGTCATCGGGGCGAGGCCGTACTGGTTCTACTTCGCGCAGAAGGGGGAGTTTCCTCTGGATGCGCCGGAGCAGTACCCGAACGGAATCTTTTTCCTCGCCGACCCCAAATGGGGCGTGGGTGGCGTGGCCAAGGAGCTGGCCGAGAAGGTGTACGCCGACCTCCAGAAGGCCGCCGACCAGACCTACGACCACCGCGGCGGCTGCCACTGGAGCCTGCTCCACGGAGTAACACCCGAGGGCAAGGTGCCGGAGGCGCTCCGCAAGGTGGCCAAGGAAGACTGGGAGAAGGCCATCGGCGACTCGTTCCGGTCGATGCTCGAGCGCAACTGCTACCGTCCGTTCGATGCGGGCACCGTCCGTCAGCTGAAGGCGGCCGGCTTCCTGCCCAAGGAGGTCGCCGACCAGACCCTGATCATCACGCTCGGCCAGGGCGTGGAGTACGGCAAGATGTACCGCGAGAACTGGCTGAAGCTGCGGGCCGAAGAGAAGGCCGCGGCCGAGAAGAAGTGATCGATTCGACCATTGGTGTGCAGTGAGCGGCAGACTGAGGGTCAGCATGATGCTGGCCCTCTTTCGCCTGTGTGTCTTTTTTCCAAGAAACAGGAGATACTTCGATCCATGAAAGTATTGCTCTACAACCTGGCGTACTGCACCGGTGTCGATGGCTCGGCCAAGAAGTACGTCTCCAAAGGCCTGAAGTTCGCGTTGCCCATGCTCTGCAAGGGCGAAGACCATATTACCGCTCTACAGAAAATGATTGAGCGCGAGAAGCCGGATGTGTGCTGCTTCGTGGAAATCGATTCGGACTCCCCGCTCATCGACCGCTTGCTGCCCAAGTACAAGTATTCGGATATTTCGAATAAGTACCGGGCGGGCAGCGTCTTCAGTCGCGCGCCGTTCTACAAAAAGAAATCACTCTGCATTCTGTCGAACATGAAATTTTCAGTGAAGCGTCATTACTTCCAAAAAGGCTTCAAGCGTCTGCTGACCGAAGCCAGCTTCGACAATGGTTTCTCGGTATTTCTGAGTCACAACTCGTTGCGTCGCTGGGTGCGGAAGCATCAGTTCCACCTGCTTTCCCTGTTGGCCGGAGGCGGCCGCAAAAAGGTCATTACGTGCGGCGATTACAATATTCTTGCCGGTACGCACGAGCTGGAGCCATTCCATAAAGAGGGCATGAAACTGGCGAATGACCCCAAGGAATTTACGTTTCCGACGCATCGCCCCAAGAAGACGCTGGACGTGTTCCTGCATTCGCCGGACATTGTCGTAAAGCGCATTCAGGCGCTGAAAGATGTGCGTTTATCCGATCACTTGCCGGTGATGCTGGAGGTGGAAAGCAGTCCCTCCGTTGTAGGCGTATAATCCGGCCATGAACCTTGCAACCAAGATCACGATCTTCCGCCTTTTCATGGCCCCGGTGGGCGTGACGCTGTTGTTCTTAACGCAGATTCCAAACAACTACGCTTGGGCCACGGCGGTATTTCTCATTGCGTTGGCATCGGACATCGTCGATGGGCAAATTGCGCGCCGTCGTGACATGGTGACCACACTGGGCGGCTGCCTGGATTCCATGGCCGACAAACTCTTGGTGCTTACATACTTTGTCTATCTGCAAAGCATGGGTCTGTACCCCCTTTGGCTGCTCGAATTGGTGCTCGGCCGCATGATCATCGTGAACGGCGTGCGAAGCTACATGATCAGCTATAAGCCGAATGTCGGAACGCTGATTGCGGGCAAGTGGCAAGGATTGCTCATTATTTTGTCGCTGGTCATTGGACTACTGTCGATTTGCGTCGCATCCGGACAACTCCCAGGCGTTGGCGATGCGTTCACACTGAGGACATGGGCCTACTACACCATGTTGGCAGGCTTTTTCCTCAGCCTCATTATCTCGCCGCACGATTTCATCGAAAACACCAAGGCGCTGTTCGCATCGCGTAAGCAGCACGTCGAGTAATCCGGCTTACCGGAGGACTTTCTTGAAGTTGCGCACGACGTCTTTGTAGAAATTGACGAGCCCGAACAACAGCGCGATGACAAAGCAGCCCATGCAGAGCTGTGCCAGTACGACAATGTAATCCAATGCCAATGGCCAGTATTCACTACCCAGCAGTGCGGCGAAGCCGAAGCACAACCCCACCGATTGCAGTGCGACCTTGGCCTTTCCCTCGAACGACGTCACGGCCATTTTCACGCCGCGGATGGCGGCGATGCTTTTGAACTCGGTTGCCAGCGCGTCGCGCGTGAACACGATTGCGGCGAACCAGAATGGCACCAGGCCGAATGCAGCAAATGAAAACAGCAGCAGATTCCACAGCAATTTGTCAGCCAATCCGTCCAGGTGCCCACCCACCTGACTCGCCTGCTTGTATGCACGCGCAATGCGGCCGTCGACCAAGTCGGTGAGCATGGCCAGCACGAACAATCCTGCCGCCACAGCGAGGCTGTAGGGGACCTCGGGGGCGAACAGCAGCGCGGTGATGATCGGTGCCAGCAGGATGCGAAGACAGGTGATGCTGTTGGCGAGACTCATGCGCAAATAGTAGTCCGCCATACGACGCGTCACAAGGTGCGACTAGAGCAGTTTGGCGTCCTTGTACCACGCCACGCTTTCAGTCACGGTCTTGCGAATGCCTCCAGCGGGAGCCCAGCCGGTCGCACGCATTTTGGCGTTGGATGCGAAAATATCCTGGAAGCTGATTGCCAAATGCTTGCTGGTGGTTTTCTTCGCTTCGAAGTTCATGCCACATGCCTCCAGCAGCTGCAGCACTGGGCACAGCAGCGTGGCGATGAGCTTGGGGAGCGGCAGCACAGGCGCGTGCTTTCCGAGCGCCTGCACGATGAGCTTCAGCAGCTCGTAGAAGTTCGCATGTTCGTCACCACCTACGATGTAGCGCTCTTTGTGTTTGCCGTGCACGCTCAAATGTATGAGTCCGGCAGCTACGTCACGGACATCGGCGATATTCACCTTGCCGGTGGGTCCCAAGATCAACGGCGCGGTGGCGGCGTATTTGAACAGCTTGAATATGTTGCCGGTGGCGCCGGGGCCTACGATCACGGTCGGATTGGCGATAACGACCCGCGTGCTCTTGGTCGGCGCGGCCAGCACCGCCTGGTCTGCGAACCACTTGGTGCGCATGTAGACGTTGTGCGGACGCGCATCCCAGTCGAATCGGAAGTCTTCGGTCACCGGACTGCCGTCGTCGGTGTACCCCATGGAGGCAATGGAACTCACGACTACCAGCGTTTTCACGCCGGCGTCTTCGCAGCAGCGCAATACGTTCAACGTGCCGATTACATTGGTATCGAAATCACGCTGCAAGGACCGGTTATCGAACTCAATGCGCGCGGCGAGATGGTAGACCGTTTCAACGCCGTTCAAGTGATCGGAAATACAACTCTGAGATTCGATATCGACGCCGTCGACGTAGCGGACGTTCGGGGTATTGCCTGCGTACGCGCGCGCCACCTGCTGTACGGGGGAGCGGCTGACCACAACAATCTCGTTGCTGGCGTCGAGTGCCAACAAGCGCACCAAATTTCGCCCAAGGAAGCCGCCGCCGCCGGTCACCAGAATTCGCATGCGGCCACTGTAGCGCGGCTCACACAGCAGGAGAAGTTCGTTGCCAAGTCCCTAGAAAAGGACTTCGTCGGGGTGCATACTCTCTTGCGCATGAGCATTCCCGACGTCTTGTACCTCTTTCTGCCGGCTTTCGTCGCTAATGGCATGCCGGTTGTTGCCCGCAAATTGCCCGGCATCGCCCGGTGGAACACGCCGATTTGCGTTAAGCTTTTCGGCGCCAATAAAACGTATCGCGGCTTCGCGGTCGGCGTAGCGTCGGCGGTGATCTGTGCGTTGATCCAATTTTCATTGCGCAACGTTTGGTTCTTCAAAGAGCTGAATGAATTGCATACCTCGCTCGGCCAGAGCGCCCTTGTGGGCCTGCTTCTCGGTTTCGGCGCGCTGTTTGGAGACCTCGTAAAAAGCTTCGTGAAACGACGCGTCGGCATTGCGCCCGGTCATGCTTGGCCTATTTTGGACGGAATCGATTACGTGCTCGGCGCCATCGTCTTCATTTGGCCGTTCTACCATGCAACGCCTCTCGACGTCTTCGTTCTGCTGATTGCCGCTCCGTTGCTCAGCCTGCTTGCCAACAGCAGTTCTTATTTACTGGGCTGGAAGGACGTTTGGTACTAAGTCGTATGCACAAAAAAGGCATGACGTCCGGCCTGTATCTGCTCACACTCGGAGGCATCGGCCGGCTCCCGTGGCGGCCGGCGCTCTTGGCCAGTGCCGCATCGACAATCGCCCTGCTGGCCTTGGAATCCGCGTTGCCGCAAAACGATTCGCTGCGCATCGGCGTCCTTCTCGGCATCGGCCTACTCGTCGGCTGTTGCTCGATTGTGGCGTTGCGCCGCTACGTCCCCGCACATGATGTCGATCAATCATACGTGGTGGTCGATGAGTTCCTTGGCATACTTGTCGCATTGGCACCACAACTGGTCGATGACCGTGTGCGCGTGTTGCCGGCGCTTTTGGCATTCGGGTTGTTTCGCATCATCGATAGCATGAAGCCGCTTGGCATTCGCCGCATCGATGCAATCAATGCTCCGGTTGCGGTTTTGCTAGATGACGTCGTAGCGGGTTTCTACACTGCGCTGGTCATCGCTGGTCTGTCGGCGGCCTTTCAGGCGTCTGCGATGCTCGCTGGGTCGTAGCAGGTAATCGCAATACGAATGTTGTTCGGTCTGCCGTGCTCTTGAATCGAAGATCGGCGCCGATCGATTCGGATGCGATGCGCGAGATATACAATCCCAATCCATTGCCATCGGTATCCGATGATTGCGCGTTGTGCGCGCGGAAGAGCTTGCTGAATACCTTGTGTTGCTCCTCGGGCGGAATGCCGATGCCGTTATCGGCGATTGTCACCGTACAGCCTCCGTCGTCATCTTGGCGCATTTCCACGGCGATAGTGCCTCCTTCACGGCTGTATTTCGTGGCATTCATCAGTAGGTTTTCCAAGATGAGCTGCAACAAGACAGCATCTGTTTTCACGCTGAATTCGGCACAATTTCCGACATCGTATGACACGGTTAACTTGCGTCGCTCAATATCGCGTACGATCGATTTTTCAATCTCTTTCAGCATCTGCAGTGGCTTTACGATGTCTGCGCCGGCAGTCAGCGTTCCCAGTTCGATGCGTGACACATTCAAGAGCGCGTTGACCAAGCGCACCATGCGCTCGTTGGATGTTGCGACCTGTTCCACGTATCCCTGCTGATCTGCGTTCAATGGTCCGACGTCTTTTGTCAGCAGCATTTCCAGATACCAACGCATGGACGACAGGGGAGTGCGCAACTGGTGCGACACCAAAGAAATGAATTCGGACTTCATGCGATCGATGCGTCGGTCCTCCGTAATGTCTCGGAAGATTGTCACCGTTCCGGAGCAATGCCAACCGCGCAAAATGGGCGTGACACGCAGAGATAAGGACATCGGCGTGCCGTCCTTGCGCCGCAGTGCAAGCTGCGGATCCACAAGGGGTGCATAGGGTTTTTTCGTTTCCAGTACGCTCATAATCGGGTGATCTTGGCCGACAATGGGTTGTTCCTCGTGATTCACGATGTGCAAGATTGCATCGCACGATTTCCCCGCTGCTTCGGCCTGGCTCCAGCCGGTAAGCAACTCGGCTGCTTCATTCACGAGCGTTACAACGCCATCGGCATCGGTGACAATCAGGCCGTATTCAATGCTCTGCAGAATGGCGTCGTCCTGGGCATGTTGTTCCATGAGTGCGCGAGTACGAACGCGCACGAGGTCTTCCAGATGGTCGTGTGACTCGCGCAGACGATGCGTTAGGTCGAATGCAGCATCATCCAGCCGCTCGATTTCATTGCCTGTGTAAATCGATCGGGCAAAGCGCCAACGCTTGGACTCCAGGCCGTCGAGTTTTCGCGTCAGATCCAAGAGCGGTGCTGTAATCCGTTGTGCCAGGCTGAACATTGTCAGCGACAGCAGCAGGATAAGCACGGCGCCTGCACCCAATAACTTCAGCGCCAGTGCAATCAGCGGCAAATCGATTTCATGTTGGTCGATTTGCACCACAAGTCCCCAGCCGATGCTTGGCATGGAACGATAGGCGGCCAACACGCCAATACCCGCATAGTCTCTGGCCTGCTCGATTCCTTCGCGGCCCGCTATGGCTTTTGCCAACGGCGATCCACCCACTAGCTGTGCTTCGTACTCACCCAAATCCAGCGGCGAAGCCCTGTCCGATCCACGCGCTTGGTGCAGCAGCAACAAGTCACCGTTGTTTTTTGCGCCAAGCAATACGTCGGTGGTTTCACCCAGTTCTTCGACACTCAGTAATTCGTTCAACAGCGGCTCGGCGCTGAATGTGACCACCATCTTCTCGTTCGAGTGCATCGGCGCAATCACCGAGTATGTTTCCCAGCCGCGCTGAGAAATAGATGCAACGAAACGTGTCGCGTCCGTGCTGCGCAATGCCGCAACCGATGCCAGAAGCTCATCCGATGGCGGAGAGCCGACCGTTGCGCGCGTCGTTCCGTCGCTTTTGACGATGGTCAAACCTTGAAATCCAATCACATTCGTTACGCTCGGAAAGCGAGTAATACTCGGGTCTTTTGCCAATGCCGCCACCTGTTCGCGCCGATTCGACGTCATGCGCTCGAGCAGCTCTTCTTTGGCGTGAATAATCGACTGCAACTGTGCTGCAGTGCGTGCATGCATTTCACTTCGAGCAAGAAAAAACGCCGCACAAACCGTCACAATGACAGCGAATGCGAGCAGCACCGACGTTTCCATGAACAGCGTTCTGCGGAGCGAGCCGTTGGCGGATGTTTGTCGCATGTGCACGCTTAACTGCGTAATCTTAGAATTATAGCAGAAACATGCGGTTTTTTCCACCTCATACACTGAAAAAATTCCTACTAAAAAACCCTCCCCGAAGGGAGGGTTTTTGGCTTCGTAGAAAGAAAAACTAACGAGTTACAGTAATGGTCGCGCTGTTCTCGGCACCCGGAGCCGAAACCGTAATGCGGCTGGTGGTGGCGTTTTTCGAGATCAAATAGTTCGTTCCAGTCGTCGTGGAAGTCTGCGGATCCGCAGGAAGAGAGACGACGTACGAGCCGGTCAACATGTTCAGGTTTACGCCGTTGTTGCAGCTGACGTTCACGCCGCTCTTGCAGATCTTGGTGGCGGTGGTGGTAATGGTCGTCGGGATATTTCCGTTGTTGTCGAGAGCGTACTGGTACACGGCGTTCAACAGGGTGTTTACGTCGCTGCGGCGCTGCGCATTGCGGGCGTCGGCCAACTGCTTGGTCGGGTTAATAGCAACGATAACGACGGCTGCCAAAATGGCGATGATACCGATAACGAGGAGCAGCTCGATGAGCGTGAAACCTCCGCGGGTGGAACGAGTGGACATGGAGCAAGTAGGGAAGGAAGAGCGCGTGAACAGTCGCGCAAACATGCATGGCAGTGTAACACCTTCGTTTGTATCGCTCTAGCACAAGCCGAAAGCAATGCGTTCTTTTGTAAAGCGTTTCTGGCGGTCATGAAAAAAGGCTCCCGACTGGCGGGAGCCTTTTGTCCGAATGTCTGGTAGGGAACTAGCGGGTCACGGTGATCGATGCGCCCTGCTCTGCGCCTGGGGCGGTGACGGTCACGCGGTTGTTCGTCTTGACGACCGTGTAGTTCGTACCGGTAGCCGTAGCTGTCTGTGGGTCGAACGGAAGGCCGACCAAGTACGAACCGGTCAACACGTTCAGGCTGATACCGTCGGAGTCACAGTCCACGTTCACGCCGCTCTTGCAGATGATCTTGGTGGTCGTGGTGATGCTCGTGGGCAAGTTACCGTTGTTGTCGATGGAGTACTGGTACACCGCGTTCAGGATGGTGTTTACGTCGCTGCGGCGCTGTGCGTTGCGAGCGTCGCCAAGCTGCTTGGTCGGGTTAATGGCAACGATGACGATAGCTGCCAAAATGGCAATGATACCGATAACGAGGAGCAGCTCGATGAGCGTGAAACCTCCGCGGGTGGAACGAGTGGACATGAGAGAGAAAGGGGAAGAAGGAATTGGAGGTACGGACAAACCTCCTGATACAGGGGGTGATTATACGCGGGTCCGCGAGCGTCCCTAATGAGAGCGATTGCGAAGTTGCATTAATTATGAGTTGATGTCATGCCGCATTTCACTGTTCACAGAACAAAATGCTCAGAGTTTTCAGGCTTTTTTCGAAGGGAAGAGCCTGTTATCGCGTGACTGCAATCGAGGCGCCTTGTTCTGCGCCTGGGGCTGCTACCGTTATGCGGTTATTCGCTTGCACGATTGTATAATTCGTACTTGTGGCGGTTGCCGATTGCGGATCAATCGGCATGCCGACGATATAGGCTCCAGTCAGCATATTCAGGTTCACTAAACCGGTGCAATCCATATTCACCCCACTCCTGCAAATCTCGCCGGGGGCCGATGTAATGGATGACGGAAGGTTTCCGCTATGGTCGATGGAGTACTGGTACACCGCGTTCAGGATGGTGTTCACGTCGCTGCGGCGCTGTGCGTTGCGAGCGTCGCCGAGCTGCTTCGTTGGGTTAATAGAAACAATGACCACGCCTGCCAAAATGCCGATGATGCCGATGACGAGGAGCAGCTCAATGAGCGTGAAACCTCCGCGGGTGGAACGAGTGGGCATGTGCAGGGAACGGGAAAATGTGGAGGCCGAAAATACGTGAAGCGAATTGCAAGAAATGGTAGCAGTCTTTTTGGCTTGCATTCCGCAATTTTTTAGTATGAAAATTCGTATAGTTTTCTTAGCACGGTATCGTTTCATCTGACTGCGTGCAGACGTCGTTCGTGCAGTAGTACCAACGATAGACATGGCTCTGGCACGTTACTGCCGGGCAGGTACTGCAACCGCCGGATTCACTTTGGTCATCGGGAAACAGCGTCACGTTGCCCTCGAAGTGTCGTCGATAATATTGCGGTCTTGGCAGTTGCAACGTGGCGGTAAGGTCGAACGAGACGGCTACGCTGCCGCCGCTGACGTTTCGGAATACCAAATTACTGACGGCAATCGGTCCACTGAAGACGAATGTCTTGTCCGTTTTTTCAATCATCATCAGGTTCGTGCCGCTTCGCGTGAAGATGGTCGGATGTTCCGCGTTCATGGCCATTTGCAGCGTCACCAACGATCCCGTGCTGCCAACGGCGGGGTAGAGAATGGCTTCTGCACGCCGAATACGACGCGTGAGCGAATCCAGCACTTGGGTGCCGCGTTGCTCCAATGATGCAATGCCCTGTTGTCGAACACGGGCATCTTGCGAAGAAAGCAGTACGCCGATGATCATGGTGCTCATGATCGCCAAAATGCCGAGGAACAGCAGGGTTTCTACCATGGTGAATCCGCAATGCCCTTTCCCCGTGCCTATGAAACTGCGCGATGGCATTTTAGAGACAGAGGGAGAAATTGGAGACTTCCTGCCAGGAGTAAATCTTCGTTTGCGGCAGCACTTCTTTCACGATGATTTCCAAGCGTCGGTAATTTTCACCGACTTGGCCTTCGGCGCAGAGAAGCCGGTTGGTGTTGCCGGTTCCTCCGATGCGCATAATCGTGCAGTCGCCGGCGCCGAATACAACCCCTTCATCGCCGATATACGCCGGGGAGACGCGCAGTTTTTGCAATGCGTATTCCGCACAGCCCTGTGCAAGGGCCATGGCCTGAGAAGACTGCTGTACAGACAAGCTCACCGTTCCGGCCGTTGTACCAAGAAACAGCAGCGATGCCACGATCGCAATCGAAACCGTGCCGACGACCAGAACGGACATCAGTAGCATGTAGCCCGGTTTTGTACCGCGCTGCACACTGGAGCCGATGCGGAACAAACGGGAGATCATCCGGGTCTGAAAATAAGGAATGTCGAGGACGTGACCGCGTACAGACGATCGGTTTGCCAATTGTAGAAGAGGCCGCGAATGGTTGCCGATGCGTTGTACGTTCCGACCGTGCCAACTTGTCCGGAAGCCATTTTGGGCACATCCAGAACGCGCAATTCATTCGGGTCGCCGCTTCCGCCGACGAACGCGTATTTTCCGCCGTACACGCTGGCGATGGAGTTGCCGTCACCCGCAAGCTCCAACGTCCAAGGTCCAGGCGGAGGAGTGGGTACGGGGGAATCTCCGATTTGGTACAAGATCAGTTCGTCGATTGTCGTGCCGGACGCGCGTCCGATCAATGCGGACGTGCCGAAGGTGTTCATGGCGAACGCGTCCTGCGTATTGTCCAAATCGATGCCGGTTCCCGGTGCGTCCAATAGGTTGCTGGGGTCGAAAATATCCACGACGCGGAATTCACCGGCATTGTTCGAGCTTGCGATGTAGGCGTAGCCGTCGCTGAGACTAATATCCATCACACTGCCGCTGAGCGCCATGGAGTCGAGCAATGTCAGTGACCCGGTGTCGCTCACGGAGAGCGAGTACAGTTCTTTGGTGCCCGGGTTTTCCAAAGCGCCGATGAACGCGTTTTGCGCATACACGGCGACCGATCTGGCCAATCCCGAACCGGGCAAATCGTAGGTCGACATGCGGCTGGACAACGTGAGGGACGTTGGAGATTCGATATTGAATAACTGCACTTCCGAAGCCGTGCCGTTCGTCGCCAAGTACAAACCGGTGCCGCTGATTGCCGCTCCATACACGGCCACGCCCAAGTTCAATGAGCTGGAGACGCGCACTGGTGACGCGGGATTACTGATGTCGTACACGTACAATCCGTTGCCGGCCGATGATGTCAGGTACGCATAGTTGCCGGAAACGGCGACTTTTTGCAGCGACGGCGAACCGCTGATGCTAGTCGTGCTTTGCAGCGATACGGCCGCCCAGTTGCCAATGGTAAACGGCTTTCGCCAGTTGGTGACGTACGTCGTCAGCACAACCGCGCCCGATCGGGATTTGCCGAAGTTCCACTCTGCAGTCGCATCCACCTGCAGCCAATCCGCGCTCATGGTCGTCACATTCACTTTCGATGTGTAGCCGTCGCTGGTGACAATCGACGTACCGGTGAATGCCCACACATTGTTCACGACCTTCACGCCGTGCGCACCCGTCGTAATGGATGCAAAGTTCACGTTGCGCATTTGCCGTACACCTTCCAACGCTTGTTCTGCCACGAATGCCGCCCGCACATGGTCTCCGCCGGCAACCGTACTGCGCTCACCTAAAATAAGAGTAAGCCCGATCGCCCCGAGGAATATGGCAAATAAACCGATTGCGACGAGCGCCTCCAAAAGCAAGCTTCCGCGCCGCGATCGCATGGTCCATGGCAGTGCCATGGGCGTGATTGTACCGCAAAACAAAAGAGGACAACGCGATCGTTGTCCTCTTTAGGGGTTCTGTCGAGAAGGAACCGCTTAGTCGTCGTGGTCGTCGTCGTGGCCTTCGCCGCGGCCATGCTCGTTCTGCTCGCGGCGGTCATCGGACACCATGCGCAGCAGCGCCTCGCCGCAACCGAAGCGGCGTGAGTTGCTGGTATAGAATCCGAAGAGGTTTCGCATCTGGCGCCACGTTGCCGAGCGCTTGCGGAAACCGTGGACACCGCGGTCATCTACGGCATCCAGCAGCTGTTCGCAGCTGCAACCACGCGTGTCGGCAATGGTGTAGCGGCTGATGGTCTTGCGAGGTCCGACGCGGAAGACCGGCAGCGTGCTCAGGTTGCCGCGCGGCGACGTCAACGCGTAGCGGTCGAAGGACATGTATTCGGTGGGAGAGCCTTCGGGGAAGGATGTGGCCGGGCAGTAGTCTTTGGAGTTCGGCACACCGTCACGATCGGAGTCGCCGTCCACGGCAGCGCTGCTGCTCGATGAACTGCTCGACGAAACGCTGGATGCGGAGCTGGAGACGGCTGCGCCGCACGAGCCCGGTTTGTCGATCGACATCTTTACGACTGCATCTTGGAAATCGGAGTCATAGTTCACGTCGCCGAGTTCCACCAAGTAGGCAACTTCACGATTGTCGATTTTCATCTTGTCATCATCATCGATCATATTGGACAAGAACGAGCGTCCAGAGCGCTCGCGAATGGAGCGGCAGTCTGGAGCGTCATCGCCTTTCTTCAGCACGCGGACGTGGGAATCGCGGCTGCCGGATTTGGCAACCTTGTTAAAGACCCACGAGTACCGGCCGCCGAATTCCACCAAGATTTTGCTGTTGGCCGGAACGTTGCGGAAGATCGATACTTCTCCGCCGCGGAAGCTTTTTGCCTGGAGCAGGTCGCGCCAGGTGACGCCGTTGTCGAAGCTGATGCGGCCACGCACGGCGACCTTGGGTCCGCGGTGACCGTAGGTGCTTTCCGATCCCTCGATACGCAACGTAATGTCGGCTTTTTCCGCAAGCGTCACCCTGCCGTCGGCATCGACGGTGTAGCCGACTGCGCAGGCGTCCACAGCTGCGCTGCTGCTCGAAGAGCTGCTGTTCGCGCTGCTGGAGCTGCTGGAGCTTGCATTGCTCGGCTCGCCTGCCGTCCAGTTGTAGTACACGGCGTCGTCCGCTCCGGTGACACGCGTATGGAAGTACGCATGCTTGGCATTCGGACCGGCGACGAATTCATCGCCGTCGGCAGTATCGCTAATGACACCATCGGTCGGGTTTTCCGACTTATTGTCATTCACGTCATTGGCGGTGGACGTGATGTACGCATGATTGAATTCCACGTGTGCATCGACGATTTCTTTGCCATTCGCCAACGTGCCGTGGCTCAAGATGCGCACCCAGCTTGGGCCGCGCTGCACTGCCAGGCCTTTGACCTCCTCTTTAATTCCGCCATCAATAATTGCCGTGCCGTTGGCATCCACCAACGGAATCCACTGATCTTCGGCGAAGGCCAAAGCATTCGGACCGACGAAGATACGCTCCGCACCGTCACCGGAGCCGGAATTTTCCATACGGTTGAAGTGAATCTTGAATCGGGCCTTGGTCGTGCCTTCGTTGCAGGTGAGCGGCTTCTCGGCAAAGCTCACGAGAATGACGGCATCCTGGAAGTCGGCACTGGAGTCCAGTGAACTGAGTTCGACCAAGAACAACAGGTCCTTGGCACCAATGCTGATCTTGCCGTTGCTGCCGATCAGGTTGCGGATGTACGTGGTGAGGTTCTGCTGGTTGCCAAAGGCTGGGTAACTCGGCACGGAATCGCCGTTGCGAAGAATGATGACGTGGCCGTCTTTGACGTCGGAACGGTACGTCTTGTTGAACAGCCATGAGTAGCGGCCGTTGAAACGCAGCGCGATCGGTGTGTTGTGCGCAATGTTGCTGAAGACCTGCTGCTCGCCGCCGGTGATGGCATTGCCGGAGTACAAGTCGCTCCAGTCGATACCGCCGTTCAAGCTTGCTGAGACGCGGACGGGGATGTCCGGACCGTTTGCGCCGTACGTGATTTCGGAGCCCAAGACTTTTACGTTGATGTCGCTTGTACCGACAGAGACCACGTTGTTGCTGCTGTCGAGCGAGTAACGCGTTGCACACGAGAAGCCGTCGCCGCCGCTGCCTCCGGTGGAGGAGCCGGTGTCGCCCCCGGTCGTGCCGGAAGTCGTGCCACCCGTGGTGCCTGAGGTCGTACCGCCAGTGGTACCTGAGGTGGTGCCTCCGGTGTCGCCAGACGTCGTTCCTCCGGTCGTGCCGCTGGTCGTACCGCCCGTCGTTCCGGATGTCTCTCCACCCGTGGTCCCAGAAGTCGTGCCACCCGTTGTTCCAGACGTCGTTCCTCCGGTCGTGCCGCTGGTCGTACCGCCCGTCGTTCCGGATG
>CAYWJU010000008.1:0-16125 GCA_964458645.1 uncultured Candidatus Peribacteria bacterium | reverse complement strand
TCTCTCCACCCGTGGTCCCAGAAGTCGTGCCACCCGTTGTTCCAGATGTCGTTCCTCCGGTCGTATCGGACGTCGTACCTCCTGTCGTACCTGCAGTAGTGCCTCCTCCGCCAGTCGTATTACTTGTTATCGTAAGAACAGTGCTCACCGTAATCACGCCATTCGGATCAATCGAAATTTCGCGGTAGCGATTGCTTACCGAAGACAGAACGGTAATCACGCCGGGCTCATTCGGGAATCCGTCCATGCGCGAGAAGACCACTTCATCCAGACCAGACGTATCGATTGTCGGCGGAAGCGGGAAGACGACGTCGTTGTCCGGGTTGTGCGTTGCGAAGTCGTCGCCGGCGAATACCGTTGCTTCCGATACATACACACCCCACGAGGCGTCCAATTTTCCCGCCTGCGAGAGTGTTTGCGCGGCGCGCAGGGCCTGCACGATGTGCTCGGTGGCGATATCCAGGTCGGTGTCGGCCTGAGACTGCCGGAGCATGGGGATGGTAATGCCTGCTGTCAGGGCCATGAGGCCGATGGACATCAGGACTTCCATCGCCGTGAACGCAAAGCGCGATCGGGCGAGGCGTCCAGTGCGTGATGCGGTACGCATAGAGAGAAAAAGGAAAAGGGAAATGGGAGAACTTATCGTCCGACCGACCCGACAAGGGAATAGATAGGAACGATGATAGCAAAAGCAATCGTGCCGACGAGTCCACCGAGGAAAATCAACAGCATTGGTTCAAGAATAACCGGCAGTCTCTCGGCCCACTCCTCAGCCTTCTTTTCGTAGATATCGGCTACACGAAGCAGCATTTCAGCGATCTTGCCGGACTTTTCACCGGTCGAAATCAGCTGCTGGACAGACAGGGGGAGCAGTGTGTTCGTATCTTTGAGCTTCTTGAATGCATTCGCAAAAGACTCTCCAACTTCAATTTCATCGGCCAATTTGTAGTAGTAACGCTTGTAATACACGGTGTCGGTAACGTCGGCCATGGATCGAATGGATTCCACCAACGGTACGCCGGCCTTCAGCAAGCTTCCCAGGATGACGCCGAACCGCGCAATGGTCGCAGACTTCGCCAGCGGACCGATGCCCGGAATGTGGAAAATTACCTGCTCGGTTGGTCCTTTGAGACTGGTGTATTTGCAAAGACAGACCAGGAGTACGCCAGCGACGGCGAAGCTCGGTACAGCCACTGCACCGTGATTTTTCATGAAGTCCGCCACCCAAATGATGATTTTCGTTACGAGCGGCAACTCGGCATTCAGCGAGGTAAGAATGCCCACCAACTGCGGCAGCACGAACCATGCCAAGCCGAGCGTAATGACTGCGGTGAGCGTTAGGACGATGCCGGGATAGATCATGGCCATCTGCACCTTGGATTTCAGCGCGCGATCTTTTTCCTGCTGAATGGCGAGATATTCCATGTTGCGCGACAGCGCACCGGCTTCTTCGCCGATGCGAATGAGCGCCAATGCGTATGGCGAGAAGAAACTCTGGTTATCCATGGCGCACCACAGCGCGATTCCACTTTCCACTTCGTCGATGATTTTCTGCACGATCTTCTTCATCGGCTTGTTCCGTGTTTCCAGAAGAATGGTGTTGAGCGCATCGACAACGGACAATCCGGAGTTCAGCAGAATGGCGAGGTTTTCGATGAACACCGTCTTCTCTTTGCCCATGCCGATGTTATTGATGCCTTCCAGCACCTGCATGAAGGTCTTTTTGCGCTTGCCGAAGGTGCCGGTCGGGTCGGCCTTGTCGCCGGCAACACCCTTCTTTCCTACCGCTTTCTTACTTGGAGCAGCTGCGGCTTTGGCGGCAGATTTTCCAAACAAGGACCAGCCTTTTTTGGCTGCCGGAGTGGGTGTAGTGGGCGTTGCTGTTGTAGCCGGAGTAGCGGTCGCCGGAGATGCGTTGGCCAGAGCCGGTGCGACAGACGCAATCGAAACCGGAGTAGCCGGAGGCGGATTGCTTGGAGTAGGTTCCGCAATCTTGGGCGCGGACGGATTGGCTTCCATGGGAATCGCGACCAACTTCGGCGCGGCTTCCTCGGCGACCGTCGCGGCCACCTCTTTCTTCTGCTCTTCCTCTATAGCAGCAGCGTGCTTTGCTTCGGCATTCTTCCTTTTTGCAGCCACGGCAAACATGGTCAGCGCGCGCTTTTTGGCGACGTGTGGCGGCACATGGTGCTTACCCATGTCGCCGGTCTGGCCGCTAGCAGAGGGATTAGTGTCGGACATTTTCGTGAGATTCGTCTTTCTTGAAGAACAGCGCTTCGGGAGGCGCCGCCATGCGCATGAGTTCTTCCAACGTGGTGAGCCCCTCCTTTACTTTCTCCAGACCGTCTTCGAACAAGAACAACATGCCGTTGGCGCGTGCCTGCAACAAAATGTCGGTACTGCCGGCACGGGCGGTGATGAGTTCTTCGATCTCCTTATTGATTTCGAGTACTTCGTAGATGCCCACGCGTCCGCGATACCCCGTATTTCCGCAGGCTTCGCATCCTTTTCCGCGGTAGAAGTGCACGTCTTCGCCTTCCGGGAAATAGTGTTCGGCGCCCTTAAAGAGCGCGCGAGCTTCCTTTGTCGTTACCGCGAAGCTGAAGCGGCAGTGCGGGCAGATGCGCCGTACCAAGCGCTGAGCCACGATGACTTCCAGCGTGGAAGCCAGCAAGAACGGCTCCACCTCCATTTCAATAAGACGTGGAATGGCGGTGGCCGAGTCGTTGGCGTGCAGCGTGGAAAACAGCAGGTGACCGGTCAAGGCGGCGTTCACGGCAATGCCGGCGGTTTCGGCGTCGCGGATTTCTCCCACCAGAACGACGTCCGGGTCTTGGCGCATGAGGGCGCGAAGTCCTTTGCCGAACGTGAGTCCGGTACCCAGGTTTACCTGAATATGGTTGATGCCGGGAATTTTGTATTCGACCGGATCTTCGATGGTCGACACGTTCACGTCCGGACGGTTCAACATTTTAATGAGTCCGTACAACGTGGTGGACTTTCCGGCTCCGGTCGGACCGACGGTGATGATCATGCCGAACGGCTTGTGCGCGGCCTGTTCCAAAATAGAGCGGTGCGCGTCCGAGAATCCCAAGTCGGCGAGCGTGAGGTTGCGAACATATTCCGACAACAGACGCATGACGATTTTTTCGCCGTCGACAATGGGAATGACCGAGACGCGAACGTCCATGGTTCCGGAGCGCGACTTGTAGCGAATGGCGCCGTCCTGAGCCGCATAGTGCTCGTCGATGCGCAGGTTTGCCTCGATCTTGATGCGGTTGACGATACCCTCGTAGAACTGTCGCGGCAGGCGGCCGGCCTCGTGCATGACGCCGTCCACGCGGAAGCGCACGACCACGTCTTTTTCCTGCGGCTCGAAGTGAATGTCGGATGCCTTCAAGCTCATGGCATCGGCGAAGATTTCTTCCAAGATTTCCGGTGCGACTTTTTGCTGCTTCTGAATGATCGACTGGAAGCGTGTCGCCAGCGGCTTGCGGTACAACTTGAATGCGATATCGATACCGCTCTTTGGCGCATAGACGAATTTGATCGTGCCGGTGAACGGCGCGACCTTGGCTTCTTTCTTCGCTCCCCACAACGATTTGTTTTTCTTTTCGCTCTTGCTCTCGCCGCCGACCATCTTCACTTTTCCGATATTCTCGCGAATGGCTTTCTCCAGGCCTTCGCGCAATGGGTCGGATGTCGCAACAGTCACTTCGGTATCGGTGAAGCCAACGACTGCAGCCGAGTACGTGCGGGCGAATTCCTCGGGAAGTTTTTGTACGGTTTCCTGCGTTGGGGGATTGTTCGGCAGATCGAAGAACGGCAACTTGTAGTGTTCCGACAGAGCGTTTTCCAACAACTCGCTCGTCATCAGGCGCTTCTCGGACAGAATGATCCGCAGCTCGCAGTTGCGCGCATCGGCTTCTTTCAGCACGGCGGCGCACTCTTCCTCGGAGAGGTAGCTTTGGGAGACCAGGATTCTGCCGAGTTCTGCGTTATTGATCTGCATAGGCTGTTAGAAATACCAAATTCCAAATACCAAATTCAAAACTGTTTTTTCCACTGCGGCCATGTGCTTGTTCGGGTGATGCATGTGAGTGTGGAGTTTTTTGGATTTGGAATTTGTCGCCTTGGTATTTGCTAGAGGATTGTTTTCACCCGCTGCACGATCTGCGCGATGGGTGTGTTCGATTTCACAAAGTAGTCTAAGGCGCCCAACTGCTTGGTTTTATTGCGATCTTCCTCCTGGCCCAGGTTGCTCAGCACGATTGCCGGCACGCCATATTTGCGCTGTTGCATTTCCGTGAGCACGCCGAAGCCGTCCATGACCGGCATGATTAAATCCAGCAGCACCAGCCCGTAGCCGCCCTTGTCCAATTCAGCCAAGGCGTCGGTGCCGTTCATGCACGTATGCGTGACGTAGCCTTCGTTCTTCAGTTTCATTTCCAGTGCATGCGCCAACGGCCGTTCGTCCTCCACGATGAGCACGGCTTTCTTGCCGGCGGCATCCGGAGCCTTCGGCGTGACGGGCTGCACGGCAGCCGGCGTCTCCGGTGTTGGTTCCTGCGTAGAGGGCATAAATCTCTCTAGTGTATCACAAAAGCGCCATTTTCACCAGACCCCGGATCGCAGCAATCCAGAATCGCTGTTTTTGAGCATTTTTGTCCAATTTCAGAGCCCTGTCGCAACGAGGCCTTCAGACTGATACACTCCGGTCGTGCCCTCCCGCTCCTCAACCCGCAAGCGCGCCCTCATTTCCGTGTCCGATAAGACGGGCGTAGAGAAGCTTGCAAAAGGCTTGCAGAAGCTCGGATACGAGATTTTGTCGACCGGAGGAACGCACAAAATCCTGGAGAAAAACGGTATCGCCGTCACCTCGGTAGACCACGTCACGCAGTTCCCGGAATGTTTCGGCGGCCGCGTGAAGACCATGCACCCGATCATCATGGGCGGCATTCTGTACAAGCGCGGTGACGAGAAGCACCGTGAAGAAGCCAAAAAACTCGGCATTGAACCGATCGACATCGTGGTGGTGAACTTGTATCCGTTTGCACAAACTCTGAAGAAAGTGACCGGAGGAACATGGTCGATTTCCCATGCCGACGATCCGGCATTCGATGTGCATCACCCCGAGATCGTGGAGCAAATCGACATCGGCGGACCGACACTGCTCCGCAGTGCGGCCAAGAACCATGCCGACGTGCTTTCGGTGTGCGATCCGTTCGATTATGATCGTGTTCTTGCGGCTTTGGAAAGCGGAGAAGTCGCCGATGCGTTGCGCCGTGAATTAGCGGCAAAAGTTTTTTTGCACACGGCCGCATACGATGCGCTCATCGCGGAATATTTGTCGAAGGGCGCACATAACGGCGTCATGCTTACGTCGGGTCGCACGCTGCGGTACGGCGAAAATCCGCACCAGTGGGGCAAGTTCTACGCCCAACTTGATGCACGCAGCACGACTGACCGCGGCGAACACCGCTGGAAATTATTGCAGGGCAAGGAACTCAGCTATCTGAATATTTTCGATTCGGACGCCGCGTGGCGCATGGTGCAAGAATTCTCCCGGCCGGCCGCGGTGTTGGTAAAACACGCCAACCCGAGCGGCATTGCCGTGCACGACAATCTGAATGAAGCATTCCAGCGTGCATACGACAGCGATCGGTTGTCCGCATTCGGCGTCATCATTGCGCTGAATAAAAAATGCACGCCCGGCGTGGTGCAAAAAATGCTCGATCAGAAAATTTTTACAGAGATTCTTCTGGCACCGGGCTTCGAGCCAGGAGCGCTGGAATTACTCAAACAGAAGCCAAATTTGCGTGTTATCGACATGACCGATGTCACCTTCGCTCATGACTCGGTGTACCGCAGCGCATTCGGTGGAATGTTGGTGCAGAATGATGACCTGAAACAGGTCACGAAAGAGATGCTCACGTGCGTTACGAAAAAGAAGCCGACGCCCGAGCAGATCGACGATCTGCTGTTCGCCTGGAAAGTCGTGAAGCATGCCAAGTCGAATGCCATCGTGTTCGCGCATCACGGTGTTACGGTCGGCCTTGGCTGCGGCCAGACCAGTCGCGTGGATTCGGCATGGATTGCCGCCAAGCGCGCCGGCGACAAAGCCAAAGGTGCGGTCATGGCCAGCGATGCCTTTTTCCCTTTCCCGGATGCAGTCGAAGAAGCGGTGAAGAACGGGATTGTCGCCATTATTCAACCGGGCGGATCGGTGCGCGACGCCGACGTCATCAAGCGTGCCGATGAACTGGGTGTGACCATGGTCACGACCGGCGTGCGCGGGTTCAGGCACTAGAACAACCAGCGGTTTCCGCTCGTCGGATGGATTTGCTGTACCATCTTGGCATGCAACTCCTCCTGCCCGCCGGCGAAGAACTTCTGGCAATGAAGCACGATATGACTTCCGACCCGGGCGCCAAGTTCGTGATGTTCCGGCGCGGCACAGACTTGGTTTCGGCGTTGTTTCCGTTTCACAAAACACATGCCGACATTGTTGAGCAGCGTCGCAAAGAAGATCCTACCTTGCAGTTCTTGGGTGCCGGATTTGTGTTGAACAACATGCCGCGCTGGGGTTCCGAATCGTGCGTGAAGCGCATGGGTGTGGATCGTCCTGCAATCAAGCAGCAGGCCGAGTGTCTTCGCGCATTGCGCGGAGCCCTTGCCGTAGCCTAAATCAAGCTTTTCTCGCCACGATTTCCAGCGTGTCGAACAGCGGTACCGGGATGGTCCACGACAGGCTTTTTTCGCGGTATGGCCGGCGCAGCAAACGTGCCAAAAGATAGCCGATGCTGAACGACCGTACATGGTGCCGCACCGAGAGCGGTTCCAACCCAGCTTTCTGGAAAGCATCACACAATGATCGCTTGGTGAAGTAGTGCAGATGCGCCGGAATCACGCAGTACCAGCGGGCGCCGAGCAGCTTGGACAGCAGGCTGTCGTAGCGCGGAGTCACCACTGCCATCACACCCCCCGTCCGCAACACGCGGGCGCAATCGCTCAGAAACTGCTGTGGGTCGCGCAGATGCTCCACGATGTCGATTGCAGTCAGTGCATCGATGCTTTGTGCGGGCAGAGTCGCAAGCGTCGCGGTATCGCCTTGCCGTACCGCATCGCCCAGTCCGCGCGCCTTACTTTCGGCAACCGCCCACGCCGCGGGTTCCAGTCCTTGAGCGTCCCAGCCCATCGCTTTCGCTTCGCTTACAAGCAGGCCCGGACCTGCGCCGACATCCAGCAACATGGCGGGCGCATGGAAGCGTTCTAGGTGGCGAAGAACACCGGCGGCGGCCATCCGGCGGCCGTGCTCTTCGGCCAGGTACGTGCGGTCTGCAGGTGCGTCGGCATACCAGCGCAGCACATCGATATCCGAGCCAAGCGGACTCCATCCGTGGCCGCAACGCGTACAGCGCAAGACGTCGAGTCGCGCGGTCGATCCGTCGGCGATTGCATACGCATGATCCGCGGCACCAAAGAACGCATGCGGGTCGACGGTGCCCTGGATGGCGAGCGTCGAAGCGGAGTCGCACAGGGGACAGACTGGCAATGACATGCTGCCAGCCTACAGGTACCATCGCTTCGATGCGCGTGATTGCGGTGTTGCCTGCCTACAATGCGGCCGGAACGGTACAAAAGACCTGTGCGGCAATTCCGCCGGGCTCGGTGGCCGAAATGATTTTGGTCGACGACTGCAGCAGTGACGACACCGTACAGGTGGCCGGCACCATTCCGGGCGTTACGGTGATTCGACACCCGGAGAACAGAGGCTACGGTGGCAATCAGAAGACGTGTTACAACACGGCACTCGAGCACGGAGCCGACGTGGTCATCATGATTCATCCCGACTTTCAGTACGATCCTTCTCGTGTACCCGAGATGACTGCACCGCTCATCGCCGGGAAAGCCGACATGGTCATGGGTTCGCGTTTTTTGCATGAAGATCCGCGCAAAAGCGGCATGGTGTGGTGGAGGTATTTCGGCAACCGATTCCTCACAGCCGTGCAAAACCTGGTGCTGGGTGCCAAGTTATCCGAATGTCATTCGGGGTATCGCGCGTATACCGCGAATTTGCTGCGGAAGATTCCCTACAACTCGTTCTCCGATGATTTCGTCTTCGACTCGCAGATGATCGCGGCAGTCGCACGCAAAAAACTACGCATTGCCGAGGTTTCTATTCCAGTGCGCTATCTTTCGGACTCATCGTCCATCTCGTTCCGCCGGTCGGTGCGTTACGGACTCACGACCCTGCTTACATTGCTGCCGGGCCCGAGGTAAAGTGATCTCCGTGCTGGATGCCGTTGTCGTCATCGCCGGAGGACTCGCGTTCTTTGTTCGCGTAGCCGATTCAGGGATTTCGTTGTTGGTTTCATCGCTGCTGCTGTTCGCCTATGCGGGTGTCACTTTTTTTTGGCCGTGGAGCGAACGAGTTGCTCACGGCCTGAAGACGGCTTTGCTTGCCTGCTTGCTCGTGAGCACGGTGGGGTACCAGACGATTCACGCAATCAACAAGCGCCATGCCAGTCCGCCGCCGCAAACGCGATTCGTTCACGACCATCCGTTGCAAATCGAGGCGTCCGTCGATGTTCTTCTGAAAGGGGAAAATCCGTATACCGCAGACTTCCGGAAAACACCCATGGTGAATTGGTGGAGCGGAAATCCGGCGCTGACGCACGTTATTGCATTGCCAGTGACGTTCTTGAAATCGGTACCGTTTTCCATGGCATGGCATGCGCTGTTCGGTTGGTACGACGATCGCATTTCACATCTGTGCTTGCTGGCACTGCTGCTGTGCGCGCTGTATGCGCTGCCTCGTCACCCCATGCTGAAACTCGTGTCGGTTGCCGCCGTGGCATTCAATCCGTTGTTTACGAATTACTTCATAGAAGGTCGCAGCGATGTCATTTTCCTGTCGTTCCTCATTTCGTCATTGGCCATGCTGCGCCGCGGATGGACCGAAGTGGCGTTGTTGTTTTTGGCACTCGCGCTCGGTAGCAAGCACACGGCATGGTTCATTCTGCCGTTTCTAGCGGTCTATCTTTGGCGCAAGGGTGTATTTCGGCCCGAACGTCAGCATGTTCTCGTTTTGCCACTATTTTTATTGGCGGCCATTTTCGTTCCGTTCTTGCTGTGGGATTACGGTGCGTTCATCGAAGATATTATCGCGTATCCGGCCGGGACCATTGCGACCAGTTACCCGATCAACGGCTACGGCCTGAGCCGTATTCTGGTCACATTGCATGTGCTTCCGAATACGCGCGCGGCGTTTCCGATCGGATTATTCGCAGTCGTTCTGGTGCCGCTTTTGGCGCTGTTACTACGGCACATGTGGCACAAATTCACACTGGGGAACATGTTGCTGTGCTACGTCGCGTTCCTGTGGCCGTTTTGGTTTGTATCGCGCTTTTTCAATGAGAATTACATGGGAGTCGTTGCCATAGTCATGACCCTGGCGGCGATCATGCTTCACGATGAAAAACTCAACTCTACGGCAGGGCGAGCGCCGCGATGGAAGTTTTGGCGGCGCTGGGAGAAAAACTAAGACGCCAAGACGTCTTGGATGCCGAAGAATTTGCATTTTTTACAGAGAAGAGGAGCATATGCCTTAACCTTCTTCTCGCTTCCTGCCCTACGCGCTCTCGGTTGAGTGTCCGGCGGATGAACAAACGGTCACACCGGAGCGGGTCCGCGCGGCCCAAGACACACTCTTTCGCGAAGAGCATTGCAGCCTGGAGACCTGCGGCTGGAGCCGTAACTTCACGGTAATCGTCACACGAGACGCCACGCTGGAAGCGGTTCAGGCGATTTTGCATGCGGCGGGATGCGTGATTAGCAGGCAGCAAAAAATCGCCGGCGGCGAAGAGGCGCCGGAGGGTCCGCGGCAGTATCGGCAGTTGCATGGCTGGCACGCAGCCGAACCCAAAGAAGCGGCCGAACCGCTCCATGACCTGGAGCCTGTGCTTTTGCCATTTGAACGGCCGGTGACCGAACCGCGCAGAGTGAATGTGATCGTGCAGTCTACGCGGGAGTTCGTGGCTGCAGCGGCAACTTGAGTCATTGGCTGATGCCGCCAAGAATTTCCTTCTGATTCCTCCGTCCCTTTTTGGCCGAGCGCCAAAAAGGAACCAAAAAACGCGTGCGCGCCAGCTCCCACGCCATCCCGTTCGCGAACGGGATGGCAGACCACCTGGCCCCCTCCGTGGCGCGCGCCCTCCTGGTGGCTTGAGTACTACCTCGGGGCATCAGCCGTAGACTCTGGAACACGCTATAATCATCACCTCAATGTCCAAACCCATCTTCGCCGGCTTAAACCGCAGCGTGTTCGACGACGCCAACCCGTCGCCGTACACGGACGGTGTCCAGTACGGCGTGAACGAGGCGCTGGTCCGGCAGATCAGCAAGGACAAAAACGAGCCGAAGTGGCTGCTGGAGCACCGTTTGGAATCACTCAAGATTTTCAAAGAGAAGCCCATGCCGACGTGGGGTGCGGATTTATCCACGCTGGATTTAGACAACATCATTTACTACGCCCGCTCCGGCGCGGTCGAAACGGATGACTGGAAGGAAGTGCCGGCCGACATCCGTAAAGTCTACGACCGCCTGGGCATCCCCGAGGCCGAGCGCCGCATGTTGGCCGGAGTCGGCGCCCAGTACGAGAGCGAAATGGTCTACCACAACCTGAAAAAAGAGTGGGACGACCTGGGCGTGATTTTCTTGGACATGGACGTGGCCGTACACGAACACCCCGAGCTGGTGCGCGAGCACTTCATGAAATGCGTGCCGAACACCGACCACAAATTCGCCGCGCTCCACGGCGCGGTATGGAGCGGCGGAACGTTCTTGTACGTGCCGAAAGGCGTGAAGGTCCGCGACCCGCTGCAGGCGTACTTCCGCATGAACGCCAAGAACATGGGGCAGTTCGAGCACACGCTCATCATCGTGGAAGAAAACGCCGACGTGCATTACATCGAGGGCTGCAGCGCGCCCAAGTACGGCTCGCAGGGGCTGCATGCCGGATTGGTGGAGATCTTCGTGAAACAGGGTGCCAAGGCCCGTTACAGCTCGGTGGAGAACTGGAGCCGCGACACGTATAACTTAAACACCAAGCGCGCGATTGTGCAGAAAGACGGCACCATGGAATGGATCGGCGGAAACATGGGTAGCGGTGTCACCATGCTGTACCCGTGCAGTATGTTGGTCGGCGAGGGCGCTCGGTGCGATCACATGGCGATTGCGTTTGCGAACAAAGGCCAGTGGCAGGATACCGGTGCCAAGGTCTTCCATATGGCTCCGCACACCTCCAGCAAGGTCGTTAGCAAGTCGGTCAGCAAAGACGGGGGAGTCTCGGTGTATCGCGGCCAGCTGAAGATCGCGCCGCACGCGCACGACTGCATCGCCAACGTGGAATGCGACGCGCTGCTCTTAGACGAAATCAGCCGCACCGACACCATTCCGGACATTCAAGTGCGCAACAACGACGTGACCATCGCGCACGAGGCCACGGTCGGCAAACTCAGCGAAGAGGACATGTTCTACCTTATGAGCCGCGGCATCGGTGAAGACGAAGCGCGCGCCATGATCGTGAACGGATTCATCGAACCCATCGTCCGGCTACTCCCGTTGGAGTACGCCGTCGAAATGAATCGGCTCATCGAACTGGAAATGGAGGGCAGCGTGGGTTAATCCTTCTTCTCTTCCGTCGTTCCACCCTCTTGCGCCTGCTGCAAACGCAACCGCATAGCGATTTCAAACGCGGCACGTTCGGCACTCATATGCTGATCGACACCTGTCTGTGCAACATCCGTCGTCGGCGAAACCGTGGTCACCGCCCGATCGAATGCTTCCAACAATGCAGCCATGCCTGCTTCTTGATTGCGACGCACCATTTCCTCGCGGATGGCTTCGCGACGACCGGCTTCCATGGCACCGATGATACTCATGGCAATGATCAAATGAGCCGGATTGTTGTACCAGCCAAGCAGCGAATTCACAGCAGTTGCTGCATCGGCCGTGCGCAGCTCAGCTTCCATTTGTCCGCGCAGAGTCAGCGTGAGAGTGTCCTCGAATGACGGACCGGTCTTTGCATCGGTCGGTGACACTTTTTTCGGATCACGCTCGGGCAATGGATTTACACCACTAGGGCCGCCAATACGATCAATCGCCATGGTGAAGTGGGGGATATGTGCTGCGAAATGCTCTGTACCTATATTTTATTATACAATCATATCTAAAATAAGCAAATTTGATCAGTGTACCAGTTGTGCACCCCACCGACCGACCGGTCGGCAGGGTGCGAGAGTGGGAGTGCGTTGTTACGGGTTGCCGGGATCAAACGGCGGGTTCGGCGGCGGGACTTCCGGTCGCGGCGCGGGGTTCTTGGGGGCGGTCTTGGCCGGCGGCGCGGGGTTCATGACCCCGTTGACCAGCTCAGTGACGAGCCACAACGCCCCGATGGCTACCACGATCCCGACGATAACCAACACAACGTACTCCGCGGGGATGCCCTTTTTCGGGGGCTCCCTGTTCCCATCACTCATGATGGGGTCCTCCGTTAGGAGTGGATGGTGCATGTCCGGCTCTGCGCCCTTGCAGTCCAGGCGCACGCGGACGCCGCATAAAGTACAAGTTTTTTTTATTTTAGCAAGAATATGCCTTCTTTACGGCAATACCTTCACACCGTTGTTTTGGATGTTTACGGGAACCTGCGCACCTGATTGCTGACTTGCTGGCTGATTCATCATGGCGTAGATCGACGTGAGTGCCATGACGACGAGTAGAATGACGACGAGGACGTTCTTGTTCATGTGTGAATGGTCCGCTTTTCGGCGGCAGGATGCAACTGACGCCAGCGCAAAATCGTCGCATACAGCATTGCCCCCTGGAGTGAACCAGGGGGCGTGCTGCTCTTTTTCAAGGAGCGGGAATGCTGGAGGATCAATCAGCCGCCGTTCACCTTCGACGCGATGTCGAAGACCTTGCCCGCCCACTGAAGGACGGGCAGAACGACGGCGTAGCCGATCACGAGAGTCAGGATGACGACGAACCACGTTTCGATCCGGCGCATGCGCCCGATGATCGCGGCCCAGAAGACATTCTGCTCGTCGAGCTTGCGGCGGCGGCGTGCGTTGTCGAGTTCGATCGCATCGCGTTCGCGGCGTGACAGATTTCGCATCTTCTCGGTCCCCTTGGTGTAAAGAGCAGCGTACCCGGGTTCCAAGCCGGGGCTGCTCGCGTTGCGAGAGTGTCTCCGGATTGGTTTCCAGGATAACTAGTATTATACAATAATTAGTCAAATTTATCAAATTCAGGACCAACAAAAAACCGCACGGATGAGGTGCGGCTTTCAAGGTCAATACTGGCTTGGATTAGCCTTCGATTGCTGTCAGAGCGTTCGTGTGGGTGGCATCACGCAGGGCTTCGTCGGTCTCATCAGCGGCAACGAGTGCCGGGACTTTCGTGACGACGTTCTTCTTGTTGAGGCCGCCCTCCATTGAGTCTGCTCCAAATTCTGCTGCGTTCGGCATGGTAGTTGTGGGGAAAAACTAGATGCTCTCAATCTACTCAGCACTTGCGTGAAGTCAACGAAATGGTCTCAAGAATTTGGCTAGTTCGACTTCTTCTTCAGCCTGTTTCCGAGTCCGCGAGCCAACTTCAGGCCAGCAGCCGGTGCCTTGCGAAGACCGCGGCCGAACTTGCCGCCCACCGTCTTGAGTGCGCGTTTCATGCGCGGCTCGCCGGATGACGTCGTGGTGATACGCTTGCGCAAACCCTTCAGTGCATCGCGCATGGGTGCGGGTCGCTTGCTTGGAGATTCAGATGGGGCGCGTCCGGCCATGAAGGAGTGTGGGAATGTGACTAAACGCGGCAATGCTACTGGAGTACCATGGCGCCAGCAATTGACGGCGTGTTTTGCGCCGCTCCCTCCAATGTCCACACGCACATCGTCTTCGTCGGCAGATTTCCTCAGCGCCATTGCACGAAGCCATGGAGTAACTGCGGTTGTCGGAACAGATGGTCGCACGCAACTTACGTTGCCCGACGGTGTCTGCTTGGCAGAGCCGATCATTCTTGCCAATGCCTTGCAGGTTGCCGTAGACGTCCGCGTGGGCAGAGATGCGTCGGCAAACGTGGTGATCGTCATTCCGCCGGGCAAGGGAGCCTCTTGGGTCAGCCAGCGCGCAACGGTGGCGCGTGGCGGCTCCATTCACTGGCAGACCGTGGTGCTTGGCGGCAATGTCGAACACAGTATCGTTTCCATGCTCGACGGTGGGGGAGCACGCTCCACGGCGGATGTGGTGTTCTATGCACATGGCACCGACCGTCAGAATATTTCTGTACGGAATATCTTCCAGGCAGAGAACGGCGGCGGGCAAATCACCATCAAGGGCGTAGCCGAGCACAAGGCGCACGTGCGCTGCGATGGCATGATCGATATCGGATTGCAGGGGCGGGGGACCGATACGTTCCTGAGCGAAGAAGTCCTGATGCTCGACCCGACTGCACGGGTAGATGCCGTGCCCGGACTGGAGATAAAAACCAACGATGTAAAAGCCAGTCATTCAGCCGTCGTTTCGCGCCTGAGTCCGGAGGACCTGTTCTATTTTGCATCGCGTGGCATTGATCAAAAAGAAGCGCGCGCAATGTTTGTGGAAGGATTCCTGGGAGAAATCGTGTCGCGCATCGCCGATGACAAAACCCGCGTACATGTGGAAGGCTTGATTCGGGCAAAATATGCGCATGTGAAGAATTCTTGACGGAATACCAGAGTTCACGTGGACTGGTTTTTGTCGATGATCAAGCGGTTGTCCTAGTGCCATCGGACTTCATCTGGAATGGTCGTTTGACCACGTCCGGCTCATTTCTATGATGCGGCGTCTTTTTCCCCGTACTACACATGATCCGACAAGCAGAACTTTCGTTCGACCAGCCCATGGAGCTCACCTCGGCCGACCGCCGCATGGAAGGCGCCGACCGCTCCGATCACGGCCGCGAGGTCGCCGAGCTCCGCGACGAGATCCGCCGCATGGAAGCGCTGGTCGCCCACTTCCGCACCACCATGGGCAACGGCTTCTTCCTGACCGTGCAGCACACGGCCACGCTGAATGGCCTGCGCAAGGACCTCGGTCACAAGCTCAACGGCCCGGAGACCGATGCCCAGCGCGAAGCGCGCCTGGATGCCGAGGCCGATGAGGCCATGGATCACATCGCCGCCGTCCTGATGGCCGGCCGCAATGAAGACGCCCTCGTGGAGAGCCCGGACGCCGAGACCGACGAAGCCGACGGTCCCAAGCGCGCCAAAACGATCGACGAGCAGGAAACCGATGACGATGAGTTCTTCCGTCGTTTCGCCGCCGGCCGGGATTCACTCCTCGGCTAAGCCGGACTCGGCCATCCGCTGTTTCTGCTCCAGTTTTTCCTTCTTGAGTTTTTGATTCACGATCCGTGCGCCGAACCGCAGTTGCCGCTTGATGTCAGGCGGCAACGCATTGGCGTGCAGGTTCATGAGGGCGCCCTGCACGGCGAACAGAAAGGCGGAGTTGCAGCGGGGGACCCGGCGTTTCACTTGTTCATAGAGTACGCCCAAAGGCACACCCTGCAGATCGCCGAGCGTGCGGATGCCGACCGGGTGCAGCCACCGGCCGCTGGCCGGCCCTAGGTTCATGAGCTGCTCGATGGGCGTTTGTTCGTCGGGATACATCGTGTACAGACTAGCATCGGTTTTCCGACCACGCCGAAAAGCTCCGGGTCACCCCATCGTGTAACAGAGAGAGAATTTGAAAGACGTTCCGAGCCTCGCTCTTCGCAGAATCCAACGTCCCCGAGAGGGGAGAGGCTGAATTCCGAAAAGAGGAGGGTGCCCTCGGCCAATTGGCATTTCGTCGCCGAAGCGAGCGAAATCATCATGATACTTAGCACTGATCAGAGGATGTGCCAGGAAATGACTCCCTGGTAAGGAGATGTTCCATCCGCAGGTTCTCCTACGGATACCTTGTTACGACTTAGTCCCAATCAGTAGTTTCACCGTGGTACCCCCTCTTGCGAGTAAAGGTCCTTCAGGTGCTTCTACCTTTCATGACTTGACGGGCGGTGAGTACAAGACCCAGGAACATATTCACCGTG
>CAYWJU010000007.1:0-86078 GCA_964458645.1 uncultured Candidatus Peribacteria bacterium | reverse complement strand
TTCGCCCACCAGCACCGGGTTGTTCTTGGTGCGGCGGCTGAGAATTTGCATCGTACGGCGGATTTCATCGTCGCGGCCGATCACGGGGTCCAGCTTTCCGTCTCTGGCCAACGCCGTGAAGTCCACGGTGTACTTGGCAAGCGCCTGCAGTTTTGCCTCGGGGTTTTGGTCGGTCACGCGATTCGAGCCACGAATGCGTTTCATGGTAGCAAGCACCGCCGCTTCGTTCACGTCGAAGGAACGCAAAAACTCGCGTGCATCACTGTCCGTTTTCGCGAGCGCCAGCAAAATGTGCTCCAGCGAGGTGAATTGGTCGCCGAGCGCTTTCATCTGTTTCTCGGCCTCACTCAACACGGCCTGAAACTTTGAATCGGCGCCCAGCTGTCCGCCAGAAACTTTCGGCAGGTGGTCCAAGTCGTCGCTGAGCTTGGTGTCCAGTTTGAGGAGATCAACATGTTGATCCTTGAGAATCTGCCGCGGTAGGCCGTCTGCTTGCGCGAGCACGCCGGCAAGCAGATGTAACGGGGTCAGTACGCCGTGTGAGCGGTCGGTGGCCGCGGATTGCGCGGCAACAATCGCTTGCTGAGCCAGTTCGGTGTAGCGAGAGATATCCATAAGAGTGTTTGGGGAAGCCGTGAATGCTTCAAAATTAGCACTCACCATTCTAGAGTGCCAATGCGGTACGGTCAAGGAATTCCTGCTACGATTTCGACCATGCGACGCAGCGTTTCCGTCCGCGTGACCGGCACCGTGCAAGGTGTATTTTTCCGACAATCCACCAAGGTCCAGGCCGATACACTGGGAGTAACGGGTTTTGTGCAGAACGAGCCGGATGGCTCGGTTTCGTTGCAGGCAGAAGGAGAGACGGAGCAGGTGGGTTTACTTTTACAGTGGTGTAACCATGGGCCGGATGGAGCGACGGTCACGCATGTGGAAATTTGTGATGTGCCGTACAGTGGCTACAGCTCGTTCCAGATCAGACGCTAGGCTATTGGTAAAAATCTGAAATTATGGTATAATATACTTATGGGATTCTTCTTCAATTTCGGCAACAAGCCGAGCTCAACCGCAAAGCAGTCTGCACAGACGTCTGCGCCAACTGCTCCTGCGTCTCAGTCTGCGTCGCAAGCTCCGGCAGCCGCAAAGCCACCGGTTACGGTGCAGGTGCATTCCGAGCCGGTGAAGTCGGACCAGCCGCCGCATGCCGAACAGAAGCCGCCGGAGATGTGGCGCTTCCTCTTACTGTTGTCGTCTACCGATGCCGCCAAAGTCGAGCAGTTTACAAAAGAAATGATCCGAAAAATCACCTACGAGTGGCACGCCGTTCCGGGCGGGGATACACGCATCAAGGGTCGCGTGGGAATGAATGCCGACGGCAAAAAGTTGCGCATTGAACTGAAGGGCTATCACGAAGATATCGAGAACCTGCTGAAGTGGGTGAAAATCGACCACTTCGGCGTCCATGCCACCTACGTCGAAAAATACGTGATCGGCAGCATGCCGTACTCGGGCTTGTTCCAGAAAAAAACCGGTTCCTGGTAGGCGCGCATTACCTGCGCGCAGTCTGGCTTCGCATCATTTCGCCGAGCAGTAACAACAAGATTCCGCTGACGAGCAGGAAGTAATTTAAGAACCCCTGCGTGCCCAGCAGGAACATGGCGAACAGCGAAACGCCTGCGGTCGCCAAATAGGCGTACAGCGGCTCGGATTTGCGCAACAACCATGCCAGCGTGAGCATTGTGCCGCCGCCGATGCACGCAGTCATCCAGGCCTGCATGCGGACCCCGAACGTCAGCAACAGCGCGCTGAGCGACAGGCTGTCGTCACGCAGGGGAACGATCACGGCGATCATGCTGCCCCACACCGCTCCCGCGTCCCAGAAGAGAAACGGTACCGCGGTCACGAGCGCAGATGCAGCCGAGAGCACCAGAAATCTCCATCGACGCTCGAAGATCAGGAGTAACGGCGCGGTAATGACAAGGTACTGTTTCAGGCTGATCGTCAGTCCGTGGGCGACTGCCGTCAGCACGGCGTTGTTCCGGAGTTTAGTGAGTATCGTGAGCGCGAATCCCGCGATGATGAGGGGTTCGGTCCAACTTTGACCGATAAAGAGCAGTCCTTGCGGGTGGAGCAACCACAGCAGCGGGATCAGTTCGCCGCGCGTGCCGGTCGCGTGCAGCATTCTTCGCAATACCCACACGAAGAATATGTTGCAGAGTACATAGAAGAAGCGCACGTCACCGAAGAGCGCATACCCGACTACCGCGCCAGCCAGTGCCGACGGGGGATACGCGAAGCGTGTACCGACTTCGTATGGCAGGTGCAGGTCCATGCCCTCATACGGATTGCTGACGCGGGTTGTGAACGGATTCTTCCCGGCGAACAAGTTGGCAGCCGATTCCTGCTGTACGGTGAAGACGTCGATGTGCGGGTCCGGCGCCGCGAACGGTAGCCAGCATTGCAGTGCCAGAGCGAAAACAGCCGTTCCGAGCACCACCGCGTTGCGCAATCGCGCCGATGTGTGGGGTCGTGGCAGGTACACGCACGCCAGTGCGATGCCGCAGGCAATGAGTCCGATGTGCGTAACGGTGCCGAACCAGTAGGTGCCTCTGTAGGTCACCGGGAAATCCGTCAGACCCAATGCGATCACAAACAGGACGCCCATCAGCACCTCGGTGGAACCCAGCGGTTTGGCTTGCTTACAGCGTGGCCAGACACCAATGATCGTCATGCAAAACGCGGTCAGTGCTAGCCCCAGCGACCAGGGCGAAAACGAGCCGCGGTGAATGGACAGTGCCGCAGCCAGCACCAAGTAGCCAAGCAGCACAGAGTGACTGCGGTAGCTGAACGGGGAAAATGCGGTTCCGGTCACAGTGTGCAGTGTAGGAGAAAACGCCGTTACCGGCGGCCCGGAATACTCCCTTTTCCTTGACAACACGAGGCGTGGGCATATCCTGAGTACGATGAAAAAAGCCAAGGCAATCGCCATCGCCATGCGCAAGGACACCTGGACGGTGCCCGCATTCACCGTGGCTCTGTTTGCAGGCTTCTTTTATTTTTTCTTCGCGTAAATCCCGCTCTCCTGGTAGCCGACGCTTCCCCGAGAGTGAGGAGGCGGAGTTTGCCCTGTACTCCTTTTCCTTCCCATCCTTCCCATGCTTATCGTTCTGAAAGAGAAGAAGAACACCGTCCTGCTAACGCACCTCCAAGAGTTGCTGAAAAAGAAGTACGGCTGCCCCTCGCATGTCATCGGCGAGAACGGTCGTGTGCTTGCCGTTACGGGTGACACCACCGGTGTCGAAGTGGAGTTCATCGAAAGTATCGAAGGCGTGAAAGCGGTCGATCGCGTCGACCGTCCGTACAAACTGGCCAGCCGCGAGAAAAAGAACCGAACGGAAATCAAGATTTCCAAGGATTGCGTCATTGGTGCTGCCAACCAAGTCGTCATTATGGCCGGACCGTGTTCCATTGATTCCGAAGGCGACTTGGACGAAGCCGCAGCCATGGCTGCTTCCAGGGGTGTGAAAATCCTGCGCGGCGGCGCCTATAAGCCACGTACTGGTCCGTACTCATTCCAGGGCCACGGCGAACCGGCACTCAAGATGCTCAAGAAGGCGGGTGAGAAGTACGGTATGGCGACCATCTCGGAAATCATGAACGCCGCCGACTTGCCCAAATTCGAGGCATACTCCGACATTCTGCAGATCGGCGCCCGCAACATGCAGAACTACGAACTGCTCAAAGCCGTCGGCAAATCCAAGTTGCCAGTACTCTTAAAGCGTGGACTTGCCGCCAAGCTCGACGAATGGCTCCTTGCCGCCGAGTACATTTTGGCCGGAGGGAACTCCAACGTCATGTTGTGCGAGCGCGGTATCCGTACCTTTGAAGATGAGGTGCGCTTTACGCTGTGCTTGGGATCCGTCCCGGCACTGCGCGAACTCACGCACTTGCCGATTATCATTGATCCGAGCCATGCCATGGGCAAAACCCGCTGGGTGAAAGATGCCGCCTTGGGCGGTGTTGCGGTGGGTGGTGACGGCCTTATCATCGAGATTCACCCTCGCCCCGAGGAGAGCAGCTGTGACGCTTCGCAGCTCTTGGATGCCGAACATTGGAACGATTGTATGGACGGCGTGACTGCGGTTGCTTCGGCAATCGGCAAGAGAGTGGTCTAAACTGGAATCCTATGCGTACCGTCAATCTTCTACCACCGGCCGTACCGCGTCTCGCAACGCGCATCTTGATTGGCTCCGGAATCCGGCACCAAATGCAGGATGCTATTGGACTGCTGCACCCTGATCGCATCGTGGTGCTGTACGACAAAGGCGTGGCCCACATCGCAAAGGAAGTGCAGGCGGGCTTGCGCGACAGCATCGGCATTGCAGTGGAAAGTGGCGACGCTTCCAAGTCGCTGAAAGAAGTCGAGCGCATCACTACGCTCATGCTCGAAGCCGGTTGCACGAGGCAGACCGTGGTCGTGAACGTCGGCGGCGGCATGATCACCGATCTTGGCGGCCTGATCGCCGGAGTGTTCATGCGCGGCGTGTCGTGCATTCATGTTCCAACCAGCATGCTTGCCATGGTGGATGCCAGCATCGGCGGCAAGAACGGCGTGAACTTAGGTTCCACGAAGAACATCATCGGTGTCATTGCACATCCGTCGGCAGTCGCAATCGACGTCGAATTACTCAGCGATCTGCCCGAAGCGGTGCTGGCCGAAGGTCTGGTGGAAGTGGTGAAAATCGCCGCCATTGCCGATGAAGAATTTTTCGCATGGCTCGAAAAGAACATTGCCAAGGTACTGGCCAAAGATTTGGTCGCCTGCGAAGAGTGTGTTGCCAAAGCCGTCGGGCTAAAAGCCCGCATCGTGGAACAAGATGAGCGCGATGAGCAGGTGCGATTGAATTTGAATTTCGGACACACTGTCGGTCATGCCGTGGAAGCCCATGCCAAGTTCGCCATGTCCCATGGCAGGGCTGTCAGCATCGGCATGATCGCCGAGCTGCGCATGACCAAGATGCGCGGCATCGGTCGGATTGAACAACTGCTGAAAGACATCGCTATGCCGACGGAGTTGCCCGATTTCCCGCCCGATGCGCTCTGGGAATTAATGCGTCGTGACAAAAAGAACGTTGCCGGAAGCGTCCGCGTTGCAGTGCCCCAAACACTCGGCTCAGCGGAAATTCGGACCATACAGCGCTCAGACTTCGATACACTCTTCCTATGAACGACACCCCCCTTGCCGTCGCCCCGCTGGAGCTGCCGTTCAACGTGCAGCTCACGTTGCCGGGTTCCAAGTCGCATGCCAACCGCGCGATTGTCGCCGCATGCTTGTCCGGCGGCACAACCGTCATCCATAACGCCACGCCGTGTGACGACGTACGCGTCATGGTCGAGAATTTGCAGGTGCTGGGGTTCGATATCTCTTGGACGGACAAAGACGCCGGAGACCTCCGCATCGTCGGCGGCATTCCGAACAAGCAGGATGCGTGGGGCGAGCTGTTCTGCGAGAACGCCGGAACGACGTTGCGTTTCCTGTGCTCGGTCGCCGCATTGGTTCCCGGGCAGTGGACCGTCACCGGCAACGAGCACATGTGTCGTCGCCCGATCGGTGATTTGGTCGCCGCATTGCGCGAACTCGGCGCGCAGATTAGCGACGTGGGTGGCAAGCCACCGGTCACCATTACCGGCGGCACGTTGCGCGGCGGGACCGTAAAGGTCGATGCCTCGAAGAGCAGCCAGTTCCTGTCTTCCTTATTGCTCATCGCGCCGTGTCTGCCCAAAGGCCTGAAGGTCTCGGTGGCATCCACGCTGGCGTCGCCAGGGTACGTGGAACTCACCACGCGCGTCATGCGCGACTTCGGCGTGACTGCGGAGAACAAGGACGGAACGTTCATCGTGAAACATGGCGCGTACGCAGCCGTTCCGTCGTACGCCATAGAGGGCGACTGGAGTGCGGCGGGCGTGTGGTTGGTCTTGAAGAAAATCAGCGGCGGACGCGTGGTCTTTACGAATCTTCATGACGATTCTTCGCAGTCCGACCGCGTGCTGCCCAAGGCGCTCGAGGCGCTCATGCGTCCGGGCAATGTCACGGTCGATTGCACGGATTTCCCGGACCAAGTGATGAACCTGGCGCTGTTCGGCGCATTCCGTACCGGCAACCTGCAGATCATTGGCGCGAAAAACCTGCGCTTTAAAGAATGTGACCGTTTGGCGGTCATTACTACCGAACTGACGAAGGCCGGTATTTCCATTCGTCAACATGATGACGGCGTCACGGTGCAGGGTATGGGCGAGAAGCGTCACCTGTCGCATACCCCGGTGATCCTCGATCCGCACGATGACCACCGCATGGCCATGGTGTTCGCCGCACTCGGTTTGATCCGCGGCGGTGTCTCCATTGTGAATCCCGACTGCGTGGCCAAGAGCTACCCGAACTTCTTTACGCATCTGGAGCTCGTTTCTAAATCCCATAAACCGATTGCCATCGTCGGTATGCGCGGCAGCGGCAAGACCAACTTGGCCAAGCGTCTGTCCAAAGTATTGCATCTGCCACAGATCGATACCGACCAAGTTATCGAAGAGCGGATCGGCACGCTGGATATCTACGTTGAGCAAAACGGCTGGCCGGCATTCCGCGAAATCGAAGAAGAGGTCGTCGCGCAGTCGCTCGTTCCCGGCCACATCATTTCCTTGGGCGGAGGCGCCTGCGAATCGGCCGCAACACGCGCATTGCTCAAAGAGCATGCAGTCGTACTCTGGTTGCACGCCACCGTGGAGTCCACCGTCGAGCGTTTGAAGAATGTGAAACGCAAGCGCCCAAGCCTTACACCCGATTTATCCTTGGAACAGGAAGTCGAAACCACGCTCAAGCGCCGCGACCCACAGTACAAAGAAGTGGCCACGATCGAATTGTCGCACCGTGTGCCGTTCCCGGCCCAGGTGCCGCGCGTACTTGGTCGCTTGAAGCGTTTGCCGACATCGTACGATCTGCACGGCGCCAAGTTCATTTCGGCTGCCGAGCAGTACGCACCTCCACCGCGCCGCGATAAGGGAGGCCATGCCCGCCGCCGTCACAAATAGCATGTTCGTCATCACCGCAACCGCACTGGCCCTCGACGATCCGAACTCGTTCGCCCGCAAGGCCGAACGTGCAGGAGCCGATGTTTTGGAAGTGCGTGGCGACCTGACGCCCGATTTGCGCTTCGCCAATCCGCCGTTGCCGGTACTGCTCGCACTGCGCGGTGCGGACCCGTCGCTCATCGACAAGATGAAGCCCACGTATGTGGACCTGGAACTGCACGAAGCCGAGTTGCCGTTGCCGACCGGCGCCAAGCTGATATTGAGCTACCATAATTATGACGAAACGCCGTCGCTGCCGCAGCTGCGTACGATTCTGAAAAACCTCCTGGATCGCAAGCCCGAAATCGTGAAGATCGCAACGCTCGCACGGAACTACGCAGACATTCTTACGTTGGAGCGCTTGCGAGAAAGCATGCCGGAAGGCCAGGCGCATGTTGTGTTGGCGATGGGGGATTTGGCCCGCGTCCAGCGCCTGACGTCGCCGCTGAAGAACGCACTCACGTATACGTTCATTGACGACGGCGAAGAAGCGGCACCGGGGCAGCTGTCCATGAAGACGTACAACGAGTTTTCGCGCTGCAAGAATCCGGCTATCTACGGGTTGCTTGGCGGGCCATCCATTGGCGCCAGCCTGAGTCCCACCATCCATAATTTGCTCTTCGATGCCCATGGCATCGATGCGCTCTACACCGTCTTTCCCACCACCGACTTGGCCGATGCGGTGCGGAGCCTGCCGCATATCGGCGTGCGCGGATTTTCGGTCACGACCCCATGGAAGCGCGACATCATCAAGCATGCCGATGAACTGGACGAACTGGCCGCCGAGATTCAGTCCGTGAACACGCTGGTGCTGGAGGGCGCCAAGTGGAAGGGGTACAACACCGATGTCGCGGGTATTCTGGAGGGCTACCCGTTCATCGGCAAAGCCAAGTCCATCGCCATTGCCGGAACCGGCGGCGTGGTGCCGGCACTCATCTATGCCGCAAGAAAATCCGGAGTGAAGTCCATTACCGTCTACGGCCGCAACGAAGCTGTGCGCAAGGAACTTGGCGACTATTTCCTGGTCGACACCGCACCGCTCGATTCGCTCGGCAAGACCATTCACGACGTGGTGTTTTGGGCTATTCCCGATGATCCTGTCATTGCATTGCCGCCTGTCGGCGAACGTCATTCATATGCGGTGGATTTGCGTTACGCCGAGTCCACGCCGTTCCTCACGCTGGCAGAGGAACGGGGCTACGACGCGGTGAACGGTTTGCCCATGCTGCTGCACCAGGCCTTCGCGCAGTTCAAATTGTTCACCGGCGTTTCTACCGACGACAATCTTTTCCTTTCGCTGTTTCATTCCCTCAAGAAACATGGCAAGCAATAGTTTCGGCACTCTGTTTTGCATCACCACGTTCGGCGAATCCCATGGTCCCGCGCTCGGCGTGGTCATCGACGGCTGTCCGGCCGGCATTCCGCTGAAGGAAGCCGACTTCATGCCCGACTTGAACCGCCGTCGCCCGGGACAGAGCGCCGTCACGACCGCCCGCGACGAAGCCGACGCACCCATCATTTTGTCCGGCGTGTTCGAAGGAAAGACCACTGGCATGCCGATTTGTGTGATCGTGCAAAACAAAGCCCAACGGTCCGAGGACTATGCCAAGTTGAAAGCGGTGTTCCGCCCCGGTCATGCTGATGAAACGTTTCAGGAGAAATTCGGTCATCGCGATCATCGCGGCGGCGGACGCCAGTCCGGACGCGAGACTGTCGCCCGTGTCATTGCCGGCGTAGTCGCCCGCAAGGTGTTCCCCAAGTCCATGAAGATCATCGGCCACACCGTGAAGGTCGGGCCGCATGAAGCCAAGGTCTTCAAGCCCGAGACCATCGAGCAAAACCCCATGCGCTGCGCCGATCCGGCGGTGGCAAAAAAAATGGAGGCCTACGTGCTCAAGCTGAAATCCGAGTACAACTCCTCGGGTGGACTCATCGAGATCCGCGTGATCAAACCGCCCAAGAGCCTGGGCGACCCGGTGTTCGCAAAACTGAAGGCGCGCTTGGCCGATGCGGTCATGAGCATTGGTGCTGTCACAGGTTTCTCGTACGGCGCCGGATTCAAGACAGCCGAAATGAAAGGCATGGACTACATCGCCGACAAGAAGGTCTTCGGTGGCATTTTGGGCGGCATTTCCACCGGCGACGATTTGGTGATGACCGTCAGTGTGAAGCCATCCACATCCGTCGGCGAAATCGCCAAGAAGGGCCGCCATGACCCGTGCATCGTCCCGCGCGTCATTCCCGTCGTGGAAGCCATGGTGTCGCTCGTGCTGGCCGATTGCTATCTGCTCCAGAAGGCGTACCAGGCCTAATCGTTCTTCGTTTCTTTCCTCTTTTCTTATGTCTGAATCCATCGCCGACATCCGCGCCCGCATCGATACCCTCGATGCCGGCATTCTCCGTTTACTGGCCGAGCGCATGCGCGTTGTCGAGTCGCTCAAACCGCTGAAGAACGGTGATGTCGAGGACGTCTCTCGCGAAACCGAAGTGCGTGAGCGCTGGGTGAATGAGGCCACGAAACTTGGCCTCTCGCCGGAATTTGCCACTGCCATGTTGTCCATCATTTTCGCCGAGTCCAAACGGATTCAACGCTTATGAACATCTCCCCCGCCATGACCATCGGCATTGTCGGCGGTGTTGGAAAAACCGGCGCCCAATTCGCCCGATTGTTTCGTGCGCAGGGTTTCACGGTGCGTGTTACCGGTAAGGCGGACAAACAGAAGAATGTCGCGCTCATCCGTGACTGCGACGTGGTGGTGTTCGCCGTTCCGCTGGAGCACGCTGCCGAAGTCATTGCCAAGGAAGTGAAAGCGGCCGTGCGCAACGATCAGCTCATCCTGGACGTCAGTTCGTTGAAAGCCGACACCGTGCGCGCCATGCTCGGTGCCAAGGGCGAAGTCATCGGCATGCATCCGCTGTTTAGTCCGACCACTGCGCTGAAGGGCCAGACTGTCATTCTCTGCCCCGCGCGCTGCAAGCCCGGCACGCTCACGTCGCTGAAACGCGTACTCACAAACGCTGGGCTGAAGAGCATCGAGATGACTCCCAAGGCGCACGACGATCAGATGGCCGTCATCCAGGCCATCCCACATTTCAAGAGCCTGCTCATGGGCGAGCTGCTGCAATCGCTGAGCGTGGATCTCCATGCCGTTTCCAAGACGTGCACACCCACATACGAACTGGAGTTCAACGTCATCGGCCGTTTCCTGGACGACGAACCCGAGCTCTACATGCCCATCATCTTCCGCAATCCTGCTGCTCCAGCTATCCTCCGCCGGCTCAAGCGTCTGCTGGACGGCTACATCCGCATCGCCGACCGCCGCGATCTGCCCGCCGCCTCGCGACGCTACCGCCGCTTAAAGAGTCACTTCGCGCCGTTCGCAAAGCGCGCCCGCAGCCATAGCGAAGCCTGCATCGCCACCCTCTCCAAGCTCTCCCGATGATCATCTATACCCTCGGACCCGCCGGCACGTTCTCGCACGAAGCGGTGCAACAGATTTTCCCGGATGCCGACGTGCGCTTCGAGCCCAACTTCGATGCCGTGTTCGCCGCGTTGAGCAAACACCCCGAAGCGGTTGGTGTGGTGCCCATCGAAAACAGTCTGCATGGATCGGTGGATGAAATCCTGGACCTGCTGCGTGAGAGTGAGGTGAAAATCTGGCGCATGCATGAGGTCGCCATCCGCCATTCGTTCGGCGCCAAGAATCCCAAGGCCGTCACCAAGATCGCTTCTCACAGCCAGGCGCTGCGCCAGTGCCGCAAGTGGTTGCGCGAGCAGTACCCCAACGCCGAACATTTGCCCACAACCAGCACCGCCGCCGCGGTGAAGCTGGCTGGCTCCGACGATTCTGTGGGTGCAATCGGGTCCGAACGGCTGATCCGCGTTTCGAACCTGAAGCTGGTCGATACCGACATCGAAGGCGACGCCAACACCACGCGCTTCGCGATTGTTTCCGTGAACGATCCGTTCCCCGGAACCATGCGTACGCGCATGAGCATCGGCTTGCACCCGCATCCACACGAAGATCGCCCTGGTTTCTTGCATATGCTGCTGACGCCGTTCAAGGTCTACGACCTGAACATGAGCCGCATCGAGAACCGGCCGACTGGGAAGAAACTGGGCGACTACAACTTTTTCATCGACTTCGTCGGCAGTCCCGATGATCCTCGTACGCAGAAGGCACTCGAAGATCTGGCAAAGCTGGCAGAGATTCAAATTCTGGGTGTCTGGTAAGTAAATAGTTGACGCTCATGAGGGGCTTGTTAACATGCCCGTGATGACTTCACGTTTCGCTTTCGCCTGCGTCTGCTGCTGCACCTGTGTGCGGTCGGCGGGCGAACGTGCGTAAGCGAGTGAAATACATGCGCAGTCCGTCTTCCGACATCGGAGGACTTCTTTCCGTAATCCATGATTGTATTTCTCCAGCATCGGCGGTCGTGTACGGCGGAGAGCGCGTGAGCATTCACGCCTCTCCCAGCGGTTGCTTCTATTTCTTTTTCTTTTCACTCCCATGAACGCCACTCTCTCTGCTCCCGAAGCCGACGCCGAAGTACAGACCGACCCCGCCATCGACGCAGCAGTCGCTTCCGCCCACACCGGTTGGAACGGCATCGCGCTGGCCGACTTCGCCCACGCCCTTACCAGCCGCACGCTCACCGTCACCGTCATCGATCGCAAGATCCGCACCGGCGTGGTGCTGGACGAAACAGTCCGCCAGGTCTTCGATTTGCTGCGCGGTCTGAATATCCGCACCGTCCGGCATTATCCCAGCTCCGGCGGCGTCGAGGCGCCTGGACTCACGTCCGACCAGCATCTTGGCATCGTTCAGGGTATTGGCGAATTGCGCGCCGCCATGGCCGAGCGCGGCTTGAGCGTGGCCTGATTTCCGCACTCCAAGGCCTCGCAACGTGCGGGGCCTTGTTTTCGATTTTCCCGTGCCCGCGCTTGCAGTACGATGCCCGCACATGGCCAAAACGCATCCGTTCACCAAGTTGCCCGCGCCCAAACCCGATCCCATTTTCGCGGTGGCTGCCGCGGCCATCGCTGCTGGCCCGACTGCAATCAACGGGACCATCGGCGTGGTCATGGATGAAGACGGGAAGACGGTGTTGTTTCCCAGCGTTGCCAAAGCGCTGAAGGACATCGGCGGCAAGATTACCGAGTACAGCTATTCGTATCCGCCGTTAGCCGGTTTGCTGGAATTCCGTACCTGCGTCACCAAACTCATTCTGGGGAAGCGCACCGACCGCGTCACCGCGTTTGCCACCACCGGCGGTACCGGTGCCGTCACCATCAACCTGCGCCTCATCAAATTGCTGCAACCCAATGGGAAAATCATTCTGCCGCTGCCGGCGTGGGGCAATCATCCGCCGGTGTGCCGAGCAGCCGGACTCGCCATCGTGGAAGTGCCGTACCTCACCGACGACCATCGCCCGCAGATCGAAGACTTGCTGAAGGCCATCGACTCCATGACCGAGCCGTTCTCCATCTTGCTGCAAGTCGGTTGCCACAATCCCACCGGCCTCGACCTTACGGCCGAGCAGTGGAAAGAATTGGCTGCTGCACTCAAGAAGAAAGACTGTATTGCGCTGCTCGACTTTGCGTACCAAGGATTCATCGGTGAGCCCGAAGACGACACCGCCGCCGTGCATCTGTTCGCCGACGCCGAAATTCCGCTGCTCGTCAGTTGGTCGGCTTCCAAGAACCACTCCATCTACGGACTGCGCTGCGGTATGGCCATGGCATTCGCACCCGACGCCGAAACCCAGAAGGCGCTCGAAGGTCACTACTCCACGTTGACCCGCGGCATTCACTCGGCCGCGTCCACATTCGGCCAGATGGTCGTGGCGCGTGTGCAAGAAGCCTACCAAGACGAATGGTTGGCCGATCTGCGACAAGCACGCGCGACCATCGGTGCCAAGCGCCAAGCCATGCTCAAGCATCTGCCCAAGTCGTTTTACAACGCCGTGAACGGCAACGGCATGTTTGCCATGCTGCCGCTGACAGGGGAGCAGGTCGACGAGCTGCAGCTGAAGCACAACGTGTTCCTGACCCGCGACGGGCGCATCAACATCGCCGGAATTCCCATGAAACGAATCGAGGAGCTGTGCCAGAGCATTGTAAAAGTAAGCGCCGCATAAACGGTGCAGCGAGCAGAATATTGACAGAGAGAACAAACACGGTAGAGTCCTACTCGTGTCCAACGCCTCTCCGCTTTCCGGCTTCATGATGATGTCGATGCAGATGCGTCGCGCGGGGACAGAGGTCGTCATGAGCTAGCAAGTACGCTCATCACCGCCCGCCTCGCGCCGCAGCCGAGGTTTCTTTTTTGCAACCATCTTCCCATTCACCAATGAAGCCCTCCGAATTCCAACACCCGCTGGATATCCGCGACATCCTTCCACCCGATTACGACGGCGAGACCGTTATTGATTGCCCGCCGTGGGCGTTCAAGCCAGACGAATGGACGCGCGCGCTGCTGCGTGGCGTCTCCAAGCTCAACTTGCGCGACGCGGTTGTGGCCGAGGCCGGCGTGGGCCCGGGCACCAATCAGATTTACGTGAACAGGGTCCAAAAGCCAGGTATTTCCTTCGGTTCGGATTTAGACGGCCGTTTGCCCAAGGTGGCCGCTGGCAACGTGTTGCGTGCCGCAGGACCGGAAGCAGCCGAGCGTTTCACTCCCATCCACGGCAATCAGAGCTTGCTCAGCTGGATCGTCCGTCAGCGCCTGGACGTCGTACTGGCTTGCATTCCGCAGGTGCCCGCCGATCATCACGACGAGCGGACGCTCGCCCAGGTACGCGCGTTCGCAGCCAAAGTGAACGGCAACGGCACAGACGTGCAGACGGATGAACTCTCGCATTACTATGACCCCGACACGTATCCGTCCGACCTGAACGCGTTCGGTCTGGGCCTGAACGACCACCTGCTGCAACAGGCGCGCGGCGTGTTGCGAGCCAAGGGGAAGGCAATCCTGAACCTGGGCGGACGTCCGGGCCGGCATACGCTGGAAGGCATGTTCCGTAAAAACGGATTCACGCCCACGCTCCTCCACAGCGAGCTCATTCAGCAGCACCCGGGTACCGACTTGGAGCCGCTGGCGACGCTGGAAAAGCACACCGATCACGCATTCGAATTCTTCGCTGACGAACGAGGCGAACGGCAGATCACCGCCGCCGAAGCCGAGGCTCTGCGCCGAAGCGGCGTGCCCGTCTACCACAACATCTACGTGTTCTCGGGCGAAGTCGCGTAAACTCGTTCCATTCCCTCCGCACCCATGACCCGTTTCGATTCCTTCAACAAACGTCTGCAAGCCAAGGAGAAGTTGTTGTTGTCCGGTGCATTCGGCACCGAGCTCACGCGCCGCGGCGTCGTCACCGACTTGCCGCTGTGGTCGGCGCCGGCCAACGTGGAAAACCCCGATGTCGTGCGTGCCATTCACCTGGACTACCTGGCTTGCGGCGTCGATCTGATTTCCACCAACACGTTTCGCACCAACCGCCGCACGCTGGAGAAAGTCGGCAAGGGCGCTGCCGAAGCCCGCGCTTGGACTGCAGCTGCTTGCAAGCTTGCAGCCGATGCGCGCAAGCAGAGCGGTCGTGACGCGGTCGTGATCGGTGGATCCATGGCATCGCTGGAGGACTGCTACCAGCCCGACATCGTGCCGCCCGATTCCGAATTGCTGCCCGAGCACGCCGAGCATGCCAAGAACCTGGCCGATGCCGGCGTGGATTTTTTGTTCATCGAAACCATCAACTGCATCCGCGAAGCCGTCGCCTGCATGAAAGGCGCCACCGCCACCGGCCTGCCGGTCATTCTGAGTTTCGTGTGCAACAGGAAGGGGGACTTGCTCTCCGGCGAAACCGTGGAGGCGGCTGTGGATGCCGTATTGCCATTCAAGCCTGCCGCCTTGTTCACCAACTGCGCGCCGCCGGACGTCATTCATGCGTCGGTGCTTCGCTTGCTCAAGAAAACGTCGTTGCCGGTCGGCGTGTATGCCAACGGCGACGGTGGACCGGAGGACAAGGCAGGTTGGGCGTTTCAGGGTAAAGATCTTTCCGACTCCTACGCCGACTACGGCGCCAAGTGGTGGGAGGCCGGTGCCACGGTGGTCGGTGCATGTTGCGGCAGCAATCCGGAGTACATCAAAAAACTCGATGCGGTTCGCAAGCGCTTGGCCTGATTCGCGCCTATACTCCTTCTATGTTCACCGGAATTGTCGAGGCAACGGCCACCATTCTTGAGCAACACGGCTCGTCGTTGGTCTTGGGTCGCCCACGCCAGTTCGACGACATCGCCATCGGCAGCTCCATCGCCGTTGCCGGAGTGTGCTTGTCGGTCACGAAGTTCGATGAGCGTTCCATGAGTTTTGATGTCATTCCGACCACATTGAAGAAAACCAAGCTCGGCATGCTGAAGCCCGGCGATGCCGTGAACGTGGAGCGCGCCATGTCCGCCTCCGGTCGTTTCGACGGACACGTCGTACAAGGACATTGCGATGCCGTCAGTTTGGTCCGGTCCATCGAGGATCGCCAAGATGACACCGGTCATCATCGTGCGATTGTCATCGAACTGCCGGATACGTTGCGTTGGCTGGTGGTGCAGCATGGGTCCATTGCCATCGACGGCGTGTCGCTCACCGTTGCGCATGTCGACAACTTCTCCTTTGTCGTTTCGCTCATTCCGCACACCATCAAGCACACCACGTTGCATGCCCTGAAAAAGGGTGATCATGTGAATCTGGAAACCGATATTCTAGGGAAATACGCACTGCAGAAGGCGGCGTAGTGCTATCATCCTTGTCTATGGCCGGTACCCATTCGCATTCCATCGGCACCGTGAACCCCAAGTGGAAGATCGCCATCGTGCGGTCGTCGTGGCACCCCGAGTGCGTCGACCTCATGGCCAGTGAGGCGCGGACCGAACTGCTCAAGCAGGGGATTTTGCTGAAGAATGTCATCGAAGTGCAGGTGCCCGGCTCATTCGAAATCCCGCTGGCTTGCAAGCGTGTGATCGAAAAGAAAAAAGTGGATGCCGTGCTCACGTTCGGCGTCATCGTGCAGGGGCAGACCCACCACGCGCGCCTCATTGCAGAGGAATCGGCCGCCGCACTCATGCGCTTGTCGCTGGAAAAGAATCTGCCGATCGTGTTCGAGATCGTCTTCGTGGACGACATCGCGCACGCCAAGGCTCGCTCGACCGGTCCCAACGGAAAGGGTCCTCACGCCGCGCAAACTGCGCTTACAACTCTTGCAAAGCTAAACGATTTGGGTTGATAACGTATTGTACAACTAAAGTGTTCAACGTACGATTGCGGCAATTCTTCCCCGTTTCTTCATGATTCGTTCGCGTTTTGCCGCAGCTGTAGCCACTATTTTGCTGTTACAGCCCTTAGCCGCGGGCGCTATGGGAATCTTCTCCGACGTTTCCGACGCACATCCATTTCGCGATGAAGTGGAGTACCTGGTGCGTGCCGGAGTCGTGCATGGCAATCCGGATGGCAAGTACTACCCGGACCGCACGGTCAATCGCGCCGAATTCCTGAAAATGGCGTACCTTGCCGCAGGACGGACCCCCAAGGCGATTTACGCCGGTTGCTTCTCCGATGTCGCACGCGGCAGTTGGTACGAGGTCTACGTCTGCGATGCCGCAGCACGAGAGAACGGATTTGTGCAGGGTTACCCCGATAAAACGTTCAAGCCCGGAAATCCGGTGAATCGTATCGAGGCACTCAAAATGGCATTCTTGGTCATGGGCTTAGATGTTCCGAATCTTACGGAGTTCGATAAAGACGTCATTAAATTCGTCGATATCTCCACGTCCGCGTGGTATTCCAAGTATCTGAGTGCTGGATACATGAACGGCATTTTGCCCATTCACGGCATAGAGGGGACGCGATTCTGGCCCGAGAAAGAGCTGACGCGCGGCGAGGCCGCCGCAATCATTGCAGGTGCAATGCAGGCGTTGTCTGAGCAGAAGTCCAAGCAATCATCCAGCAGTGTCGCCGCCATCACTTCCAGTAGCAGCAGTAGTGCCGGAGCAGAGTCTTTCATTGTCAAAAATGTTGTCTTCCCCTTCAGTGAAGAAGGTCAATTCACGCAGAAGAAGCCTATTGCGTACATGTTCGACATGAAAGATGCCAAGACCGTCATGACGATCAATGTCGGCATTACCGGCTTCTACGCTTCGGATGTCAGTTGCCGCTTGTACTTGTTGGACGAGGAAGGCTTTACGACCGAGTATTACCTTGGCATGCAGGACCCCAAGACATGCAGCCTGACTGCGGCAATCGGTCCGGGGAAATATCAGCTGCAAATTCAGCCCACCGTTGCAAATGCCTACTATTCGGTCGCCGCGTTCAAGCAGGCCGCCACCGACGGAAACGACGGCTTCATGGAGTCCGTGCCGCTGACGCAGAACATGCCCAAGACCGCTACGTTGGAACCCAACGAATTCGCCGACTGGTACACCTTCACATTGGACAAGCCGGCTTCGGTGACCGTGGATGCCACCAGCAACGAGCCTGTGACATGTCTTATCTACACGCCCAAGGAGTTCGACCAGTTCGGCTTTGCCGGACCGGAGTGCGATGCCAAACCGTACCAACTGACCGAAGGCACATACACCATCGGCATCACACGCAAGCATGGCATGAGCAAGCGCCTCACCTATGTATTGCAGTGGCATTAATCCAGACTGAAAATGAAGGGCGGCCGCGTGGTCGCCCTTTTTCGTGGTTCACAGTAACTCGGCGTGATTCGTGGTAGAATACCGTTCTCATGAGCGTATCTTTCTCTCGCATTACCGACGCCATCGACGCCCTGCGTGCCGGAGGCTTTGTGATTGTGGTTGACGACGAAAACCGCGAGAACGAAGGGGACTTGGTGTTGGCCGCACAGCATGCCAACGCAGAGAAGCTGGCCTTCACCATCCGTCATACCGGCGGGGTGGTGTGCCTGGCACTCAGTAATGAAATCGCCGATCAGCTGCAGCTGCCATCCATGGTGGACAGCAACACCAGCAAGCGCGGCACGTCATTCACCGTAACCATCGAGGCCGCCGAGGGTGTGGATACCGGCATTTCGGCTGCCGATCGTGCGCATACCATTCTCACTGCCATTCATCCGGGTGCCAAACCCACCGATCTGTCGCGTCCGGGCCATGTGTTCCCGCTGCGCGCCGAAGACGGCGGCGTGTTGTGGCGCACCGGCCACACCGAGGCATCGGTGGATCTGTGTCGATTAGCCGGCTTGCGGGCCGGTGCGGTCATCAGCGAGCTGATGCACGACGACGGCACCATGATGCGGCTGCCTGCACTTACTGAATTTGCCGCAACGCACAAGATTCCACTCATTACCGTCGGAGAATTGGTGGCGTACCGTCGCCAGACCGAAACGCTCATTCGCAAAGAAGCATCTACCGTGCTGGAGACCGAAACCGGTGAGTGGACCATTGTGGTCTATAACGATCTGTTGCACCGCAAAGAGCACATCGCCATGGTGAAGGGTAAGATCACCCCGGATTCTCCCACGCTCGTCCGCATGCATTCAGAATGCATTACCGGCGACGTCTTTGCGTCGCTGCACTGCGATTGCGGCGGTCAACTGCACAAGGCCATGAAGCTTATTCAAGACGAAGGAAAGGGTGTCATTGTGTACCTGCGCCAGGAAGGTCGTGGCATTGGCATTACCAACAAAATCCGCGCGTACGAGTTGCAACACCTTGGCATGGACACCGTAGAAGCAAACCGCGCACTCGGCTTGCCGGATGACCTGCGTGAGTACGGCATCGGTGCGCAGATTCTCCGCGATGTTGGCGTGGGGAAAATGCGTCTCATGACCAACAACCCGAAGAAGATCGTCGGTCTAGACGGCTACGGCTTATGCATAGAGGAGCAGGTGCCGCTCGAAATTGTTCTGACGAGCGACAAGCAGAAGAAGTACCTGAAAACGAAGCGGGAAAAGATGCAGCACATCCTGCGAAAGGACTAGCTGCACATTGTCAAAAGTAATAATTTCTTGTATAATAGAACAAATAAATACCGTATTGCATGACGAACACTGCTTCTACAGTACGAGCCAAAAAGACCTTTCGGTTCTTTCTGCCGGCATTGTTGGTATTCATCGTGACGCTTGCGATTGGCGTTGGGTTGTTTTTGCATACGAATCGTGTGATGCGAGAGAAGATGCAGCAGGAAATGGTGACGTCGGCCACGCTTGCCGCCATGCAGATTCCAGTCGGGGATTTGGCATTGATCACCGAGCCTGCCGATACCTCTAAAACTGTTTTCCGCACAATTGCAGCTCGCCTGAACGTTATTCGCGATTCGGTGCCGAATGCCCGCTACGTGTACATCTTCCGTCGAACCAACGATCCCAACCAAGTGCAGTTTGTTGTGGATGCAGATGCCATTTTGCCAGACAGCGCTCTGGACTTAGATCGCAATGGCGTTGTGGATACCGATGAACATGCGGGCTTGCCTGGTGAGCCGTACGACGTCTCTACTCAGCCGGAGTTGCAGGGTCCGGCATTCGATCAGCCGATGATCACCCCGGTGCACACCGATGAATGGGGTGATTTGATCAGTGCATTTGCGCCGATCGGCAGTGCGGATGTTCGCGGACACTATGTGTTGGGAATCGATATGAATGCGCGCGAGTTCGTTCGTCTTTCTCAAAGCGTATTCTCGCCAGCAGCACTCATGCTCATCGCGTTCGTGGCGATGCTTGTTGCTGCCTACCTTGCGCTCTACATGTGGCGCCGCAAGGTCGCCGAAGAGCGACGCATTATTTCCATTCGCACGAACGTGGTGCGATTGGCAATGCACCAGCTTGGCGCGCCGTTGGCGAGCATGCAATGGTGGCTTTCCATTCTTCGCGAGCAAGAGGGCGCTCCGATATCCGAGGAAAAGGCCGACGCATTCGAAAACCTGAATGTTGCCTTAAAGCGATCCCAGGACCTGCTTGCGACCCTGCACCGTGCCAGCAGTTCGGCCGATGCCAGCTTAAGCAATGTCGAGGGTACTGCGCCTGTGCAAGAGGTTTGCGAGCAAGTGAAGGCCGATGCGCAGTCCAGTCTTGTGGCAAAAAAGCAGATGCTCACCATGGATTTGGGTGCGCCTGTTGCGGTGCGCCTGCAGCCGGAATTGCTCAAAGGAGTACTGCAAGAACTCGTGAGGAATGCCATCGACTACTCGCCGGACAACACATCGATTTTGGTGCGCTGCACGTCGGATAAAGACAGTGCGACGCTCACTGTATCCGACAGCGGCTGTGGAATTTCGAGCGGCGAACTGCCGTTGATTTTCGGAGAGTTCCACCGCGGCAAAGATGCCATGAAGTACAAGCCGGTTGGCAATGGATTGGGCTTGTTCGTGTGCAAGAACATTATCGAGGCTGCAGGTGGTCACATTGGCGTTACGAGCGAAGTCGGCAGCGGTACTACGGTGCGCTTTACGCTGCCTCAGGCGTAAAACGAACGGCATAGACGGCGTGTTGACATTTTTTGAAAATGAAACAAAATATGCCCCCTTGCCAAAAGCTCCCTCTTCCTCGATTCGGCTGCATGAGTTGCCAGTGTTCCTGAATGGAGAGCCGGTGGAGTTGCCGATGATGGTGCAGGCGGTGCTCGCACAGGTGCGCCAAGATGTGGTGGGGTCAGAGGCCGAACCGGATGATGATGTGCGCCTTCATGGTGTACGGACCGATATCGTCACACTTCGCAGTTTGCTGCGCATGGGTACGGATTCCGATGGTTTGCCAAAGCATTTTCGCCGCGCTGCTGAGCACATCGGCGCATACAAAGACGCTCCGCCGGATACCAAGCCGAAAAAACGTGCTGTCATGCGTGAGAAGGCGGCGCAGAGCATCGGTCGGCTGGAGACCGAGGCCGATGAGTTGTCGGCATCGCTCACCTTCGATCCGGCCGTCATCTGCTACGCGCGCGTCGAGCATGAGCGGTTGCGTATCTTGAATGCGCTGTTGCGCGAAGACCTTTCGTTCCATCGTTTCCACGATCTTCGCAACAAAGGTTTTCGCCGCATTTTCCACGTCCTGAAGGGTATCCGTCTGGCGCGGGAAGCTGCACATGCAGACTTGCAACCTGGATTCCTTGCGCTCAATGCCCGATTGAAGGCCGCCAACCAGTCTCTCGGCGGATTGCATGACTTCACCATTCGGGAGACATCGGGCGAGCATCCCGAGGCCGATATTGACTGGAAGCGTCGCCGCGTAGCGATGCACGAAGCGTTGCGCACGAAAATCCGTGATGCGCTTGGGGGATTGGAATTCACGTACGGCGGTCCTGAAATGGGCGGCATTCTGTCCATAGAAAGCAACGAGAAAACCGAACGTGAAACCAAGTTCCTGGAAATCGACGCCGATGCAGTCCTTAAGCGCTTGCATGAACTCGGTGCAACCGAGAAATACAACGGTCGCATTACTGCACAGTACTACGATTATCCCAATGGACCGCTCCGCAACGACGGCCGTTCCTTACGCTTGCGGCACAAAATCGCCACCGATGAAGTTGCTGTGACCGCCAAACAGAAGCTGAGCGACAAACATGGCGTCCGCGTGTGTTACGAGAACGAGGTGGATGTCCTGCAACACGGTCCCGCCCAATATCTACAGATGCAAAAATTCCTCACCGGGTTGGGACTGGCGTGTTATCGCGATGTCGACAAACACCGGCATGCGTTTCTGTTGAACGGCGTTTCCATCGACATGGATCGTCTGGTACACAACGGTTTACCGTTGCCGCCTCTTCTAGAGATTGAAGCCGACACCAATGAACAGATTGCAGCAGTCGCAGCCTTGCTGGGCCTGGATATGAAAGAAGCCAAGCCGTGGTCTACGCGGAAATTACTGAAGCATTACGACAAGCGGGGCGCAAAATAGAGTGCCGTTGTAGTACAATCATGGGTATGGCCTTACTTGCAGAACAACTTGTTGAGGAGTGGCTGAATCGACAAGGATTTTTCACCATTCGCGGTTGCAAACTTGGAGTGCAGGAAATCGATCTTCTTGCCGTTCGCATTCATAGGAAAAAGATCGAGTGTCGGCATATAGAAGTACAGGCATCGGTGAGGCCTGTTTCTTACGTTACAAAGGTTTCAAAGGCGCTTCAGAAAACTCACGGCAGAGCCTCCGGCAGTGCAAAACTTCGTAGTGACGAAGAACTTTTGGAATGCGTACAGGAGTGGGTTATGCAGAAATTTTTGTTGCCCAAGAAAGTACGTCTGCGAAATGCTTTGGTGCCTACAGCATGGAGCTATGAATTAGTGGTGCACCGAGTGCAGCACCCTCAGGAGTTACGAGTTATCCGGAAGCAAGGCGTGAAGATTCATCACCTTTCACGGATTCTCAAAGATTTTCAACGTCGTTCAAATAGTATTCCTGCTGCCGGAGGAGCGGATTTAGTTGACCTGTTGCGTTTATAAGATTGCGAGCGAGGTCATCATAGAAGAGTTTTTCAAAAACTCGCGAAGGCAAGCTCTGCTTGCCTGGAGTGTTCCATTTGTGAAGGAGAGCCCGCGAGAGGGAAACCGAAGGTTTCTCTTTCGCGAGATTCATGGTGCCCCCGGCAGGACTCGAACCTGCGACCCTCTGGTTCGAAGCCAGATGCTCTAATCCACTGAGCTACAGGGGCACGACGTTAGAATAGCGAAATTGAGGCTGTTTGTCTGCGACCTGACGGATTCCGAAGAGTCCGAAGAAACCAACGAAACCAAGGATTACAGCTTTCCTCGGACTCGTCGTACTCTTTGGATTCTTTGGAATCCCGCCTGGCGTATCTCTGGCAGCCTTGCGGCTCGTTTATGCTAGAGTGACTTCCAATGTATTCCTCCGACGATGACTTCGAGCTGAGTCTCTCCACCCAACGGGGGATGGAGGCCGGTTCTGCGCGGAAACAGAAAGGCCTGGCCGACAAATTGCGAAAAGACGGCAAAGAGCTGCTTGCAAAGCAGGTGGTGCGCATCGACAATTCCGCCAAGCTTCAATCGCTGCGCGCACAGCTGGATGGGCTGAAAGCCGCACAGGATAAGAAGGACCAGGAGAGCAAAAACGCGCAGAAGAACATTTCCAAAGCGGGGACGAAGACGCGTGAGCAGGAGTTGGCGCAGGCCAAGGAATCCGCCGCAGACGTGCGTCCGGATGCCGGACAAATGGCCAAGCAGGGCGAGCAGGAGCACAAAGCCACCGAAGAGCAGCGCCGCGAGGAAGTCACGACGGAAGGAGGCTGAAAGAGATCGTTTGTTGAAGTCGCCAAAGACGATCACGGAGTCCGGGGAAACCAGAGACGCCGGAGATGGGTTGCTCATAGCTTGTAAATCCCCGGACTCCCCGGCTTCTCCGGCGTCCTTGTTTCCGTGGAACTGCAAGCTTCAACCTCAGATTATTCCCATTTCGTATGGAACGTCCCCGGCTTGTCCGTGCGCTCGTAGGTGTGGGCGCCGAAGAAGTCGCGTTGCGCTTGGATCAGGCTTTGCGGCAAGCGCTTGCGGAGCAGCGTGTCGTAGTAGGAGAGCGAAGCGGATACGGCCGGCATCGGTACGCCGCGGCTCACGCCGATTTCCACCACTTGTCGCCAGTCGAGTTGGCGCTCGCCTGAAAAGCGGGCGTGTACACCTTCCCAGCCTGCCTGCGCCAGGCTCTTATTTGTGCTGTAGGCCTGCTCCAGCGTTTTCAGGAACGTGGAGCGAATGATGCAACCGCCCTTCCAAATGCGTGCGATCTCGGACAAATTCAGCTTCCAGCCTTCGGTTTTGTCTGCCACGCGCATCAGCTCAAAGCCCTGCAGGTACGCGCAGATAACGGACAGTTCCATGGTGGCGGCCACCAGCGCTCGCAGCTTTTGCGGACGAGGGAGCGGGTCGTGAATATCGATGCTGAACGGGAACTTGGCGTGCTCGGCGCGCAACTCGGCGCTGCCGGACAAAATGCGTGCGTCGACGGCCGCGTTGATGGTCGGAATGGCGACTCCGTAGTTCATGGCCGTTTCGGTCGTCCACTTGCCGGTCCCTTTCTGGCCGGCGGCATCCTTGATGATGTCCAGCGTGTACTTGCCGGACTCGGCGTCCTTCACGTGGAAAATCTTGCCGGTGATCTCCAAAAGGAACGACTGCAGCTCGGGCAGCATGTTCCAGGACTCGAACGTTTCGGCCAATTGCTCGTGATTGTAACCACCGATGGAGCGCAGCACGTCGTAGCACTCGGCGATGATCTGCATGATTCCGTATTCGATTCCATTGTGGACCATCTTCACGAAGTGTCCGGCTCCGCCCGGTCCGATGTGCGACACGCACTTGCCGCCGTCACCGTCGTTGGCCGACATCTTTTCTACGAGCGGCTTCAGCACGTTGTACGACTCATTGCTGCCGCCCGGCATCATGCTGGGGCCGAGCAACGCACCTTCTTCGCCGCCGCTCACGCCCATGCCCACGAAGTGCAGGTTCTTGGCGGAGAGCGCTTTTTCACGACGTTCGGTGTCGCGGTACAAGCTGTTGCCGGCATCCACGATAATGTCGCCTTTGGCCAGCATGGGGGTCAATTCCTCAATCATGTCATCCACCGGCTGTCCGGCTTTTACCATCAGCACCACCACGCGCGGGGCGGGGAGGGCTTTCATCATGTCCTTCAGCGTGTGGCAGGCGACGAATGCCCCCTCGGATGCGTATGCCTTCAGAAAAGCATCGGTCTTTTCGGTCGTGCGGTTGTAGACGGCCACGGTTGCGCCGTTGCGGGCGGCGTTGCGCGCCAGGTTGGCGCCCATGGTGCCGAGTCCGATAAGTCCGAGATGCATAGAAGAGCTTGTAGGAAGTAGCTTGGAGCTAGCATGCGCGGTCGCGAGAGAAAACTCCAGCCGCTTTGCGAGTGTTTAGAATGTATCAGGTGCTGTTGATTGCTCACAACGGTCCTCATCCCTGCCTGCCGGCTGGCAGGCCCATCCCTTCTCCGCTGCGGCAGAGAAGGGGGCACGATTTTCCAGAAAAAAGCTCTCCTTCTCCATCGCAATGGAGGGAGAAGGAGTCGGAGGATCAGGACCGTTCTGGTGCTTACTTGCCTTTCACCTTCTCCCAGTCTTCCTGGAACTTCTTCAGGCCGTTGTCGGTGAGCGTGTGCTTGGGGAGCTTCATGAACACGTCGTACGGAATGGTGCAGATGTGAGCGCCCAGAATGCCGGCGTCCACGATGTGGCGCGGGTGGCGGGTAGAGGCCACCAGAACCTCGGTCGCAAAGTTGTACTGGCGCCAGATCTGCATGATCTCGGCGATGAGCGTCATGCCGTTCTCACCGATGTCATCCAGGCGTCCGATGAACGGGCTGATGATGGTGGCACCGGCTTTGGCGGCAAGCATGGCCTGCGCGGCCGAAAAGACAAGCGTGGTGTTGGTGCGAATGCCCTTCGAGGTGAAGTAGCTAATCGCCTTCAGGCCTTCCACGGTCATGGGGACCTTTACGTAAATGTTCTTGTGCCAGCTGGCGTACTCCTCGCCTTGCTTCTTCATGCCTTCGAAATCCGTCGCAGTAACCTGCGCGCTGACGCATGGCACCAGCTTGCACATGGCAAGTACGACCGTTTTGAAGTCTTTTCCTTCCTTGGCGACCAGGCTCGGATTGGTGGTAACGCCATCTAAGACGCCCCAGGCGGCGACTTCGGCGACTTGATCCACATTGGCGGTATCCAGGAAGAGCTTCATAAGAGAGGGGTGCGGGAAATGCTTCGCTAGTATAGAGGGAGGGGAGTCGATGCTACAATCGGTCCGCATGGTAAGAAATCGAGTCCTGTACGGCGTCGTTCTTGCGCTTGTAGCATGCACGGTCGCTGGACGTGCCGTTCCTACGGCGCGTGCCGAGGAAGAGGAGTTGGATCTTCAGGTCATTCAGGACGGCATCGACGGATGTCTGAATGCGGATACTACCGATGGACGCCTGGGTTGCTACGCCAATTTGTGTGCGCCGGGGTACCATTGCGCAGAGGCGATGTTGCGTGCCGCCACTACGTCGGGCGGACCGACGCTGGCAACCACCGTGCTCAATGACATCATGACCGTGCACCAGCAGTACGCGGTGTTTACCGACGGTCACGAATTGTCCCATGTCATCGGTCGTCAGTTGGCCAAGGAGTTCGGGTCATCCGGCGATGCGTTCATGCGTTGCCCGCGCGATTTCTATTACGGCTGCCAACATGGTTTTTTCGAAATCGTGCTAGCCACCTCTCCGTCGCCGGTCGAAGCCGCTCTGAGTGTCTGTGAGTCCGCCCCGGAGGATCAGCGTTTTTTCTGTTACCACGGCGTCGGCCACGGGTTCATGATGTCCTATGCGTACGATTTGGACGACGTTCTCAGCAAGTGCAACGAGTTGCCCGAGGCCCAGTTCAAGCGTCAGGGTTGCTGGCAAGGATCGTTCATGGAGAACATCAATTCCTACCTGCGCGGCGAGGCGCGTGACGGCGTCTTCAATTCCAAAGATCCCTTGGGTCCGTGCAACCGCATGGAGCAGCAGTACCGTTGGGAGTGCTATTACAACCAGGCGTCGTTCCTCTTACGCATCAACAACAACGATGCGGCCAAAGCATCGGCAGCGTGCATGGCCGCCGACGAAGCATCGCGTCCGGCGTGTACGCGCGGCATCGGTCAACTGATCGGTAACCCGGGTTGGCAAAAGGTCATTCTGGGAGACGCTACGTTTACCGAGGCCGCATTGGTGCCGAATGCCATTCAGCTCTGTGAGAGCTTCCCAAAGAGCGAGCAAGGCAACTGTATTACCGGCATGATCGAAAACATGCTCAATTACGATCAAGAGCCTGACGCGTTGCGTGTGTGCTCGTTGTTGGCCGAGTACGAGGGCCAGCGCAGCGGTTGCTATCGCGACTTCGGAGCTGCACTGCAGCGCATGTCCTATCCGCACGAGAAATACATGAAGTACTGTCCGCAGTTCCCGCAGGAGTATCGCAGCGCCTGCGACCCCACTGGAACCAAGTCGGTGCCGCCGCCCCAAGAAAACATTGTGCTGCGTATCGTGCATGCCATCGGCGGATTCTTCTCGTGGTTGTGGCATGGCTTCACGGGACTGTTCGCCGTCTCGGAAAAGGTTCCGTTGCTTCCCATAGGCACCATTGCATCGTCGTCATCTCTTTCCTCTTCCGATTCGAATACCGCAGACGAGCCGCTGCAAGCGGATGCGGTCTTTCAGTACGATAACGGCGAGTTCAGTCCGTCCGAGGTCACTATTCGGCGCGGCCAGACGGTGACCTGGGTCAATGACGGCGAGGATCCGTTCTGGCCAGCATCCGACGACCACCCGACGCACCAGGTGTACAACAACGGCGCGTTCGATCCCAGGCGCCCCATTCTGCCGGGGGACAGCTGGTCATTTACGTTCGATACCATTGGAGATTGGGAGTTCCACGATCATCTGTACCCAATCGCCATCGGAATCGTTCACGTTGAAGACTAGCTCCATGTCCAACATCCCCTCGCATCATCTGCTTGCTCAGTCGCATCGGACGAAGGGCTGGTCGGTGTTTTTTGCTGTGGTCGTCATCATCATCGTGACGACGCTCATGCTCCCGGCGGTGTTCGGTTTTCAAAAATTCACTCAATGGGGCGGCATGTTCACCGATAGTTGGTGTGTCGTGCAGGCCTATTCCGACAACCCGCATACGAACCCCCAGGCTTCACACGAAGAAGTCATTGCCAGTCTCGTTGGTCCGCCGATTACCTGGAGCCCGCCGCTTCATAACCACATGAGCTGCCTGATGTGGGCCAAGCAGGTGCAGTGTGGTCGGGTGACCAAAGACGGCTGGACGGTGAAGTGGGCTGATCCGGTGTTTAAGCATGTGTCCTACTATGCTCCGGGCAATGCGTGCGACGTCTCGGACCAGTCCGGCGAATGGTACCGTTCCCAACTCGAACAATGGAATCGCTGAACCGCTTCTTCGGCCGGCCCACTGCGTGGATTCGCGTGACCGACGTTCTCGTCGGCATGTTCTTCGTCGCCGCGGCGTACTTCAAGCTGACCGACAGTTTCTTCGGTGCCAAGTTGGTTCCCATCGGACTCGACATGCTGCAGTGGTTGGATCGCGGCTTCCCACTCCCTGTGTATCGGGAATTCCTGAAGTTCATGCTGCCGTATTCCGACGTGCTGGGAACCATTGTCATCCTCTCGCAGGGCATTGCCGGCGTGTGTTTGGTCTTTGGTTTTCGCACGCGTGCGGCTGGTTGGCTGCTGCTGTTCGTACAACTCAACGTTCTGGCTGCCACATTCAATGGTCCCGGCTTCATCACGCTCACGTTGATCAGCGTCTGGCTGGCGTTGTATTACGTTCTGCGTACAAACATGAACGTGTTGCGTTGGAGAATCCTGACGTACAGCCTCATTCTCATTGGGGCCTTATTATTGCGCCAACGTTGGTTTGCCGGCGATCCGTGGATCGGCTCCTTTGTCGCGCAACGATCACATTTCTTGCAGGACGTTATGAGCACCACGCCCGAACTGAAGCGGTTCGTCGCCTGGTCGTCCGGTTTGCCGCTTATGCAATACGTGTGGGCCGGCGTGTGGTGGCTAAACGCATTGGCGCTGTTGGCCATGTGTACCCAGTATCGCTTGTACGGCGGGGCGCTGTGGCTGCTGATTTGGCTGACACGTACGTTGGTGTGGCTTACGGCATTGACTGGCGAAGGGACATTATGGGTCTTGTCACTTTTGGCATGGGTTGTCTACGAAGAGCAGTGGCAACGCAATCATGATAAGAGCAAAATTGATCCGCGCGTTTCGCGCTGAACATGTCTACGATCTTCTTTCGACGTTCCGGCATGCCGAGCCTCTTTCGACCGTGGTCGGCCTGCTTTGGCGTCATTGCAACCGCGATTGTCACCTGCATGATGCTGCCCGGATTTTTCGGTTTGATGAAGTTCACCCAGTGGGGTGGCATGTATACCGACAGTTGGTGCCGTATGGATACGTACTCGGCAGACCCGAAAACGGAGGGCGTGCAATCCGAGTGGGTGCAAGCCAGCACGGTTGGACCGGGTGCGGTGTTCAGTGCGCCGATGCACAATTTCATGAGTTGTCTCATGTGGGCCCGCAAGGTGCAGTGTGGCCGCGTCACCAAGGACGGCTGGAAAGTAACCTGGGTGAGTCCTGAATTTAAAGGCAAACATTTCTTCGATCCGCGCAATGCATGCGATGTGCCACTGGATCCGAATGCCGAATGGTTCCGTTCCCAGCTGCAATAATGCCTCCAAAAACCTCGCGCCGGCCGTCGAAGAATGTGAATACCGTCGTGCAAGATTCTTTTTGGCCGCGCATTGCTCAGGTTTTCGTGGGTCTGTTCTTCGTGGCGGCCTCGTACTTTAAATTGACCGACAGTTTCTTCGGTGCGCGCATCGTTCCGTTATCACAAGACATCAACTATTGGTTGGAGAGCGGATTCACGCTGCGTGGCTACCGCGAATTCCTGAAGTTCATGCTGCCGTATGCGGACTTTCTCGCATCGGTGGTCATTTTATCGCAATGTGCGATCGGTATTCTGCTCATCTATAACAAAAAACTCCGCTGGGCCGGACTGCTGCTCGTGTTCGTGCAAACGAACATTCTGTTGTCCACGTTCAATGGTTTCGGGTTTTTGGTCTTCAGCGGCGTGGCCATTTGGCTGGGTGTGTTCTACTTCTTCCGCGAGTCCATGACGCCGCGCATTTGGTCGCTCCTTACATTTGTGTTGCTGCTCCTGGGCTTCAAGTACCAGCACATGCGCTACATCGTCGGCGATCCATGGACATCGTCGTTCGTAGGACAGTACGCGCACTTTCAGCAGGACATTATGAGCGTGCACCCCGTCCTGAAGCAGTGGATCATGAATTTCATCGACGGTCACATGACATGGGCGCCGTGGTTGTGGGCCAGTCCGTGGTGGATTCATACGTTCGTGCTGTTCTTTATCTTCACGCGATTTCGTTTGTACGCCGGGTTCATCTGGTTGCTCATTTGGGTGCAGCGTGAACTTCTTTGGACGACCGGCGTTACCGGCGAAGGAACGCTCTACGTGCTGGTGCTTTTCACGTGGGTGACATTCGAGGAATACATGCAACAACGCTACAAAGCGGGTTGGTTGCTGCCGAGCAAGCAGACGTTGTCCGGCATTTGGCGTCGCATCGTACGCATCATCTGCTGGTCTCCGAAAAAGCCGGTTCGTCGTTAACGGTGCGTGTGCGGAGTCTGCTAGGCTTTCCGGTATGTCCGCTGTAAGCGTCGTCGCACCCGTCTTGTCGGTGAAAGGCCGTACGTTCATCGTGGGCGTCGATGAAGCCGGACGCGGTGCCGTCGCTGGTCCGGTTGTAGCCGGTGCCTGCGTGCTGCCGGACGGCTCCAAGCCGCCGGTGCTCATTGCCGACAGCAAGCAGATGTCGCCGGAGCAGAGGGGGGAAACGTTCGCGTGGCTCATCGACCACTGTCTGTGCGGCGTTGGCATCGTCTCGGCTCACGATGTCGACCGTCTGGGGATTTTGGCTGCCACCGAATTGGCCATGCAAGCAGCGGTGGCCGAAGTCGCTGCGCGCGCCACGCCCCTGTATTTGCTCATCGACGGACGCGATGCGTTTTGGTTCGATCACCCCCACAGCTCCATTGTGCGCGGAGACCAATCCGAGCCATGCATTGCCGCCGCGTCCATTCTTGCCAAAGTCTCGCGCGACAAACTCCTGTGTGATCTAGATGCCAGCATTCCGGGGTACAAGTTTGCAATCCACAAGGGCTACGGCACACCGGCGCACTTGGCGCTCATCAAAAAGAAAGGTTGCTCCATCGAGCACCGCAAAACGTTCCTGAAATCCATGTCTCAGGTTCGCGGTACCTCCACGAAGCGGATAGAGGGAATGACGCGTGCTTGATTCACCGGTCCGCGCATGCGTGCGAACAGCGGATTGCCGGCAGTGGTCTGGATCATGCCGGTATAGCGGACGTTGACGTTGTCGAAACGGACCGGATTCGTTCCGGCTGCCTGTTGTTTTACCACCGACTGGATCATGGCGATGAAATCCGCGCGAGGAATATGCGTCCGGCCACCGACGGCGCCTTTTAGCGGAATGTTCGCTTCGCCGATCAACACGACGTTGCCGTCCTGAAAACGGATGGCAGTGGTGGCCTGCCTTTCATTCGCTACGAATTCGCGACTGACACTCAGCGGAGCCACCGCACCTCCCTCGAACGCGTAATCATCGATGATCAGCTCGTAACGCTTGGTGCCGATGTCGAACAGATACTTCTCGTTGGGGCCGGTCCCCGTGCGGATCAGCGAGAGCCTTGCGTCGCCCAAGCGGAGTAGGCCGCTGTTGGCGAGCGCAAGCAGGTTCTGCGGCTGCCCGCCGACCTGCGGCAGCGTTTCAATATCCGTACCGCCCGTTGTGGCAACCTCCGTAGGCGGATTGACTGGTGCGGCAGTGGATACAATCGGGGCTGTGCGTCGCCCGAACATCTTTCCGATACCGAACGCCATGCGGTACAAGCCGTACCACAGTGAGCGCAGATTCCACGCGATTCCGGTGCGCTCCGCAGGGTTGGGGAATGAGTTGTTCGTATATTCTTCCAGCGTCATGGGTCGATCAGTCGGCGGCGCAGTTGCTCCAGCAGGAGCGGTGGCGGCTGCAGGGTGTGTTTTGAGAATTTGTTGGCGCAATGTACCGAGATCCCCATGGATTTCGACCTGCACCGTTTTCGTGCGTGCTTCGTAATCGGCGATGGCAACTTGCAACTGTTTCACCTGAGGCTGCGTGAGCGCATTCAAGTTGGCTTGCAATTCGCCAATGCTTTTGCGGACAGCGCCGAAGACTTTTGTGCGCTCGGCGGCAACTTCCGGAACAGGCTGCCGCATGAGCGAGAGCAAGCCGTCGAGCTGCGCGTTGCCGGTAGGGGTTTCGGTCGGAACCATGAAATCTTCTCAGTATAGCAAAAAACAGCCGTTTTTGCACGTCCAGAAGCCATAAATCGCGTTTTGGCGGACTTGTATCTGAACAACGGGAAATGTGGTACACTCTTCGACTATGACCAAAGAGTCTCCCAACGGCGATTCGAGCCTGTTCTATGCCAGTTTGCTCGAAAAAGCGCTCGCTGAAATCGACGAGCAATTGGGCGGCAAAGCGGCGATGGTTTCCGCGCAAATGCGCGTTGGCGCAGATCAGGCAATTTTGAACGCCAATATCGCCACGCTTCAGCAGATCATTGCCGCGCTGCGTGCACAGGGGGAGGTTGTTTTTGACCAGATCCCTTGGCTGGACATCAATCAAGCCGGCGCACCTATGGACTACGCGGTAAAATTCGACGTGTTTTGGCGCGGCCTGATTTCCTCCGGCAGAATCACGCGCTTGGTTGTTCCCGAAGAATCGCGCGGGACGAGAGGGGTGGAATCGGAAATCGAGTATGCATTGGCTAGCAACGTCGATGTCGTCGTTCGCACACTCGCAGAACTCCTGGCTGGCGAAGCAACGGCGCACGAAAAGGCATCCTGATACGTAGGATGCAATCGTGATTCAAGAGTGGTGCGCCCGGCAGGATTCGAACCTACGACCCCCAGCTCCGCAAGCTGATGCTCTATCCAGCTGAGCTACGGGCGCACATGGTGTGAACATATCTTCGGCAGCCGTCGCATTCCTTCTTGGTAAACGGCTTGCTACGCGCGCCTAGGCCAGCTGAGCTACGGGCGCACGGTGAAGCGCACGAAGGGTACAGGAGGCCCAAGGGCTTTTCCAGTCGTTCCGAGCGATTGGAGAGGAGAATGATGGCCCCTGCAATTGCTTTCGCGCCTGCGGATTCCCATAGTGATGCCATTCCCTTCCCTTTTCCGTTCATGCGCCGAGCATTCTTGGTTGTGTCGTTGGCTGCGACCGCCCTCTTTTCCACATCCCTCGTCAGCGCCGAATCGTCGGCGTCGTCTTCATCGCCGGATTGCCCCTCGGTTGCGGCAGACATTCGCGCCTGCGAAGCGAATCTTCTGCCCTACGAAACGTATATGGATGAACGCCAGTGCAAGCGTGCCAAGTGTCTTCCTGCTACTGCCGTGTGTCCGACGGATGCCGAACTGAATGACCGCGCACAACGTTGCCAGGCCGACGGTAAGCAACCCGAGAAATTCAACGACGGTCGGTGCACCGTTATCCGCTGCATGGAAGCGCCGGAGTGTCCCACTGAACGCCAGAACAACGATGTCATCGCCAAGTGCAAGGCGGTTGGAAAAGATTACGAGTACACCACGCGCAATTCGTGCAGCATTGCCCAATGCGCATCCGGAGAATCGTGCCCGTCGAACTACGAACTGGATCGTGCGGTTGCCGCATGCACGCAAAAAGGCGCTGCGTACGAGTACGTGAATGACGGCAGTTGCCGTCGAGTGAAATGCACCGACAGCGCATGTCAGGAGAACCCCGGTTTCCGCAATGCTTCGTGGGAATGCTACGACGGCTTCCGTCAGGCATCCGGCGATGAAGGCTCGTGCCGTGCATCCGAGGATTGGCATCGCTTTGCCGAAGATGCCTGCAAAGGCCGCTGCAACCAGTCCACCGGCAAGTGTGGTGTGAATTCGTTCAATGTGGAGTGGGAGTGCGGTGGCACCACCGCATGTGGCAATCCAAGTCAGTCGTGTCCGAGCATGGAAGAGAACGAGAAAATTTCACGGTCGTGCTCCGAGCGCGGCGGACGTGCGTATACATCCACAGACAAAAACAATTGCATACGCATTTCCTGCGATGCCGAGTCGATAGCCGAACACGCCGACTCGTGCGTTGCGTTTCGCGAGCGTGTGGGAACAGTGTGCGAAACCGAAAGCGCGGAGCGCTGCAGTGCAGCCAAGCAAGAATTCACACAGCACTGCCCGGCGCAAAATTTTCGCGCCGAGGACGATGATTGCAAAGAGGTGCGTGCCAAGCTGGTGCGCCTGAAGAACTCCGGCCACGATCGTGGCGCCGATTTCAACGCGCTTTCCGTGACGTTCGCCGACGAGTGTGGGTCCCAAGGTGACGCTCTCGTCTTGCCTCCGGCCTCGTACGAAGAACCCGTGCTCGATGACGAAGAGTGCGCCGACTACGGCAATCCGTACCCGGATGTGGACCAGTGCACGGACGAAGGCAAGGCCGCCACCGAGTTGTACCGTCGCGACATCGCCACCGGCTTGCCCGACGGCACGTTCGACGGCGATGCGCCGCTGAACCGTGCGCAGACCGCCAAATTCCTGTTGCGAGCGTGTAACTTAAGCGAAGACAAGCAATCCGGCCGTTCGGCACCGGATATCGATTCCACGCAGTGGTACGCGCCGCTGTTGCGCTCTGCCATGGCGCATGGCGTCATCTTGGGGAATCCCGACGGCACCGTCCGACCTGGTGATACAGTGAACCATGCCGAATTCACCGCCATGCTGTTGCGTGCGTGCAGTATTCAGCCGGTCGGCTGGCCGGTCTGCTCCAAGGACGTACAGCCGGATGACTGGTTCGCGTCCGGTGCGGCGGTGGCCGAGGCGTATCAGTTGTATCCGGACAGCAACTGGCAGTTCGAGCCGGGTGCCGAGCAAACGCGCAAAGAGACCGCGGTGGCCATTTACCAGTACCTGAAGAACCGCGACGCCGCTCCGATTCCGAATTCCAACAGCGCCTGTTTCATTTTGGGTGATACGCCCGCAATGTCTTCGTCGTCTTCCCAAGGAGACGCCGGCTTCTCGGCGGGAATCGAGTAATTCCGCGTACAAGGAAGCGCCCCCGGTCCACTCTCGTGGATCGGGGGCTGGCGTCTTTCACGCCGGCTTCTCTTTTACAGTTCCTACGGGTGGCCGTAGGCGCGCACGCTCGTCACCTGGATCGGCACCGCGGCACCACCCACGTCGGCGGTCAGTCGGAAGATCTCCGACGACGTGGTGATGTCGAACGCGATGCCGTCGATGGTCAGCACCGAGCCGGTGGGGTCGATCTGGTACGTCGTGCCGAGCCGGGGGTCGGAGGCGAGGGCCCCCTGAACCTTCAGCTGCAGACTCGACGCGTCCAGGGCGCTCCACAGACCGGTGCCCAGCGTGATCACCATGCGCGACAGCGTCACCGGGCCGACACCGACACTGATGTCCGCGATCGGGACTCCGCTCCCCGGGTTGTTGACCAGGTAGAAGAGGCCGTTCGCCGACAGCTGCGTCAGGGTGTAGCTGGTAACCGTCGCACCGGCGGTGTTATCGGCCGTGTCGGGGTCGCCGACCGCGGACGCAACACTCGCCGAGTTGGTGATGTTCCCGGTCGCCGTAATCGTGCCGATGATCGTGAGCGTCGCCGACGCCCCGTTGGCCAGACTGCCCAAGGTCCACGTTCCGGTCGTCGCGTTGTACGCGCCGACCGAAGTAGTGGAACTCAGGAAGCTGAAGCCGCTGGGGAGTTGGTCACTCACGGTCACGGACGTTGCGGCGTCCGGGCCGTTGTTGCTGACGGTCACCGTGTACGTCTCCGTCTCACCGACCGACACCGTCGCGTCGCTTGCCTGCTTCGTGATGCGCAGGTTCGCGGACGCGGCCGGGGGCGGGGGTGGCGGGGACGTACCGGTGATCACCACGGACGACGTGTTGTCCGCCGGGTCGGGGTCGCCGACCGAGGAGGACGCCGTCGCGGTGTTCGTCAGGCTGCCGACGGAGATGACCCGTGCGGTGATGGTGAGCGCGCCCACTGCGCCGTTGGCCAAGTCCCCGAGGGTCCACCGTCCGGTCGATGCGTTGTACGCACCGACCGACGCGGAGGAGCCCAGGTAGACGAAGCCCGCGGTCAGAGGGTCGTTCACCAGCACGCTGCTCGCGCTCGACGGGCCGTCGTTACGGACCGTGAGCGTGAAGGTCACCGTGTCGCCGGTCTGCGCCGTGGTCCGGTCCGCGATCTTGACGAGGTGGAGATCGCTGAGCGGAGCCGGGGGAGGGGGAGGGGGAGGGGACGGCGGGTCCACGACGATGGGGGCGCAGTCCCAGCGATCGTAGTCGTACCCGCCGATGTCGTAGCCGAAGACCTTGTCGCCGCCTTCCTGCCACGCCGAGACCAGCAGGTCCGGGTGGTCACTCGCGCCCTTGGACGGGGCGAAAGCCGCGAACGCTCCCATCTTGGGCAGCGGTCCGGGGATCTGGGCGGTCAACATCTGCCGTCCGGTGGACGGATCCCACAGCTTGATCCAGCTGGGGTCCGGGTTGCCGGTGCGTGCCGTCGTGGCGATGAGCGCGGCCCCGCAGGGGGAACCGAGCTTACCGGCCGTGACGTTCACACCGACGCGGAGACTCGGGTCGTCCGCGAACCAGTCCACCGACTGCACCTGGCCGGTCGTCGCCAGGATTTTTCCGTCGATCACCCGGATGTGGGGGCCACCCCCTTGGCCGGGCGCGGTGATGATCTCGTCGTACCCGTCGCGGTTCACGTCCACGGTCGCCGCCGTGCCGCCGTCCCGAAGGGCCGGGAGGTACACGAAGCGGTTGTCCAGGACTTGGCCGGTCAGGGTCTTGATGGTCATGCGCGGCCCACCGCCTTCACCCGCCACGGTGATGACGATCGGGACGCTGCCCCACTTCCCCAGCGCGACGTAACTGCCCCCGCGGAAGTTGGGGTCGTCGATGCCGAAGAAGCTGGCGATCTCGTTGAAGGTCTTGCCGTCGAAGACGCGGACGTGCGGGCCGCCGCCGTTACCGGCGGAGGTCGCGATGTCGTCCACGCCGTCGCCGTTCATGTCGCCGAACGCCACACGCACCCCACCGGTGAACCCGGCGAAGTACGCGTTCGTCTGGAAGATGACACTGCCCCCCGAGTCGAACACGCGGAGGGTCGGCGAGCCGCCGGGCAACGAGCCCAGGGCGATGCGTTCGAGGCCGTCACTGCTCACCGCGATGGGGCCGCCGTTCGGCGCCTCCACCTTCGCGGTGCTCGTCAGCGTGACGCTGCTGACGAAGTTGTCGGTCGGACCCGGGACCAGCCCCGTCGTGGGCGTCGTGCGGTCCTCGAGCGTGGTCAGGAACAGTGACACCGGGCGCTGGCCGGTGCTGCGCGTGGATCGCGCCATTTTACCCTCCCGTCGTCCGACGGGTGGTGCGTCTCCCACCCTAAGGTGCTGAGACTTGGACCCCGCTTGATAGCGGGAACACATTGGAAGTGCCTGTCTGCGCGTCCGCCTTTGGTATAGGCGAGAAGCGAGACCGGCATCCTGCGTACGCTGTGGCATGCGCAGAAGGCCGATCTCGATTCGGCGGACTCGGTCGAACATGTCTAGTTTTTCATTTTTTTCGAATATCATTGTAAAGAGAAGCCGGTGTTGCGAAAGGGCCGGTGCCTGTGCGGGCGAAACGCCTTCTATCGGTTGCACATGCGCGCGAATTGTACAATGTTAAGTAAAATTGTCAATAGGATAGTATTTTCGCAAACCTTAGAGGAAATTGGCCTTACAAACTGTGGTCAGGCCTTCGTCCGCTGCAGTATCAGCAATGAACCCACGCCGTTCAGTGCAAATGCCGTCAGCGCCATGAACGGGATAGTGATGTAGCCGAACTTCACGAACGGGGTTTTTACGCAGGACTCACCCGAGGCGTCGCACGGCGTGGCCGGGTTCAGCGGACTGGCGATGATGTCGTACATCTGGATGTAGTAGTGGTAGGCCGCGAATGCCAATCCGATCAGCGACAGTGCCAGCACATAGTGTGCGACGCTTCGATCACGTTTCCATAGTGCTATACCGAGCAGAATGACTTGCGGGTACATGAGAATGCGCTGGATCCAGCAGTACTTGCACGGGGCCCATTGTGCAATTTCCGAGAAGTACAAACTTCCAAGGGTTGCTGTCAGTGCCACAATGAGCATGAGAGTCAATCCGTGTGCTGCAAACCAGGTGATGACCGGAGACTGCCGGCGTGTGATTGTCGCCCATGTGAAACTGAATGCCAGTATCGCCAGCAGCACATTCCCCACCACAATGAGTGCGGACAGTGCGTCGGTTACGTTCCAGGTATAGGCGGCGAGATCCATAGGGCACGAGTCTACGTTAGTTTTTTTTGCCTGCAAAAGAACATGCAAGCTTTGGCGTGAGTATATTCATACGATTTTTGTGAAGGTGGTAGGACAAAAGGGGCGAAGCACGAACTTTGGGGGAAATGCACTTCGACATGTGGGCCGAGTCGGCGGAAACACTGCTCGGAGTCGAGGCGACACTGGCCAAGTACCAGTGGGAGGTGCAAAGGAGGGGAAATGGCGCCATCGCCGTTACTCACAGCGAAGACGGCATCAGGAAGTCCTAAAATGGGTGACGGCAGAAATGATGGTGCGAAAATGGGTGTCGTCACCAGCGTCACAGTGCACGGATTGCACGATCGCAATCTTCGTCGATCCTCAGCCGTTTACCAGCTACCCCCGCCTTCACCCCCGCCTACTGGAATGGTGTCGTCGTCCTTACCCCAGTCACCACCTTCACCTACAGAACCTTCGCTCGAAGGGGTGCACATGGTCTCGGGAGACTCGCACCTACGTTTGACGATGAGGCAAGCGTTGGGGTTTAACCTGTCGCAACGACCGGTGTTGTACTCCCGCATGCACGATGCGGCATCGCACGAATCTGGGATGAATCCCTCGACGCAGTTTTGGGGATTGGCGCACTCAATACCTTCCGGGTCGGTGCGGTACGGATCGTCCGGGGTAAGACACATGGTTCCCGGGGACTCGCATGCACGGTTGATAACAAGACAGGTATTAGGCATGTCTTTCTGGCAGCGTCCGGTGTTGTATTCCTGCAGGCAGGAGCCGGAGCGGCAGGTGTCGCTAATGTACCCTTCGACACAGCTGCCGGGGGTGGCGCACTGTACCGAATTGTCGAGTATGGTATCGCAGCTGTTGTAGCAGTCATTTTTGTAGTTTCTGCACAGTTCCGGAGGGTTGGGTTGATTGCAAGGGTGGAGATTGTTCACCCATTTGTTGCAACACCCTTCGCACTCCGACTTTCTCCACAAATACCATGAGTCCTTCATGCCCATGGCGCAAAAAGTAAAATCAACCGGCGTTTTTATTACATTGTCGTTGGTGAGCGTACAATCACATGGAAACTCCCTTCCGCGTGCCAAGCATATGGTTCGCTGGTACCAATCTTGCGAACCATCGTCGCAGGAGATGATCTTGGGCGGCTTCCCCGTGGGTTCCACAAAGCACTGTCTTCCATTGATTGTGACTGTTGCAATTTGATGCCCGCTTCTCTCGGCTCCGGCTCCACACCAAATATCCATACGCTTACAGTCGGAGAAGCCGGCTTGGGTGCATAGCGCTGTAAAATCTTCCGAGAAGTGCTGGCAGACGTAGTAGGGTGTGTACGGCCTCTTACAGCATTGTTGAAGGATGCCATTCACCTCCTTGATTTCGCAGGCTTCCTTGTTGTTGTCGCACATAGTGTCGCCACAATGCGGATCGTCGGTCAGCGTTCCTCCAATGCAGGTAACGGAGTGGAGAAAACCGGCATCTGCGCAAACGGGAGTGCCTTCGACGGGGTTAACGCAGCAGTATTTTTTGCTGGCACTCGAACTTTCATTCTGTAATGGATTACATTGAAGCCCTTCGCATGTCGAATTGGTGGTCAGTCCGCCTGATGTGCACTTGGTAAGGTCCGTAGATTCAATGCAGCTGTTTGGACTTGCGGCATCGCAGCAGTAGGTTTTGTTCTTTGCAGCGCAAGGCAGGCCGTAACACGTAAAATCGCCTGCAAAGCTTTCGTTCGCACAGGTGTCTTTATTGTATGTTCCTATACATTCATTCTTGTCTTTGCTGCAGCAGTAGTACCACTGCTGTGCACTAGAGGCTGAAAGCGTGTTCATGCCGCCAATATCACCAGGTAACCGAAGATTAGATTGAAAGACGGATGTAAATACCAAAAGTAATACAATGCTGGACAGGAGTACTGTCAGCATCTTGTAACGCTGGGCATTGGACATGTCACAATAATAACAAACCTCTGTCGGTCGTGACAATTGTTCGGGTCGCAGCCTGGTTCAATGTGCAGATATCCGAGAACCATTAAAACATTGGTGGAGCTCAGGGGACTCGAACCCCTTACCTCTTCCATGGCTGCGCATGGAAGCGCGCTTGTTGAATTTGCCGTCACGCTGCGCGTGCCGGGCTAGATGAGCGAGAGCCCCACTATAAAATTGGTGGGGGACGAAGGGGCGAAACACGAACGGTGGCCCCCCGGAATGAGGCGCAATGACAGGCGCGCAGGGTCGTACTTACACTGCGAGCGTGAAATCTCTGATCGGCGGCAACTCCTCGGCGTCCGCTACTCCATCGTTGATAAGACGGAAGGATTTGCGCTGAGTCTGGAGATTCGCCAGTCTGACTTCATCGAATGTTCCTTGAGCAAAGAACGCTTCGTATGCCGTTAGCAGAGACTCACGTGCAGCGATGCGCTGGTCTTTAATTTCTGTATAGCATCCGTCTTCTTCTTCGCGGACCCAGACCTGCTTCATGCGCTCAAGGAATGTCGCAGGGTAACGACCCACCATGCGTGCGTACCGAACGCTGGTATGCGTCTGGTGTTCATGATCGATGCGATGGGTCCGGTCCTCAGCCTGGATCTCCTCCACGCAGTCGCGCGGCAAATCATCGAAAATGGTCGCCTTCCCGGCCGTAAACGTTACGCCAACTGCTCCGGCCGCGTAGGTTGATATCATCAGTCGGCGTTCGGGGGAGTTCTGGAACGCGATCCGCTCGTAGTCCAGCGCGAGCATGGGTTTGCCCTCGGGGTCTTCTAGCGGTAGCCCCTGTTCATTCAACACCCATCCGCCTGCCTCGTCCGCGCGGTAGAGAATCGGCGCTCCTTCACCTGTTGCCTTCAGTCCTTGGTTACTCACAAGTCCGGTGTAGGCGCTGGGTTGGTAGGGCTGCAGCAGTGCGGCATATTTCTCCGCCTGGGCATTGTATTGGCAGAAGATCACGACCTTACGACCTTCAGCCAGAAAGTCTTGCACGCATCGCAGCAGTTCTTTTGCTTTGGGGTCCTCGACGCCTTCGGCGCCAACATAGTTCGGATTGTTAGCGATCTGCCGCAGCGCATGTGTTTTCGCCAGCGCGAACTGGTTGCCACGCAACGCATCCAGCTTTGCGATTTCATCCCGCGGGACGTACTTGTCGTATTTCTCGCACCATTTCGGCCAGTTGAGCAGAAGTTCGTAGATACCCTGGCATTGGGGTTCGGACAATGTGTAGCTACCCATACGCTCGGCCGGGACATGCTCCTTGCGCGGCAGGCGATGACGCTGGCATTCCAGGGGGATGTCGGGATCCATCTCTTCCAGCACATCTTCTTTTGTAAAGCGGATCATGTACCGCTGCTTCATGATGCTGAGTGTTCTGAGTGCCTGCGGATCGTTGGCTGGGAAGGCCTTGCCAAAGGCCGCATCGCTTTGGAAGCGAGGATCATCGGGCTCAAGGTTGTGCAGCATGCGCCGCAATGTTTTCGGGTTTTTGCATGGCGTCGCAGAAAGGAACAGATAGAACTTCCCTTGCAGCCGTCTTGCCCCCTTCGATTGCTCCGAGCCCAGGTTCAGCAGGCCGTGCGCTTCGTCCTGGACGACGATGGTCTCCTCGTCGGACAGGAGCCCATACCGCTCGTCACCTTCTTTGGCGCGCAGGTACTCCACGTTCGTCACCGTGTGGCTCGCGCTCGAAGTTTGCAGCAACTCCAGGCGACGGGCGTATGGTACGTTTTGCAGCGTTAACACGTCGGCATGCTTGAGGGCTTTCGTCGCTTCCTCGGACCAGGTGCTCACGACGCTATTCGGGGTTACGATGGTGGCCGGGTCGCCGTTGACTGCAACGAGCGCCGTACGTGTCTTGCCCAAACCCGGGTCGTTGGCGAGGACGACGCCTCGCTCGCCTTCGGCCATTCTCCTTTGGATTTCCGCGACGCAGTACTTTTGGAAGAAGTAGAGCGGACTGTTTTCTCGAACGTTCGGGTAGGTGGTCTGATTGATTCTCTTGAAGCGACTGAGCACGGTCTTCAGAACCTTGCGCACGACCGGGCTTTGCGTACCTGTGATCAATTCCTGCGTGTATGCCTCGCCAGCGGCGAAGGTTCCTGAAAATTTTCGGATAAGGACCTGTTCGGCTTGCCGTACCACGTATTCCATTCGGCCAGGATCGCTGCGGATGCCGTCCAGCACATTCCGGCCCATCTCGCCCAGCAAAGTGACCAATGCGTCGATGTCATCAGGCGTGCCGGTTTGGTAGACGGCGATATCCGTCGGTTCGCCGGACTGACGAGAGCCGTGGTTCAGCGACGTCAACCGAAGGTCGTTACGTTCGCCGACAGTGAGGCTGATACGGCCACAGAACGTTCCATCTGCTCCGACACGTAAACGCTGAGTAGTGGCCCCTCCTTCAACCAGCACGCTGTCGGCACCGGTGGCACTGCCCGCGATTTGTAGAGCGGCCTCGTGGGTACGACGCGGTATTCCTTTTCGGAGTTCACATCGTCCGAGCTCTTGTCGGAAATCGCTGTAGTCGAATCGCCTGCGATTGTGCAGCCGCTTGAATGCATGGGTGACCAGGCGGTCAACCTCTTCCTCGAGAAGATCGGGGTGGGAAACAGAGAGATATACTCGCAATTTCGATGGCCGATCGGCTAGGAGCGCAACTGCATCGGCAAGCCCGAGTGTTTCGATCCTCTCTTCAATAGCGACATAGTCCGTGCCGTCCATGAATGCTAGAAATCCATCTCCTTCATTCGCTTTTGAAAACCTGGGATCTCGTTGGATTGCACGACAAAGACCGGCATGCTCATTCAGCTTCATCCAGTTGAAGTTACGCCAATGTTCTTCCTTAATGCCATGCAGAATGAAGAGCGCACGAAAATCCTCGGGCGTTTCACATGCCGCAATCTGTCGTGTGCAGGGAAGGCCAAGGATTGCTTCATCGATAGTCTCTTTCTTTGCCAGCCCCATGAAGGGAAGGAAGCCGTCACGCCATCCTTTTTCTAAGAATCTGGGGTCTGCAATGATGGCAGAGTAGAGGCCTTTCCGAAGCGACTTGGAATTTCTCCAGGATGCGTCCGAAATGCCATACAGTGAAAAGAGTTTGAGAAAATCTGCAGGCGTTTCGCAGGCGGCAACTTGCCGGGGGCACGACAGCTTGAGAATGCTTTCATCCAGCGGCGGCCTGACTGACTCGGCTATGACCGTTGTCACGTCCTTCCGGATACGCGCCGTGGGAGTGATGTCCGGTCCCATAAAAGGCAAGAATCCAGTTCGCCAGCCTTTCGATGCGAAGCGGGGATCACGCTGAATAGCAGTCAGAAGTTTCAGGTGTCCGTTCTGCGTCATCCATGCTGAATTAACCCAGTCGTTGCCGCTGATGCCATGCAGAGCTAGCAGTGTGCGAAAATCTTCTGGGGTCTCGCAAGCAGCGACCTGCAAACGACATAATACCCCCGAAAGGAGCGTTGCAATGGCCTCGAAGGATTCTCCTCCAACAATCCTTTCCGTCGCATTTCGCACAAGCTCTCGCAATGATTCAACCGTGGTAAGGCTTCCAGAGAGTGCTTCTGGCTGCCGGGTTGCATCCGGAGGTGTGCTACGTGGCGAATCCAACAATGTATATATTACAATTATTATCTAATAAAGCAAATTATTGCCTTCATTCGTTCCGACCGCAGGGGACGGTCATCGAACCACCCATCTCTGAAAGCTCGGTATAACGCAGAATGACCATTCTCCTTGGTGGAAGAGAGGTTGGAAACGTGGCCCGGCGTGCGATTTTTGCCTGTTTTTTGTCGTTGGTGGAGCTCAGGGGACTCGAACCCCTTACCTCTTCCATGCCATGGAAGCGCTCTACCAGATGAGCTAGAGCCCCACGCGGGTCGCTGGTACCACTCACACGCTCTGTGAGCCAAAGGATCCTAGAACAACCCTGTACGCCACGCAACGCTTTCGGTACAGTTTGGCCATGCCATCCGTCACCTTCCTCCTCGGCTCCAAAGTGGACGTCGACTTCGCCCAGAAAATCGCCGACATGCTGAAAGAGTATGGCGTCGATTCCGAAATCATTGTTGCTTCGGCCCACAAAGTGCCGGAGTTGGTCGTACAACACATCGACCGCCTGAATGCCCGCAAAGAGCCTACGGTCGTTATTACCTGCGTTGGTATGAGCAACGGCTTGGCAGGCGTGGCCGCCGCAAGCTTGGTGCACCCGCTGGTGAACTGCCCCCCGTTCAAGGACTTGAACGACTACCTGGTGAACGTCCACAGCAGCCTCCAAATGCCTTCCGATGTGCCGGTCATGACCGTGCTGAACCCCAAGAACGCCGCGCTGTGCGCGCTCAAAATCTTGGGCGGCAGCGACCCCAAGATCCGCGAGAAGGTCGCCCAGCGCATCGCGAAGGTGAAGGCTGAGTACTAGGCATTCGCCCGGGAAACACCACATGATCAACCTCATTATCCTCATCGGGGCGTTCATCCTTCTTTCGGGAACCATGTCGCTCATCGACGCCGCCATGCTCAGCGTGTCGCGCGCCGAAATCGAAGAGCTGGTCATTCGCAAGCTGTGGGGTGCCGGCGCGCTCAAGAAGCTTTCGCGCCACATGACGCGTGCGGTCATTGTGATCGTCATCTTCAGCAACTTGGTGAACATTCTTGGGCCCATTTTGGTGGGTGAGGCGGCAATCCAATTATTCGGCAACAACATCATTGGTGTTATTACCGCCATTCTCACGTTCGCCACCATTCTGTTTTCCGAAATCATTCCCAAATCTCTCGGCCGTCACTACGCGCCCGGTATCGCTCGGACGGTGGCGCCCTTCTTACTGGCGTTTGTCTATGCACTCTTTCCCATCGTTCTCTTGCTGGAGGGATTGGTGGGTCGAATGAAAGGTAGTGGACGACGTGTGGTAGGAACCGAGGAGCAGATTCGTGCACTCACCCGCATCGGCCGCATGGCCGGACACATCCACGCCTACGAAGGTCACATCGTGCAGCGTGCGTTCGTGTTGAACGACAAGACTGCCGGTGACGTCATGACGCCTGTCGAGAATGTGGTATTCGTGACGCATAAGGCCACTGTTCGCGAAGCGGCAGAGCAAGTCTTCAAGCACACGTACTCGCGCTATCCGGTCGTGGGTCGCGACGAACACGACATTCTGGGTGTGGCCATGAGTCGCAATATCCTCACCGCGTTGGCCGAAGGCAAAGACAGCGTTCCGGTGACGGACATCATGACCCATTTGCAGAACGTGGACATCGGCATGCGTGCCGATCAGCTGCTCTTGTTCCTACGCCGCAAGCGCACGCACATGGCCGTGGTGCAGAAAGAGCTGAAGACCGTCGGTTTGGTCACGCTGGAAGACGTGTTGGAAGAATTGGTAGGGGAGATCGAAGACGAGGAGGACATCCGCCGTTACAACACCAAGGCCGCTATGAACGATCTGCTGGAGCACAAGCCGGTGGCTAGGGGGCCGAAACAACTTCCGTAGCCGGGACGCCGCGTCCCGGACGGCGACCCGGGGTCGCCGCTGCGAGAGCATGATGCGAAAATCTGGTACAGTCTTTTTGTATGGAGATGACCCTCGAAACCCTTCGCGAGAAGCTTTCCGCTTGGAAAGGCTGCGATTTGGCCAAGAATGCCAACCCGGTGTTGGGCGAAGGGAATCCGAAGGCGACCATCATGTTCATTGGCGAAGCTCCCGGACAGAAAGAAGATGAGCTCAAGCGGCCATTCGTGGGCGCTTCCGGCAATTTCTTAAACGAGCTGCTCGGTACCATTGGACTCAAGCGCGAAGATGTCTACATCAGCAACGTGGTGAAGTATCGCCCGCCGGAGAACCGCGACCCCACGCCGGAAGAAAAAGAGCAGTGCATGCCGTGGCTTCAGCTGGAAATCGCCATCATCAAACCGCGAGTCATTTGCACGCTGGGTCGTCATTCCATGGCCCATTTCGTCGCCAACCGCACCATTTCTCAGGCCCATGGCAAGGCGTTCAAGCTCAGTGATTCGCTCACGATTTTCCCCATCTATCACCCTGCTGCAGCGCTCCATAACGGCAATCTGCGAGAAAGCTTGTATGCCGATTTCCGGGCGCTAGGGGAATTTTTGAAGCAGGAGGGGATCAAGGCGTGAAATTTCCCATCGGAATCTTTGCTATCATCCATCCGATGAAGCCACTTCTTCTTCGCATCGCGATTGCGGCACTTCTTTCGGTGGCATCCTTGATGGTGATTCTGTTTCGCGTCAGCCCTCTTACGGCGCCCAACATCGCGCTGCCGTTCTTTTTCGCCACGTTGTTTCTGTCGGTATCCAGCGTTTCCACGCTGCTGTGCTATGCGTTCTGGGCAACGGTCTCCGTGGAAGGCTTGGATGCCGGAAAGAAGATCACCATTTCGTTGCGCGAAGGAATTTTCGTTGCCTGCGCCGCCGTCCTTGCGTTTATCTTTCTTTTGCTTGGCATTCTCACCTGGTGGATCGGACTGCTGATTTTCAGCGTGTTCCTGCTGGTGGAGCTGGCACTTCATTCTTAAAAAAAGAAATTTAAAATTCAAATACGAAAGTTCAAAAACATCCTCGTTTTGATTTTCATTTCACCCTTTTGCTTTTGGCATAGCAGGACTTCACCAGTACACTTGGCGCAATGTCCGTTGCCCCTCTTCCTTCGCCGTGGGATTCCTACGTGGAGCGCATCCGCGCAGCAGCCGACGTCGCGGCACTCGATGCACTGGAGCAGGAAATCTTCGGCCGCAAGGCTGGTGCACTCACGGTCGCCATGAAGGAAATGAGCGCCAAGTCACCGGACGAGCGCAAAGTATTGGGCCAGACATTCAACACCGTCAAAATCACCATCACTGCCGAACTGGATGTCCGCCGCCAGTCGCTCACGTCCGCCGCGCTGGGCAATTTAGATAAAACGGACGCACTCGATTTGACGTTGGATTTGCCGTCGACGGAGCGCGGTCACGCGCACCCGATTCACGCGTACATCCGCCGCGCCGAAGAGGTGTTCGGTCGCATGGGTTTCGACGTCGCCTCCGGTCCCGAAATCGAAACCGAGGAATACAACTTCAACATGTTGAATATTCCTGCTACGCACCCGGCTCGCGATAACCAGGACACGTTCTGGATCAACAGTTTGGACCGTACCGTGTTGCGCACGCACACCTCACCCGTACAGGTGCGCTACATGCTCAAGCACAAAGCGCCGTTCCGTATGATCTGTGCCGGCAAAGTGTTCCGCAAAGACGAAGACGCCACGCACTCGCCCATGTTCCACCAGATCGAAGGCCTAATGATCGGCAAGGACGTGTCGCTGGCCAACATGAAGGGTGTCATGGAGACCGCCGTGCGCGAACTCGTGGATCCCAACGTGGATTTCCGCTGGCGCACGGGCTACTTCCCGTTCGTGGAACCCGGCTTGGAAATGGACCTGCGCTGGCGTGGCGACGAATCCAAGAGCCGCGAAGGTCGCTGGCTGGAAGTCGTTGGCTGCGGCATGGTGCACCCCCAAGTGCTGAAGAACGTGGGTATCGATCCCGATGAGTGGCAGGGCTTCGCGTTCGGCTTCGGTGTGGAGCGTATGGTCATGATCCGTCACCAAATCCCGGACATCCGTCTCTTTTACCAAGGAGACCGGAGGTTTTTGAGGCAGTTTTAGGAGTAACAGCTACAGAAGACAGTAGGCAGTTGCCAGCTTGCTGTGTGCTACCCACTGATCACTGATAACTGTTAACTGATCACTGACCTAATCTCCGTCGTAGTCTTCAAAGTGTTCGTTTCCCATAGTGGTTTGAAAATGAATGTTTGTGTTGATTAGAGAGCTGCGTCGGAAGACGAGAAATCCTCTGAAACGGCACTGCCTTCTTTAAGCATGCAGCTGTAGATTTTCTTGGTATCCATGTCGAGCTCCAGTTGCCAAACGATGTTGCCGCCCTGTTTCACGTTATAGACGGTAAGGCCGCTGCGAGTACGGAATGCGCTGAGCGTGAAGTCACCGACAATTGCCTTCCCAAGCTGCGTCTTGATGATTTCTTTGACTTTGGCCTTGGTTGCTTCAGAGGAGTAGCTGCCGCTGATTTGGCTGATGATCGCTTGGTAAGGGGCGCAGCTTACGGTTTTAGTTTTCACGACGATGTCTTCATCTTCAGATGAAGAAGATGACGAAATCGTGTCGGGGACATCGGCTATGGCATCGCTTGAACCTGCGCTGGAGTAGCCGTAGTTATACAGACTTTCGGGTGCAGTTGCGGCGGAATTCATCATGCCGTCGTCCGTCGTGCCTTGGCTTGAGTATGAGTAGTTGTAGATGTTTCCAGGGTCCGTTGCGGGTGCATTCATCATCATGTCGGCAGCCGCATCGGAGCTGGAGTAGCTGTAGGTATCCATGCTCGTGGGATCCGTTGCAGTAGCATTCATCATCATCGAGTTGTAACTGGCTTCATCTCCCATGGGCATATCCGGCAGAAGGCTGCCTCTGTAGGTGGTGCCTCCAATGCTGTTTGCAGTAGCCATTCCCACTGCAGCAAGAAAAGCTGCGATCAGGCCCATTTTCAATTCAACCTGCATGCCTTTTTGGGTCTTTTTCATGTGTATTTTGGGAAAGTGCTTTGTATATTATACAACAAAAAATGAAATTTTGCAAATATCAGACATGGCAGATTACTGCAGCTCCGAAATGGCGGCCTTCAGCATCGGTGCCTCCAGAATGGAGAAGTCCGCATTCGATTCCATGGCCTGCTTGAACAGTTGTTTTGCTTCGGTCAGGCGGCCGAGTTGTTTGCGGATCATACCGGCATGAAACAGGATTGCGGCGTCCTGCGAGCCGGTCGATAACGCTTTTTCGGCGTAGGTTTGGGCTTCGGTATAGAGCTCGTTCTTGTACAGCGTCCAGGCCAGCGTGTCGGCGGCGTAGATGGTCGGTCGGTCTGCGTACACGGCACGGGCACGCTCCACATTGGCCTTCAGGTTGCGGTTACGCTCAGTCAGAAAGCGTGCGCGTTCCAACTCCACATTGGTGCCGCTCTGCGCGATGCGCTCGTAGCCGATTTCCACCAATGTGTAGTACGCGCCGGCTTTGTCGGCATTGCCGGAGACAGCTTCAATATCGCCAAGCAGTGCCGCATATTCCGGCAGAGCGAGCGCATCCACGGCTTTCTTGGCGTAGTCCTTGGCTGCCGCAGTATTGCCACGGGCCATTTCTATTTTCGCTAACCCGGCCAGCGCGGGTGCGAAATTCGGATACGTCTTCAACGCTTCGTTTTGGTACAACTCGGCTTGCGCACGGTAGTTGCCGAACGAGAGGCGTGCCAACTCAGTCAGTCCCCAGGCGGTGTTTTCGGCATTGCCTGTGGAATCCACCAGTGCGTTTTCCATCATTTCGATCGCTCCCTTCGTATCGCCGGTAATTTCCCGTACATACGCGATGCGCGTGAGTGCGTTGTAGTCCGGCCGCAAGTCGGACATTTTTTGCAGTGTCGCAATGGCGTCGTCATACATGCCCAGTTCGATTTGCGCATCGGTGAGCAGTCCGTAATACCGCGATACCTCCGGGTGCTCGGTTGTCAGCTGCGTGCCTATGCGCAGTGCAGTGGGGAAATCATGGCGACCTGCCGCAATGGTGCCGCGCAAAAAATCGATATCGGCATTGGTGCGATCCACGTCTTCCAGGTGTTTCAGCAGCACTTCGATACGTTCATAGAACGCGGTGTCGGCATTCTCGCGGATGGCCTGCAAGTATAGTCCCGACAACCGAAAGATGGCTTTGCTGTCGTTTGGAGTATTGCGGACGGCATCTTGCGCCTCCAGAATCATCCGTTGTGTGGCAGAGGAAATTCCTTGCGGTTCATCCTGAATGAACGTGTCGGCGGGAATCCCGGTCGGACCACGATTGAACAAGTTGCTTCCGGCGACAATCAGCACGAACGCCACAAGAGGGATGACGATTGTCGCCACCCCTCTTGCAGATGATGTGGTCGGAGAAATGTTCATGTCGGAATTACTTCGTGCTCATGTGCGGAGCCGCCATGTATGGGAAGTTCGTCATGAACTGTACATCGTTGGCGTTCACGCCGTCACCCAGTTTCTCATCGACCTTGTAACCGTCGACGAGCTTGCCGGCGACCGCCTGGATGGCGATGTCGGTGACGTCATCGGCCAAGCGGCGACCGTTCGGGAAACCTGCGGTGTCGCCACCGAACACGCCCAAGCGGTTCGGGGTGGCTGCCGGAGCAATCGACGTGTTCAGGCGCAGCATTTCCGCTGCACGAACGTTCTTGGGCTGGTTCAGACCCGGAACACCGGTCAAGAATACGGTGACCAAATCGGTGCGGTTCTCGGTCGGTGCCTTCAGGCCGAGCACGGCGCCGAACAAGCTGGCCAACTCGGGCTTCAGCACGACGTCGGCGTATGGCTTGGTGTCGGCATCGGCATGCGGGTGAGAAGCGTTGAAGTAGTCCTTATACGCGAGCGGGACAACGACTTCGTTCACCAACGGCATACCCAAGCGAGAGACCTGGGTGAGCTTGCCGCCCATGGCGGTCACGCCTGCGCCGCGAATGACGCTGCGCTGCCAGCGGTACGTGGCACCCCATACGCCCACGACTGGGTCGGTCTTGCTGACAATGCTGGAGACTGGGAGCTCGAAGACGATCGACTGCACGTTGGCACCTTTCAACGAGTCGAATCCGGCGCCCAGGTTCAACAAGTCGAAGACGTTCAAGTCCACGAAGAACGAGTCGTCGCGCGGTCCGGCGAAGAACTTGCCCTTGCTGCCTGCGTCCGAGATCGCTTCCTTGGCAAGCTTGGCATAGTCGGGCTGGCTCTTGCCGCCGATGACCGGCGTTGCCACCGTGCCCGTAGCCACGATGTTCTTAGCGTTCCACTGGCTGGTTGCGCCGGTGAACTTGCCGGTGATCTTATAGGCGGTCCACGTCTGAATGACGTTGGCGTCGGAGAGCGTGGAAATCGGCTTGGTGTTGAACAGGAACGTTGCGCCGTTCTTCACCTTGGTCTGGAATTGGAACGCGTAGGTCACGTCTTCCATGGCATCGCCGTTGGTATCGATGTGGAAGGCGTACACAACGCCGTCACCGAAGCGGTAGTAGTTCGGACCAGCTCCTGCGCCGCTGAGCGGATAGTAGTTTCCGGCAAGTACCAGGGTGTCCTTGGTGGACATCCAGGCGTAGAGGTCGGTCTGGTCGGCTGCCGGATCTTGGCTGATCATGGGAGCTTCGCGGTGAGACGAGGCAAAACCGGTAGAGGTACCCAGGAACAACGCTGCACAAAGAGAGAGGGCGAGCACAAGAGCGGCGATGCCGGTCGTGCGCACCAAACGAAGTGACGCGAAGGTCATACGGTGTGGGGAAAAAAGAAAGGGATGAACGTGACGCTACGGCCTTCATTCCGTGCAAGCAATCACACTGCGGCAAAATTCACTCGACAGGCGAAAGCGGAGCGGATGTGGTGTTTCCACCGGTTGTTCACACCGTTTTTTTGCAAAAAGCGGAGTTGTTTCTCCAACAGGGATTTTGACCAAAAAATTGAGAATTACTTCATCGGTTAGCCAGAAGTCATATGTTGACTAAACTTAACAATTCTTGTATGGTATTGCGCTTGCCTCAGACCAACTCCCGAGCGGGAGAGTCTAGAGTCAAGGAAATCGTTCCTTTGGTACATCGGCTATTGAAAATCCGAGTATCGAAGGACTTGGAGTCCTGACCATGTTCCGTTCCCTGCTGCGTGCCTTCACGGCGCGCACCCCCGCCCAACGCAAGCCTGAAACGACCCGCCGGCTCACCGGCCCCGAACTGCTCGAAGACCGCATGAATCCGGTCACGAACTTCACCATCAACCCCCTTCCGGACCTGCATCTGGCCCCCGCACAAGTCGGTGTCCCAGTGCTCGACTTCACGGCGAAGGGGACGGACTGGCGCTCGGCCCTGAGTAACGTCGTCGCCGACGATACGAAACAGGGTGCGCTCAACTACGTGCGCTCCGGCACCCTGTTCTACGAAAGCGGCCCGAACATCTGGACCGCCCTCGACAGTTCCCCCACCTCCTCCGCGGCTGGTCGCCGCATCGGCTTCAACGGCTTCGGCTGGATCCCGGTCGGGGATCTGGACGGTGCTCACTTCCAAATCCGTGTGGACACCATCGACGCAGCGTTCACGCCCGTCCACGGCGAACTGACCCTCGTGGCGGCCAACGTGCGCTACGGCGGTACGCCGACCTTCAGTGCCGCCCCCTCCCAAGGTGGTGTCAACGAAGAGGCGGTCAGTCCCACCAATGGTGGTCCGCAGCGGACCATCTACCACATCGTCGATCTGCCGGACAGCGCCAAGACCGTGAACGCGAACAGCCGTGATCAAACGGTGTTCGAGCTGTACGTCAACTCCAGTGATCCGCGCGCCTACGCCAACTGTATGCGCTTCATCACGAAAGACGCATCTGGTCTGCCGTTCGTGAAGACCGCCACGTTCTACCGGGAGATCAGTCCGGGGAACTGGCACGCGATGATGACCGTCCGCCCGGACGGTTATGGCCGCTGCATCTTCACGGTCTACCAAGTCGGCCAGCAGTTCCGTACTTCTGGTCTCGTCCATCTCCAAGTTCGTGTCAACACGGACCCCGCGATGGTCGGGTCGCAGAAGGTCGATCTGTCGTGGTACTTCTCGACGGCCCCGTACGCCGGGATGAAGTCCTTCGATGTGTTGGCGCTCAACTCCACGCCTCCGGTCAACCCCCCGACCCACGGACCTCTCTCCACTTCCGGCATGTTCTATGCCGGACAAGCTGGTGTTGGTGTCCGTCTCGCGGACATGAACATCGGTGGCGGAGCCACCAACGCTGCCTTCGATCAACTGAGTGCGACGCTGGGGACGGGGTCTTGGACCTCTGCCTCAAACATCACGCTTCGGAAGACGGACAGCAACGGCAACGCGGTCGGGCCTGCCATCGGTACCATCACCTCCAACAACGGTACCACCATCGTGATCACGGGGATCAACAGCATCATCGACCTGTCCTCGTACAGCTTCGCGCTGTTCGCTGACCTGTCGGGGCCGCTGCAGATCACCTCGGTGTTCGCGATCGGTTGATTCTCGGAATCTGTCTGGGCAACAACTCGATATGTTGACTGTCTGGACGTTCAATAGCCACATCTCTACCAAAGGACCTCCCTCTTCTCTGTAAAGAGAAGGGGGAACCTTTCGTGTGAGTTTTTTTTGGTGCATGCGGTGGCGATTTTCGAATCGCCACTACGGGGTGGTGTGAATATGGCCATTTTTTGTAAACGCAGCGGAGATTCGAAAATCTCCGCGTCGTCAGACCTCATCCCCAGCCCTTCTCCACTGCGGTGGAGAAGGGGGTACAACGTGCAAGGTAAGCACATCTGTTTCCCCTCTCCACATCAGTGGAGAGGTGCCAGGGGTGAGGTGAGGTACACAAAGCAACCCCCTCCCACGATGGAGAGGGGGTAATGCTTTTTGAGCATGGCTTTCGGGGAGGCGACCTAGGTGGTTGCGTATGACAGTCCGGAAATTTGGATTGGCGTGAAAACATCCGCGACAATGCGGAAGCTCTGCACGCCGTCGATGCGTTGGTACAAGTACACCACCAACGACCCGTTAGCGCCGGGACGAATGGTGCCCATCGCTGGGCCGACGACCGTCCCGTTCACCGTGCGGTAGAATTGCACGTTACGGATCCAGTCGATCGATTGCCCGGCCTTGGGCCGGAACACGAACGCCCGCAGCCCCGAAGGGCCGAAGCTTCCGATGTTCACATCGCCCAAGGTCTGGGCGATACCGATTTGTGCGCTGTACCACAGCGCGCCGGTGGACAGCATGCGGCCGGCCTGGACAAGGCGGACGTTGCTCGTGCCAGTCCAGATGACCGTTCCCACGCTCCCCGTGAACCCGAAGCGGCTGATGCCGACGTCGATGACCGGCTGGGTCAGCGTCGCCTTCAGTTTCAAGATCAGCCGGAAGCTCGCACCATTCTCGGTGCGGACGGTTCCGAAGTTGTCCAGAAAGATGCGGTTCGGTTCGGGCACTGCCGAGTCGACCGTGTGCCAGCCAACGGTGAGCCGCTGGAGGTAGGCCACGGCGGTGTTTTGCACCAGCGCAGGTTGTTGGAATTGGAAACAGACGACCGTACCGTAGGTCGTCGTCGCATCCAGCTTGAACTGGACTGCCAGGGCCGACTGGCCCGAGAAGATAACGGGGCTGGCGTTGGTGATGCTCACCAACGTCGTTCGCGCCACGGGCGTGACGCGTTGCTCCAGCTGGACCACTTCGGGCCGAAAACTGGGGCGTCGGGCATTGGTGCGAAGGCTGAATTCTTGCATGACGAAATCCTCTGAGGCACATGACTGTTGCTGTGCCTCCATTGCGTTTCCTCCCGTGCACGACGTTGTACACGAGGGATGGCAGCTCATTCGCTGCCTCAATCCATGCTTCTTGGCACCTGTAGGTCGTTCTCCTTTCGAAAACCATTGGTGTCAAAAAGCGGTTCCCTAGCCACAAAACATGTTTTCCGGTTTGCCGGATGAACACGGTGGGTAAGTGTGCTATTGAACACTCTTTTGGCTTATTTGTCAACAAAACTGTACATTAGGCCAGGGACTTGCCCCACGCCTGTGGATCCTTGATGAATTCATCAATCATCTTGGCGTCTTCGGCCGAGATTTTCATTTGGCTCAGGGCCACGTTGGTGAGCGCGGTAATGGTGGTGAGCGGGTGGAGGCGCACCTTGTGCTCGCGGGCGCGCTCGAACGCCGAGCTGAACTCGTAGCTGAAGATGCTCACGATGTCCGTGACGTAGGCCTTGCCTTCCTCGCGCAGCGCCACGACGGTGCTGGCCGAGCTGGTGGCGGTGGAAATCAAATCTTCGATCACGACTACGTGCTGTTCGGGCTTCAGGTCTCCTTCAATGCGTTTCTTGGCGCCGTGCTCCTTGGCTTTGGAGCGCACGTAGACGAACGGCAGTTTCATGCGGTCGGCCACCAATGCGGCCCAGCCGATTGCAGCGGTAGCGGTCCCGGCGATCACATCGGCCGGAACATGCAGTGCCTTTACACGGCTTACCAAGGCGTTTACCACGAAATCACGCGCCAGCGGATGGCTGTAGATCATGCGGTTATCGCAGTAGATCGGCGACTTGATGCCCGTCGTCCACGTGAACGGGGGATTCACCGAAAGCCGGACGGCATCGATGCTCAGCAGGTAATCTGCGACGCGTTCTCCATGGGGCATGACCAGACGCTACCACTTCTCCGTATGCGCCGACAAGCGCACGGACTTGCGCTTCCATGGAAGTGCAACATCCGCCGATCATCCTTGTGTACAATGGCGCGGCTCCATGATCACTCCGCTCCGAGAACAACGGCTCAAAGAACTGGTCACCGCTTTTTTAATTGAAAACAAAAAACTGAACCTATCCGCGTTCCGTACCGACGAGCACTGCTGGATCGGCAACGTGCTGGATTCGATTTCCTTCTTGTCTATCGCCGAGACCGTACTGGGCCGCAACTGGGAAGAGCAACCCGTGCGCCTGTTGGATTTGGGCACCGGTGGAGGTTTTCCGTTGTTGCCGCTGTCCATCGTATTGCCGAATGCCAAGTGCGTGGGTGTGGATGCCGTGCAAAAGAAGGTGGACGCCGTGCAACGCATCGTCACCGGTATGAATCTGAAAAACGTGGAACTTATTTGCCAGCGTAGCGAGCGATTGGCCCAGGCACCCGAGTTCCGTGGCATGTACGACGTGGTCACCGCCCGCGCGGTGGCGCCCATCTCGGTGCTGCTCGAATACATGATTCCGTTTCTGAAAGTGCATGGTCGTTGCGTGCTGTGGAAGAGCAAGCACATCGCCGATGAACTGCGCATGTCCACCGCCGCTACCAAGGAGCTGCGGGCCAAGCTTATCGAAAGTTACACCTACGATTTGCCCGGCGATTGGGGTCAGCGCACCTTGCTCGTGTTCGAGAAAGTGGCGCCTACGCCGAACGAGTATCCGCGCGAAGTCGGGGTGCCGAAACACAAGCCGCTGGGTGCGCCCGAGGAAGTTTAGTAGGAGCGGGCCAGGGTCGAGATCACAATCACCAGGCACGAGAGTGCCACCACCAGGAACGGAGAGATCTTCAGGGTGCGGGAGAAGCGCATAGGGACTGGGAGTAAACGGATAAGCCCACTCGTTCTGGAAACGCCGGATCGGCAGTATAAGCGCGGAAGTCAGTTTGTCACTTGTGGGCCGGCTGAGACTGTGGCGAAGTCGGGTTTGGTTTCCATGGAAAGCTCTTTCGGCAGGGTTTTGATAAAGCGGCTACAATACGCGGCGTCATGCCAAAGCCCTACCAACCCAACGACAAATGGTCGCAGCGCGCCACCCGCGAGGGGTACCGTGCGCGGTCGGTGTACAAGCTCGTCGAACTCGACGTGAAGTTCCATCTCTTCCAGCCCGGCATGAAGGTGCTCGATATCGGTGCGGCACCGGGCAGCTGGCTCCAGTACGCCAGCCAGCGGGTCGGTCCGGCCGGGAAGGTCATCGGTTTGGACCTCACGCCCATTAAGGGCGGCATTGGCGAGAATGTGCGCACGTTCGTCGCCGACGTGTTCGATTTCAAGCAGATGGGCGGCATTATCTCCGGAGAAGGATGGACCAACGTCGATCTCATCATCTCGGACTTGGCGCCCAATACCACCGGCATTAAAGACGTGGATCAATGGCGCAGTATCGAGCTCAATCAACAAGTGTTGGCAATTGCTCAGCGTTGGCTGAAGCGTGGCGGCACAGTGGTCATGAAGGTTTTCCGCGGTGCCGACTTCGATGAATTCACGCAGCTGTGTAAGAGCACATTCAAGCGTTTCAAGCTGCTGACCGTGCAGGCCAGCCGCGACCGCAGCCGCGAGGTGTACATCTTGTGCGGTAATTAGGTCTCCGCGACTGCATGCCAAATTTGCCGGCAGTCAACTTTTTCGCAGGCCCGAATGGGCTATCCTGAGGTCCATGATCTCGTTTCAAAACGTCACCAAGTCTTTCGAAGGACGCACGGTGTTGGACAAGGTGAGTTTTTCCATCGATCCTGGCGAGTTCGTATGCATTACCGGACCCAGCGGAGCGGGGAAGTCGACCGTCGTGCAAATGCTGGTCCGTGCCATGACGCCTACCGAAGGCACGGTCGAAATCGACGGTGTGGATTTGGCCAAGCTTCCGCCTGCGGTGTTGCAGCTCTACCGCCGTCGTACCGGCGTCATGTTTCAGGATTACCGCCTGCTGCAGCACCTTACCGTTGAGGAGAACGTAGCATTCGCCATGGAGGTGTGCGGCGACCCCGATGAACTTATCGAGGCGCGCGTACCCGAAATATTGGAGGCACTCGGTTTGGATGATTGTTCCGATGCGTTCCCACGCGAGCTTTCGGGCGGTGAGCAGGCGCGTGCAGCATTGGCGCGTGCCGTCGTGCACCAGCCCATTATCCTGATTGCCGACGAACCTACCGGCAACATCGATCCCGTGCAGTCGCTGGAATTACTCGAGCTCCTGAAGGCCATTCATGCGGAAGGGGTGACGGTCATCCTTGCCACGCACGATCAGGCGATTGTCGATGCACTACAGACAAGAGTCTTGCGTTTGGAGAATGGCAAATTGGTGCGCGATGCAGTCGGCGGCTATACCGAATTTACTCCTACAGCGGTCGGCGCACACACGCGCAAGCACCAGATTTTCGAGGCTGCGCCACCTGAATCCGCCGCTGCCGAACCCGAGGAGGCCGCCGCGCCGGTGAACATCACTGCTGCCGAAACCGAGTTGAATTCCGGTCCGAAGCGCACGTCGAAAAAGTCGGCCGAACAACAATCGTCATCGTCGGGGCACGTAAAGCCCATTGCCATTGGTGAGTAGGGCTAGATTTCCGTCTCCGTCGGCGACTCGGCCGGTTCGTCGGTGCGTCCGCCGTTGCGGTCGGCACGAGCGCGCGCGTCCATATCCACAATGCTCTGGAAGAACATTTGTGCGCTGAGCGCATGGTTGCGGTTGAGCGTGGGACTGTTCAGTGAAGCATCGATGGACGCGACGAGTACGCCAAGCGTGCGATCGGTTGCGGGAAGCATGGGCGAATGCTGTGCGATGAATGTTTGTATGTCGCCGCGTAGTGCCAGGAGCATCGAGCGGGCTTCGCCATGCTCACGTCCTTCCGGCACATTGCGATTGAACGGACCGATGGGAGCGGAGCCGGGAAACGAGCGAACGGTTGGCGTGCTGCGTGGGGCAGCCGGAAAGCCGGGCGCTTGTGCAATGGGTTCGGAGCTGCGGCGACCAAACAGTCCGCCGATGGCATCGCCGACACGCTGCAATGTGCTGCGCGGAAGACCGTTGAGCGAAGAGTCGAACGGCGCATCTATTCCGCCGCCTGCAGCAAAGGGAAACTGGCCGGGTCCTTGGTTCGGCGTTCTGCGTCGCATGAGGCCCAATTGTTCGGCGGCGCTCGGCGGCGTGAAGCTTGCGAAGTGGCTGGATGCCGGGCTTCCGCCACGGTAGCGCTGCCAACTGGCAAGTTGCGGTGCATTCTGGAAGATATTCCCGCTCGGACCGCTGCGCATTCTAGCATAGACTGCCTGCATCGATGCTTCAGCGTTGCCGAGCAAGTGACGCTGAAACGGCAGAACATTGTACTTGTTCGGATTGCGCAATGCCGATTCAAGCAACGTCGGATACTGGCGTGAACTGGGCCATCCCGGGTAGCCGTTCAAGCCCCATCCACGACCGTTGTGCAGATTATTGATATGCCAAGCATGGTTCATGCCGGGTCGAGACGGCGACCACACATTGAAGCCCACGTTTCCCTGGGGAAAGAACCGCGGTCCATGTACCACGTTTCCGTGGTAGTGGATGTTGTTCAGGTGGGTGGCGAGTGTGTTTGGCGGCATGGGCTAGCTCAAGGATGCGGCGACTTCTGCAGCCTTGGCCTTGTCTGCGGCCTCGGCTTGCACGGCGTCGTTTGCCAGTGCCTGCTTGCGGTAGTGCTCAATGTCCGATTGCCACTGCTGCACGGTGAATGTGAACGTGGCCATGAACAAGTTGTAGGCATGGTTGTACCGCATGGAGCGCTCGTTCCTGCTTTCCTCGGTTTCATTCGCATACTTTGCGTCCAGCAGCGGGACATTAGAGGTCATCAGATCCGGTTCGACACATCGCATGAAATCATTGAAGAACTCCCGGATGCTGGCATCCAAGCCGGAGAGCTGCTCTACTTTCAGCACTTGCGGGCCGGTGAAGCGTTTGTGTTTCTTTGTCATATTTTCCTTACTATTATACTACAAAAACACATTTTTTACAATGATGGGAAAAGGCTCTACCAAGCCAGCTTTCCCTCCATGTGCACCTCCTGGGAGCCGCCTCCCACAATCGTTCCGATGGGGTAGCAGTCCATCGCGTGCTTTTTCAGGTGCGCCATGGCTTTGTCGGCGAATGCCGGGTCCACCACCAACGTGATTCCTACACCCAGGTTGAAGGTGCGGATCATGTCGGCGTCATCGTTGCCGCTCTCGCGTTGTACGGCTTTGAACACCGGCAGAATCTTGATCTTCGCCGCATCGATCTTGGCGTCCACGCCCTCGGGCAGAACGCGGTTCAAGTTGCCGGGCACACCGCCGCCGGTAATGTGTGCCATGCCGTGCAACCCGGCGTCATCGAACAGGTCCTTCAGGGCCATGTAGTAGCAACGGTGCGGTTCCAAAATGGCGTCCAGGAACGTAACGCCCTCCACGTCGCTCGTTGCGAGTTCGGGCTTTTGTTTCAGCAATGCGCGAACCAGTGTGTAGCCGTTGGTATGCAGTCCTGAACTGGCCACCGCCAACACCGTGTCGCCGGGGCGAATGGCTTTGCCGTCCACAATCTTGCTCTTCTCCACTACGCCGATCGCGCTGGCGCCCAGTACATACGTACCCGGCTGCAGCACGCCCGGTTGCTCCGAGGTTTCTCCGCCGGTCAGCACGCAGCCTTCCTTTTTGCATGCCTTCGAAATGCCGTCGACCAATTGCTTGATGACTTCACGCTCCATTTTGCCGCACACGATCAGGTCCTGAATGAACAGCGGCTTGGCGCCCATGACGATCACGTCGTTGATCAAATGGTTGATCATGTCGAAGCAAATGCCTTCTACACGCTTGTGCTGGAACGCGAGCAATTGCTTGCTGCCGGGTTCTTCGGTCTTGCAGACCAGCACCGGATGGTCGTAGCCCTCGAACTTGCCGTCGACCAGCGAGGCGAACGCGCCGAACGCGTTCAGCACCAGCGGGTTGTCCGTCTTCAGCGAAGCGCTCATTTCGCGCTTGGTTTGGTCGGCATTGGAAATATCGACACCGGCGTCTTTGTACGAAATCTTCTTGGGGGCGGGCATGGACGAAGGATACAGAAGAGGACACGGAGCAGCCAGTAGGCAGATGTGGCTGCCTCCGCACACTTCAGTCATCGGGATGATTGTGCTATACTAAGAGGAAAACTATGAGTACCAAATACACACTCGATTCGATTCTTGCCGAGCATCATCGCTTAGGCGATGCCGCCGATATTGCTGCACGAATAGACCGCGCGAGTGCAGGCATTGGCAGCCCAGTGGATGTGACTATCGCCCAAGAGTCTTTGTATATCCTCGAAATGCTCGCGGATGCGCTTGAAGTAGAAGCGGGAGAATTGGGCATCGGCGACGCCAGAACGAACGAGATTACCGAGGCCCAGCGTGAGAAGCTGAAGAAGAGGCTTCGTGCACCGCTTGCATCCGAATCTCAGGCACCCGATGACTCGCGGGAAATTCCTGCATTGTTGCCGGGCGAAGCGGAGCGATGCATGGAGATGGCCAGGCAATGCAAGGTCGACCCCGAATTGATGCGGAAGTTCGAGGCTGCACGGGGCAAAAAGGACCATGATTCGTTATTCGCCATGACCGTCTCTCTTCCGCGCCAGCTGAAAAAGAAAACACTGGAATCGCTGTATGCGTCGGCTTCACAGCGAACCAGCGAAATCGTCGGGCGGAAAGAGTGGCGGGCAACCGGTGCGGCGTTGTCAGACGGAATTTTGCAGGCTGCACGGGCACGTTGGTCGCCGGATTCTTCCGTGCGTGTGTTGGGTGTCGATGAATTTCGCACGCAGAACGGCGACATAGTGGCGTTGGTTGATGTTCCCGATACGCAAGCCGCCGTTCTCTGTGACCCGAATGATGGCTTTCTCGTACACTACAAAGGTGCTGCAGAAGATCGTAAGGTTGCGAAAGAAGAGGGCTTATTCCGGGTCTATGTCACCATAGATCCAGCGTTTGCGGAGAGCGTACCGGAGCATTTCTTCGCCATCTGTGACGCACTCAGCGCCGCAGGCGTCCGTCTGAGAGACGGGAAGGCAATGAACCCGCGTATTGTTGCCGCCCGCTTCGACAATATGGTGTTCTATGCGCCGCAGTCGCAGCTCGCAGCAGCACAGGCGGTTCTTGAGAATTACATGAAGCAACATCCGATTGGACAGGGTCATCACCCGGCGGCAGTAGCGGTGGAGACGCCTGGCGTGTCGGTTGCCCGTGAACCGAACGCTGCGGAACAGCGCTATGGAGTAGCGGTATGGGAAGAAAAAAACGGAGCGGTGAGTTATACCCAGTATCTCTGCGCGCACGCGCTATCATCTGCGCTTGCAATGCAGGCGGATGCGCCCGATCTTGTCGATGGGTATGCCGATTTTCTGCGGAACCAGTCTCAGCAGGTATAGCCACAGGCCGACCGCCTTATACTTGCATCAGCTTCTTTGGTCGATGATATGTTACTATGGCACACATGGATGCCTGCCTTTGCCTTTGCAACGCCATTAAGAGCGCCGCCAACACGCTCGACCGTCAGCTGAACGCCGCTCTGGACGGCATGGACATCAGTCATTGTCAGTCCATGGTTTTGCTGGAGTTAAGCGGCGGACGCGCCACGGTTTCACACCTCAGCAAAGTGTTGTGTTGTTCGTGCGGAAACATCAGCCAGATCATCGATCTTCTGGAAAAGAAGGGTGTGGTTGAGCGCGTGCAGTCCACCGAGGACCGTCGTCGTGCAGAGCTCACGCTCACACCCAAAGGTCGTAAGCTGAGTACGCAGGCGAAGCAGGCGTTATCCGAGCGTGCCAGTCACTGCTGTTCCGTGTTCAGTGCATCCGAGAAAGCCGAACTGAAGCGCTTGCTCGAAAAGTACGCCGAGGCCGTCGCTGCTTCAGCCTAAGTCATGCAAAAGGATTGTCGTGGCGTCTGGTATGCTTTTGCGTATGGAGAACAACGAGAAAATCGCAGCTCTGCTGCGTGAAATCGCCGACTTGCTGGATTACCAAGGAGTTGCATTCAAGCCGGCGGCGTACCGCCGTGCCGCACAGACGGTGGAAGGTCTTTCCATGGACGTCGCCACCCTGAAAACGGAGAAGGAACTGAAAGCGTTACCGGGCATCGGCGATGCCATCGCCAAGAAAATTTTGGAGTTCTTCGAGTCCGGCGAAATGTCGTTCCTTACCGAGTTACGGAGTGAAGTGGGTGGGGGAGCATCCGGCCTCATGCGTATCGATGACTTGGGCCCCAAGCGTGTGAAGCAGTTGCAGGAGCTCGGTATCAGCGATGTTCCGTCGCTCATCAAGGCGGCAGAGGGCGGCAAGCTTCGAACGTTACCGCGCTTTTCCGAAGTCATGGAGCAGAAGATTCTGAACAATGCCCGCAACGTTACCGAGCGCGTGAAGCGCTATCCGCTGGCCCAGATCGAGCCCGATGTGAAGAAGCTCCTGAAAGCGTTGCGTGCGGCCAAGGGTGTGGTGCGCTGCGATGCCGCCGGTTCGTACCGCCGCCGCAAGGAAACCGTCGGCGATATCGATATCCTCATTGCGTTCGACGATGCCAAAACCGGCGAGGATCACAGCGAACGCATCGCCAAGGTCATCAAGAAAATCCCCATTGTGGACAACATCGTGGCGCAGGGCAACACTCGCCTGGCGTTCAACCTGAAGACAGGACTGCGCGTGGATATTCGCGTTGTGGACTTGCAGCAGTGGGGCAGTGCGTTTTTGTATTTCACCGGTGACAAAGAGCACAACATCTCGTTGCGCCGACTGGCCATTATTCAGGGGTTGAAGCTGAATGAATACGCGCTGCTCAAGGGCGAAAACGTGATTGCTAGCGCGGAGGAAGAGGACATCTACAAAGCGCTCGGACTACCGTTCATCGTGCCGCAGGAGCGCACCGGCGATCTACCCGAATAGCTCATGCCAATGGCGGCGATGCCTTTTTGTCGATCACGCGCACGGTGTTGAAGGCGATCTGGATGGTGCCGGCCTCGGTGAACTTGTCGAGCATGCTGTGCCACAGTCGCGTTACCACGTCGCGACGGAACCCGATCGGTACGGTGAATCCGAGCGTAAATTGGAAGCCGTTTTCCACCGCATCCAAGTGCACTTCGGGTTCGCCGACTTTGCGTGACAAATAGAAGAGTGCCGTGCGCTTCTTCTGTTGCAGATGTGCTTTTTCTGCAAATGCCTTGGTTTCTTCTGCCAACAATTTCTTCAGGATTTCCTCTGCTTTGCGCCAATCACTGTCATGTGTCACGGTTACTTTTAGTTCTGCATTCACGAAGTCGGAAGTGGCATGATAATTCAGTAGTTCTTGGCTTAAAATCAAAGAGTTGGGGAAGTACAGCATTTTGCCCGTGCGCTCGGTTACATTGGGATGAAGTGCGGAGGAGACCTCCAACAATGCCGTGCGCAATGGGCCGATATCGATGACGTCGCCGGTGAACTGGCCGATGGAAATACGGTCGCCCGGCGCGTAATACCTGCGCTGAATGATGATGAGCCAGCCGACGATATCTTTCACAATGCTCTGGAGTGCCAGCGCGATAGCCGCACCGACGATAGCGAGCGATGCAAACGCCCCCGGATGCTCGGAGAGCAGGCGGTTGATGATCCAGAACAACGCGATGCCATAAATGGTTGCCGTTAACGCCTTGGACGCGACATACCGATGCTTTCCGCGCTCCAGCTTTCCAACGAACAAGTGCTTGGCCATGCGATCCAGGCCCAATGCCAATACGATGATGACCAGGTACCACAGCGCATCGAAGAATGTTCCGAATTGCTGGAAACGTTGTTCGTTCGCCAGTTTCTCCAGGCGGTCGCGTTGCAAAGAAAGCGCGCTGTCGACCGAAGCAATCCGCTGTTCCAAGATTACCTTCTTGGCCAGTAACTCGCTGTAACTCGCCGTAATACGCAGATCATCCAGCGATGTCCCGGTTCCGGCCGCGCTATTCAAGTAGTACTTCTTCTCCTCTTCTTCCAGTAGGTCCATGTCGACGTTGTGTTCGCTAATGGCTTCTTCCAGCGAGTCCACGACGCTTCGCTGGCGATCCAAAGCCCTGGGAAGCGCGCTTGGGTCGGTCACTATTTCATCCGATTGCGTGGAAAGCATCGCCTTCAGTTCGGCGTCGACTTGTTTACGGATTTTGCGGACTTCTTCACTGATGCGTTTTTCCAAGTACGCGTCGGACTTCCCTTTGTTCAAGTACAAGTCATACAGTTGCACCAGACGCGTTTCGTCCACGGGCTGGGTCGCAACTTGCGCCGACACAGGCAGTGCCACGCACGAAAGGCCGATGGAAAATGCCGCAATCCCGACGACTGATTTCAGTAAACGCATGACGGTGCGCATCATACCACGTCACAGCAGTTGCCGCCGGATCTCCAGCGGAGCCCGGAATACAATCGACCGGAAGGAGGCATGTCAAAATATTTGGCTTTTGTAAGCCATATTTCGCTTTACGTGCATTCCGGTTTCCATGCGGTTGTGGCGGTGCTTCGGATGAGTATACTCGAAGGGTTATGCGTCAACTCAACAGAATGCGTTTGCGGACAGCTCAGCCTGGTGAAGAGCGCCTGAGGCCGCAGCGTCGTTTACCGACCGTGCGCGAAGAATGGGTGGTAACGCTCTTCTCCTTGTGGTTCGTATTCGGTTTGTTCATCGACGGCTGGGCCCACAATCATCTGTCGGCCGCGCTCGAAACATTTTTCACGCCGTGGCACGCCATCTTCTATTCCGGCTACCTTGTTCTTGCGCTGTCGTTGGTCGTCATGACCTGGCGCAACAAGCGTCGCACCGGTGGCGATTGGTTCACGTCTATTCCGGTCGGCTACGGCTGGTCATTACTCGGTGCGGGGCTCTTCGCATTCGGCGGTGTGGGCGATATGGCATGGCACATCCTGTTCGGTGTCGAGGCCGACGTAGAGGCATTGCTCAGCCCCACGCACTTGCTGCTGGCAATCGGCATGTTCCTTATGATTACCGGAAACATGCGTGCGTGGTGGGCACGACCTACCCCGATTGGCGTCCCGCGTCTGGTGGAGCAATTGCCCATGATTCTGTCGCTGTGTATGACGCTGTCGATCATTACGTTCATGACGCAATTCGCCCATTACATGGAGGTCTATGCTTCGGTGCCTCGACCGCATGAAATGCAGCAGAGCATGAGTATTTCGCTCGGCATCGCCGGGTATTTACTGCAAATGCTCTTCCTCATGGGGTGCATCTTCACCATTCTCAAGCGCGCCCGACTTGCCCGTGGAGTACTGTTCATTCTCTTGGTGCTGAACGTGGTTGCCATGGGGTGGATGCGCGACGGATTTACGTTCTTGCCGGCAGCGGTACTCACCGCGTTCTTGGCAGAATATTCGGCTCGAAATCTGTATCCGCTGGACCAGCACCTACGTGAATTCCGAGCCTTTGCCTTTGCGATTCCGGCTGTATTTTTCACGCTCTACTTCGTTACGCTCGCATTGCAGAGCGGCATCTGGTGGACCGTACACGTCTGGGCGGGCGCCATCGTGTTGGTGGGCATCGCCGGCATATTGCTCAGCTTTGTCGCCGTGCCGATGGAAGAACGTATTTAGTCCGTCAGCGTGACGATGTCGAAACTGACATCGTGGAGCTTCCCTTCGGTTTGGAATTCCACGAACGTCCGATAGAGCGCATTCACGGACGGCAATTTCGCTTGGAACGACAGTACGTTTGTGTCGGCGTGCGCATGCACATACTCGCCGTCGGCAGTCAGAACGATTGCGTGTCCTTTTGCGCCAAGGTAATCCTCCAGTGTCACGGGTTTGCCGCCTTTGGTTGCATTGTATGTAAGCGTCGTCTGCTTTCCGTTGGCTGTGGCGGTAAAGCGTACCGAGATACCGTCCGTCTTTTTGGTGGTGGCCGAGTCCGGTACCAGACCGTACGTGCCTACGTTGCCGGCAAACGTTTTCGAGAAGCGCTGCACAGTGGGTGTTCCGTTGGCATCCACGAAATCGGCATACAGCCAATACGTGCCGCCGGCATTGGGTGTAAACGGAATGCTCCAGACGCCGCCGCTGCCCATGACCGGGTGCAGGTGGCTGAAGTGCGTCAGGTCATCGCGCACGACAATCAGGTGCATCGGCTTGGTGTGCGCGATGCCGAAGTCGGTGAGCACGTTCCCGTTTTTGCGGATGACGAATGCAATGCCGCTGCCGGTCGAAGCAGGGTCGACCGAGTACGTTGCGCCTCCTCCTGCCGCCATGGAATCCATATGCGCCATGTCGTCGTGTTGGGAAGCCGGTGCGCAGCCGGTCATCAGAAAGCCGATAATCACGACGATGAGGGTGAGGTAGTACATGGAAAGGGGAGAGGGAAATTACGCGCTAAGACGCGCGAAGAAGAAAAAAAGCAGCGTGAAACCAATCGTCATTGCGAATGGAGCGACGATAGAAACCCAGTTGCGCCGATCCGGCTGAAACAACCCAAGCGTCAGTGAGTTGCTCACAACGGAGACTGAACTCATTGCCATGGCGAATCCGGCAAGCTCCGGACGCAAGACAATCCCGAAGTGCATGAATGCGCGAGCGGCCACCGGAATACCGATACCGTTGAACAGCAATGCGAAGAACATGTTTTGCCGGATTGTTGTCACGGTTGCGCGACTGAGCTCGATTGCCGTCACCACGTCACGCAGGTCGTTTTTGACGAGTACGATGCCACCTGTTTCCATCGCGATGTCCGACCCGTTGCCCATCGCAATGCCCAGGTCCGCTTGAGCCAGTGCGGGACTGTCGTTAATGCCATCGCCGACCATGGCCACTTTCTTGCCTTGTTCTTGCAATTTCCGTACTTCGATCGCTTTTTGTTCGGGGAGAATTTCTGCCAAAACGTCGTGAATGCCGATGCTCTCTGCAACTGCTCGCGCCGTCCGATTGTTGTCGCCTGTCATCATATAGATCTCCAGTCCCATCCGACGTAGGCGCCCAATGGCTTCTGCAGAGGTCTCCTTCGGGGTATCGGCAACGGCGAGAATGCCGAGTACGCCTTCTGCATCCGCAAGCAATACCACGGTTTTCCCGGCTTCCTCCAGCGCTTGCATCGCGGCGTCGGCTGCGTGCAGCGGAATGCCTTGCTGCTGCAACAGTCTCCGGTTACCCAGGAAATAGCGCGTTCCGTCGATCGACGCCTCCACTCCGCGTCCCGGCAGTGCCTTGAATCCGTCGGAGGATGCCAGCACGACACCTTTTGCTTTCGCATGAGAAACGATGCTCTCGGCCAACGGGTGCTCCGAGCCCTGTTCCAGGCTGGCGGCAATGCGCAACAGTTCGCCTTCCGCACCGCGGAAGGAAAGCAGGTCGGTGACCTCCGGCTTGCCTTTGGTCAGCGTGCCCGTTTTATCGAACACGATTGCATTGATCGTATTTGCGGCTTCCAGGGGTTCTCCGCCGCGGATGAGAATGCCGCTTTCGGCACCCTTGCCGGTCGCCACCATGATCGCGGTCGGCGTAGCCAATCCCAGTGCGCACGGGCAGGCAATGACGAGTACGGATACAGCGGAAAGCAGAGCGAAGGTGAAGCCGGCACCCAGCAGTATCCAGACTGCGAACGTCACGCCGGCGATGCCGAGGACTGCCGGCACGAACCACGACGACACCCAGTCGGCGAATTCCTGGATCGGCGCCTTAGAACCCTGTGCCTCTTCCACGAAATGGATGATACGTGCCAGCGCGGTCTCGGAGCCGACCTTCTCGGCCCGGAATTCCACGCTGCCGTTGCCGTTCATGGTCGCTCCGAACACGCGGTCGCCCTCCTCTTTTTCCTTGGGGATGCTTTCGCCCGTGAGCATGGATTCATCCACCGACGTCAGGCCTTTGGTCACCGTACCGTCGACCGGGATTTTCTCGCCCGGACGTACGACAACGATGTCGCCTACGACTACCTCTTCCATGGCGATGTCCATAGTTTGCCCGCTGCGAAGCACGCGGGCGGTTTTTGCCTGCAGGCCCATCAGTTTATGAATTGCTTCCGAGGTCGCGCCTTTTGCGCGAGTTTCCATCCATTTACCCAGAAGCACGAATGTAATGAGCAGGGCCGAGGTTTCGAAATACAGCTCATGCATGGTGCCGAGCACGGTGCCCGTGTCGATGACATGTGCGACCAGAGTGAACAGGCTGTAAGCATATGCGGCCGAAGTGCCGATTGCGATAAGGCTGTCCATGCCGAATGCGCCCATCTTTACGCTGGACCAGAAGCCTTTGTAAAAGGCTGCGCCAAGCCAAAACTGCACCGGGGTGGCTAAGAGAAGGGAGGTGATGCCCATGAACGGCATGACCATGTCGTGCAGTCGCGAATGCGGGAGAAACGACAGCAACATGAAGCCGAGCATTGGCAGACTCAGCGCCAGTCCAATGAAGAATGTTCGTCGGTAGTCGGACAATTCGCGCACTTGGCGCTCTCGGTTATCGCGCGCATCCTCGCGCAGGTGTACGACGGCTTCATAGCCGGCCTTGTGCACGACTTCCGCCAGCACATTGGCATTGGTGATGGTCGGATCGCAGTGGACTGTAGCTTTCGTCGTGGCGAAATTCACCATGGCATCGCGAACACCCGGTGCGCCTCTCAATGCCTTTGTCACACGCGCCGCGCAGCTGGCGCAATGCATGCCGGAGATCCGCAGAGTGACATGCATGCTAGGAGCGCTGCGATAAACCAATGGCATGCGTCAATTCTTGTACGAACGCCTGTGAATCGCGTTTGGATTGCATGCGTTTGCCGGCGCAGATGCGCAGATGACTTTCCAGAACCTGGCTTTGGATGTACTTCACGTGTCCCTGCATGGCCAGCAACTGCTCCAAAATATCGACGCAATACGTGTCGGTATCGATCATCGTTTCTACCTTCTTCTGCAAGCCGGCCAATCGCTTCAGTGCGGCAAGTGCATTGGCCTTTCGTTCGGGCAACATATCTATAGGGGTAGGGGGTACTGGTACCATACGCGCGCGTACTATTGAATGCAACAATCGACTGCGTGGCGATCTTTCCTCCGCCGAAAGCCATGCGAGTTGTCGGTCAGTCGATTTGCTCCGTCTTGGGCGGTTTTCGTAGTAGTCTGCACAACCATGGCTGAAAAACTTTTGCCATCAATGCCGACAGGTGACGGCTTGGCCATGTTGCAACTGTTGCAGCATGCGTCCGGCGTGTTGGAGGAGCATTGGCATCCGGAGCACCCCAGGCGCGGCCCCAAGGTGCCGTATGTCGTCTATAACCCGCGTGAGCGCATCAACGAAGTGCTGCGGTACAACGAAGAGGAAGCCCGCTGCATTGAGCGCATGCGTGAAACGAAGTCCGCATCGCAGCCTCTGTTGCGGAAGCGTGTGGCGCGCATATCAAGTCATTTCCACCGACAGCACCTCGACCTCTTCCTCGACCGTCTGCTTGCGCAGAAGTTGAGTTTGGCCGCAATGCAGTTGCGTGCACGCGAAGTCATGGAAGCAGGTCTTCTGACAGAAACAGGGGAAACCCTGGCTGATGTGCTGGATCGCGCGGCTTCATTGCAAGAATACCCAGGCACGCTGTATAGCAGCAGCGACGATACGTACGTCAAAAAATCGGACTACGAGAACCTGTTTCCTGCCGGCTCATTCCGCATCGCGCGTCATGACATCAATCTTCATGAGCTGCACAGCATGGTTGACGATGCGGCGGAGCGGACGCATTTGCCGCCACAGGTCATCGCCGATTACCGCGCCATGTACACACGCATGGTTCTGCACTCGCGCGATATTCATGCGTTTCGTCTGGCACACCCCAATGATCGGAAGCTGTTCCGGTCATGCTTCGGCTTTTTCCCGCAGGGGCATATCGACGTCATTCAGGGCACCTTGAATTTGCATATCCGGTGTCATGCCATCGAGGATTACGCGAAGGTGTATGCAGGCCAGCGCAACGGCAACGATGCCACGCATCATCAAATGGCGCGCGCCGCCCAGACCGGAGGCGTGGCGCTGGGAAACAGAAGGTGCATGCCCGAACAGGTGCGGGACGGCATAACGCTGGAGCAGAACGAGCCGAAGGCATTGTTTCTCGGACATCGAGTCGGCATTTTTCGCCACGAAGAGGACCATATCTACAATCGGTTCTTCGATGCATCGTGGATGAACGCACCCGCGTCGTTCCCGCCGCGCCGTGCGTCGTCCGCCCGCGGCTCTCGGGGTACGCAACGTGCGTACATGCGCGACGCACTGGATGCCTGTCGGATCTTGGAAATAGCGCCGCGCGGCAAAGATGAAATGTTGGCGCAGTTCGGCGAGGGGGATCATCCGGATGACATTACTCGTTCGTTATTGCGTACCGACAAAGACAGTTTGTACAACTTCATCGACGCCCATCGCGATGACATCCGCAACAGCGGGGCGACCAGGGCGTCTCCCTTTACGGTCGGCGCACTCATGCGTGAGCGCGTCTCCACCCCCTATCGCAGAGACGTGGAGGCTGCAGCGAAAGCGTTGGTGATTCTGGAAGACGAAATCGGGCTTGAGCGCCAGCTCATCAGCGAATTATTGCGCATTGAGCCTTTCGAAAAATGGCCACGCTTGGCACGCCATTTTCAAGAACGGGCCTAACAGCTTGTAGGTGCAAAATTATTGCTATATGGTATAATAGGTATAACGCGCCAGCGTGACCCTTCCTATGGCAGTACACAATCCAATGCCAGGCCAGCATCATTCTTCAGACGATATTCCAGAAGGCGAGCCGACGCGCGTCATTCGTATGCGTCCTCCCGAACAAGTGGATGCAACGTCTGGCGAGAATGTGCAGCGTGTTACCCAGGATGCCGCCGACGGTTTTCGCACCGCATTCTTAGGGCAGCCCGGTACGGATCACCGAGAAGACAATGTCGTTACGCAGATGCCAGCCAATGTATTCGAGGATGCAGTGGAAGTCAGCCCTCAGACCGTATTGGTGCAGGTCATTCGCATGGGGTTGCAGCGCGTTCCTGCCGTGAGCGACGTCATGAATGGTGACTACGAGTCGGCAGAAGCATATGCCGATGCCGTTTGCGAAGCATTGCAGCCGTTTGTGGAAACAGGTTTGACGCTGGCGCAAGTGCGAGCAGCGCTTTTGCTGCTGCCTTCTGCCATTCCGGACAAGCTTTGCGTAGGTATCGGAAAGAACGACTATCTTATCTTGGGGCCGTGCGGCAGCGGAGGAATCGGTTCCACGTATTTTGTAAGCAATGTCCGCAAGCCAGGTCATCTCCTCATTCTGAAGCGCGTACAGGTACAGAAAACCGGCGTCGCCACCGTGCGCGATGAAATCGAATTGGCACGTCGAGAGCCTGCCGTGCTGAATGTTGCAGGCGAACTGATCGATTCCGAAGAAGAGGATGGGCCGACGGAATTCGCCCAGTTGTCCGTCATGCCGTTTCACGAAGGTCCGTCGCTGCAGTCGCTCTTGAAAGAGGCGCCCGGTCGCCGATTGTCACCCAAGATTGCGTGCTGGATCGCACTGAGCATTGCTCGGGAGCTGAAGCGCGTGGGAAACGTTTGGCATTTGGATCTGAAAGGATCGAATATCATTATCTCGCCCGAACTGCGTGCCAAGCTCATTGATTTCGGAGCTGGTCGCATTGCGCCGCGCGATGCCAAGCAACTGTCGCTGGTGGGACTCACACAGTTCACGCCTGCCTACAGCGATCCTGAAATGACCGGCCCCGCAGTGCGGGCAACGGCTACTTCGGACGTGTATTCGCTCTTGCTCCTCTTGTACGAGATGTTGTCCGGCGAGCCGGCGGTCCCCGAGCATGAGTTGCAACGCATGGGCCCCGGTTTCGCGAATATTTCCCAAGCTGCTCAAGCCTATAAAGTCGGTGACGGTCCGCAGGTGCTGAGCATCCTGCGCCATTTGAACGTCGATGACCCGACCGATCCGCTGCGCGAGGGGCGCAGCAAGATTTTGCAGGTCACGGATTGGCAGGCACCTGACACGGAATTTTCAGATGCCGGGTTCCGTCTTCGCCAGCTCTTCAATCCCGCACTCCAGAGTGGCTTTGCACGCCGTCCCGATCTCCAGCAGCTCATCACCGAACTCGAACGTACCTGCCGTGAGCTTGGTGTCGATACGGAAGCAGGTCCCCCAATGAACGAAGTCCCGCGCGATGGCAATAAACTCATTGGCCGTCAGGTGACGCCGAAGGCTCTGCTCGACAGCATTGTGCAGAACGAGGCAGACCCGTTCCTCACGCGCGTCGATCGCTCGAGTCAGAAGAAGGAGTAGGCTCTTTTTGGCTTCGAGAAGGCCTGAAGTCGCTTTCACAAATCCAACTGTTTGACACAGGGGGCTCGCCAATTAGAATTGCCTCGTTCCATGACGCAGCGTCACATTCTTCTTGGCCTCCTTCTTCTCTCGCTTCGTGCGGGAGGGGAGCTGGCTGCGTAAACGGAATCATTCCGAAGCAGAGCGCCCTTCCCACCCTCGGAAGGTTGTTTTTCATGTCTTGCTCCACGTATGGCCTCACTCGCGCTTCCCCTCGTCTCCATCGGCACCGATGACTACGCGCACGACGCACTCGACAAGTGCAAGAGCGGCTCGTGTGCGAATTGCGGTTTGTGCTGCACCACCATGGAAACGGTTGTGCCAAGCGAACGGGGCGAACTTGATTCGCCGCTGATCCGTAAACGCGCCGGAGAAGTGTGCCCGCAACTGGTGCGCACGCATCGCGGACGCTATCTGTGTGCGTTGCATGCGCACGTGCAAGCCGGTGACCCGCGTTTGGTGGACTGCGCCGCATGGTCCGGCGATGGCAATGGTATCTTGCAACTCGTAGTGAAAACCGAGGAGTGGATCGCCCGCCCGCCCGATAGCGCTGCTTCGGAGATGATTGCGGATCTGGTGCGCCTGAAGTTGCTAGCCGGATTCCAGCGCGAGGTTGATCCGCATGAGGCGTTGCATGTGGTGCGGCACTATGCGGTGCAGTTGGGCGTTGTTCCCCAGGAAACATTCGAGCTGCTGGGTATTCGCCAGGTCTTTCGTCGGTTGTACCGCGCGGAGTCGCCATTGTATTTCCAGTTCGACCGCGACTTGTGGGTGGCGTCGCCGGATGTGTATCAGCGCTTCTTCGAACAGTACGTTTGGGACGGCGACGGCCCGTATGCCCGCCAGGAAAACCGCGTACACATTTCCGGTCCGTAGATCAACGATGGCATTGCTTCCTTTTTCTTTCTCTATGTCTTACTTCATCATTCTCGGCCTTCTTCTCTCGCTTATAGCGGGAAGCTCGCTGGCTGCCTGAAGGGGATTCCCCGGAGGCAGAGCGACCTTCCCCAGCCGGATGAAGGTTTCTCTTTTTCATTTCCATTTTCACCCCACTCCCATGAACTCCGTTGCAGAACGTCCCACCGACACCGTCGAAGCATCCATCAATCGTACATCCATTCCGCAGCATATTATCGTCGCGTATCACGAAGCCATGACCCGTGATGGCCGCATGGCCGCCATTGCCGTCATCGAGGGGCGCGGACATGCAGTAAAGGACGTCGCCGCCGCCGCGCACAGTATGTACGGAACGCAGGACGAAACACGTTGAACCAAGCCTTTCGCAGGCAGAACGGGCGACCTACTTCTTCTTGGTCGCCTTTTTGCCTTTGGTCGCGGGATTTGCGACTGCTTTCGGCTTTTCCTTGGCAGGCGCTTTGGTTGCTTTTACGGCTGGCTTGGATGCCGGTGGTTGTGAGAATGCAATAACCGCTTCCTCGAAGTCGGACAGCAGTTTCTTGGAAACCGGGGAGCTCTTCATGCGTTCGGGGTGCCACTGCACCAATTGCATGTAGCCGGTCTTCGGTTCTGCGTTTTCGAGTGACTCAATGACCTCCTTTACCGTTCCGGTCACGCGCAGGCCCTTGCCCAGGTGCTTCGGATCCACTGCCTGGTGGTGCGCGCTGTTGGTTTCGATTGCAGGGGTTTTAAACAGCGTGGCGAAACGCGTGTCTTTCTTCAGGTCCACCTTGTGCATGGCGTCTTTGTTCTTGGCAAGACGAGCATGGCTTTCGTGGACGTGCTGCTTGATCTTTCCACCCAATTTCACGTTCACGAGCTGCGCGCCGCGGCACAGACCGAGCATCGGGATTTTTTTCTCGTGGAAGAGATCGAACAGCATCGACTCGAACTGGTCACGAGGTACGTTCGGGTTGTCGGTATGCGTACCGGGCTCCTCTCCATACAGCTTGGGGCTGACGTTCACACCGCCCGTAAAGACGACGCCGACGATTTCTTCCGCTGCGCGGAGCACCTTCTTTTTATCATTCGGGTCCACGGCCCAGACTTCGAAGTCTTTCAGGCCCGTTTCCAACCAATCGATATAATTGCCGCACACAAGCGCATGTCTGCGCTTTTCGGTGTGCTTTCTTTTGGATACGGAAACGAGAATCTTCTTTTTGGGGGTCGCCATGCGCGGAGTATACCCAAATCAATGCTGCGTAGTTGTTATAAGGAGTTATTCTTTAACGATTGTCAAACCACAAGTGGCGCCCGGCACGGCGTTTGCGTACACTCGCCGCATGTCTCTCCACACTCTCACGCCCGGAAAAAAAGTTCCTGCCATCGTGAATGTCGTCGTCGAAATTCCGCGTGGCTCCAACAACAAGTATGAAGTCGATCACGAGTCGGGGCTCATAAAGCTCGACCGCGTGCTCTTCTCGCCCATGTTCTACCCGGCTGACTACGGTTACATCCCGGGCACGCTCGGCGATGACGGCGATCCGCTGGATGCCCTGGTGCTTGTGACGAATGCCACCTACCCCGGCACGCTCATCGAGGCACGCGTACTCGGGTACTTAGGCATGATCGATGGCGGTGAAGGCGACGAGAAGTTGCTGTGCGTTCCCGTCTGCGACCCGCGCTTCAAGCACCTGAACTCGATCAAGGACGTCCCGCAGCACACGCTGGATGAAATCGCCCACTTCTTCCGCACATATAAAGACCTGGAGAAGAAGAAGGTGGAAATTCTTGATTGGAAGGACGCCAAGGATGCGTACGCCGTGATCGAGAAGTCGATCAAGAACTATAAGCCGTAGTATCCGCAATTGCGATCTCGGATCGCAACACCGGGACGCGACGTCCCTGGTGCAGGGCAGATTATTTTGCTGAGATCAATCCAACGACGCCTTTGCCGCAGACAGCTCGGCCAGCTCGGCCGTGATGTTCGCTTGGCGCGTTTGGTTGTACGTCATGGTGAGGTCGTCCATGAGGTCGTTTGCCGCGTCCGACGCGTTGCGCATGGCGACCATGCGTGCCGAATGTTCGGATGCCACCGATTCCAGCACCGCCTGGAACACCTGGATCTCGGTGAGCTGCGGCAGGATCACATCCAATACCTCGGTGGGGGATGGTTCGAAGATGTATTCCTGGACCTTGCCCATGTCCATGTGGTGCATCTCCTGTTCTTCTTTGGTTTTGCGGCGCTGTTCCTGAATGTTCTCCAGCACGTCGCGCACTTCGCTGGGCGAGAAGGGCAGTAGCACTTTCACTGCCGGTTGCTGCACCATCGGCGAGAGGAAGTCGGTATACGCCAACACCACGTGGTCATAGGTACCTTTCTGAAATTCGTCGATCGCCAACGCACTGATGGGCGCCACGTCTTTGATTGTCGGGTGGCTGGACAGTGACGGGAACGTGGCGATGACATGCTGTTTCTGCCGCGTCAGCATTTGGTGGCCCTTGCGTCCGACGGTTATGAAGTCGATCGACTCATATGTTTTCAGTTCCTTCAGCTTGTTCATGTAGATGGTCAAGGAGCGGAGGAGTTGCACGTTCAGGCTTCCGCACAACCCGCGGTCGGACGTGAAGACGATCGCCAGCACGCGCTTCACTTTCCGCTGTACCAAAAATGGATGCCCCTTCGCGTGCGAGCGGCCCACCGACAGCAGAATATCCCACGCGTGCAGTGCGTAGCGACGCAACGCCTGCGCATGCTGTACGGCTTTGCGCATCTTGGACGCGGCCACCAGCTCCATGGCTTTGGTGACCTGACGAGTCGATTTGATCGACTTCATCTTGCGCCGGATGTCGCGGAGGCTGCGCGCCATGGAAAACGGAGGGGGGAGGAGTCGGTTACGCCTTGGACTTCGCAGTCGTCTTCGCCTTCGACTTGGCAACATTGTCTTCAGCCGGAGCTTCGGTTCCAGCGGGCTTCAGCGAGGTTGTATAGGTTTCAATCAGCCGCTTCAGTTGGTCTTCGGCTTCCGGTGTCAGCTCGGTCGAGAGCGTTTTCAGGAGATCGAAGTGTTTTGTCTGCATGGCGCGCAGGAAGCGCTCTCCAAATGCGCGAACCTCGGTGACCGGAATGTCGTCGCAGTATCCGTGAATCGCCATGTACAGCAGGGCGACCTGCTCACCCACCGACAACGGTGCGTATTGTTGCTGCTTCAGGATTTCGGTCAGGCGCACGCCGCGGTCGAGCTGCCGCTTGGTGGCGACGTCCAGGTCCGATCCGAACTGCGCGAACACTGCCAATTCGCGGTACTGCGCCAAGTCCAAGCGCAATTTTCCGGCGACCTTTTTCATGGACTTTTGCTGAGCGGCGGAGCCGACGCGCGATACCGAGGTACCCACGTTCACGGCCGGACGAATGCCTTTGTGGAACAAGTCGGACTCCAAGAAAATTTGACCGTCGGTAATGGAGATCACGTTGGTCGGAATGTACGCGGCGATGTCGCCGGCCTGCGTTTCGATAATCGGCAGAGCGGTGAGCGATCCGCCGCCGTGCTTTTCGTCCAAGCACACTGCGCGTTCCAGCAGGCGCGAGTGGAGGTAGAACACGTCTCCAGGATAGGCTTCGCGTCCGGGTGGACGGCGCAGCAGCAGCGAGATTTGGCGATACGCCCAGGCTTGGCGGCTCAAGTCATCGTAGACGATGAGCACGTCTTTGCCTTGGTCCACGAAGTACTCGCCCATGGCCGTACCTGCAAACGGCGCAATGTACGACATGGATGCCGGTTCGGATGCCGACGCACTGACCACAATGGTGTACTCCATGGCGCCGTGCTTTTCCAATTCGGCCACGGTGCGTGCGACTTTGGATTCCTTTTGTCCGATCGCCACGTAGATGCAGAGCACTGGATGATCGGTCTGCTGCGTCTTCTTCTGGTTGATGATGGTATCGATCGCCACTGCCGTCTTGCCGGTCTGCCTGTCGCCGATGATCAATTCGCGTTGGCCGCGGCCGATGGGAATCATGGAGTCGATCGCCATGATGCCGGTCTGCATGGGGCGCCTTACCGACTTGCGCTCAATGACGCCGGGGGCGATTTTTTCGACCGGGTACATGGTGTCGCTGCGGATGGGGCCGCGATTGTCTTTCGGCTCTCCTAAAGGAGAAACCACGCGCCCGATGAGCGCTTGGCCCACGGGAACCGACAAGACGCGTCCGAGTGTTTTTACCGAGTCACCTTGCTTCACCTTGGTGAAATCTCCGTAGATGATTGCTCCCACCATGTCTTCTTCCAAGTTCAGGGCGCTGCCGATGACGCCATTGCCAAAATCGATCATCTCGCCCGCACCGATGGTGGTGAGGCCCGAGATCTTGGCGATACCGTCGCCGACTTGGACCACATTACCCACATGCTCCTCGGTGACCGAGGGTTTGTAGGTGGCGATGCGGTCTTCCAGCGTTTGGATCAGATTGCTACTGAGGTTCATGGGAGAGGGAGGAAAAACGTCAGGCGATCGGTTCAAGGCATGTTTGTAACAGTTCACGCAGCGCACCCTGCACGCTGCAGTCGATGCGACGATGATCCATGAGCAGCACGGCGCCGCCGATGACGTCGGGATCCACTTTTTCGGTCAGATGTACCGTCACGCCCGATTGTTTGCTGATGAGCGCGCCCACATGTTCGGCTTTCAACGTTCGTGCGTTGGGCACAACGAGCAGACCCGATGCTTGCTCGCCACGTCGCTTCATTTCGTGTTCCACCAATTTTACGAACTCACGACGCGGGAACCCGGGAGACATGCGTTTCAGTACGTTCAACGCAGCTACGCATGCGGCATCGGCCGATGCAGGCGAGGCTTGCACCTCGTCTATCAATGCCTTGGCGATGTCGGCGGGTTTGGTTCTCATGCCAGAAGCGACGGAAGGTTCTCTTTCAGTTCAGTCTCGAATTGCTGCTGATCCTCCTTGGAGAATTCGCGACGGAGAATTTTCTCGGCTGAGTGCACGATGGCGTGAGCCAATTTGGTTTGAATATCGCTTACCATTTTGGCGCGCTCGTTCTCCAATTGCTGCATGCCCTTGGTCACGATGGTCTTGGAATGGGCGCGTGCCTCTTTCTCGATTTCGGCGCGGATGGCTTCGGCTTCTTGCTTGGCGCGCTCCAGGAGTTGCCCGGCTTCAATATCCGCTTTGCGCAGCACATCGGCGCGCTGCTTCTCCAAGAGCTCCTTGCTGCGGGAAATTTCATCGGCTTCTTGCAGCGATTTTGCAATCGTTGCACGGCGCTGGTCGATGACGCCCAAGACCGGCTTGTACACGAATTTCGCAAGCAGGAAGATCAGGATGGCAAAGTTCACCACCTGCGCGAGCAGCGCGTACCAGTCGAGACCGAGGGCTTGAATGAGTTCCGTCATGCGAATCGGAGGAAAAGGAGGGTAGAGGACTAGACGAACTTCATGATCAGTGCGATGACCAAGCCGTAAATGGCGATGGCTTCGGCGAAGGCGATGGAGAGAATGGCGAACGTCTGAATGCGAGCGCCGGCTTCCGGGTTGCGTCCAATGGCTTCCACGGCCTTGGCGCCAATGAAGCCGATGGCGATTGCCGGACCGAGTGATCCGAAGCCGATGGTAATGGCGACCGGAAGGTTCCTGTCAGACAGCAGGCTGGTGGCTGCGCCGACTGCGGCTGGTGCGTCCATAGAGAAAGAGGGGAAGGAAGAAAAGGGTGGGGATTACGCGAGTGCGGGGGCCGCCGGTGCGGCAGGAGTTTCCTCATGCGGAGCGTCATGGTGGGACACGGCGATCTTCAAGAAGACGCAGGTCAGCAGTGCGAACACCAAGCCTTGAATGAGACCCACAAACAATTCCATGCCCAAGAAAGGGATGGGTGCCAGGTAGGGTGCCAGGTACGAGATGACAATGAGCAGGACCTCTCCGGCGAAGATGTTGCCGAAGAGACGGAATGTGAAGGAAACGATGCGTGAAAACTCGCTGATGATTTCCAGGAATCCCACGAATGTTCCGACCGGATTTTTCCATGGCGGAACGAAGAACTTGGACGAGTACGCGCCAAAACCCAGTTCGCTCATGCCGTAGAACTGAACCATGGCCATGGCTGCCAACGCGATAGCCAGCGTCATGTTCACGTCGGCATTCATGGAGCGGAAGACCGGAATGGCTGCTGCGTGGCCGGCATGCATACCTTGAATCGTAATGCTGCCCACGCCTGGCAAAATGCCCATCCAGTTGCCCGCCACGATGAAGATCAGCATGGTCGCCAGCATGGGGAAGAAGCGACGTGCAAGTCGGTCATCGTGCAGGACGGAGGCAAACAGGTCGTACAGACCCATGACGACCACTTCCACAGCGGCTTGCAGGCGACTGGGAACCACGTTGTACCCGCGGGCGTAGACGAAGAGCGCCACGATCACCAGCACCAACACCGCCAGCCACGACATGAGCATGGTGTTACGCACGGCCATGGGGCCGATGTGTCCAATAACCTCCGATGCGAGTGAGATGGTGATCATTCCGAAGGGGGGCGGAAGAGGTCATGCAGCAACTCTTGTTCCTTTGCGGACTCTATGTCGATGGGGTCCTTCTTCTTGGGCAGCACTTTGGGCAGGCGGTTCAGAATGTCGCGCAGCTTGCGCGCGATGATGATCGCCGAGGTGATAAATGCCAGTCCGATGCCGGCGAACAACAACAGCGGCGAAGTGCCGAAGTACTTGTCGGCGTATCCGCCGGCGAAACCGAACAGTATCGCTGGAACGGCAATGGTGAAGCCCAAGTCCCAGGCGAAGCCAATGCCCAAGATTGCACTTTCCTTCGGGCTGACGTCCTGGGGTTTCGGTGCTTCGGTGCCGGTCGTGGATTGAAACATGCTCATAGTCATGAAGATTTAGAGAGATTTGCGGCGGGAGCGCAGGCGGCGAATGCTCATGAGGCGGGCCATTTCACGTTCCAGTGTCGCCGTGGCGTCGGCGAATTCCTCGGCGTCGGTGCGGCGTGCGTTGCGCAGTTCCTCGGCGCGTGCGCGTGCCAGTTCGATTGCTTTTTCTTCCAGGCTGTCGGCGCGGTCGGCGATGTCCGACAGAATCAGGAGTCCGGTCTGGCCGACCTGCACCACGCCTCTGGAGACGGCAAACAGCAATTCATCCTTACCGGTGCGGATGATGACGGTTCCAGGCTCAATGGTGCTGAGCATGGGGATGTGGTGGTTGAGCACGGTGATTTCCCCCATGCCGCTGGGCAGCGTGACGGACACGGCGTCGCCGCTGTATGCGCTTCCCTCTGATGTAATGAGTTCTGCGTGCATGGGCGGAAAGAATTACTCGGCTTTCTTGGTGACTTCGTCGATTCCTCCTTTCATATAGAACTCCTGCTCACCGATGTGGTCGCAGTCGCCGTTGATGATCGCTTTGAATCCTTTAATCGTCTCTTTGAGCGTGACGAACTTGCCCGGAATGCCGGTGAACACCTCGGCCACGAAGAACGGCTGACTGAGGAAGCGCTGGATTTTGCGTGCGCGCATGACGGTCTTTTTGTCTTCCTCGGACAATTCTTCCATGCCGAGAATGGCGATGATGTCCTGCAACTCGCGGTAGCGCTGCAGAATCTTCTGCACGCCGCGGGCAACGTCGTAGTGCTCTTGGCCCACGATTGCCGGCGTGAGAATGGTGGAAGTGGATTCCAGCGAGTCCACGGCCGGGTAAATACCCAGCTCGGCCAGCGCGCGAGTCAGCACGATGGTGGAGTCCAAGTGGGCGAAGGTGGTGGCCGGAGCCGGGTCGGTAAAGTCGTCGGCCGGCACGTACACGGCTTGTACGGACGTAATGGAGCCTTTCTTGGTGGAGGTAATACGTTCTTGTACTTGGCCCATTTCGCTCGCCAGCGTTGGCTGGTAGCCCACCGCCGACGGAATGCGTCCGAGCAACGCCGAGAGCTCGCTGCCGGCTTGGGTGAAGCGGAAGATGTTATCAATAAACAGAAGCACGTCTTTACCTTCTTCGTCGCGGAAGTATTCGGCGATCGAGAGTCCCGAAAGCGCCACGCGCAGACGCGGTCCGGGCGGCTCGTTCATTTGGCCGAACACCAGGCTTGTTTTATCCAGCACGCCGGATTCCTTCATTTCGTAGTACAAGTCGTTTCCTTCGCGGCTGCGCTCACCGACTCCGGCGAACACGGAAAATCCACCATGCTCGGCGGCAATGTTACGGATCAATTCTTTGACCACCACGGTCTTGCCCACGCCGGCACCGCCGAACAGACCGACTTTGCCTCCCTTTAAGATAGGACAGATAAGGTCGATGACTTTAATGCCGGTTTCCAAAATCTCGCTTTCGGTTGATTGTTCGTCGAACGTCGGGGCTTTGCGGTGAATGGGGTAACGCTTTTTCGTGAGAGCAGGCGGCAAACCGTCGATCGGCTCTCCCAGCACGTTGAACATGCGCCCCAGGGTTTCCGGGCCTACGCCAACCGAAATCGGAGCACCGGTATTCGTGACCGTGCCGCCGCGCTTCAATCCATCCGTTGAGCCCATGGCCACCGTACGTACGATGCCGCCTTCCAAATGCTGCTGCACTTCCAGCACCAACGTGTGGTCGCCGATGACCACCGTGAGGGCTGAGTAAATCGGCGGCAGTGTGTCGATCGGGAACTGGCAGTCCACGACTGCGCCGACGACTTGGGCGATAGTTCCGGCGGCTGTCACTGACATGAGAAGCTGGGGGAACGAAATGTACAGATTACTTGACCTAGATTAGGCGGATTCTATGCAATTTCACGTAGTTTGCCAAGGCTCTAGAGGCCACTTTTTCTTTGCATGACTTTCGGTCTGATTCTTGCATCGCGTACGGCACTACACCGTCACGCTACCGACCAGCGTGCGTTGGCGGTGATCAAGCGGTAATGCCCGCGTCGCGCTCTCCAGTGCCGCGTCGAACTGCGGTCGTACCGCTTGTTCGGCGAGTCCCACCACCAAGATCGGCTCCCGGTGCGGGCCGTGCTCCAGCAAGATTCGCACGCCGGCGATGAGATTGAGCGCCAGACTGCGCTGGTTCAGCATGAGTGCGTCGAGTTGCATGCCGACCGGTAGACGGTTGAAGCGGGGATCCAGCTGGCGGCTGTTGTGCGCAGTGACGTAGATCACCTGGCCTGCATGTTCCTGTTCCGGCCCCCGCATGGCGCTATCGCGAAATCCAAGCTGACGAAATTCGACCGGCCGCGACCCGCGCAATTGCGCTACCAATGCCGCGGTCACGGCTTCGCCTTGGCGTCTGCCCCACTCGGCAACCTCCGCATCGCCGATGGTTTTCGGATCGCGGGCTTCCAGTAAGCCCATGGCGATTTTGTCGCCGCCGCAACCGCCCAAGTGTTTGGTGTAGGTGATCTTGCGGCGCCCGGTCCGAGCGGCGATGGGGGAATGCAGTACGCGCTGCGCCACTTGCTGCGGCGGCACGTAGAGCGCCTTGCCGTCGGCGGCGACATCCAACACCAATGATCCGGCCGAACAGCTGCCGCAGGTGCAGATGCGGTCGTCCATGCAGCGGAACGTCGCTTCCATGTCCGCCATGCCTTCGGCCATGCGCATGCGGTCGAAATACGCCTGCAGAGCCTTGGGATCACGCAGGTTCTCGCGCATGGCCTGCAACAGCGGCTCACCGCCGCGTTGAACAAAGCCTTCGTGCCATAGGCGTTCCAGGGCGATTTTCTCCGGATGATGCGCATGCATTTGGCGCTTCCGGTCTTCGTCGTGGTGTCCTCCGCCGTGGCCTCCTACCAACACCGACATCGCCGCGAATGACGCGGTCATAATGCCGAGCCGCAGCGCGGCGCGACGATCGACTTTTCTGTCGATTGCGGGAGGTGCTTCACTCGTCTCGTTTGGTGCTTGCGGTTCGTGGAGTGGGGTCATGTGCAGGGGGAACGGGATGATCCTTTGCATTACCAAAATCACTCTGGCCGGTCAACGGTCTTAGAACTTCTTTTTTCTCAACAGTATCGACGATGGATATTGTCGTCGGAAAGCCGCTTACGCCACGTCGAGCGTGATTTTTCCGGGGGCCGGTTCAGCGGTTGGCGGTGTGGTTTCGGTAATCAGCTGTCCGCAGGCGGCGGCAATGTCGTCGCCCATGGTGCGGCGCTGCGTGACGTCCAAGCCGTACGATAGCAACACCTTCTTAAAGGACTCGATGCGTTCCTGGCTGCTGCGGATGAACGCCTTGCCTGGTACCGCGTTCAGCGGAATGACGTTGATTTTGCTGTAGCCGGTTTTGCGGATGAACGTGCCGAGTTCGTGCGCCAGTTCTGCCGTGTCGTTCACGCCCGCGATGAGCGTGTATTCGTAGGTGATGTGGTGCCGTTGGTTGCCGTGGGTGCGCATGTAGGCGTGCGACCAAGTGGCCAGCTTGGTAAGGAAGTCGGGGATTGTCGTCGGTACGATTTCCTCACGGCGCTTCTGGTTGGCACTGTGCAGCGACACCGCGATGCGTACCGGCGGCCAGTCTTTATCCGTCAGCAGGCGTTGCATTTGCATGAGTACACCCACCGTGGATACCGTGATTTTGGTGGGGCCGATATCGGTGTACTTCAGCCACAAATGAATCGCCGCCTTCACGTTGTCGTAGTTGGCCATCGGCTCGCCCATGCCCATGAACACCACGTTGGAAATGCGCTGCGGCAGCTCGGGTTTCGTGCGCAGGAACATGCTCCAGAACCGGAATTGATCGGTGATTTCATCGCTGCTCAAGCTGCGCTTGAACCCCATCGCTCCGGTGGCGCAGAACGTGCACTTCATCGCGCAGCCGATCTGACTGGAGACGCAAATAGTCCACTGTCCGCGCTTATTGGCCATGAGCACGCTTTCGAAACGCTGGCCGTCGGCGCCCTTGAGTACGGCTTTATAGGTGTCGTCGCGTTTGCTTTGGTAGATGCGCTCGGCTTCGCAGGTGATCCACGGCAAACCGGCGGCAATCGGTTCGCGCATGGCTTTGGGTAACGTGGTGATATCGTTCCAGCCAGTGGCCTTCGGGTCGAACAGCGCCTGCTCCAGTTGTTTCCAGCGGAATGCCGGCTCCTTGGGGAACAGCTCTTTAAAGCGTGCTTCGCGGGTCACGGGTTTCATGATTGGGCCAAGTATACCTGACTGAAGCATCGAGTTTTGTCCATAAATGAAGATTGATGCTGCCAAGACTCTTTTGATTTTCTTCCTTCCACTTTTTGGCAGAGGTCATCGCTGATGTCGCCAAAGATTTCTTTCGGATTCTTCCGTCCCTTTTTGCCCAAGCGGCAAAAAGGAACCAAAAAACGCGTGCGCGCCAGCTCCCACGCACGCCTCGCTTGGGCTCGGCGGCAGACCACCTGGCCCCCTCCGTGGCGCGCGCCCTCCTGGTGGCTTGAGAATTCGACTCTGAGTTTCCAATCTTCCCCTGAGGTTGTCGTCTTCTTCGGAGCTTGGACACGGAGGGATTGTCGCGCCTGGGCCGGTGCCGTCGCGCTCCCGCCGAAGCGGTCCGTTAAAAATCTCAAAGAGATTTAGGACCGCAAGGCGCGTGGAGCGCAGGCCAGCCACGACAGATCGCGATCTGCGTGGCCAGCCGGCACACCGCGCGACTGTTTTTGTTCCCAGGACCAAGCTCTTGAGTCTTAAGCCGCAGGCGACAGACGAAAGGCTTGGGACGCAATCCCTTTAGGGACTCCACTTTTTGCGCCAAAAAGTGGACAGAAGAAGATCAAGAGAATTTTGGCGGCATCAGCCACTGATCATGCAGCCGGCGCATCCAAATGCTTATGAAAAAACTCCGCGCTCTTCTTCATAAAGTCCTCCCACTTCGTCCCGAACTCATGCCCTTCCCCCTCGTATTCCACGAACGTCGCATCCTTCCCCAAATCCTTCAGCCGCTGCGCCAGATGCTCGGACCACTCCTTCGGCACGTCTTTGTCGTTTGTTCCCTGGAATAAGAGGATCGGCGCACGAATGTTCTGTTCGTATGTCTCGGGCGAAAGCGCGTTCCAGAAATCAGGGTTCTCCTCCTTCGTATTGAATGCTTCCATCGTTCGATCGCCCTCCTCTCGCTTGGAGCGCCAGCGGGTGAAGTTCTGCCACACGTCGGCATTCACCGGCGCATACAACACTGCGGCATCTACCAGGTTCGGGCGTCCGGTGAGTATCGCGAGTGTCACGCCGCCGCCCATCGAGTGCCCCAGCATGCCCACCTTTGTCGTATCCACGCCCGGCAGGTTGGCGTCGCGGATCGCCTGAATCGCATTGGCGCTGTCCATGGCGTACTCCAAGTTGCCGTCGTAGACCTTGGCCGTCATGGGGCTGGGGTCCGAACCGGCATGGCCGCGGTAATCAACGTGCAGCACCGCGAATCCGGCATTGGCCATGTAATCCTGCTCGCGCTTCAGCCCGCGTCCTTGCGTGTAGATCTTGGGGTCGA
>CAYWJU010000006.1:0-100200 GCA_964458645.1 uncultured Candidatus Peribacteria bacterium | reverse complement strand
CCAGCTGAGCTATGGCTCCACGCCAAAAGATCCAACTGCTTTTATCGATGGCGGAGCCAACGGGATTCGAACCCGCGACCTCTTCCGTGACAGGGAAGCGCTCTAACCAGCTGAGCTATGGCTCCATTTCAGACATCTCCAATGGGCGTCACTTGGTTCCCATCGGGCCAAAAGACTAGCAAAGAAGACTATGCAACACAATTAGACCCGCAACGGCAACAGAGAGGTAATGTGGCCGTTGCGCGCTACGGCGTTCGCTTGAACAGCTTGCTCAGCTGCGCTCCAAGGAACGAGGTGCCCTGCGAAAGATGTCCGCCGAGTGCCTGCAGACCCGGGGCCAGGCCGCCATTGGCAAGTGCGTAGCCACCCACCGTGAGGCCGGCGCCGGCTGCGCCCACCACAGCGGCAGAGGTGAGGAAATGTTTGGAATTATCCTTGAATGCTCGCCACTCCACAGAGAACCAGTTCGGCATGCTCTCGCCGAACCACGCGGAAATTTTGCGGACCATGCGCGTACCCCACATGCGGTTCAGATCGATATCCAAATTACGGATGTTCCCAATCAGCGTGTTCAACTGGCGGTGCGTGCCGCGGCGGTCATACGACCCGTCGGCTGCATCCAGCGAACGCAGTAATCCGTGCTTGTCCAATTCGGAGTCGCGCAGTTGGCGAAGTGTTTGCAAGATTTCAGATAGTCCGTCCGTCTGGCGCAGTTCGGCGAGAAGCTTTGTGCGCTCTTCACCGCCTCGGTTGTAGCGGTCGATCAGCTCGCGTGCACGCGTCATAGTACGGGCGAGCATTTCTTGGTGCTGGTGCAGGTCATCCGAAGCGGCCAGTCCGCGCTCGTGCGGTTGTTCAATGTTGCGGTCAGCCATAAAGGGCTTTGGGAGAAAGAGAGGGTTAGAGTTCTTTGGCGATTTCTTCCAACACAGCAATTTGGTCATCCAGCGTTTGAATTGTTTCCACGCTGTTCACCAATGGACTGAGCGTCATGGCGGCCTGCGTATCGGCTTCGATGCGCTCTTCGCGTACGTGTTGCAACAGAGCGGCGAATGAATCGCGAGATGCTTTTTCCATCGACGTGTCACTCTTCAGCAGCAGGAGGTACGCATCAATCTGTTCGACGCTCAACGTCGCGACGTATTCGGCGAACGTCGTTTCGTTCGTCAGAACAAGATCAACCTCTTTGGGCGTGAGCTTGCGCCATTGTTCTGTCTCGGCACCTGTTTTGTGTGGTTTGCCCTTCGGCATAAGAGGGGTGTGGAATGTGGACAGAATTATGCAGTACGCCAGGCTTTTGCCAAATATTCCGTTACGGCTCGGTGCGTGTTGAAGTACCCCATGAGCCCGATTGTCCTCTTCATTCGGCGGATCCAGCGAACGTGGTCGGCATGTTCGTATTCCGGAATCACCTGGTACTGCAACTGGGTGTACAGATCCTCGGCGTCGATTTGGCGGGTGTCGTCGGCATCCAGCGATTGCGCCAAAGGGCCGATTCTCCAGCCGGCTTGCGGGTCCATTTCGTATCCTTCGATCCACCAGCCGTCGAGCGTGGAGAGGTTCAACGTGCCGTTGATGCACGCCTTCATGCCCGACGTACCCGAAGCTTCGTGCAAGCGCGTCGGCGTGTTCAACCAGACATCCGCGCCCGAGACCATCATTTTTGCCAAGTCGGGGTTGTAGTTCGGAATGTAGACGATGCGGATTTTGTCCGAGAGCGATCGTGAACGCTGAATCATGCGCTTGATCACATCCTGGCCGAACGGATCTTGCGGATGCGCGTTGCCGGAATGAATGATTTGCAGGTGTCCCTGTCCGACTTCAATCAATCGGTTGAGGTTGGTGTAAATCAATTCCGGACGCTTGTAGGCCACCACGCGGCGCGCACTGGCGATGGTCAGCGTGTTCTCATCCAACGGGATCACCGAGTACTTATTGGCTTCCTGAATCAAGCGGCGCTTGGAAACGCGATGCGCCTCCCACAGGGCTTCATCGGGAATGTCGTGCGAAGCCTTGGAAAGTACCGACGGATTGTCGCGCCACCCCGTGCAGTAACGATCCAGCAGACGACGCATGTCTTCGCTGGCCCAGTGTTCGGCATGCACGCCGTTGGTAATGTGATCGATGTTTTCACCCGGGAACATCGCGCGAGATACCATGCCGTGCACGCGGGCCACGCCGCAGGTGTAACGGCTCAGGTGCATAGCCAAGAGCGTCATCGACAAACTGTCTTCGCCAGCAATCTTGCGGATGTGCCACGGCAGCATGTCACCCACCACTTTGTAGGCCATGTCGTACGGAAATACGTCGTGACCGGCCTTTACCGGCGTGTGCGTGGTGAACGCGCAACTAGGGCGCACGTTGTCGTCTTTGTAGTCGCGTTCACGCAGCAATTCGAGCGTCAGGAACGCGGCATGTCCTTCGTTCATATGGAACGTGCCGACGTTTGCGTAGCCGAGCTTGCGCAACATGCGCACGCCGCCGATGCCCAGCACCACTTCCTGCTTCAGGCGCATGTAGCCGTCGCCACCGTACAAATACTTGGTGATGTCGCGGTCCCACGGTTGGTTCTCCGGGAGGTTGGTATCCAAAAAATAGACCGGAACAACGTGGCCGCGGCTTTCGAGTTCCAGTACCCACACACCTACTTTCACTTGGCGTCCTTCAATGGTGACTTCCACGGTCTGCGGCAACTTTTTTAATACCTCGGACGGATTCCAGTTCATCTCGCTGTACTGCTGCGAACCGTCGGCATTGATCGATTGCTTCATGTAACCGTGTTGCCAGCACATCGTCATGGCGGCGGCCTTTACGCCCAAGTCGGTGGCCGAACGCATGATGTCGGCGGCCAGCACGCCGAGGCCTCCGGCGAACGTGGGGATCTGGCGCGAGAAGCCGATCTCCATTGTGAAGTATCCGACGGTGAGATCCTTAGCGATGGGTGTCGCCATTGGACGTATGCGAAAAGATTAATTTTGGTTGATCTGCGGAGCAATCACCTCGCCGAAATTCGCGGGCTTCGCGATAATATCGCCGATACGCTTGATAATTTCCTGCTGCGTCGGTCGCTCACCTGCAGCGCCGATTGCAAAGCTCTTTGCTACAAACACGCGTCCGTCGGCCGTGTTGTAAAGAACGGTTGCCGTGTTATCTGCACCCATAGTGATGCGGTAGCTGTTGTTTGCATTCAAGCGGCGGAATCCCGGGTCGCTGTTTGCGTTCTTGAGGGCGCTTTTCAATGCGAGGTTCAATCGCAACTTGAACGCCTGTTGCTCCGTAGCATTTCGAACGTCGGGATTTGCGCGTAGTGCGTCGGCAACCATCTTGAGCTTTCCTCCTGCACGATCGCTCGGTGTTTCATTCGATGGCGGAAGTATGAGCTCAGGTGCGTTGTTCGCGGCCAGATCTGCATGGGCCTTATCAACCATTTCCTGCTTCCGTACATTGTCGTTTCTATTACTCGGAGTGGCCGAGTCATTCGTTGGCAGAATGAGCGGAAGTTCTTGCCAAATGCATCGCGCCTCACGCAGCGAAAACTCCTTTCGGGAGTTCTGGAATAGGGAGAGCTTCTGCATAAAAGAAATGGGAATGGATATTTTTCTTATTGATATTATAACATATTAATAGTTATTTGACAATAACCTGTCTCAGCCGAAAGGCTTATCGTAAGTGCCAATCTATGGCCATTGATCCTCACATCTTCCGCGCCTACGACATTCGCGGCAAGGCGTATACGCAACTGAATGCAGAAGCATGCTGGTGGATTGCCGCCGCGTTCGGATCCACGGTGCGCGAAAAATATGCCAACGATACGAACACTCCCACTGTGGTCGTCGGTCACGATGCACGTACCCACAGCCCCGAATTCATGGAGGAAGTGGTTTCCGGCCTTGTGGCTTCCGGTTGCAGTGTAAAGCGCATCGGCCAAACGCCAAGTCCGCTCAATTACTTTACAGTGTGCAACCGCGGCTTCGATGCCGGCATACAAATTACAGCCAGCCACAATCCCAAAGAAGACAACGGACTCAAGCTGCATCTGCGCGGTGCCGAAGCGTATGCAGGCGAAGATTTGCAGCGACTGCGTGAGCGCATTGAAGCCAAGAACACGCTGACCGGCACCGGCTCAGTGGAAGATATAGAAGCCGAGATGACGTATCTCGAATACCTAGAGCAGCTGTTTCCGGCTGCCGGAGGTCGTCGACATGTCATTGTCGATGGTGGTAACGGTGTCGCGGGTCCGACCTACGCGTTGGCGCTCAAACGAATCAAAGCCAAGGTGACGGGGATGTATCTCAAGCCCGACGGCACGTTCCCGAATCACCCGGCTGACCCCAGCAAGTATTCCACGTTGGTCGATTTGCAGCAGAAGGTCGTTGAGCTGAAAGCCGACTGCGGATTTGCGTTCGACGGCGACGGCGACCGATTGGGTGTGGTGGATGAGAAAGGCCAGATCGTGACCGCTGACCAAATATTGCTCTTACTCGCGAAGGATCATCTCAGCCGCAATCCAGGAGCCCCGGTTATTTTTACAGTGAGCAATTCAGGGTTGTTGGAAAGTGAAATTACCAAGTGGGGTGGCAAGCCGATCATGTGCAAAGTCGGCCATTCATTCGTGGAACACGCTATGCGTGACCATGGCGCCAATTTGGGCGGCGAGCAGTCGGGGCACTTCTTCTGCGGTGAAGGCTACTACGGTTTCGATGATGCGCTGGTCGCAGCTATGCGCGTGCTGAGCATTTTAGGCGCCAACAAAAAAGCCAAGCTCTCGGACCTCATCGCAGAATTTCCGAAGGTTTTTCAGGCACACGAGCTGCGTCCGCACTGCGATGATGCCAAGAAAAAAGAGGTTGTGGCGAAAGTAAGTGCGTATTTTGCTCAGTCACACCCGGTAAATACCCTTGATGGTGCCAGGATCGATTTTGGAGATGGAGCCTGGGCAGGCGTGCGATATAGCAATACAAGCCCTTGCCTTTCGGTGTGCATCGAGGCCCGCAGCGAGGAAAAACTCAAAGAGGTAGAGAGCGCCGTTCTGTCGCACCTCGGAACGTATCCGGAGATAGTGCTGGAGCCGAAAGCGGCGTGAGATTCCGATGAATCCGAAGAATCCGACGACACCGAGGAAGTTTTCGTTGATAGCCTGAGGACATGCATCAACGCCCCTACGAAAAACTTATTGTTTGGCAGGAATCTTATAAACTTTGTTTGTCCGTTTATCGGATGACATCAGAGTTTCCTTCCTATGAAAAATTTGGCCTGACAAGCCAGCTTCGGCGAGCTGCTTCAAGTGTTGCTCTGAACATTGCAGAGGGAAATGCGAAACGATCGAAAGCTGAAAAATGCAGGTTTATCGATATTGCCATAGGGTCGCTCGAAGAGGTTCATTGCACTGCTCGTCTGAGTTGTGACTTAGAGTACATCGAGAGAGGCCGCTTTGAGCGCTTGGATGATCATTTGCAACGAACGAGCTTTCTTCTCAGCCGACTGCGAAAAAGCTTGGCGTGAAATAGTTCGTCGGATTCTTCGGATTCCTTGGTTTCTTTGGACTCCTCCCGCACTATGTCCTCATCAGCAACCTGCTCATGACCCCCTCTCTTTCTCTCACCGGCCGCCAATGGGTCCTCCGCCGCGACAGTCCCGTGGCTGAACTCATCGACGTGCTCGCCAAAGAGCGCGGTCTCGACGACGTCGTCACCGGCAAGCCTCTGAAACTCTCTGACCCCCTGCGTTTTCCGGAGGCTGCCAAAGCAGTCGCCCGCATTGAGCAGGCTATCAACAACAAGGAAACCATCGGCATCTTCGGCGACTACGACGCCGATGGCATTACCGGCTGCGCACAGCTCGTACGCTATTTCCGTCGCCATGGCGTCGAGCCGGTTGTGCATCTGCCACACCGCGCCACAGAGGGCTACGGCATGAAAATCCAGAGCTTGAATGCACTGCATGCAAAAGGAGTGAAGGTGCTCATTACGGTGGATACCGGCATTGCCGCCACCGCCGAAATCGCACATGCCAAGGCACTGGGCATGGACGTCATCGTCACCGATCACCACGCCGCACCCCAGGGTCGCCCCGACGCCTACGCCGTGCTGCATCCGCTTCTGCCCACGCCATTTCCCAACCAGCATCTTTCAGGGTCCGGCGTAGCGCTCATGCTGGTACGCGCACTGGAACACGGCAAGCCGTGGGCGGGAATCGAACAAGACATCATTCTGGCCGCCATCGGCACTATCGGTGATTTAGTTCCGCTCACGGGTGAAAACCGTGGGCTGGTGATTCACGCATTACGCCTGCTCTCCAAACTTCCGGATTCGCCGTTGAAAGATTTTGCCGATGCCGTGCGCGGCCAGAGTGCCCAGGCGCTCACCAGCACCGACATCGCGTTCCGCATCGTGCCGCGTATCAATGCCAGCGGCCGTATCGATCACCCCATCGTGGCGCTGCAAGCATTGCTCGACGGTGGCGACTCGCTCGAAAAATTGCATGCGCTGAATACCGAACGCCAAGGTATTACCGGAAAGATGGTCGAGCTGGCCGTGTCGCTGATCGACCCAACGCAGCCGTTCTTGTGTGTGGCCAGCAGCGAGTTCCACTCCGGTGTCGTGGGCCTTATCGCCGGTGCGCTAACAGAACGCTATGGCCGCCCCAGCCTGGTGGCAGCCGTCACCGGCGACATTTGCACCGCGTCGCTACGCAGCATTCCCCAGGTCAACGTTGCGGCGCTGCTGAATATGCCTGGCGTCCGCGACTTGCTTATCACGTACGGCGGACATGCACAGGCCGCCGGTTGCACGTTCAATATTGCCAACCTTGCCGCAGTGCAGGCCGCACTGAATGCATGCATGCGCGAACAAGGTTTTACCGGCGATGCCATGCGGCCGGTCCTGCATATCGACGCAACGCTGCCGCTCACGAATGTCACCATCCCGTTCACCGAATCCATACAGCGTCTGGAGCCGTTCGGTATGGGCAATGACCAGCCGGTTTTTTTACTTCAGAGCCAATCCATAGAGTGGGTCCGTACCGTCGGTGCCGATGGCAAGCATCTGCAATGCCGCGTGGGTGGCAAGAAAGCGGTGGGCTTTGGTCTGGGAGCACATGCCGAATCGCTTACCGGCAAAGAGTGGTGGGATGTGGCCTGCACACTCAGCATCAGCGATTGGAACGACAAGCGCGAAGTGCAGCTCCTCATCAAAGACATTCGAGGTCTGCAAAAGCAGAAGGAGTAGATGAGAAGAATCCGATGAAACCGAGGAATCCAAGGAAAGCAGAAATTCGTCGGGCTCTTCGGTTGCCTTGGTTTCTTCGGAGTCCTCCCAGGAGAAACAAAAAAGACCCCTTCCGGGGTCCTTGGATTCTTTGATTGGAGTCCTCGCCTAGACTGGAACCAAACTTCCCTCGACGGAGAAGACCTCGGTCACCGGAGCATTCAGAGCCATGGAAATCTTGTAGGCAAGCAACACAGATGGGTTCGTGGCACCGCGCTCGATCGACATGATCGTCTGGCGGCTCACACCGACGCGCAACGCAAGTTCCTCCTGCGTCATCCCGCGCTCGAAGCGCAGGCGGCGGATGTTGTTCCTAAGGGTGGCGGTCGGCATCGTAGGGAAGGGGGAGAAACCGTTCGTCTACTCACTACGGTAGTCGAGTAGGCGCGGGAATTGTACTCATCTTCTCCCATGCGGCAAGTCTATTTTCCATAGATCTAGCGCCAGAGTCTCACGACCCTGTCCATGCCCGAATGCCGCTTCATTGACGAATTCAAAAAATAGTATGACTACTTTCTCGTACCAATGAGGGCACTTTCGAACGCTACCATCTCATAAATAAGAGAATTTGCCATACGGCATTTTTGCCGAATACAAGCGACATTCGCTACATTGGACGCCATGATCCCTTCCCCGTTCCATGGCATTTTCTCGGCGTCGACCGAGGCCGATGCCGATGGAGCAGTCGAGCGACGCAGTCCGGTGCACGCGCATGCCAAGTCTCATGCGGTGAAACCGGTTGCCCCCGTGAACTCCACACAGCCGCAAACGGGCGGCCAGGTCGCTTTGGATATTTTCGAATTCGACAATTACTACATTCTGAAAGCGCCGATGGCCGGCGTAAAATTGGCCGACCTAGATATCGAAATCACCGACAATGTCATTACCATCCGTGGTCAGCGCAAACAGACCGACGACATTCCGCAGAATCAGTATTACCTGCAGGAATGTTTTTGGGGTGAGTTCAGCCGGTCGGTGACGTTGCCGTGTTCCATCGATCCCAAGAAAGTGAAGGCAACCTTCAATAAAGACGCCATCTTGAAAATTTTGGTGCCAAAAGAAGAGCGCGTGAAAATCATCCGTATCAGCGAGTAACAGCAAGAGTCCGAGGCGACCGATGAGGGGGTACCTGTCGTATTCCTCGGCTTCCTCGGAATCATGTACTCTGTCGGCATGAAACATCCTTTTCTTGTGACAAGCATTCTCTCGTTGCTGCTGCTCTCTGCTTGCAATGGTGCAAGTGAGGCCGCAACGCAGTATCAACAAGGCCTGAAATACTGGCAGGGAGACGGCGTCGCGGCCGACGGAGCGAAGGCGGTCCAATTGTTCATGAGCGCAGCCGAGGCCGGAAATGCCGATGCGCAGCTGACACTCGGCTATCTGTACATGAAAGGCGAAGGCGTGGAGATGAATGCGGAAAAAGCCACCGAGTTATTCGTGAAGGCAGCCAAGCAGGGCGGACGCGACGCGCAGTACAACGCCGGTCTGGCGTATGCACGCGGTACGGGCTCCACATTGAATTACGCCGAAGCACTCAAGTGGTTCAAGCTTGCGGCAGAACAAGGCGACACCGGTGCGCAATACAACGTCGGCGTTATGCTTGCCAATGGCGAAGGCGCCCCCAAAGACCTCGTAGGATCGTATGTCTGGTTCACGTTGGCTATTGAAGGAGGTGATGCCGAGGCTTCTGAAAGCCAAAAGAGCGTTGAGAGTGCGATGACGTCTGAGCAAATGAAAGAAGCAGAAACGCTGTTGGAGAAAGTGCGCGAAAGCGTACGGCGCGCATCGCCTCCGGCATCCAAGCCAGCGATGCAAATCAAGACGCAATCACTGTAAGCGTATCGGTCGACGAGGAACCCACTTTCGCAGTCTGCGGGGAGTGCGTACGCTGAGCAATGCCCGTAAGGGCGAATGTCCTCCGACGCCCATGGTTTTGCCACGGGCGTCGGAGTGATACTGAGAACACTCCTTCCTTGGAGCTGAACGTCGCGAGCGTCCCGGCTCACGACACGTTGGCAACCTTGAGCTTGCGGCGGAGCATCTTGCGCTTCCACTTCTTGAGCGCGCGACGCTTCTTGCGCTGTTCCAGGTTTGCCTTACGCAGATTCATGGGACCGACCTCCGAAAGATGTGAGTGTGACCAGATTCCACTTGCCGCTGCCCTCGAGACTACGAGAGCAAACGCGGACGAAAGCGGATTCCTTGTCGCCGGCGGTGTGAATGAACGCAACGATCAAATGCCCCTCCGGGTGAGTGAGGGGTGCGTTGTGTGCGAGAGATTCGTTTCCGATTACACAACAACACCCCGTCCACGCAGCGTGGCCTGCTTCGACATCTTGGCGGCGGCGCAGAAGGAGTGAGAGAGTTTCATCGGTGACTTCAAACTTTATCCATCTTCATTCGTGAGTCAATAATATTCTTCAGAATGTGCGTACAATGTGCGCGTGCGCATACTCCTCGTCGACAACTACGATTCGTTTACCTACAACCTCTACCAGCAGCTCGGCTCGCTGGGCGCCGAGGTGATCGTGGCAAAAAATGATGAGATCAACGCGGTGGCAATTCGCACGCTCAATCCCACGCACATCGTTCTTTCCCCCGGCCCCGGTACGCCCGACGACGCGGGCGCCAGCAATGACATCATCCGGACGTTTGCAGGCGTAATCCCCTTGCTTGGCGTGTGCCTTGGGCACCAGTGCATCGGACAGGTATTTTCGCCGTATGGAGCCAAGAATGTGGTGCATGCGCCCGAACTGTTGCACGGAAAAACCAGTGCCATCACTCACGACAAGAAAGGGTTGATGCGCGGCGTTCCGTCGCCGTTCACCGCTGCACGGTATCATTCGCTCATCGTGAAAGAAGTGCCGCCGATGTTTCGCGCCATGTGCTGGACGCAGACGAAGGATGCCAAGACCATTCTCATGGGTCTGATGCATGAATCGCTCCCCGTGTTCGGCGTTCAATTCCACCCCGAATCGTTCCTGACCAAGCACGGCGATATGATTCTGAGAAATTTTCTCGCCTGCCGCGCATGAAGACGACGTTGCATTTTTCCGCCGGCGATCCGCTCGAGTTTTTCGCGCGCCTGCGTGCGTCTGAGAAATGCGTGTCGTACGTCACTGCAGGCGAATGGACCGTCATCGCCTGGAATCCGTCGAACACCATTACCGGCGATTCCCCTCAGGCTCTGGAGCAATTGGAGGCCGCGCTGCAGAGTCGTCGAACGACATCGGCGTTGCCGTTTCCGGGCGGACTCATCGGTTATGTCGGCTACGATCTAGGCTGCGCACTGCTCGGAGTGAAGACGAAAATAAAGGACGATCAGAGGATTCCGGGGCTATGTTTCCATGCCTACGACAACGCTGTGTTGATTCGCGGCACCACGCTCACGATCGTGGGTGATGCGCGGTTCGTGGCATCGGTGCGGGCCATGCTCAAGCGTCCATTGCCACGCTTGTTGCCGGCTCCCGCACTTGCATTCCGCGCACGTATGACCAGGGCCGTCTACGCAGCAGCCTTCAAGTGCATACGGCAGTGCATTCGCGACGGCGAGTTCTACCAACTGAACTTTGCTCAGCGCTTCGATGCCGTCAGCGGCGTAGACCGTCGTGAGCTGTTTGCAATACTTGCACGCCGCAATCCGGCTGCCTGCATGTCGTTCTTCGAATCAAAAGCCTGCACGCTATTGTCGTTGTCGCCCGAAACGTTCGTGCGCATCCGCGGCAGCCGCATTGTCACGTTGCCCATTAAGGGGACGCGTCCGCGCGGTGCGGCTGCGGCCGAAGATGCTGCGCAGCGCAAAGCATTGCTGGAGAGCGAGAAAGAACGCGCCGAGCTGTCCATGATCACCGATCTGCTGCGAAATGACTTGGGCCAACTGTGTCGCATTGGCAGCGTACGTGTGAAGGATGCATGCGTGGTCCAGGCGAATCCCACTGTCTGGCATACGCATTCGGTCATTGAGGGCGAGCTTGAACGTGGCGCATCGGTCATCGACGTGCTGCGCCGGTGCTTGCCAGGAGGCTCGGTCACCGGCTGTCCCAAGAAACGTGCGGTGCAGGAGATCGATCGACTCGAGCCGCTGAAGCGCGGACCCTACACCGGCGTCCTGTGCATGCTGGGCGACAACGGTAGAGCCGAAACAAGTATTCTCATCCGCACACTTGTTTCCACCGACAAGCATCTCTCGCTCTCTGTTGGTGGCGGCATCGTGGCCGACTCAACGGCGGAGAGCGAATACCAAGAGACCCTCGATAAAGCCAAAGCGTTTTTCGATCTCGCTCAGCCGAAGGCCATGACGTGGATCAATGGCAAGTCAGCTGACCCGCTCGATCCGCGCCTTGCGTTGCTTGATCCGTTGCATGCAAAAGGAAAGGCCGTATTCGAGACGCTGCGTACGTACGACGGTATGCCGTTTGAACTCGACGCACATCGCGAACGCCTGGCCAGATCCGCACGCTTGCTGGGGTTCCGGCTGCCGCCGTATTGCGACAATATTGGCCGCGATATTCTGGTTGCTGCACAGATCTGCGGCGCCGGACCACTGCGCATCAAGATTTTGGCGACAAACAATGACGTGCTGATCCAGTGTTTGCCGCTTGTTATCGATCCGACCGTCTACAAGGGCGTCTCAGCCATGTTCATACAGGCCCAACGCGTTACGCCGCTGGCCAAGGCGCTGCCGTACGATGTCTGCGCCCATGCCAATGCCGCCGCCCGCAAGCGCGGTCACGAAGAGGCATTGCTGCTCGACTCGGCCGGCCATGTGCCCGAAGGTGCGTACTCGAATCTCTTTTGGGTAAGCCGTAGCGTACTGCACACCGCAGACGAGCGCGTGCTGCTTGGCATTACACGCGCAGTCGTTCTCAAGCTCGCCAAGCAGCTGAAGCTCAGGGTCCGTTTTGCGTTGCCGACGCAGCACGATCTTCTTACAGCCGACGAAGTCTTCCTGACGAAAACCACCACCGGTCCGCTGCCGGTCATTCGCATAGAGAAGACGAAGATTGGTTCCGGGAAAAGAGGGCCGGTTACCAACCGCATCATGCGTGCATTTATGTCATATACAGTGCGCTAATCCGCTATAGTTATTAGAAAATTATAATTATATTTCGTCAAGGAAACTCTGGTATACTCCCCGCGGTTCCTTTCAACGTCTTACCCGGAGGTGCCTGATGCCACTCTGCATCAAAATTCTGATTGGTCTTTCCATCGTCGTCGCAACCGTCGGTGGTCTTGTGTACCTGTTCCTGCCGCGACGAGAACGCGGCATGCTCGGTTCCGAGATCCTCACGGCGCTGGCCCAAGAGGGCTGGGTGCTGCAAGGCTCCGACAAAGCAAACGTGTTGCTGAACACACGGTTGAAGATGAGGATCACGCGCGGCTCATGGACGAACGGCGACAAGTCCGGCGACCGCATCCGCTTCATGCAAGACGACGCGGACGGACAATCGCGGCGCGTGTACGAGATCCACTGTCCGGTCGGGGAAGTTCCCGACACCGAGCTGGAAGCCGAAATTCTGGCGCAGCTGCGCCAATGGAAGTTCGTGTAAGTAGGGAAGGAATCCCATCGGCCCGAGTTGTACTCGGGCCGGCTTACGATGCCTGCGTCATTCCGGTTGACCATCTGGCCGAGGGTGTTTGCCGACCAATCCGGGAGTGAGCAGACGCAGTGCGGCTTGTGCGCCGCCCAGTCTTTCAATGCGCTGGCGGCTGAGCTCCGCTTCCGTACCCAGTACGGAGCGAGCAGTATCTTTCAGGCGTTGCAATGCCGCCTGAGTGGAATGTTCGCCATCCCCCACCTGAAGCAAGATGTCGTTTACGGCTTTATCGAACTCCGCCAGTGGCATGGCGGTTGCACTTCCTCGTTCCACCAATCCCGGCAAGACAGCCATTGCGGTTCCTTCGGCCCTTGCCGCGTCTACAACATATCCCGCGAGGGTGCGGACATCGTGCATCAAGAGCTGCACCCGCTGTTGCAAGCCGGCGTCCTCAATATGTTCGGCCGCGACGTCCACAGATTGAATCGCTGAGGCAAAGAGCCGGGGGCCATCAATAGGTTGCTCTTCAGCGGTTGCAGCCATATGAAGTGATCAGACACTTCAATTAATTTATGGTCAAGAAATTGGCGTGCTATACTCCCGCACCCATGAAGCTCACCCAAGCAATTCTGCCCGTTGCCGGATTCGGCACGCGGTTCCTGCCGTGGACCAAAGTTGTGCCGAAGGAACTGTTGCCGATTGGCAACGTTCCCATTATCGCGTTGTTGGTCGATGAGTGCCTAAGCGTGGGCATTACCGATATTTGCTTTGTCATCAGCCGTGGAAAAGAGGCGATTCCAGAGTATTTCGAGCAGCATCGTTCGCTGGAACGCGAGCTTGAAAATCGCGGCAAGTTGCACATGCTCGAAGAACTGAAGAAGTACGACAACGTGAATTTCCACGTGGTGTACCAAAACGAAATGAAAGGCGACGGCCATGCCATTCTGCAAGCGCACTATTGGGTGAAAACCGAGCCGGTGGCCGTGCTGTTCGGCGACGACCTGATCATCGGCAAAAAGAACGGTCTTCAGCAACTGGTCGCCGCGTATGACAGCGTGAAATCCAAGCGTGACAGCGCCTTTCTGTGTTTGCAAAAAGTGCCGGACAAGCTGGTTTCCAAGTATGGCATCGTCGGAGTCGACGCCGCCAAGTCCAAGGGCCGGCTGAAAAGCATTACGGGCCTCGTGGAAAAGCCGCTGCCGAAGAACGCTCCGTCCAATCTGGGAATCGTCGGCAAGTACCTCATTCCTCGCTCGACCATCGAGGTGCTTCACCGCACCGAGGCCGGCCACTCCGATAAAGAAATCCGCCTCATCGACGCGCTGAAGTCGCAACTCGGTACCATGGACGTCTACGGCTACGAATTCGAAGGCCAACGTCTGGATACGGGTACGCCCGAGGGCTATCGCGAGGCAGTGAGTGTGTTGTGCTAAGCCGCGCTCTAGGTATGAAAATCCGCAGTTTTATGGTACACTGAGGGTTACATTCTTATGTCCAAAAAAGACACACCCGAAACACCCAAAAGCGGCCCGCGTCATTTTGGCGAAACACTGCCGGACTTAAAGGCGGAGCAAGGAAAAAAGCTGCCGACCGGTTCCGCGAAGTTGATTGCCATCGAGGCCGCCAAGGAGATTGGAAAACTGGGGTATGACCTGGTGAAATCAGGCGGTTTACTGACACCGGTAAAGCTCGTCACGATGGCTTGGACTGCCTGGAGGGTCTACAGCACGGCCAAGGCCGAGGCGCTTCGCAAACTGAACGAAACGTACCTTACCGGTCGTGACGTGTGGGCCCAGGACATCATGGGCAATGTGGAAGGCGGTGAGTTCAACGTCTCGGGAAACGAGCCTGTAAAGCAGGACATCCGCGATTTTTTGCACGGTACTTCGCCCGCACCCAGTTCGCCGCTGCGCCTGCAGGTGCGCACCCAGTATCGCAAGCAAAAAGAGTACGAGGCCGTCGTTGCTCATTTGGAACAACTGGAACAAGGAGCTGCTGTTATCGCGGAGTCTTTGTCGGCCAATCCGCCGGAACAGTCCGATGTGGCAGCGCGCACCGAAGAGCTGAAAGCTTCGCTGACTCAAGGCGAGCAGGCTCTGACGACTGTTGCCGCGACGACTGAGGAAACCGATGCCGCGGTGCCTCCCGTACAAGTCGGAACACGCGCCACGGGAAAATATTCCGAGACCCTCAACAAATTTGTACGTCGCCATACGGAATACAGGTCAAACCCCGTAGACAAGCTTCATGACATCGTATCCCACGTTGCGGGCGGGTACGATGTTCCGCTTCCGAATGGCCTCAAACGCACACCATGCGCTCCTCCATCGTCCTATGGCGGCCGGGGTGAAGATACGTTTTCAGTGATCAACGGAGTCATCGAGCATCATGGCGTGCGTATTATCTTCGACGGCATAGTAGTCGACTATGCGGGTAGTTGGTGGAACGATAAGAATCAGGCCAGCAAATTAACCATCACATCTTCGGGTGGAACGATCGTCACCGAGCACCATTACTCCACGTATGAGATCTACAGGCCCGGTCAGGCAGCAGGAGAGCTGGATGCCGCAACGATGAATGAGGAGTTCATGCAAGCCATACATGCCGTTTCCGGACACGTCGACCAGGAGCATCCGCAGTAAGCGGGTCGTAAAAAGAGTCGCAGCACTGGCAGAGTCCTTTTGCCATAGAGCAAACAACCAGCCCCTTATACAAGTCCATAAATTTCCTACAATTCCCGCTTAAACAGCTCGATTTCGTCGCGCAAATCGGCGGCTTTCTCGAATTCCATGTTCTTGGCAGCCAGGTCCATTTGCGCCTCCAGCTCTTCAATCATGCGCTTCTTTTCGTCCTTGGGGATCTTCACGTGGTCGTACTTCTTCTTGCTGAGCTTCAACTTGCTATGCTCCTCGGCAATGTCCTTAATGGCCTTAATAATAGTTTTCGGAGTGATGCCGTGCTTCTTGTTGTAGGCTTCCTGAATGGTGCGGCGGCGGTTGGTTTCGCCGATGGCGCCCTCCATGGCGGGGGTCATTTTGTCGGCGTACAGCACGACGTGGCCGCTGATGTTGCGTGCGGCGCGACCAATGGTTTGCAGCAGCGCATCTCGTGAGCGCAGGAATCCCTGCTGATCGGCGTCCAAAATGGCGATGTAGCTGACCTCTGGAAGGTCCAAGCCTTCGCGCAGCAGGTTGATGCCGACCAGAATGTCGATCTCTCCGCTGCGCAGCTGGCGCAAGATTTCCACGCGTTCCATGGTTTCAATATCGCTGTGCAACCAGCGCACTTTGTACTCGGCATTCTGGAAATACGTGGCCAAATCCTCGGCGCTCTTTTTGGTCAACGCCGTAATCAGCACGCGTTCGCCGCGCTTGATGGTCTCGTTGATCTCCTTGGTGATGTGGTCGATCTGGTGCTTCTTCGGATGAATGGTCACCTGCGGATCGACCAATCCGGTCGGACGGATGATTTGCTCCACGATCAAATTCTTCTTGGACTCGCCCTTGGGCGGCAGCGCCGTGTGGCGGAATTCGTACGGACCGGGCGTTGCCGACACGTACACGGCTTGATTGATGCGCTCCTCAAACTCCTTGAACTTCAACGGACGGTTGTCGTGCGCGCTCTCCAGGCGGAAGCCGTAGTCGATGAGCGTGGATTTGCGCTGGAAGTTTCCTTCGTGCATGCCGCCGATCTGCGGGATGGAAATGTGCGACTCGTCCACGAACAGCAGGTAGTCGTCCGGGAAGTAGTCCATGAGCGTTTCCGTCGGCTGGCCCGGTTCGCGGTTGCCCAAGTAGCGCACGTAGTTTTCGATACCCGTGCAGTAGCCGGTTTCCTTGAGCATTTCCATGTCGTACTCGGTGCGCTGGCGGATGCGCTCGGCTTTGCCGTGCTCGCCTTTCTCCAGGAAAAACTTCTCGCGCAGCTCCATTTCGGCCTTAATTCTCTCTATGGCTCCGTCGATCTTCTCTTTGGTCGTCACGTTATGGGCGGCCGGGAAAATCTTGATTTCGTCCATGTCGCCGATCAATTCGCCGGTGAAGCTGTCCACCTCCTGAATGGAATCGATTTCATCGAACGGCATTTCGATGCGAATGACGGTGTCGCCGCTCGGCGGGAAGATTTCAATCACATCGCCGAGTACGTGGAACATGCCTTGCTTGAACTGCATGGCGCTGCGGCGGTACTGAATGTCCGTCAGCAGGCGCAACAGACGCTGGCGCTGGAACGGCATGCCGCGCTTCAGGGTAATCGCCAACAGCGAGTAGTCTTCCACGCTGCCAAGACCGTAGATGCACGATACCGACGCCACGATCAGCACGTCGCGACGCGTAAGCAAATTGTGCGTGGCGGCGTGGCGGAACTTGGCGATTTCTTCGTTAATACTCGCGTCCTTCTCAATGTACGTATCGGTGGTGGGCAAGTACGCCTCCGGTTGGTAGTAGTCGTAGTACGACACAAAGTAGCTTACTGCGTTGTCCGGGAAGTACTGCTGGAACTCGCTGCACAACTGGGCAGCCAGCGTCTTGTTGTGAGCCAGCACCAATGTGGGGCGTTGCAATTGCTGCACGATGTTCGCCATGGCGAAGGTCTTCCCCGTACCAGTGGCACCGAGCAGCGTCTGGTGACGCTCTTTCCTATTCAACCCTTTCACCAGTTGTTCAATGGCGGCCGGCTGATCGCCGGTCGGCTTGTACTGGGACACCAAGTTGAACTTGCGCTGTTCAATGGGTGCCATCGGTTTGCCTTGGCTGGCATCCAGAGGTGCCTTGGTTTGCTTGCCGGGGGCCGGTGTCGGATCGTTCGGAGTCGTCGCCATGAGCCATGCAGTGTACCGCAGGGCACCTGTAAAAGGAAGGGTTGCTCCTGCGGCGGGTCTTTTTTCAGGCCGGTTGCTTTGGGGTGACGATACGGTCGAACAGCCACAACATCGCCATGAGCATGACAATGCCGATGAGTCCGTGGAAGACATCCACTGCCACTTCGCGCGAGAACATGCCGATGACCATGATCATGGCGATGCGCGCGCCATTTAGAAAAAACAACAACAGCGCCCCGGCGAGTGCCGCGCCAGCCGCACGCCCCGGACGCGTGCGAGACCGCTGCCACCACAGCGCCCCGGCCAACAACAAAAACAACATGACGCCGTCCAGTGCGGCGCACTGCGGGCCGATGCGCACGGTAAATTCGCGGAACGCGATCAATGCATGCGGTGCATCCACCGACACCGCCGAAGGATCAATCCATTTCAACAGCCAAGCGGCCAAATTCAGCGCCGGTCGGACCAATGGCAAATGCCATGCCGATGCGATTACGCCGATTGCCACGAAACCCATTCCCAGTCCGGTGCATGCCGCCACTCCTGGAACGCAGTGTCGCAACGTCGCCCAAGGAAAGCACAAGCCGTATGCCGCCGCAGCTGGCAGCAGCAAACACGCGTACGACAATGCGGTGAACAGGAGTCCGTTGACCGGATCAAGCATTTTCAGCTGTGCGAGTTGTTCAGCCGACGGATGCGTAACAAGCAACGCAATGACGGACGCCAAGACCACGAGCGTTCCCGATACGACGCGTTCGCGAGAGGACGGCTGCCCAGCCTGCGCCATTCGCTCGTCGTTTGTCAGCCATAATCCGAATCCGACCAACAACAATGCAAAATGGTGCTGTTGCGGAGGCAGCGGCAAAAATCCAAGCGCGACCGGGCCGACGTACGCACGTCCAATGAGTGATGTCAGCCAAGTGCTTTGCAGCAGCACCGGTACGCCGATTGCCACGGCGAACAGCGTGACCGCTTTGCGGATCAACGGGACCGATGCATCCGATGCATGTGGGGGCATGGTTAGAGGCGGCCAGAATCTCCACCCCTTTTTCGTTTCAGGAGCTTCCGTCCCGCTACGGCTACCACAGGTACCGCAAGCCAACCGAAAAACGGCACTTCGGGCGGAGGAGGAGCTTCGATAGCGAATGCGGCGACCGGCACCATCCATGTCAGTGCGGCAAGCAGCGCTGTATTCAATAATTTTTTCTTCATCGCGTGAACCATAGCATTTTCATCAGCACTACAACAATTCATCTGTCGAATGTTTTTTGGTCTGGTAGCGTACGCTCATGCCGCGTACATGGAATCCTTCGCAGATGAACATGCCGTGGACTGAGTCGCCGTTCTTCGACGATTTGCTGGCTGCGACGGAGTTACGTGACGATCACCGCGACGTAGCCCAACGTTTTTCGCGTGACGGCTACGTGGTGCTTACGCCGAACGACGCAGCGCTTCACTTGCTTGCAGAAGCTCTGCGCGCCAGCCCACCCGCGTTCGAGGCCGACCGCGGTACAGACTTGTGGCGTACCGACGAACGCGTGAAACAATTGGCCGTTCACCCGGAAATTCTGACCACGCTCGCCATGTTGTATCGGCGCGAGCCGATTGCATTCCAGACGCTCAATTTCGCGCACGGCACCGAGCAGCGCACGCACAGCGACGCGGTGCATTTTCATTCCTACCCGCAACGATTTTTGTGCGGCGTGTGGACGGCGCTGGAAGATATCGACGAGAACAACGGCCCATTGCACGTCTACCCGGGGAGTCATCGTCTGCCGTTGTACGATATGCACGATTTTGGCCTGCCGTCCTCACGCGATTGCTATCCGGACTACGAGGAGGCTATCGGCCAATTGGCTGCCAAGCTTGGCCTGCAAAAACACGCCGTCACCGTGAAGGCCGGGCAGGTCGTGGTGTGGGCCGCCAATCTCTTGCATGGCGGCGACGTGATTCGTGATCACTCGCGTACACGTATGAGTCAGGTGACGCACTACGTCTTTAAGGACTGCCTTTACTACGTTCCCATTCTTTCCGACCCGTTCGCCGGGTCGGTTCGGCTGCGCAATATCATCGATATTTCCACTGGGTTGCCGGTGTCGCATGTCTATAGAGGGAAGCCGCTCAAGGTGTCATCCGAGCAGGAATTCTGGCTGTGGCCATCGTTCGGGAATTTCCTCCTCGCGGTGCTCGGCCGTTGCCGCGCGGGAGTCGCGAAGTTTCTGAAGCGTTGAGCGGGAAGTGGCGCGCAGTGCGCGTTTGGGCTATCGTCGGCGCATGATCGACCTCGCAGATTTCCGCAAACGGCCCGACGCCTACCGTGACGCCGCCAAGAAGAAGCGCGTTAACATCGACATCGATGCTTTTCTGAAGCTGGATGAAGAACGCCGCGCGTTGTTGCACGCCGTGGAAACCAAGCGCGCCGAGAAGAACAAGGTCAGCGCCGAAGTGCCGAAGATGAAAGGCGACGACAAAGCCAAGGCCGTGGCCGCAATGAAAGAACTGGGAGCCGAACTGAAAGCCAGCGAAGAGCGCCTGAAAGAAGTGGAGATCTTGTGGAACGACCAGCAGTTGCGCTTGCCCGGCATCCCGTTACCGCAGGTGCCGGAAGGCAAAGACGATACCGAGAACAAAGAGGTTAGGAAGTGGGGTGAGTTGCCGAAGTTTGCGTTCGAAGCCAAAGACCACGTCACGCTCGGCGCCGATTTGGACATCGTCGATATCCCGCGCGGAGTGAAAGTCGCTGGTAGCCGCAGCTACATCCTGAAGGGTGACGGCGCGCGCCTCGAACTTGCCATTCATCTTTTCGCACTCGACTTGCTGTACAAGAAGGGTTTCACTCAGCTCAATCCGCCGGTGCTGGCCAGCTACGATGCCATGATGGGCACCAGCTACTTTCCGGGCGGCGAGGAGCAGGCCTACGCGGTTGGCGTACAGCAGAAGCGTGCCGAGCCCATTACCCCAGATGACCTCTATCTCATCGGTACCGCCGAGGTTCCCGTGACCAGCTACCACAGCGGCGAGGTGCTGAAACTTTCGGAGTTACCCAAGCGATACGTTGGCTTTTCGAGTGGGTTCCGGCGCGAGGCCGGTACCTACGGCAAGGACACGAAGGGTTTGTACCGCGTGCATCAGATTCAGAAAGTCGAACAAGTCATCTTGTGTGAAGGCGACCCTGCGGTGAGCGCGAACATGCACGCCGAAATCCTGGCCAATGCCGAGGCAGTCATGCAGGCACTCAAGTTGCCGTACCGCGTGGTGGATGTCTGCACCGGCGACATGGGTTTGGGTCAGGTGTACAAGAACGACATTGAAACCTGGATGCCCAGCCGCAATGGGTATGGAGAAACGCACAGCTGCTCCACCTTCCACGACTTCCAGGCGCGCCGCTTGAACATTAAGTACGAGGCCGCCGACGGCACCAAGAAGTTCGTCCACACGCTGAACAACACCTGCATCGCCACGCCGCGCGTGCTGATCCCCATCCTCGAAATCTACCAGAATGCCGACGGCTCCGTGACCGTGCCAGAGGTGTTGCGTCCGTACATGGGTGGCCAGGAGAAGATCGTACGGAAAGGCTAGTCAGCCTTCCGCCACACGTAGTGCCACTTACTCACGACGGGCACCGGCATCTCCGTTGCCTGCGCTCCGACACCCGTGGTGTCGACCGGCTCTTCGCATGCGCCGTGCTTGCGGCAACGCTCCCACACCAGCGTAAAATCCACTTTCTTCCGTTCGTTGTCCGTCATGCGTCGGCGCCAGCGCATCACGCGTTTATCGAGGTTCAAGGCGCGTGCCAACGCGTTCATGGTCCGCACGTAGTTCAGGCCGTTCAGCGCATCGATCACGTCCGCGCGTTCGTTGCCGCTACTCCGTTCCGCCGACAGGCGCATGAGCGCGTCCGGCAGCCGGTGAAGACAGCGCGGAGTCGGATGCAGGGCATCCAACAACACCGGCGTGCACTGCTCGCGTCCGTGCATGCTTCTTCGCGTTAGCAGCACGTTGTCCCCTTCGCCGAGGATGTCGATGATTTCATCCGTTTCATCGCTGTACGCGATGACCCGCTCGACGAACGTCCGCATCGTCGCGCGTAAACCTCCGTCGCGCCGAAGGGCGTTCATCAGGCTCGCGAGCGGTTTCGACTGCTGGGTTTGCAGGAATTCATCACGCCCCACCGGAGCGTCGTGTTCTTCGCCGCAGTCCATCACGAGGTGCGTGTTGACCCGGGCGTACCGCTGCACATGAGGATGCGTGCGCGGCAGGAGGGGCAGTCCGCTGGTATGGGTGGCGGGCTCGCAGAGCGTGCCGATCTCCCGCTGGTTCCAGTCCGTGCGCAATTCGGCATATCCGCAGGACAGGCGTTGCGTGCCTTCCAAGTTCACGGGTTGCTGCACGATGATCAGGCGTTGTCTGCCGTCGGGACTCGTGTGCAGCATGGCATGCTCGTTTGGCATCCAATGCGCATCGCGCATGTATTCACGCAGCAGCAGGATGCGTGCGCGATGGTCGTGCAGCGCTTCATCGGATGCCTCGTGCAGTCCGACCTTCAAGACGAAGGGCAGGTCGTACGGCATGCCATCCAAGGGCAGGCGCATGCCCGATAGCACGACGTTTTCGCCGCCATGTCCGAGTGGGTGAAACAGGATGGGCTGTTTTCCGTTCGCAACCGAAACACTGTCCACCATCCCGGTGCGGATCTGCCGGATCAAGTCATCCAGAAATGCCCGGTGCAAACCGGCGTGTTCCGCCTGCCCTTGCTGAACATTAGGTTGTTCCGTTGGATCAATCGTTTCCGCCATAATATATTTATGACAGGAAAAGAGCATTCAGCAACTTCTGCGCATCGCTCCGCCTGTTGAGAGCGGGTGGATGCGAAAAGATCACGGTACCGTATACTGCGTTCATGCGAATCCTATTCACCCGTTTCCCGCTGGAGAGCGCGTTCGGCGGCGCCGAAGTGCAAACGCTGGCGCTCATGCGCGAACTGCTGAAGCGCGGACACGCGGTGGAATTTCTGGGCAGCTGTCCGGTCTTGTTGGCCGAGGCGCCCAAGATCGGCGTGCGTGCGATACATCTCGACATCGGTGCTCCGCCGGTCACCAAGGGTGGTGCCTTGAGTTTTGTATGGCGGCGTCTTGGCATGCAGCGAGCGCTGATTCAAGCACTGGAAGGCATGTCGCAATTGCCGGATGCCGTCTTCATGCTGAGTTTGTCCGAGAAGCTGTTGCTGACCGATTGGCTGGCACAGCACGGTGCGAAAACCTTCTGGATCGAGCATGATCGCGTGGGGAATTGGCTGCGCTGGAACCCATGGTTGCCGGCACTCAGGCATGCGGCTGGAAGAGTGAAAATCGTATGCGTTTCCGAGCTCAGTCGAGCGCTGTACGGCCGCATGGGATTCCGTACCGAGAACATCGTCGCTATTCCGAACGGTATTGATACCGAGCGTCTGCACGGCACCGTGGCGCCAGTCGTTTCCCGTGTCGGGCACATGAGAATCGGTTGTGTCGCCAGACTCTCGGAAGAAAAGGGAGTGGACGTACTCATTCATGCCATGCGCACAGTGCCGCATGCCACACTCGATATCGTCGGCACCGGCCCCCAAGAAGGCTTCCTTCATAAGCTCATCCTGGAAATTGAACAAGTTGAGCACCAGACGGGCCGTATTCGCATCGTCTCGCATGTCGAGGATTTGGCTGCGTTCTATCGTTCGCTCGATGCATTCGTTCTGCCGTCCACCGAGAATGATCCGTTCGGATTGGTCGTCGGCGAAGCCATGGCACTTGGCATACCGACCGTCATTACGGATCAATGCGGTATTGCCGGCTATCTCCAAAACGGACGTGATGCGCTCGTCGTTCCGGCAGGGTCCGTCGAAGCATTGTCCAAAGCTCTGTGCTCGCTCAGCGACCCCGCGCTACATGCATTACTTTCAGCTGCGGGTCCGACCCGCGTTGCAGACTCGCTTTCTATTACGGCTATGGCCGATTCGTACGAAAAACTCCTGAAAGCATAGGGTGTGTTCATCGTGTGAGGTATACTCGTACCCTCAGATGCGACGCCACGCCTTTCTGCTTACGGCGGTCTTCTTGTCGTCGCTCGTTCCGCCGCTTCCATCCGGAGCCGCAAGCGAGCCGATCGAGCATTTTTCCGACCCCATCGACGCCATTAGCTTTGGGCTTCCCGGAGCCGATATCGACCTGGAAGTGAGTTACAAGAACGACGCAGGACAGTGGAGTGAGTGGCAGACATTGGCGCTGGAAAACGAGCAAGATCCTCTGCTGACAGAAACAAACATGATGATGTTCCCGACGTCCGTTTCCGACATCCGCGTGCGCGGCGCCGACAATGGGTACGTTGCTCACCCCATACGAGTGGCCAAGGGGCCGGCCAACGTGCAGGTGGCGTCTACATCGCCGATGGGCATTCCGAAAATTCTTTCTCGCGGTCAGTGGGGTGCAGATGAATCGCTGTTGTTCGAGAGTCCGGATGCGGCATCTCCCGAAACCAACGTTTCCGCCGGAGACAACAGCGCCGCCACGACTGCGTCGTCGCAACGCATTCGAGACTGTCAGGACGCGCAGAAAAATTATCCCGAGCAATTCGAGACGCAGAGCACCGTAAAGCAGGATGCTGCCGGCAAGAAATACCATTGGCCGTTGTCGTACAGCAAAGAAGTACATCTGCTCGTCGTGCACCACACCGCGCTGTACATCAGCGACGATGACCGCGACCCCGCCGAGCGCATGCGTGCGTTGTACAGCTATCACGCGCAGAATCGCGGTTGGGGCGACGTGGGATACAACTACGTCATCGACGAGAAGGGGCAGATTTACGAGGGGCGTACCGGTGGGCGTTACGTTGTAGCGGGTCATGCGTACTGCAACAACGTCGGCACCATCGGCATTTCACTCATGGGCAATTTCGATTTGGAGCAACCCAGCCAGTCGCAGGTGCAAAGTCTGCAATGGCTGCTGAAGGAATTGTCGACCGTCTACAACATCAATCCGGCAACGGGCATTGAACACCATGGCAAAAAGTTCCTCACGCCGTTCGTCGGTCACCGCGATTTGGTTTCCACGGATTGTCCCGGCTACTACATGTACGGTGCCATGGGTCAGGTGACAGCCAACGTACGCAGTGGGAATGTCGCCGCCACGGTGAAGTTCCTCGGTGCTCCGGCGAAGGCAACCGACAAGCCGAAGGCAACGCCGAGCGTGCCTGTTCCGGTGGCGCGCGGCATTACCAAAGCAGCCGAAGGATTGTCCGCCGTCGGACGCACCGGCTTGGCGCTGGCACCGGGTGGCAAGCAGCGCTTCATGCTCACGTACGTCGCGCCGCAGACGGGCATTCATGCCAACGGACGCATCGCGCAGGTCGCACTCTCCAGTAACGACATCCAGTTGTTCCAGGAATCCGGCAAGGAACTCATTCCGGTAAAGACCAGCCTCGCGTCGCAGTACGACGTGCCGGGTGGCGAGGTATTGCAAATCAACCTGTTGCTGCAGGCGCCGTGGGATGCAGGTTCGTACTGGTTCGAGATCGGCGGTATTAAATACGATTTGCAGGCCACCGGACGTCGCTCACGCGTGGAGTCGTATGCAAACCCGTTCGAGGGTCGCGCTGCCGTATCGTCTTCGTCAGTATCTACAGCAGTCGTCCGTCGTGTGCGGCCCGCTGTCGCAGTACCCACGCCACCGCGCCCGGTGTCGTCCAGCCGCTCGTCATCGGCTCCTGCATACGTGCCACCCGCCAACGTTTCCGTCGCGCGCATCCGTCTGTCCGCTTCCGCCGCTCCGACCGCTTGGTTCGAGAACGGCGGCACGGTGAATGGCATGCGGGTCGCAGCCAGCGACAAAGTCCGCCTGAGCGTGAGTGGGAACAATTGCCGCGCGCAAGCCACCGGTATCGACACCTCTGCTGCCACGCTCGCCCTTGCTCCGTCGGCATCGGTCGGCGTGACATCGGTTGATTCGGTTGCCAACAAACTGCGTCGCTACCGCGGCAGCATCGAATGCCGTGTAATCGACGGTCAAATCGTGCTCATCAATAGCATTTCGCTGGAAGACTATCTGCGTGGGCTGGCCGAGGAGCCAGACACCGAGCCATACCAGAAGCAGCGTGCATTCGCCGTGGCTGCCCGCAGCTACATTGCTTACTGGATGCAGCCGGACAAGCGGAAGTTCCCAGGCATGCCGTACGACGGCACCGATAGCCCGGCTACGTTCCAAGCCTATGGCGGCTATGATCTGGAGGTTGGCAACCCCATGTGGGTGAAGGCGGTCAATTCCACCAACGGTCAGGTGATGACGTACGCCGGTCAAATTGTTCGTGCGCCATACTTCAGCAGCGATGACGGCGTTACTCGTACGCCAGAGCAGGCGGGCTGGAACAATTTTCCGTTTTCACAGGAGCTCTTCCGCGCCAAGGACGATCCATGGTGCAAGGGCTTCCCAATGGCTGGTCATGGTGTGGGCATGTCGGGCTGCGGCTCGGAAGGACAGGCCAACGAGGGCAAAACTGCCGAGCAAATCCTGCAATACTACTATCCGGGTGTGGCGCTTCAGTCATTGCAAAAATAGCAGAATATTCTATAATATAGAGAGATGGCCAAGTCCACATCTTCTCTGGCGGTTCATGCTTCAGACCTGCACTTAGGCGTGCGCGATACCCCCGACGTCGACGTCGCAATCGGCAATTTGGTGCAGGTACTGGAACAGGCGTCCGGCGAGGCCGAACATGTACGGCTGATCATCGACGGCGACCTCATAGCGGGCCCCCTGCAGCGGCACCATGTCGGGGATTGGCAGGAGGTGGTCCGGCGCAAGCTGCGTCCGCTTGCGCTTTTTCTGGCGAAGTCCGGGATCGAAACGACGTATTTGCCGGGGAACTGCGAGAAGAGCGAAGACATGCGGGAAGAGGTTATCCGGGACCGGTTTTCCTCTGCCGACGTGCGTTTCAAGCAAGCCGGCAACGGCAAACCTGATGCTGCCGCGCGTGCATTCCACCCCCAGCGTTTTGTAGACGTCGACGATCGTCAGCGGTCCGTCACCTTGCACGGTCACGAACTGGAGCCGTCGCGCACGACTCTGATGGGTGAAGCGGCGATCCATACCGTGACGCGCATGATGGTCGGCGTCCGCGGCGTATTTAAAAATCTCGCCAGCGACGTCTTGGGTGCAGATTTCCTCGACCGCGCCACTGCCGCCAAGCATTTGCGGCTGGCGTTGCATGACGATCCACGGCTGGCCGCGATCGTGGACGAGGTCGACATGGGTTCCCATCAGTCGAACGTCGACCTGAACCTACGTCTCAACCAGAAGCTGCCCGGTTTCGCCCTCCACCTGAAAGATCATTTGGTCCGCGACGTGCTCGAGGAGGTATACCTGCGCACGTACGTCGCATGCGTTGGGCAACTCGTCGCACGCAAAGAACTTCACCCTCCGCGCATCCTGTCGTTCGGGCATATCCACCATGCCGCAATCTATCCCAAGAGCGTCCTGCGCCGTGACTTCGGCGTCATGAACGGCCACATCCCCGACTTCGTGGTGAACTCGGGTACCGGCACGCCGCTGACGCGCGAACACGGCGGTGACGACTTCAGCCAAGTGGTCGTGTTGCGCGACGGCATTCCGGAGCTATGGCTTACCTCCGATCCCGCCGGCCCGCGCATGATCAACCGTGCCGGGCGTCCGCAGGCCTGAGAGAAACGTGCACGTTACAGCAGTTCCTGCGCTAAACGACAACGCAGCTTTACTGGATGTCGGGCGGACCCGACATTTTTGGCCGAAAATGCATAGTTCCATTAACTATCGTAGCCCGTTTCGCCCGGAAGCGGTCCGGTGCGTGGCGGCAGTACTTGTCCCTGTGAACGGCTGTCGTCGCTGCCATACCCCCTGCCGTCGCGCCCTGGTCGCATCTGGTGCATTCCTGCCAGGTATGCCGGCTGCGCATCGCGTGCGAACAAGGCTTCACCACACAGCACGCGCGTGCGGGCGATCTGCGCATCGGACATGTAGTGCAATCCGGTACGCAGAATGGACTCCAGCGTCAGCCGCTGGTTGGCGTCCGCTCCGTTGGCCAGAAGATCCAGCGCATCGTCGATGTGTTCCGACATGAGCGGCATACGGAGAGGGGGAAGTATTCATTCATGATAGGCAGATTCGTCGGCACCGCAAATTCTGCGAGTTGCCGGAACCCGCGTGGACCGCTGCTAGCCCCCATGTCGTCTGCTCTCCACTTGGCACCAGGCATTCTTTTGACACGCGTCCCCGATCGGCTACCATTCCCCTCCTCCCTATGAACACTCCTGCATCCCTGGAACAGGCTCGTGAAGCACGTACGAAGTACACGGTGCGAGAATTGCTGGATCGTGTGCAGCGCGGACGATTCGTTTTGGATTGTTCGCTGGAAGCCTTCTTAGAGGGATTGGAAGGTGATGCGCAGGCAGCGCATGGCGCCGGTGGCCTCGGCTTTCTGGAAGGTGAGACCTACGGTGCCTACGAAAAGGCGGGCGTGAACGCAGCCGGATGCATTCCCGGATACAGCACCCTGCGCAAAGGCGATGTACAAGTCGACGTTCCTTGGGAAGGCAGCGGTGCGGTTCCACTCACGGATGACGACGGCCAAGTTGTGCGATGTGATGTGCCGCTGAACGGACACACGTTGCCTGCAGAATTCTGGGTTGTAGAAGAAGGAACGACGCCGGTGTTACTGATTCGGCAGCCGCAGATTTTCCATGTGCGCTACCCCGACGATGCCGCCGAAAAACTCAAGCAGTACATGTTCTTCGGTCGCGCTGTCGTGGAAATGTGCAAGCGGCTCCGCATCGATCCATCAGTGATTCGCATCAATGAAGCACAACTCGTACCGGTCATCATGGCCGTGGATCATCATCGCGAACAAACGCGCGGACAAATCGGCGCATTGCTCGACAGCACGAAATTCGCTTTCACCAACCACACGCAAGAGCGCGCGGCGCTGCCATCGTGGGCAAATCGTCGATGGGTGGAAGGTGTTGTAGGCCACGATGCCGTTCCGCGGAACGCATGGTCGCAACTGCCGCAGTATCACCCCATGGTGCAGGCCGACGAACGGCAGGGGTATTTGGGTCCTCCTGCGCGCGAGGGCGAAGGAGGTGTGAAGTATTATGACTACATTGAACCGCTGAACTACGGCCTGCACAGAGCAAGCGCGGTCAACATGGTGTCCAAAGAACACGGAACGATCAGTCGCGAGGTCATCTTTCCGACGCAATCGCCCGATCAGCGCTTGGCTCCGGATATTCAGGCAAAATTGCTCACCATTACGAATGGTTCCGATCGTGAGCGATGGACGAGCCCTGCACTGCGCGCCATTCAGGCGGGCAAGACATCGTTGGATGAAGTGACCGGTGAAGAATTGTTGGAAGCGCGCTTGCAGACAAAAGGAGAGCTGAATGCCTACCTTGAAAAAAACGGTCTCCCAACACTCGATGCTATCGGCGAAAAGCCGCTCATCGCGCTCACGCGCAGGCACGTGGAATACAAGGAAATTGGAGCGCTCATCCCACTGATTCGCTGGATGTGCGGCGACCCGACGCAAGAGTACGACGTACCGGGTGGCCGCAGGAGCGGCCTTGGTGCGAACGTCCTTATCGGCGGTGTTGCCAGCGATACCGTGGGCCGATCATGGAAGGATCAATTCAATGAGCTGCAATCCGATCCCGCACTCAGGGGCCGATTTGTATTTGCTCCGCGTACCGGTATTGAATTCATGCGTTTGTGCACCGGTTCGTCCGACTTCTGGATCCATGGCCCCCGCCCCACCCGTGAGGCTTGTGGCACATCCTACGAGCGTGCGGTGTTCTCCGGCGGCTGGAATGTGTGCACTGCCACAGGAGGGCCCATGGAACACATCCGCGATGACGAAAATGGATCGATTGTGAACCTGTTCCCCGATATGAGCCCCGAGATGGTGACCAGAATCTTCGACGGTGAACACGGCGAAGATGTGCAACGGCGCCTCGTGGCTCGTTTTCAGGAGCGATGGCAGCAGTACCTGCTCAACAAGCTTCCCGAACTTGCCGCGCGCCGCGCCGCTCCCGGCGGTGCCGCGGAAATGGCAAAAGAGGTCTACGGCACGTCCGACTCCATGGGCATCGATCGCATGGCCAGCACGTATAAACTGCTCTTCCGTGCCATTATGGACAATGCGTTGCAGGATCGCCTGAGAGACGGAACACTCAACGCGGCAGAGCCGTTCGAGAGGCATGCAGACGTTGCATCGCTGCTGGATTAAACGCTATTTCTTGCAGTTCAGCGCTTTGCGCCAGCCAGCTGCCAAGGCTTCTTGTTCAGAGCAAAACCAGCGTTCGCCGGCAGCGGTGTCGATAATTGTCTGCTTGTACGAGGCGCATGTCTGCAGGTGGTAAATCTTCTCCTTCTTGGGCGACGAGATGTTTCCTTTAATGATGCACGAAGCCACCGAGCTCGAGCTGGAGGATGCCTTTTTCTTCGCTGCGGCAAAGGCGACGCCACCGGTTCCGAATGTGAGCGTGGCAATGAGCGAGAGGTTCAGCAGGTGGCGCATGGATTCCACTGTACTCCGAAGAAACCACGGAGAGGAAATGAGCCCTCCGTGGTTCCGATCGAAAAAAACTACTTGGCTGCCTTCTTCAGTTCCTCGAGACGCGTGCACTTCTCCCACGCGACGTCGGTGTCCTCGCGGCCCATGTGTCCGTAGGCGGCGATCTTCTGGTACTGCGGCTTCAACAGGTCCAGGTCCTTGATGATGTGCGCCGGGCGCAGATCAAACGTCTTCTGTACGGCCTCGGACAACTTGGCATCCGAGACGGTGCCGGTGCCGAATGTATCCACACGGACGCTGACCGGAGCGGCCACGCCGATGGCATACGCCACCTGCACTTCGCACTTCTTGGCGAGCCCTGCTTTCACGACGTGCTTGGCGACCCAGCGCGCGGCATAAGCGGCTGAACGGTCGACTTTGCTCGGGTCCTTGCCCGAGAAGGCGCCTCCACCGTGGCGGCTGTATCCGCCGTAGGTGTCCACGATGATCTTGCGTCCGGTCACGCCGCAGTCGCCCGGAGGACCGCCGATGACGAAGCGACCGGTTGGGTTAATGTGGTACACGGTCTTGGCGTCGAGCCACTTGCCGCATACCGGTTCAATAATGAACTTCTTCACGTCCTTGCAGATCTGTTCATGCGACACATCCTCGGCGTGCTGCGTGGAAATAACCACTGCGTGCACACGCTTGGGCAGACCGTCCTCGCCGTACTCCACCGTCACCTGGCTCTTGCCGTCGGGACGCAAGTACTTCAGTCCGCCGGCCTTGCGCACTTCGGAGAGCTTGCGGGTGAGTTGGTGAGCCAACGAAATCGGCAGCGGCATCAGTTCGGGGGTCTCGTCGCAGGCGTAACCGAACATCAGACCCTGGTCACCGGCACCCTGCTCTTCTTTCTTCTTGCCTTCGGCCACACCCTGGTCGATGTCGGCGGACTGCTCGCCGACGCAGATCATGACGGCGCAGGCTTTGTGGTCGAAGCCGTACACGGCGTCGTCGTAACCGATCTGGCGGATGGTCTCACGGGCGATGTCGGCCATCGGGATGTAGGTCTTGGTCTTGATTTCGCCTGCCACGACCACCAATCCGGTGGTGACGAGGCACTCGCAGGCGACGTGCGAAGCGGGGTCCTTGGACAACGCATAGTCCAGGATCGCGTCGCTGATCTGGTCACAGACTTTGTCTGGGTGACCCTCGGTCACCGATTCCGACGTGAACAGGGAGGACATGGGATAAAAAGGGGGAAGAGAGACACACCGCGAAATGGTCACTCTCTTCCGTGGAGAGATGAAGTGAACTGAGTGGTCACTATCTGTCCCCGGAAGGGGGCTGGATTTCCCACCGTCCTCCGGGCTCGGAGAGGTTGGGGGACATCGTATTGGGCCAGTTCCCACGATGTCACTCGTGATAGCGGTGATGTACGGGTCAGCCTAGCAGGAAGTTTTTCGCGTGCAAGTTCAGCCGCGTTTCCGGAACTGCGGGCGGGTGAGGACGTCCTCGATGATCTCGCGGAACTCCTCGTGATCCAGGCGCCCCGGCCAATAGCCTCCGAGCACGCGCACGGGCTGCAGCTCCAGCTCCGCGTAGCGCCTGCGTGCGAATCGGTCGCCGAGGTTCTCGTCGTCCAGCACGTCGCGTTCCACGCGTTCGGAAAGCTTGTACACGCCGCCCGGCATCACCGCGTGGCGGCCGGCCGAGTCGATGACGGTGCGCAGCCCGAGCATGCTCGGGTAGCCGTCCCATTTCACGGAACCGACCGGCGTGCCGTCGTCGGCTTCCACGATCGTCAGGCGTCCGTAGCCGTCGCCATGACCGGCCAGCGCGCGCTGGTGGAACACCTCCGCGTTGTCGCATTCGCCCTTGTCGGTCGGGTCCAGGTAGCGCCGGGGCGTCACCATGTCGCTTGCCACGACCTTGGCCGAAGTCGCCTCTTCGATCGGTCCGCGGTCCAGGTAGTCCGGCAGCTCCTCGGGCGCAAGAAATGAGAGCACCGGGGGTAGCGCCCGGTACTGCGCGATGACGTCCCAGATCCGCCGTACCACCCGCGTGTTCGAGGACGAATCGAAGTGCCGCAGAATCTTGCCGAACTGCTTGGCGAATTCCAACGCCGTCATCGGGTCGCTTCGCAACCGCTTGGCCGCCGTCAGTTCGTCGATCAGGCGCGTTTGCATGACCATGTCTGCATGATCCCCGATGATCTCCAGGTGCCGCAGCGTCTGGCGGGCGGCGTCGCGTGTGGAGAAAATCATTCCCCGCTTCGCGTCGATCAGGCTCATCAGCTGGGCGGGATCGTGGTCCTCCAGCAGGGCCGGCAGGTAACGCAGCAGAAGGTCGACACCGTAGCGCGTATCGTCCGGGTCCATTGCGGCATCTAGCATCAGGTCACGTCCGGCCATGGCGTACAGCTCCTCCGAGCGCCACTCGGCGAACTCTTCATCGCAGCCTTCCGCGGCCACCAGGTGCAGGCGGTAGTGCTCTTGCTTCATGCGTTGTCTTGGTAATCCGGATGCAATTTCTTGTAATACCCCCAGCCTTCCTGAAATAACTCCATGAGCGTGCAGCGGTCGGCACCGATAAGTCTGGCAACTCGGTTGAATTCGTCGGCGAATCCTGCTTGGCGATCGAAATGGGCGTACGTACCACCTTCACCGATCCGTCCGGCTTCCATGACTCCCGTTGCGGTTTGCAGGGCAACGTACGATTTCGATCCATCTGCCCCAAGTGCGTGCAACACCAGTTCATCCACTGGGGTGCGCGCCATCGTCTCATTGAACGGGTGATCTTCTGCGTCGTCGGGCAACACGATTGCTTTGCGCATGTTCAGCATCGCCTGACGTCCGAACCAATCATTGCGTTCGCTTACCAGCATCGTCGAGAGCATCCTTCCGCCCCCCACCCACTTCGAAAACAGCAACCGACCTTTGCCCGGCATGATGGGAAACGTGCGCACAAGTGCGTGCTGCCCCAACCCCATCGGCAATTGATCCAGCGGCACGGGCTGGGTCGCAAGCTCGGTGATTTCGTGCAGCAGCGTGCCGCGTTCCGAATACGTCACCGGCATCACGTGGCCATCGGTAGTCACGCCGCTTTGGTTATACAGCCCCACGATTACCTGCGAATCGCCGTCGCGCAACATCTGTCGGAACACATGCGCCTGGTACAGGCAGTCGCCGCCAAGCGTTCGATAGACGGTTTCACCGTAGTAGCGAAACAGCCTGGCAATATTCGTAAACGGCACAGCTCGTTGCACCTCCAAAAGAGCGTTGGATTCTGGTGTATCCAAGCGCTCGATTCCGCCGAATGAACGGGTACGATGATCCATTTTTAATACGCATTTAAAAACATTAACTTAAATATGTCAAGAAACACCCGATTCGGGGGTGGCGTGGAAGATCGGCGATGGCTTTCACTAGGCCGCGCGGCGCTGGTCGCCCGGGCGCTCAATCTGCTCGGTTGCGGGAGTATCCAATGCTGCCAGAACCTGGCCCTGTGTAGTTTTGAGTGCAAGAAGGCCCTCCACGTCTCCCGTCTCCTTCAGCTTGTCTTGGGCTTTCTTAAACGAGGTCTCCAAGAACAGGCGCACCTTGGCGCCGTTGGCGTTCATCAGGAACGTGCGGACGGGATTGTTCGGGTCATCCAAATGCGTCTTCAGTCCCATGGCATCCACCACCGTGTCTGCCGCGTCGGACTCGGCAATAAGGTTCAGCGCTTCTGCCACGCGCTTCTGCTGCTCGGCGTTGCTCTGGAGGCGCAGGGTGTTTGCCTGCTCGCCGTCGGGTCCGTGATCGGGTGCGATTTCAATGTGATTGACCATGCAACGAGTGGGAATTGAGTGTGGATATTTCTGTTCAGTATAGCATAAAACAGCGCTGAATCGCTACTCTGCGGTTTTGGTGACTTGCTCGCGGGCGACCTTCACCTTGTCGGCATTCTGCGCCAACCATTCCTTGAATTTCGGCAGTGTCTCGGGAGTGGTGATAGGGTCCTTCACCAACATGTCGCCATAGTCTTTGAGCAGCACCGCACGAACATTTTTATCGATGCCGCTAGTGCCGCCTTCTTCGCAATGCGCGAGTGCGTTGTCGAATTTCTCGGCCAACACATTGAACTTCTTTGCTGCATTGCGTTCGGCTTCGGTCTTGGGTGGCTCAAGGGTCAGGCGGTCGTAACGCACCTTATCTGGAGTTTCGGCTTTGTAGATAGCGTTGCGGAATTCACGCATGGAATTTCGTCCGCGTGGACCAATAGCTCGGTCGTTTGGCGCTCCACGAACAGTGCGGACTTGCTCTCCGGAAGCCTCACGCTTCCCTTGCTCCTCTTCGGGATTCTCTACACCTTTCTCCTTCAGTGCCTTGACGATATTCGTCTTCACGATTTGCAGTGACTTGAGCATGGCGCTCTTCACGAAATCAATCGCCTTGTTGGAGTCGGCGCCCTGCATGCCGCCTACGCTGGTGTCATTGGGTTGCTCAGCTTTGTACTTCTCGAACGCGTTCTTCAACTCGCGCTGCAAAGCACTACCCAAACTTTCCGGTGTGTGACTGGAGACATACTTCTCGGAGCCGTTGACGCGCGCCAAATCACTGCGCAGACGGTCGGGCTCACGTTTTGAGAAATCAGTGTTCACGTTCATATCCAAGCCCTGTTGCATGCTTGGTTCGAGTTCCTTGATCAACAATTCCTCCAGGCGTTCGGAGCCTTCCTTCTTTTCCTTGCCGTCCTCACCGCCTTCGGAGGCAATCACCTTTTCCAGCTTTTGGTTACGAGCTTTCTCATTGGCAATCTGCTTGCGCAGCGCATCGGGATTGTCCTGACTCGACTGATCAGCGCTCTCCTTTTTTTCACGCTGCTCAACAGTATCGGGCTCGGCCTGTGGCTGTTCCTGATCGGGCATCATGCCTTGGGCTGGGAAGCGGGAAGATCCTCAAGAGTTTCGAGCAATTGCAAAGCCGCCGCCGAGTCCTTCTCGGACTGCGTTTGTTCCACGCGGTGTGCTTTGTCTACCAACACGCGATGGCGGTCTTTCTCCACCTGTAGCTCGGCTTTTAGCCGCGCCACTTCCTCGGAATCGCCGCCAGAAACCTTGGCGCCGAACAAGCCGTCTGCAGCAGGAGAAGTTGCCATCTCCTCATTGTACCAGAAAACGGCGTTCGGGGCTACTCCTCCCTAGAGCAAACCCTGGAGTTCCCGCTCCATTTTCCAGCCCTCTTGGAAGAATTCCATCAGCTGTGAGCGTCGCACGCCAACCGATTGTGCAACATACTCGAACGCTTGTTCAAAGCGTTTGCTGCCGCCATGCGCTGTCTCGGCTCCCACAATCTGCGCCGTCATCGCACCGTCGATCGGGTCCAGCGTCACCGCCACTTTGCCGAAGTCGGCATCCAGTGCATGCAGCCGCAGCGGCTTGCGCGGTATGCGGGCCATCATGTCGTCGATGGGGTGCGTGCTGTCCGGCAGCTCGATTGGCGAATCGGTTGCAATGCGGTGGTGTAACAGGCCGCCGTCGCAGCCGCTGATCATACTGATGTTCAGTTGCTCCAAATGCGGCAACCAAAAGCACGACAGCGCCCGGTCGCCACGCGGTGGCAATGGAAACGTGCGTACACGCTTCTCGTTGGCGCGTCCGCGAATATCGGCCAGTGAAATCGGCTCAGCTGCCAATTGGGTAATCTCGAAGATCTGGCGCTCATCGCCGTCGCCGGCGATCGGCACGATGTGCCCGCTGGTGCCTTCGCCTTCGGTGTTGTGGAACCGTACCGGCACGCCGGACACCGCCGCGCGGAAACGTTCGCCAAACAAATATGCCTGGTACAGACAATCGCCGCCGAAGCGCGGGTTGGGCCGCTCGCCGTTCAACATGTACAGATTCGAAACGTTGTTGTACGGCACAGCACGCTCAGTTGCGTGGAGTACGCGGGTTGAGGTCGGTGGTGCGTGGCGGGTTGCCATGGCCGACGATTCTACCGCTCTGCTGCTGCGGGTTCCACCGTTCTCTGTGGAATCGTGCGTACCGTGAATGCGTGGCCCGTGTACTTGGTAAATGCCTCCAATCCGGCACGATCGACAATGAGCGTCGCGGTGTTGATGAGCGGATGGAATCGAAACTGCCCCATGTTCCAGGCATCTTCATCCACGACCACTTCCACAATGTGGTTCTTGTCGAACATCAGTCCGAACGGCGTTACCGATCCGGGTTCCACGCCAAGCAATTCTTTCAGCAATTCCGGTGACGCAAAGCTGAAACTCTGCACGCCGTATTCTTTCGCCAGTGCACGCGTATCCACGCGCTTGTCGTGCATCACAATCAACAGCACGTGCTTATCCTTTTTCTTGCTGCGTAGCAGCAGTTGCTTGGTATGGGCGCCCGGCATCGGCTGGCAGATCTTGTCGGATTCCTCGCAGGTGAACACCGCCGGGTGGTCGAAGCGCTGAAACGGTATCGAGAGATTGGCGAGAAGCTGCAGAAGGGTATCCATGGGGCAGTAGTCAGTTGGCAGAGCGCACTGATGAGTAGACAGGACGTCGCGGAAAGTTGAAAGAGAAAAGCGATCAATCACCTGCTGTTTACTGCCGACTGACTACTGATACACTTCGCGCATGTTGCATGCCGAGCGTCCGTTCTCGCTCATCCTCTTCGGCGCTTCGGGGCACCTGGCCAAGATCAAAATCTTTCCTGCGCTCTATTTCCTGGCGCTCAAAAAGCGGCTTCCGGAGCAGTATTCCATCGTCGGGTACGCACGTACCGCCATGTCCGACGATGTCTTTCGTAAAGATTTTGCCGATGCCGTCCGCGCGAACGTCTTGGAAGTGAACGAGAAGGTGTTGTCCGAGCTACTCACCCACGTCGTCTACCAGGCCGGACAGTACGACAAGGTTGCAGATTTCAAGACGTTGGCAGCCAAGCTTCAAACACTCGAAGGAGGCGAAAAGCGCGTGCGCTTGGCATATTTCTCCATTCCTCCGACCGTCTTCGGCGCAGTGATCGATAACCTGTGCGCGGGTGGATTGCATCGCCATGCCGACGGAGAGCCGAGCGATTTCCGTTGCATCGTGGAAAAACCGGTGGGTCACGATGCCAAAAGCTTCCAGGAGTTACGCGACAAGTTGTACTCCTGCTTCGATCCGAACGAGGTGTACATCTTGGATCACTACCTGGGCAAAGAGGCCGTGCGCAACATCTACTATTTGCGTTACGCGAACCCGGTCATTGAGGCGCTGCTCAAAAACACGCTCATTACCAACGTGCAAATCACCGCATCGGAAAGCGCGGGCTTGGAAGGTCGCGCCGGATACTTCGACGCCGTCGGCACGTTTCGCGACATGTTCCAGAGTCACCTGATTCAAATCGCCGCACTGGTGTGCATGCGTGTGCAGAGCGACGGCGAGGCACTGAAGGCCGCGCGCTTGGACGCGATCAGTAAGTTTTATCTGCCGCCTGCCGCTGGCTTGGGCGACATTGTTTTGCAGGGGCAATACGACAAGGGGGCCATGGGTGGCAAAGATGTTCCGGCATACAGCGCCGAAGAAGGCGTGGCCAAGGGCTCGCGCACGCCGACATTCGCCGCCATGAAGCTTGCCAGTCGCAGTTCACGCTGGGAGGGCGTGCCGTTTTTCTTCCGTTCCGGCAAACGACTGAAGTCCAAGGAAACGCGCATCAGCGTGGAGTTCCAAGATTCACTCGCCATGCTCGGCAAGGCCGGCGGCGCCAAGCGCAATCGTCTGGATATCATCCTGCAGGGCGAAGCCGGCATGAAGCTGCACTTGCAGACCAAGCTTGGTGGCAGCGAGCCGCAATTTCGCCCACTGGTCATGGAAGACCCTCTCGTCTGCATGGGCGATTGCATGGTGGAACACAGCTTGCTGTTGCTCGAAGCAATCAACGGCAATCAGCAATGGTTCCTGGATCCTGCCGAAGTGCAGGCATGCTGGAATCTCATCGACCCCCTGCAGCGTTACTTAGATGAAGCGTCCACGCCGTTGGCACTGTATGCATCGGGTTCCGGCGGCCCCGCCGAAGCGGACGCATTCATTCAGAAGCACGGCTTCAATTGGTTCTAATGCGCATTGAACACGCGACCGCCGGCGAATTTCCGTCCAAAGCGGCTACCATGTTGGCGGTGCGGATCAAGCGTGCCATCGATCAGCGCGGGCGTTGTGTCATCGGGTTGTCGGGTGGTTCCACGCCGGTGCCCGTCTACACGCTGCTCGGTACGGATACGTCCATCGATTGGACGAAGGTCGGCATCTTCCTCTACGACGAACGCTACGTGCCTACCATCGACGCCAACAGCAACCAGCGCCTCATCCGCGATACCTTGCTGAAGAGCGCCGCCATTCCGCCTGAGGCGTGGGTTTTCCCAGATACCTCGTTGCCTATCGACCAGTGCTTGGCCGATTATGCCGAACGTGTGAAAGAGCTGTGGGATGACCATTTTCCCGACATCGCCATTCTCGGCATGGGTGACGACGGACATATTGCGTCGCTGTTCCCGCCACTGTCCGATGTCGCACTCTCGGACTCGCTCTTTGCGCTGCATACCACGACGAACACGTTCGCGGTGAAGGACCGCCTGTCGCTTACCCTGAATGTGGTGGCTGCCGCACAGTCGCACGTATTTTTGTTCAAGGGTCAGAAGAAGTTCGAGGTCTGGAACGAGATGCTGCAGAGCGCCGAAGACGAACGCCGTTGGCCGGCGAAGCGGGTGATTGATGGCAGTCCGGACCTGACGGTGATTTTCGGGGCGTAAATTGAAGAGTCCGAAGAATCCGATGAAGCCGAAGATTCCAAGGAATCTCGACAGCTTTTCGTCGGACTCGTCGGAATCTTCGGTTTCCTCGGAATCCCTATTTCAAATACAGCGTCGGATTCTTCTTGTTGCCGTTCACGCGGACCTCGAAGTGCAGGTGGATGCCGGTCGGGCCGTGCACGCGTCCGGTGTTACCCATGAATGCAATTGCCTGGCCGCGCGTCACGATGTCGCCGTTTTTCACATACATCTCTTTGTTGTGGGCATACAGCGTGACCAGGCCGTTGCCATGGTCGATTTCCACCACGTTTCCATAACCGCCGTTCCAGCCGTATTCGGCACGGATGACCGTTCCTGCTTCGGCTGCGAAAATCGCGCTGCCGCCCTTATGCTGCATGTCCACGCCGAAGTGACTGGGGCCGAAGTATTGGGTGAAGTAACAGTCACAGGGATTCTGCAGAACACCATACGTCGGCTCGATGACATACGTTTTGGGCGGCGCGGTCGGAGTGGCCGGCGGTTTGCTTCCAGGAGTCGTTGGCGGCTTTATGGCAACCACGGGCTTCGGCACTTCGACAATCGGCTTCCCACCTGGGACGATCAATTGTTGTCCGGCTAAAATATAGCCGCCTTTCAGCTTGTTCTGTGCCGAGATTTTCTCTGGGGCAACGGAGTAGAGCTCGGCGATGGCGGACAAACTCTGGCCGCGTTTTACCGTGTGAATCACGCCGTCGACCGGCAAAATCAGCAGCTTCTGGCCCGGCTGTACCGTTGCACCGTCGGTTAAGTTGTTGGCCCAACGAATCGTTTCGGGCTTCACGCCCGCACTCTTGGCAATGGCGCCAATACTCTCGTTCGGTTCGACCGTGTGCAAGATTCCCTCGCTGAAGGCACTGCGGGTCCCTTGCTCCGTCAGCGACGATGTCTTCATCAGAAAACCGTCTTCAATGAAGACGATTTGTCCTTCTTCTTGGTCGGTAAATTCCTGTGGCGCACTTTGTACCTCGCTCACGTACGGCGGCAGGAATAGCGAGCCTACGAAGACGACTCCGCAGAGAAGGCGGATGCGCAGGGAGAGCCAATGCTGAGCGGGGGTGCGGGACGGTCTCATGGGAGGCGCTTACAAAGCTTCTTGCACTGCCTGAAGAACATTCAAGGCGTCAGTATACCTGTCCGCCGATTTAAGAATCACTAAGAGATACGAGCGCTCTCCAGCAACGAATGCCACAATAAGACATTCACCCGCAGAATCGGTTGTACCGGTCTTCAGGCCGAAAACGCTGTCGTTGTAGTGCAGCATTTCATTCGTATTCGACAACGCGAATTGCATGCCGTCGCTGCTGGTGATGTTCGCAAAACGCATGCCCACCGTTGCACGGAATGCCGGTTGCCGCAGGGCTGCAACCGAGAGCCAGGCTAAATCGCGCGGCGAAGCATACTGTTGCTGGCTGTCCAATCCGGCCGGATTGCCAAAATGCGTGTTCTTCATGCCAAGCGCCGTTGCACGTTCATTCATTTCGGCAACGAATTTCGCCACGCTGCGGCTGTGATGTACGGCCAAGGTGTAGGCCGCATCGTTTGCCGACGGCAGCAGGAGTGCCTTGAGCATGGCGCTCAGCTTGAACTGTTGGCCTGATTTTGCTTTGAGTGTGCTGCCGCCGATTTCGTCGGCGATTGCCGGTACGGTCACGATTTCATCGAGCGAATGGTGTTCCAAGACGATCAGGGCGGTCATGACCTTCGTCAGGCTCGCCATGGGTCTGGGCGTATCCGGATTCACCGAGAAGAGTTCCTCGCCGCTGTCCAAGTCGATCAGCATGACACCCGACGCACTGAGCGCAGGGACATTCAGATGCTCTTGAATGTGCGATGGCGCAGTCACCTGCACGACTTCGATACTCGGCAACGATGCCAAGTGGACGCTGTCGGCGGTCGGAGGGACCATGCCGAGCAGCAAGAGGGATGCGATGGCGCGAAGCATGCGTGCGGAAGGGGGAGGGGCGCGTTGGCGCTCACTTGTAAATCACTCGATCGGAGATACGTAGGTCGACGTACTCCTTCACCTGATCCAGCGGGACGGTTTTGAGGAAATCCCGGAAGCGCTGGAATTGTAGTGCCAACGGACTTGTTAGATCAAACCACAAAGAGACCTTATTTGCACGAACGTGGAACTCTTGAGCGCGGATGAATACCGTACTATCCGTGACCGTGAACCCGAAGTTTTCAGACAGCATGTCCTTGGCCTGGAAAATAGTCTGCAGGAATTCCGGTCCGATCAAAAACGTGCGATTGGTCGGCTTTACGCCCCAGTCCGTAATGCGTAATTTTGGCAGTGTATCGCCGTCGGTGAGCGCAATGGGTGTGAATATCGCATACCCGTCCGACGTCACGTATGCATGGCTGCCCGATCCGCTCAGGGCGCCGCTTCCGACGTAGGGTTCATCCAGCTGCAACTCGGCTGCAACCGTATCCAAATACGCGGAGATAATGAGTGTCGAAGGGTATTGTTTGGCAATCTCAATGCGGCGAATGTCGGGGTATTGGTCGGCCAGCAGCTCGAATACCTGACTTTTGGTAATGAACGGTAAACGCGTACGGAACAAGGGCTTTAGCACCTCCTGCACCTCTTCTATATCCAGGCGCGCATCCTGGCGACGCACTTGGATTTGCTTGACGTCGAAGATCGGAGAAAAGAGCAGAATGCCGATGACCGCCAATACCGTAAGCATGAGCGCGATACCCGCCCACACCTTGAACTCCGATCCGATTGCCGATGCGACCTTGGTCCACTTGCGGGTGCCGTGAGAAATATTGCGCATGCGCCGCCGCACCATCGTCGTACGATAGTACTTCTTGGCCATGGTGCGCACGAACGGGCTTGCCGCGCGGTTTAAGTGCTTCGGCAACCTGCTCGGTTTCTTGAGCGGCATGGACGACAGTGTAGCAGGGTTGGTGGTCGTTTTGAGTCCGAGGGGAAGCCGAAGAGTCCGAAGAAACCAAAGAGTCCGAGGAGCCCCTGCAATCCTCGGAATCGTCGGCTTCCTTGGTTTCTTTGAAATCTCTCAATACAACGAACTGCCTTCGGAGAACGCGGCTTTTCTTCTACTATGCAGCCATGCGCCTCGCCCTTGTCGCCGACTGGCTGCCCACGTTCGGCGGCGCCGAACATGTCATCGCCGCGTTGCATCGCATGTGGCCCGGGTCGCCGCTGTTCACGACTGTGTACAACAAGGGGCAACTGCCTGCCCTAGCGAATGCCGATGTTCGTACGGTGCCAAGGCTCCAGTGGCTGTATGGCATCCTCGGACGGCATCAATTCTTATTGCCGTTGTTGCCGCGCGCAATAGAGGACATCAATTTGTCGGGTTACGACGTGGTCTTCAGTTCGTCGCATGCGGTCGGCAAAGGCGTGGTCGCACCCTCGAATGCCGTGCACATCTGCTACTGCCACACGCCCATGCGCTACGCCTGGGAAATGGAAGCTGAGTATTTAAAGGATTTTCGCATGCGAGGCTGGCTCAAGAAAAAAGTGCAACAGCAACTCAAGCGCCTGCGTCGATGGGATCTGTCCACCGCACGTCGCGTGGATGTGTTCATTGCCAATTCCACTGAAACCCAGAGTCGTATCGCACGCATTTACGGACGCGACAGCATCGTTATTCCACCGCCGGTCGATGATCGCTTTTTCCAGACTCCACTCGGAGCACAAGGCGGCTATTACCTGGCGCTCGGACGACTGGTCCCTTACAAGCGTTTCGATCTGCTGATTGAGCTTGCCAATGCGCTCAAAATCAATCTCGTTATTGGTGGTACCGGACACGAGGAAGCCCGTCTGCGAGCCATGGCTGGGCCTACAGTTACGTTCAAGGGCTTCGTTCCGGATACCGATCTCCCGCGCCTGTATGCCGATGCCAAAGCGGTTCTCTTCCCGCAGGTCGAAGATGCAGGAATCGTTCCGTTGGAAGCTCAAGCTAGCGGCGCGCCCGTCATCGCATTCGGCAAGGGCGGCGTACTCGACGTGGTGGAGAACGGACGCACCGGTGTACTTGCTGCTGCGCAAACCGTGGAGTCCTTCTCGGCTGCGGTACTGGAGTGCGAAGCGAAGTCGTGGGACCGCGCTGCCATCCGCGAGAGTGCCCGTAAATTCTCCCAGGCAAAATTCAAGGAGCGCATCGAGACGGCCGTCGAGTCGGCGAGGAAGCAATTCGCAAAACACTAAGCGGAATCAATGCACGAGCTCCCCGGCGTCGCTTGATTCCCTCGCCTGCATTGCATCCGCCAACTTTGCTGTACACTTTCGTCATGCAACGCTCAGCCGACTCGCACAAAGGCGATAACGGCAAAGTCGCCGTCATCGGCGGCTCGCTCCATCAGCATGGTGCGCCGCTCTTCTCCGCCCTCGCGGCCGAAGCGGGAGGAGCAGATTTAGTGTATGTATTGGTGCCATCCGTCCATGTGGAGGTCACCAAGCAGGCGTCGCCGAATTTGCAGGTCTATTGGTTCGGTACTCCGTCGGCGCCGGATGTCTTCACACCCAAAGATCACGCCGTATTGCTCGAATTACTGGCGACCATCGATTGCGCCGTCATCGGCCCCGGCTTGGCTCGCACGCCTGCCATGCTTTCCGCATTGCAGACCATCTTCGACTCCTCCACCTGCCCACTTGTGGTAGATGCCACCGGATTGCAGCCGTTCACACTCTCCGCACTCAAGGGGCGCAATGCCGTGCTCACGCCGCACCTGGGTGAATTGGAGCGCATGGAGCTGGATCCTGCTCGTGCAGTGGACGCAGCCAAAGAAACAAAAGCTACACTGCTCATTAAAGGTGTTATCGACCGCGTGATTTCCGAAACCGGAGTGGAACGCGAGATTCCCGGCGGCAACCCCGGACTCACCGTCGGCGGCACAGGCGATGCGCTGGCCGGACTCACTGCCTCGCTCATCGCCCAGGGCATGCCGCACTTCGACGCGGCGGTCACCGCCAGCACGGTCATCAAGCGCGCGGGAACGCTGCTGTTCAACGAATACGGCCATGCCTATGGAACCAAGCGGGTGATTGAATGCATTCCACGGATTTTGAAGTCAGTATAATTTCCGCAGCGGCGACCTTGGGTTGCCTGCCGGAACGCGACGTTCCGGGTGCGGAAAAGAATGCCATTCCCGCTATGCTTCTCTCATGATCGATCATCCTTTTGCCAACCTCCGGCCGTTCGCCAAACAGCTCAATGTGCTGTTCTTGGACAAAGCCGATAACGTCGCCTCGGATGCCGACATCAAGCGCGTGACAGGGGCTACCAAGCTCGCCAGCTTGCATCAGAAGCATGGCAAGAACGTTGTGGTCGTCAGAAGTGAAACTTCACGCACCGAGCAGGCCGACGGGCTCATCACCGACGCAAAAGACCTCACGCTGCTGATCCGTTTCGCCGACTGCCAGAACTTCGTCGTCTATGCACCCAAGCACAACGTGGTGGGGCTCATCCATGCCGGATGGAAAGGCGTGGTGGCCGGTGTCATCCCCGAGTTCTTCGCCGTGCTCAAGCGCGAGTGGAATATCGGTCCGGCGGACGTTGTCGTCGGCGCCGGCCCGTCACTCTGTACGACGTGTGCCGACTTCACCGATCCAAACACCGAAGTGCCCACGCTGAAGCCGTTCATCGGCGGTCGCTGCGTGGATCTTATTGCCGCCGCGAACAAGCAATTCGCCGATATCGGCGTACCTGTGGCGAATATTGAACGCATGTCTGATTGCACGCGCTGCAATCCGCAAACGCTGTGGACGTACCGCGGCGGACACCGTGAAGAAGTGAAGAGCGGTTTCACCAATTGCCTGGTCGTGACACTCCGATAATTCTCGTGATTTTTCTCGCCCGATATCGGGCCGCGTGGTAGCATTCCCGACTGTCTCGACGACCCGTCAGCCCGCGCATACTTTTTCTCTGACTTATCTTACGGGAGACCAAATCACCTCGGCCCGTGGGCCGGGGATGCGGTCACCCACCTGGCGTACCAGGGATAGAGTCACGCGGAGCAACGGCCGTTTGGACTATCTGAAACTCACGAAAGGAACCTGCGGCTCCCAGCGACAAGCTCTTGAGCGAAGCGAAAGGCTTGGCGCGCAGTCCCTTTAGGGATTTCCCTCTCGTGGGCTCTCCTCCCGTATGGTGCGGCTCCAGACAGACAGAGCCTGTCTTCGCCGGTTTTTACAGAAACAAAAAGGGCCGATGATGATCGGCCCTTATGATCTTCTTAGGCGACCGGTGCTGCCTCTTCAGCAGGCACTTCGTCGTCCTGCAACTTCGGAGCCTCGGCCTCGGCCTTGGGTCCAATGAGCACAAGGTTCTCCACAACCACTTCGGTGCGGTACTGCTTGGTGCCGTTCTCGGCTTCCCAGCTGCGGGTGTGCAAATAGCCCTCTACGTAGAGCGGCTTGCCCTTGCGGATGTACTCGGCACAAAAGCCGGCAAGCTTGCCCCACGCGACAAGGTTATGGAATTCAGCGACGCTCTGGCGTTCGCCTTGGGAGTCTTTCCACACACGGTTCGTTGCCAAACCGAACGTGCAGACGTCTCTGCCACTGGGCAGTTTCTTGTGTTCGGCGTCGCGCGTGGCGTTGCCGAGCAGCATGGTCCTGTTGACCGTTTTCATAGAGAAAAGGGGGAAGAAATACAGGAGGAACATGATGAATTCGCGGCCCTTGCCGCCGCTATCCCCTTGCGGGGGTACATTCGGTCGCTAGTTGCTATTTCCTCAGCCGTAAGCCAATCATCCGGTTCCGGCTCGCCGAAGAATCCCGGCCTGGGAACCGGCCTTGTGGTTGCCGCGCAGAAGACGATGTATGCTGTCGTATCCCAATGCTCCCCGTCTCCCAACGCATGTCATCGGCCAATGCCCTGCTCATGCCGTACGCCGTACCGCACGGCGGCGGACTGGGACGCATTCACCCCGAACCGGAAGATTCCACACGCTTCCCGTTTCAGCGTGATCGCGACCGCATTCTGCATACGCAGTCGTTCCGTCGCCTGAAACACAAGACACAAGTGTTCGTTACCGGCACCGGCGACCATTACCGCACGCGCATTACCCACACGCTGGAGGTCGCCCAGGTTGGCCGGGACATCGCTCGTACCATGGGGCTGAACGAAGACTTGGCCGAGTCCATCGCCTTGGCCCATGACCTGGGTCACACGCCATTCGGGCACGCCGGCGAAGAGGCGCTCAACGAGTGCGTCCAGCCCTCCGGCAAGCGCTTTGAGCACAATCTCCAGTCACTGCGCATCGTCACGTTCCTCGAGCAGCGCAGCAAGCAGTACAGCGGACTCAACTTGAATCGCGAAGTGCTGGAAGGCCTCATGAAACATCGCACGCCGCACGATATGCCAGAAGACTTGGTGCTCGAACGCTCTCCGTCGCTGGAAGCACAAGTCGTAAACCTGGCCGACGAAATTGCCTACACCGCCCACGATACCGATGACGGTCTTCGAGCCGGGATTATCTCGATCGATGAACTCCGCGGCCTCAAACTTGGGAAATTGGCTTCTGACAGGGCAAAGGAAACAGGTACCGAAATCCGCGGCGCCATTGTTCAAGCATTGATTCATGACCTCTACATCGCCACCGAGCGAGCGATTGCCGATCGAGGCATCCATTCGCTTGCCGATGTGTATGCCGCACAAGGTGATATCGTTCAATTCACTCCGGACATGCGCGAGATGATGAAAGAACTTCGCACATTTCTCTGGACTCGCCTCTACATGAATCCCGGTGTTCAGGCCCAAGCCAATCAAGGAAAGCAGGTCATCCGAGATGTCTTCGCGGCATACCTAGCAAGCCCGCCCGACAAGGTTCTTGCGCTGCAGAAGAAACACGGCGGAGCCCTGGAGGAAGCCGTAAAAGACTACGTTGCCGGTATGACGGACGTGTTTGCGTTTGAGCAGTGGAAGATGATCGACAGGCAGGTGTCCCGCGGGTAGCAACCCGCTTCCCTAAGGAGAGGATCAGGCAGGGTGTTTGGAGTGTCGTACTCAGGAGCAAGATAGTTCAGTATGTGCATGTTGGGAGCGCGATGCTTCGCGCGTCTCTGTATCGGCTAGTCCCCATCCACCATCCTCACCAAATACTTCAGCGGATCCACCAGCACTCCGTCTTGTCGAACGGCGAAATGCAAATGCGGTCCGGTCGTCAGTAATCCTGCGCCTTCGGAACCCGGACGTCCGCCGGAAAGACCAATGGGCGAACCCATGCGCACCTTGTCGCCCTCCTGGACGAGCGAGCCGCTCACGTGGCCGTAAATCGTCTGTACGCCATCGGCATGGTCAATGGCGATATAGCTGTACCCAAGGCCATTGAGTGATACCTTCGCCACCATACCATCTGCCGGCGCGAGGATAACCGTTCCTTGTTCAGCGGGAATGTCCACGGCGTGGTGCGGCATACCGAACTTTGCTTCGTATCCGTCATCTTCGAAATGCGCCGAAATGCCATACGTCGGTTCCACCGGCCAGCGAAGAATCAGCGGCGTATCGGGAGCGTTTTTACTGAAGGTCGTTCCTTGGGCATCCCAGAGCTCGGACAACGATGTGGCAAGCAACTGCTCCGATGCTTTCTTTTGGCTTAAAATGCTGATCAGCACTTTTCGATTCTCCGTCAGTTGAGCCATTTTCTTCGGGTCCTGTGTGCGCTGCGCTTCGTCCTCCAGCACTTGCACCTGGTAGCGCAAAATCTCTTCGCGCTGCGCAAGAACTGCCTGCGTAATCCGTTCACGCTCCACGCTTTGTTGTGCGCGCGCAATTTCCACGCCGCTATTCACGCCACCCACTCCGTCGTTCGACGTATTCGCCCAGTTCGGACCGAACGGACCCGTGATCCAGAAGAACACGAGTAGCATTGCAAACAGGGTTTGCCAGGGCCGTGGAATGTGGACGTGAATTTCCATGAAATCCGTTCAGTATACCTCATTTCGCCTTTTCTGGCTCGTTCGCGAGATTGACTGCATTCCAAGAGTATTTTCTTTTATCAATATTCGATTGCTCGAACATTCCAAAAGATTACTTCACGTCATTTAATAGATATTTGCAAATATAAACCCCAGTCAAAACACTCGTTTTCTGGTATACTTATAGGATTTTGCTCTCCCACAAACACCAATATCGGCACGCGCATGGCATTGCGATACTTATCGCGAGCGTTCTGTCGTTGCTTGCAATGCGTGTACCTGCATACGCAGCAAGTGCGTGGAACCCAACGCTGCTCGTAAACACCGAGGCGTTCCAGATCATCGATAATTCCGACACGGCCGCAACGCAGTTGGAAATTCGTTTCGGCGACGTGGTTGGTCAACGCTTGTTCTACGATCGCAACAACTTGCGCTTCCAGTTTACGCGCAGCATCTTCATCGCCGGCGATGTGACCGCAACAGGTTCCATTACCGCCATGCGCGTCTTGTCGGGCCACTCACTGCGTGTCAGCGATGGCGGCGCCGATATTCAGGGTCCGCTGGCTATTTCGGGCGCCGTGCGCACGGATTCGAATTTCACGCTGAATGACAATGCGGACAGCAACGACGTAGTACTGACGTTCGGCAGCGACGCCGTCAACGAATCGCTCACGTGGTTGAACACTGCAGACAAATTCTATTTTTCCGATGATGTGGATGTGGGCGGTACGTTATCCGGTGCGTCCATTCACGCGGGCGGCGGGAATGTGCAGATCGCTCCAAACGGCGGTAGCGTGTTCAATAGTTTCCGCTATCCGGACGCCGATTTCCAGGTCGATGCTCCCGCTACACCGAAATTATTCTTCGTCGATTCCAGCACGCAGCGTGTGGGTGTCTTAAGTACAGTGGCTGACCCAGAATATAAGTTTGACGTGTGGTGGCCCACCGCGAGTGATTGGGTAGCAAAATTCGGAGGAACAGACGCCTCGGGTGATGCTCAGACCAGGATTGGCCTCGGGAAAATCGGCGCCTTTACCACTGGCGCATCCTCTCAACTGTTGCTCAACCCCGACGGCGGAAACGTAGGAATCGGAATGGCAACACCGAAAGCCACACTTGCAGTCCAGGGAATCATGTCCGGCTTCACTCTCTATGCCAATCGCTCATTCTCTGGCGCCGGCCTTACAGATTGTGACACGGGCGCTTCCAGCAAGCTCCTTTGGGATGCCACGACCGGCCGCTTCTCCTGCGGTGCCGACCAAACTGGCGGTGGCGGTGGCAACTGGTCCAACACCGGTTCGCTGCAAGGTTTCTTCGATACCAAGTACGTGAATGTGTCCGGCGATACCATGACGGGTGTGCTGGTTATAGATTTGCAGGACACCACGACCGGCACCGGATTGGTGCTGCGTGAAAAAGCATATTTTGGTAGTGGTGCGGTGTTGTCCGGCACGCTCATGATTCAAAATCTTCAGAATACCGCGACGCCGTCCAAGGCACCTGATGGCATGCTGAAAACCTACTCGCAGACCATTGCCAGCAAGCCGTTTCTGCAAAATCGCGGCAGTTCCGGTTCCGGTTACGCACTGCAGCCCGCTCTGTTCAGTAAAATGGTCATGGGGCTCACGACCGGTGGCGGTACGACAATCAACGGCATTGGAACAACGGTGACCAACGACACCACTGTGTCGCACCCTGCGGCGGGAGAAGTCTTCGGTTACATGGCGAACTTTGCAACGGCCGCCACACTGAATGACACAGCCGGTACCAGCTCCGTAAACACGACGTTCTTCCGCGGTTCTGCGGGTGTGGCAAACGGCTTTTTCTTCAGCGCCCGCGTCGGCGTGGTAGATACCGCTTCCGTACGCACGTTCGTGGGTCTTGCCAACCAGACCATTGCCACCATGGTGGGCAACGACAACCCCGCAGGTCACTATATCGGCTTTCAGTTCTCCACCAACCGTGCGGATGCCAACTGGCAGTTTACGACCAAAGACAACACCACCCAGAACGTCGTGAATACCACCATGCCGTTTACCACGAACAACGTGTACGAATTGTCGTTCAATTGCACATCCAAGTGCACCACTGTGAACTGGCAGATCGACAACCTGACCACCGGCACACGCTTGCAAGGCAGTACCGCCTCCAACCTTCCTGGCGGCTCCACGTCTCTGCGCCAGGTACTGGGAGTTTCCGCACTCACGGCAACCGCCAAAAACATTCGTATGCAGCACGTTTATACCGAAGCTGATCGCTAAACCATGCGCACCGTACAACGCATCACCGGCTCTCTGCTCCTGGTAGCCCTGCTGCTGACCAACGTCGAGCCTGTCTTTGCTTCCACCTACGACAGCCTTACGGGTACCGCATTCGAGACGGTCGACGATGCTGGTCTGGGAGAAACAATTTATGCCCTGCGCTTTGGCAGTACCGTGCAACAGCAGCTCAGTTACAACACCACGCTCAACACCTTCATTTTTGCAGCGGGTCTAAAAGTCATTGGCACATTGTCGGGTTCGAACCTGGTCATCGACCGCAATGCCAACCTTGGCGGAGCACTGACTGCGTCCGGCAACCTTACAACCAAGTCGACGCTGTCTGGACGCACGCTCATTATTTCCGGAGTCGCGTCGTTCTCCGGCGCCGCCGTCTTTAAGAACGGCGTTACGCTCAAGGCCGGAACGGTCCTCTCGGGCCAAACACTACGCGTGTCCGGCAATGCCGACGTGCACGGCGGATTGTCCGTGACGGGTGCCATTATTGGGGACGGAACGTTGTCCGGAAAAACATTGCGCGTGACAACCAACGCTGATGTCCATGGTGCGCTTTCTGTGACCGGTGCGATTCGTACCGACAACAACCTCACGATCAACGACGATGCCGATGCCAACAACGCAGTGCTTACGTTCGGTAGCGATACCACCAACGAAACACTGACGTGGTTCAATTCGGCCGACCGCTTCCAATTCAGTGACGACGTCAGCATCGTTGGCAGCATTTCGGGCTCATCGTTGCGTGTGGATGGAGCCACCAGCATCTACGGCATGCTTGCCGCATCCGGCGCCATTGTGAAAGGAACTGCATCCGGACGCTCATTGCGTGTATCTGGAAATACCGATATTCACGGTGCGCTCGCGGTCACTGGCTCCATTGTTACAGATGGAGACCTGACGTTGGGTGGCGATGACGCAGCGGCGAACGTGACACTGACCTTCATGAATTCCGGTACCGACGAAACATTCACCTGGCTCGACGCGACAGATAAATTCTCGTTCTCCGATGACCTGGATATCATCGGCACCATCTCTGGCACCACCATTCGCAGCTGGGGCGCAATTGCCAACACATTCTCCGGTTCGATTATTACCGACTCCAGCTTTTCAGGAGCAAGTTTCTTCGGTTCCGGATTAGGCACGTGTAACGATCCCACTGGCAGCAAGCTGCTCTACAACCCGTCGACCGGTAAATTCAGTTGTGGAACGGACCAGAGTGGCGGTACCGGCGGAGGCGGAATCAGCTATGCAGCTGCCGAAGGTATGTTTGTAAACCAAGGCGGCGACACCATGACCGGTGCTCTGAATGTGAACGTCACGAGTGCGGACATTGTCAAAACAACGACTGGCGTCGCCAATGCTACGGACTTCTCCGTTGCTGGTTCGACCTTACTCAACATCGATTCTGTCAGTGATTCACTTGTCATCAGCGATGGTACGGTGCCGAGTAGTGGTCAGGGCACCATGTCTACATCCACTACCGTCACATCGGCCAATGCCGGAGCCGGTTCGCATACCATCCTGCGCGACGACGGCAAGTACGTCATCATCCTTGGCAACGCCACGACCACCGTCAACATCTGGGATGGTATCGCTGGTGGCACTATTACCGCAGGTACGGCTACGAATGCCGCAGTCGGCGCCGGAGGAATGTCGCTGCGGCGCAGCGATGGTCGTTATCTGGTAATCCACGGCGGCGGTGCGACCACATCCACGCTCTACGACCCGTGGAACGTCACCACCGCCGCCGGTCCCACCCTTACGAGTTGCACGGCCACCACTGGTACCAACGCATTCATGGTGGCTTCTGGTTCGTACGTCATTATGTGCGGCGGCTCCGGCAACTGGGGTATTTACAACGGCACGTCCAACGGTTACTTGGCGCAGACGGCCGTTGGCGCCAGCTTCGGTGCTGGAGCGCATGCCATCCAGCGCGACGACGGTTCGTTCCTTGTCTTCGCCGGCGGCAATACCACTACGCACTGGCTGTATACGCCCGGCAATAACCAGTGGCAGATCAATCCCATTACCACGAATGCGCCAACAATCACCACCGGTGCCTTCTCGGTGCGTCGGCCAGATGGCACATTCTTGGTGATGCCGGGTGCTATTAATAGCTCCTATATCTATGACCCGCGGCCCACAGCCGTGGATCGCGGAGCCGGTAGCATGACTGCCCAGTCCGGAGTTGGCTTTGGTCCCACAGTTGCGCTTGCCGACGGCGCGCAGGCTATTTGGCGTCAGGACGGCAAGTACCTGGTGCTCATTGGTGGCTCCACTACTACGAACATCCTGGACGTCACCCGTACCGATGCCAACCAGTTCACTACCGGTCCGGCAATTCAGGGAGGCGCGCTGGGCGCCGGAGCGCATGCGTTTATCCGCACCGATGGCAAGATCCAGATCATCCGTGGCGGCGCCACGACCACGACCAGTACCTACGACATGGGATACATCATCGGCGGCCCGTCCACTTCCACAGGTGCCATCTACGAGACCGAGTGCATTTCGGCGCCCATGCTCGGTACCGGTTCACGCATGGAATGGAATGTGAACGCAGAAGCCAGCCAGATGACGTTCCAGGTCCGTACCGGCAACGGCAGTTGTTCCGGTACCTACAGGAATATGCAGACCAGCGGAGAATTGGTGCGGCCGACTCCCGGACATAACTCCGTGCAGATGCGCGTCATTTTCAAGCGTTCGTTGCCCAAGTTCGTGGACCAAGAATGGGGTCTGCGCCGTGGGCTTGGGCAGACGCGCTACCGCCGTACGAACAAAGATCCCACGCTCTACGACGTTGCCATCCGCAATACCATCCTACTCCACCGCACGCAGTTCGAATTCGGTAGTTCCACCGATGCGTCCGGCCCCATCGCCGTCAACATCCAGAATGACCGCGCAAAAAACCTGCAGATCGCGCTGGCGAACATGGTCACGTACGGCACCACGTATAACACAACGAACGTTGGTTTCTACAACGGTGCGGCCGGACAGCATCCCGCGCTGACGACAGCCGCCAGCATCGGCACCATCGTCATGAGGCGTCCGGATCGTAAGTACATTATCCTGCCGGGCTCGGCAGCCGGAGGCGCCGGCGCCGCCATGTTGTACGACGCCAACACCTACACCATCAATACGCAGACCACTGCACCCTCCATTCGCACATCCACCGGAGCGCTGGCGTTCAAGCGCCCGGACGGCAAGTTCTTCATTGTTCACGGTGGCGGCACGAAAATCACCACCATCTATGACCCTGTGGCGAATACCTATACAGCGGGACCGCTCATGACACAGTTCGTTGCCGAAGGTGCGCAGCCTATTCCGCTGCCCAACGGCAACGTGCTCATTTTGCATGGTGGCTTTAGGCGCTCAACCACCATCTATAACCCGTTCCAGAATACTACCATGACGGGTGCTACCACCACGTCCGTCATCGGACGCGGCTCGCTGGTCATTCCCCGGCCCAATGGACAGTACTTGGTGATTCCTGGCACCACCGCGCAGGCATGCACCGTGCAAACGCCGACGACGATCTTCGATCCGTACACCATGACGTTCGTCAACAACGCGAGCGTCGTCATGACCAACGGCACGGGCCCCGGCGCCATGGCGTTCGAGCGCAGCGACGGTACGTGGATGATCATCAAGGGCGGCGCCACCGCAAACACCTGCGTCGGTCTGACCAGTACGAACATCTATAACCCGTATACCAACAGGATCCTCGTCGGTGCCACCATGGCCACCGCCGCGCGCCACGGCGCACAGGTATTGCCGCGCCCGGACGGTACGTGGTTGCTGACGCTCGGCGGCGCGACCACTACCACGAACATCTACTTCGAGCGCGCCGGTGCGTACACCGCCGATGCCGGCGGACCGCTGGGTGTAGGTATTTTCATGGCCGGCCCAGCACTGCCCACCGCGACTGGCACCGGATCGGTGGCGTTCCAGCGTGACGACGGAACATTTGTGGTCACCGCCGGATCGAACGCCGTGGGATCGGCCGGAACCACAACGGCCATGCGTTACGACGGCGGCTGGGTGACCAGCGGCTTCTACCGCAGCGAAGTCATGAATATTCCCGCGCTGGACAGCAGTGCCACGCTGAACTGGAAAGCGCTGCCCAGCTATTCCGGCATTTCCGCGGCGGTGCGTACAGGTACCTCGTCGCTGTCCCTGCAAGCCGATCAAGAACGGGAAATCACCCGCTCTGGCGACGCCATCAACCCGGGTGCCGGACATACGTGGCTGCAGATCAGCTTCAATCTTGCGCGCATCATTCCGTCGTACCCCGGCATTTACCAGGACGTCTGGTGGAACGGCGGATCCACCATCGCCTACCAGCAGCGGCCGGTCACTACGCCGACCATCACCGAATTCTGGGTGGGTCGCGACAAGAATCTCATCGACCTGAAGGCCGACAACCTGTCGCTGTTCCGCGTGAGCAGCAACGGCGACATTTTCACCGGCACCAAGGGGTCGGTGAACACCGGCGGCGCCGACTTGGCCGAGCGCTATTCCTCGCCAGATGCCCTCCAACCGGGCGAGGTCGTCACCATCGACTTCACCGACAGCCAGGGCGTGCGGCGCTCCACCTCGGCCTACCAGCCCGAAGTGTTGGGAGTAGTCTCTACCAATCCCGGTTTCGTCGCCGGTGCGTTCACCAAGGGTTCGTACCCCATCGCCCTTGTCGGACGCGTGCCGGTAAAAGTCAGCCTGGAGAATGGCCCCATTCTCACCGGCGACCGACTGGTTGCAGCCAGCCTGCCGGGGTATGCCGCCAAGGCCCTGCGGGCCGGGCGCGCGGTTGGCATGGCGCTAGAGAATGTGGATGTCACAAAAACCGAGCCATGTGCCGCCGATAAGCGTAAGCAATGTGGCACCGTGACGATGTTCGTGAACCTGAGTGATTATTCGGGTCCGCCGAAGTAGCCCCGGCACAGTTGTGCCGGGGACTTCGGTTGGTTCTTCGCGGTTAGTTTGCGAATTCCAGAATAAGCTTGGGTGCGAGCGATGGGTCGCCTGCTGCGCCCTCGCGTGAATAAAACTTAATATTACCGTTTTGGTTTTCGTTCGGCTTTTTCACCAGCCAGCCATAGTTGGCGCCTGCCAGTACGTCCTGGGTGACGTCAAAGTGCAGCTCGCCGCTCATGCCGTTGGTGATCGTAATGGGTGCGGCCGTACGAGGTGCCACTGCGTTATCGCCGCCTTCCCAGTTCCCGGCACAGTCTTTTTCGGTATTCAAAATGTCCGTATCGGTGCCGCATTTCCATGTGATGCCGCTGCCGGTTCCTCGCGTGGAATCCACCTCGGGAACATCGATGTCCTTGCCGTTTCCTTCCGTCCAAGGTGCAAGCAGACGGCGCACCTCTATCGCTCCGCCCTGGCCCCAGTTCGCCGGCGGCGCCGAGCCGATGGTCATCACCAGCGTTGCGCTCGTCAGTCCACTAAGGTCCATGGATGCAAGGTCGAAGCCCACTACAGTTCGCGTGTCCCCTTTCTTGCGGACAAGCAACATGGGGTTGGCGCCCTCATTCTGATTGGGGTGACCCTGTCGGATGAAGGCATCCTGCAGCAGCGGCACAAGGCGGATAGTGGCGCCGGGGCCGATGACTTGCTCGGTCGACCCGATATTGATGACGATGTCATCGGTGTTCTGTGCGTCGGCGCTGAATGCACTGTTGCCGTCGAATGCCAGCGTATTGCCAGCATCGAATACCGTGGTCGTTGTCATGCCGTCGGGCGCCACGAACGTGGTGTCCACTTCGCCGCCCAGAACGCTGATGTGCGCACTGGCGCACACCACGTCAATCGCGTCGCCCGGTTCCAGCTGGCTTTCGGCCAGTCCGTTGCACACGCTCACGTCGGCCGGTGTCTCCGGCCCGCCAGAGTCGACCGCGATTTCTACGCCTTCCGCCGCGGAATCCTGGATCACTAATCCCTGGTCCGCGCGGTCCACAACCACTCCCACCGTGGTGCCGCCGTGCAATGCGAAGTCACTGAATTCGTCGCTGAAATTCTCTGGACTGGTATCTACCTCGTTATAAATACCGTCACTGTCGTTGTCTTGTTTGTATTTCATAATGAATGCATCCGAGCCGCCGCTATTGGTGTTTTCCGGAAGCGAGCCAAGTGTTTCACCCAAAGCGAAGATGTGGTGCAGCGTCTGATCCAGGCCGATGCCCCGTGCAGTATCATCAAATCCGGTTCCAATCTGAGAGTGCCAGCGCAATTGGCCATCGTACGTGTAATACTTGCGTAAGAAGACATCCTTGCCGCCCGCATTGATTTGGCCGGGGAAGGCGCCGTCCGTCGTGCCGATGATGTACATCAAGCGGTCTCCGGCGAATGCGCCGCCACTCACCACGTCGTCGCCACTGGTGCCGAATTGGTGCAACCATTCTGGCGATGTGCTGTTGGCAACTGGAAATGCACGTACGAATCCGTCGGCACCGCCGGCATTGGTGAATCCGGGCATGCTTCCGTAGGTTGTTCCTGCTACCACGGTATCTTCTCCGCTGCTTACGGCCGCTGCGGCCTCATCATATTGTGCCGTGCCGAATTGCACAGTCAGGTTTTCCGTGCCGGTGGTCACAGAGATGCGTCGCATGAACGCATCTGTTCCACCCGCGCTGGTTTGGCCGGGCAGTGTGCCGTTGGTTCCACCCGAGACCACCACATCAGGTCCGCCGTCGAAATCTAGGCCGGTTGCCCAATCATCGGCATCCGATCCCCACTGATCGATCCACGCGATGTTGAGATCCGGCCCCAAACGCGCCGCGAATGCGTCGAAACCGCCGCTGTTCGTTGCGCCCGGAAGCGCACCGTCGGTTTTGCCCGTCATGAACGAGCCGGATTGGTCGCCCTCCGCACTCAGCGCGTAATCGTCGCCCTCGGTGCCGAATTGCACCATGGTCGTTTGCTCGGGCTCCAGCCCCGTAGCATATTTTCGTACAAATATGTCGATGCCGCCGGCGCTGGTCTCACCCGGCAGCGTACCCTCGGTGTAGCCAATGACGTGGATGCCAGACGGTTCAATGCCGATGCCGGTTACGACGTCATCCCCATCTGTGCCGAATTGCTCGACGAACACAAGGTTGCCGAATCGGTCGTATTTGCGGATCCAGCCGTCGGTGCCACCGGCGCTGGTTTGCCCCGAAAGAACGCCGTCCGTCGTGCCGCCGACGAAGGTATTGCCGTCGTCATCCACGGCACGTGCTGTCTCGTTACTTGCTGTCGCTGTTCCGAATTGACGTATCCACGAGAGTTCAGGGTCTCCGGCTGCAAACGCATTCCCGGCTGGCAGCAGCATGCTCAGCACGAGCGAGGTGGCGACAAGAACGCGCGAGCTGCGCACTCTTGCCGTAACGACATTTTTACTAGAAAACATAAAAGAAAAAAGTAAAAAAATAAAAAAGCAAAGTTAAACAGACAATACTAAGCTTTTTCTTTTAAAATAAACAAATGACGAACATCATATTAGTGATAATACGCAAATTTACTTATCCTTCAGTCATTGCATATTCGCAACTTGCAAACCTCTCTTTCAAAGCGGATCATGGCGGGTAATCTGCGTATCAGGAATTTTTCCATCGGCTGTCTCTGGGCGTTGCTCGTACTGACCATTTCTAGTGCCGCCTCCGGTGTCTGGCTTGGGCATTCCATGCATGTGCATCACAATCAGAATTGCTCGCAATACGCTTTACTGAATCCGCTGATCCGCTGCAAAAGCGATGCTTCTGGAGTGTTCATGCCGGAGTACGAGGAATTCGAGCATGACTTGTACGAGTGGATTGAAGCACAGCGCAAAGCCGGATTAATTACCGGTGGTGCGGTGTATTTTCGCGATCTTGTCGGCGGTCCGTGGTTCGGTGTGAATGAAGACGATAAATTCACGCCGGCAAGCCTGTTCAAACTCCCCTTGTTGCTGGCGGTGTTGCGCGTATCGCAAGACATGCCCGAGCTTCTATCGCAGCAAATCGTCATGTCCGGTGCGTACACGGGGCTTATGAATGTGGAGCACCCCGAGGAAACGCTGAAGCCCGGCCAGCCGTATACGGTCGACGACTTACTCGGCAAAATGACCATCTATTCCGACAACGCATCCGCCGACATGTTGAGAAAACTTTTGGCCGTGTTGGACGAAAGCGGCCAGACCTTGGAGGTTATGTACAAAGAGCTGGGTATGTACAGCGCCGCCACCGAACACACGATGTCGGTGAAGAACTACGCGTCACTCTTCCGCATTCTATTCAACGGGCGTTTTTTGCGCCCCGATCTCTCACAAAAAGCGTTGGCACTGCTGGCCGAATCGGCATTCAAAGATGCCCTGAAAGCAGGTGTTCCTGCCGACGTTCTCGTGGCTCATAAGTTTGGCATTCGAGACATTCCCGATGAGCCTGAAAAACAGTTCCACGATTGCGGCATTGTGTATTATCCCAAGCGGCCGTACCTGCTGTGTGTTATGACGCGTAGTAGCGATGTGCAGCGTGGTATATCGTTCATTCGCGAGGTCTCTCGACGAACGTATGATCAAGTGGATATGCGCATGGCTGCCGAAGGTGAGGACAGTGCGTCTGAATAATGGCGCACCAAAGAAAAACCCCTCCCGGTGCGGAGGGGTCCTTCTCGTTTGAAGAAAGTGTTCGCGAGTGTTCGGTCAGGCTTACGGGAGCGTCGATTCGAAGTTCAGGTTAATGAATCCGGCTGCGGCATAGGCGCTGGCAGTGTTGTTGGCGGCCAGCTTCACGTAGATCGTGACGTAGCCTTTCGGAGTCCATGTACCGCCTGCTTCTGGGCCCTTAATGCTTGCGGTCGTGAACGAGGTGCTTGCCAGGTTTTCGCCACCGGTCAGCGGGCGCTCGACTCCGGCAGTGTCCTTAATGCGGATGCTGACGTAGTTGTTGGCGTTCGAGGCGACACCGGTCTTGTAGCGGAGCTCAATCGGCTTCGTCGGGTCCCAAGTGCTGAAGTTATCCGGCAGGCGGACGCGGACGGAGATCCAGTAGTCGTTCAGAGCGGCCTTGGTGGAGGTCCACTTGAAGGTGTTATCCAGTGCGGTCGTGCCACCCGACAGGGTCATCTGGCCCACGAAGACGGATCCGCTGGCGTAGTAGACAGCGCCTGGGTATTCGGGGTGGAGCGAGAGAATCTGTCCGCTACCGTTGCTGCCTGCACCGGTCTGGTCTGTAGCACATTCGAATTTGTCGATGGCTGCGTTGTACACCAACTTCTGGTTGGTGCCGCTACAGTCGCCGAGACCAAAGCCCTGGATCGTCGAGCCAGACAAGGCGCCTTCGATCGTGAGTGAGCCGGACATAGTGTGCGTGCCGTTGCCGGAAATCTTGAGCGTGGTGCCCGAAATGGTGCCGTTCACGTCCAAGTCATCGGACAGGTAGAACTTATCGTTGCTTTCGAGCCAGGTGAATGTTTCGTCGGTGCCCGAATTCATGAAGGTCAATGACACATCTGTTGCAGCGTCATCGCCACCCAACGTCAGGTTGCCTTCCGTAAGGATGGAACCCGTGACGGAGAGTGAGCCGTTGATGTCTGCATTACCGGACACACGCAACGTGGTACCGGACAAGACGGTCTTGGCGGTAATGGTCGACATACCCAGCACGGCGCCAGTGACGGTGAGCGTTCCACCGACGGTGGCGTTGCGATCAACGTTCAAGCTGGAACCCGAAATAGTACCCAGTACCGAAATTCCCCTGCTGAACTGGAATCGCTGCGCGGTGTTCAAGAAGGTAATGGACTGGTTGCCGGACGTGTTACCGAAGGTCAACACGGCGTTGTTCGAGTCAGCATCATCATTAATAGTAAGATTCCCGTCGGTGCGGATCGCTCCGGAAGCAGCCAGTGCCCCCTGAACGTCTGCATTACCGGACACACGCAACGTAGTACCGGACAAGACCGTCTTCGCGGTAATGGTCGATGCGCCCAAGATGGCGCCAGTGACAGTCAATTGTCCTCCGAAGTTACCGTTACGATTAATGACCAAGTTGGCTCCAGAGAGGGTGCTCTTCGTCGTAATCGCACCGGTTGCGGTCAATGCTCCTCCAATCGTAGCGTTCCGATCAATGTTCAAGTTGGAACCCGACAGCGTGCCGAGAACACTCAAGCCCGCGGAGAATTGGAATTTTCCGTTGGTTAAGTATTTCAAGGTGACGCCGCTGCTTCCGAAGCGCAGCTCGATGTCGGTGCTGCCGTCTCCACCATCGATTTGCTGGAACGATTCCGTGTTCACCAGCAATGTTGGTGCCCAGCTGCCCGCAGCCGACGCCAGTGGCGACAGTGAGGCGAAAGCAATCGAACCAAGCGCGATTCCAGCAATGAATTTGCTGGCCCGTGCGCAACTGCGGGGAAGTGTGTATTTGAACATAAATATTTGTTGGTATCGCATTACTATAGCACACAGAGAGAAGAAGGTGTAGAGCGTTCATCTTGACCATTCTGTATATTGTGGCGTGATATATTCGATCAGAAAAGTGGTTTGAAGCAGATCTTTGCTTATACAAATGCCAAAAAGTCGTCACCGGCAAAAAGTGGACAAAATTGAATAATATATTCCTTATAGTATAGCGGAAGCGCTTACTCTCGTCGGAGCTCCACGTACTGCATTTTCAGGCTGCCGATATGCACCTGGAAGTTGTCTTTTGCGGACGCGCGGATGCGGATCAAGAAGTCTTGTCCCGGAGTCCATGTTCCACCGCTGCCGAGGTCGATGCCGCTGGTGGTCCAGCTGGTATTCGCCAGGTTGGAAACAGAGCCGGACAAGGTGACCGGTACGCCGTTGGTATCGTAGACCTGAATGTCCACTTTGTTGGCGGCGTTGCTGGCGTTCGTCGTGCGGTAATCCAGGCTCAGCGGATTTTCGGCACCACCCGCCTTCCAGCGGACGAAGTTCGGCGACAGATGTGCCTTCAGCAAGATGTCGTAGTCCTGCAGCACTGGGCGCGTGCTCGACCAGTCGTAGAAGTTTGCCTTGGTCGTATTGTCGTGACTGACCTGCAGCTGACCGATGTTGTCGGTGCCGTCGCCCTGGTAGCTGGCATGCTCGAACTCCGGATTGAAGACGGTTTGCACCGTGGTTTCACGGTCGTCACTATTGAGAATGCGGCGATCGGTAATGGTCAGTACGCTTGAGCCGTTGGTCGTTACTTCGGCAACGGGGATATACGACTCATCGGTCGGGTAGCCGAGTGTCGTTACAGTCAGTCCGCCGGAGCCGAAGAACACGGAGCTCGAAGTGCTGGCGGGAACGGCCACGCCGCTGGCGCCTGCATAGTTGGTGACTACTCCATTCAAGCGGTAGCTTCCGCCGGAAACCATAATGGTCAGTCCGGCACCGACGTATGCCTTCAGTGCGCCGGTGGAACTCTGCAACGAACTCAGGTTGATGCCGTTCACCAGACCGGTGACGGTCAAGTCTCCTTGAATGCGCACATCGTCATTGAAGTTGAACCAACCGTTCACGCTGTCGTAGCTCAGTTGCTTGGACAGTGCATTGCCGAATTGCAGCACGACTTCGGTGGCGGCGCTGTCGTCGCTGTTCAGCACGAAGGTGTTTGCGTTCGTGCCACCGGGGATGGTGCTCTTGGGCAGCAGGCCGCTCAGGTCCAATACCGGAATATTGAAGCTGCCGGTTCCGGTGTCGTGCTGGTCGAGCAACTCGGCGTTGTGTGCAAACGGTACGGTGGTCACGCGCGAGCGATCCAAAGCGGCGTCACTCGGATTGGTGTCCAGCAACTCGTACGAGGTATCCGGATCGCCGGCCATCTTCACCTCTACTTGCAGGTGGAGATTCTTCAGGGTGTCCACCGGCAGCGTGCTGAAGTCGATGAGCGGCGTGACTTTGCCGAGTTCAACCGAGAAGTAACCCTGTGCGGTCGGCGTGACGGTTTGCACTTCGTTCCAGCTGACATAGTTGGTGGCACTCGTATTGATTGCGCCGCCGCCCGTAAGATCCGAAGTCACGAAGTCGGAACTCTTCCAATAGCTGAAGCGAATGGTGACCGCCGTCGTAATAGGTGTACCGCTGGCGTTCAAGAGGTTGCCCTTATAGGTGCTCAGGAGCGGAGTGGTCGCGTTGGCGGCGTGTGCGGTGAACGGCATGCCGAGCAGCAGCAGGCCCAGTCCCAGCGAGAACAGTGCCAACAGCACGCTCATGGCAACCGTGCGATTGCGCTTCTTTTTCAAGAACGTGCGGATGCGCTTGTGCAGCACGTAGGTCATGGCGCTGCTGCAGGCAATCGCAATGCAGAACAGCACGATCCACAGCCAGAACCATGTGGCGGTTTCCGTTGCTGCACTGTGCAGCGTTACTGCAGGAGGACAGAGCGGATCAACCGCGCCGAAGTACCGCAGACTCAGTGCCGTACCGTCGATCGAAGACGTATCGTATGTCGTCTCCGTCCATGCCGAGCTCGACAGATCGGTCGTTGTTTCTTCGGCCGATGCGCTGCTTGCAGAACTTGTGGTCGGATACGTGTGCGGTACGCGCGGGCCACGAGAACTCGTGCTGCTCGAAGACATGCTCGCACTTGCACTGCTTGCCGCAGGATGCGGTCGGTAACCGCCGCCGCTCGTACCGGTATCGCCGCCGGTGCTGCCACCGCCGGTCGTGCCGCCAGCACCGCTCGACGAACTGCTACTCGTGCCGGCAGTCGTTGCGGGTCCGGTCGTCAGGATGAAGTTGTTTCCAGTGAGGACCGAATCGTTCCACGTCACGCCGTTGTTGATGTGCTGGAACGACGTGCTCACGCCCGGATCTCCGGTAGCGTTGTCGCCCATGCTTTCCTGCAGCTGGAACGACGTGCTCACCTGAGCCATGGCGACCGGTGCGCTCAGAGTGAGCGCCAGGAGTGCCAAGCCGATGCTGGTGACAAAGCGTCGCATGGGGCTTACGAAGTCGGCAGGGGAGGAAGCGGCAGCATGGAGAGCGGGTCCTCATCGGCTTCCGAAGCAGACGCAGGAGTGAGCTGCGTCGTGTTGATTGCGGTGGTGGTGTCCTGCTCCGTGCTCGTTACGATTTCCGTTTCGCCACGCTTCTGCAGATGCGATGCCTTTTCACCGAAGAACAATTTGTGGCGAGCGATGACGCGGCCGACGGTCGACACAGAAGCTTCGATGCCGTAGATCTCGCGCAGCATTGTGTGAATGCCGACCTTGCCCGTGGTCGGGTGTGCCATGCGCAGTTCGCGAATGGCGGCCACCGTTCGGGCATCGGTTTCGGGCGCGCGTACGGCATGCGGCCGACGCGACGTTTCCTCCAGGCTCGACACGTTCTGTGCGTCGAAGCGATTCCACCAACGCATGAACGTCGAGCGTGCAATGCCGAAGTGACGGCATGCCAAGCTGACGTTGTTGTCGTGTTCGAGTGTGTACAAAAACCACTTCAAACGCTGCACCGCTCCGGCACTCAACTCCAACTCGACAGCCTGCTTGAGCAAGCGTCGTACATCGGCCAATCGGGTGTCGCGGGCGGACATGAATTTTGATTTTTGTTTTTGGTGCGCGTTAGTGCGTACCTTGTTCTTGTAACTTTACTATGCTTAATTTTAGCAGAGTTGGCACAAAATGTCTATGTGCTGCAGTGTAAGTTTCTGAGCTTCCGTTTCACAGTGCCAAAAAGCCCGATTTTGCCGCTTACAGAATGGCTTTCGCATCTGTCTGAACTTTGCCTTTGTCACGGCCAATCGTTTTTAAGACCACAATCGCGAATGGGCTGATGTTGTTTTGGCTTCAAAAATCACATCTGTCTGATCTTTCCCCATCCCGCATTGTCGTCGCAGCGGAGCAAAGAGTTCGGCGCTGCATGGTGCCGAAAACCGTATGCAGATCTGCCTGAACTTTCCTCAGCAATCACAGTCCGATGGCCGCCTTCCCTTGCTTGAAAACGGCATCGGGATGGACATGGCTGAGCGTGTATCTGTTTGAGCTTCTGCCTATTTTGCAGGTGAATGGCATCGAATTGCGGCTTCTGTGCGAAAGCATGCCTTCTGCGTAGCGCATGTATTCGAGCTTGTTACGCGCTGTGAGCGTTTTGTTTTTAAAAATTATTTTATAGTTTTTGTCAATGACGCACTTGCACATGAACTTTGGCCTGTTCGTCGGCTTTTGTGCAAAAAATCACATTGAATTCTGAGTCGTAGCGATTGCGTGTGATCTTCTCGCAATCCGCCAAGTGCATTTTTGGCTTTTTCGCTGCAGCAAGGGCTCGGCATCTCTTTGAACTTGGGCCTGTACAAGCCTCAGGAGCGGCGTCTCTTCGGGCTTTAGGCGCGAGTGCGCCACAGCATTCTGCTCGGCATTGTTTCAGATGTGTGTGAGCTTCTTTTTCCCGCAGCAAGGCGAGCACTTTTTTGCTATTTTTCAGCCGGCGGATTGCAGCGAATGCATCGGAACTGAGGGCTTGTGGATTGACTGAAATGTAAAAAATACTTGTCGTAGCAAATAGGAGACAAAACATGCGCATCATAGAGCCGGGGTGTTGCAGAAGTGTTCGAGCTTACGACGTCTGCATGGGCTCTTTTGCATGCACTACAAATATTTTGCGGATGAAGCACGTCAACAACAGCCCTTTCTGAAGCCATAAATACCAATTGCTATCGTCTGTATGCATGGTTGCACGTATGTGATTGAACTTATGGCATACAGATGCGATTCGCTTGTGGTTCAATCGCGGATTTTGTACCATTGCGAATACTCGTTTCCTACGTTTACACATGTCTAAAACTCCCCTCTCCAGGTTTGCCAGCGCATGGTTGGTAGCTTCACTCTTGGTTGGTTCCGTTCCATTTGCAGCAGCGCAGAGCCAGCCGCAATCATTCACCGATGTGCCGCCGTCACACGCTGCCTTCTCTGCGGTGGAGTATCTGAAGAGCAAGGGCATGGTGCAAGGCAATGCTGGTGGAACATTCGGTCCCAACGACAAACTGACACGCGCGGCAGCCATTAAAATTCTGGTCTCCGGTTTGCTGAGTGCGGGTGAAACGATTGATGCCGGTGCAACCAGTTCATTCAACGATATGGCCGGTACGCCGTGGGCTATTCCGTACGTCGAGTTGGCTCTCAAGAAATACAAACTGATCGATGGTCCGCCGGCAAAGCCGTCATTCAATCCGGGTGTCGTGGTCAAGAAGGCGGAGTTCATCAAAATGGCGCTGGCCTCCAAACAGATCGATGCCAAGTCCGCGTTCAGCGAAATCAGTTCGCCGCTCGCCACGGACGTTACCAAAACCGACGAATGGTTCTACCCGTTCATGCGCTACTCACTCACGTCGTCCATGACAAGCGTGAGCACCGACGGCACGCTGAATCCGGCCAAGGAAATCACCCGCGCCGAAATGGCCCTGTTGCTTTACCGTCTGGATATGTACCGCGCAGGACGCCGAACGCAGGCCCTGTTGTCGCAGACCGAAGGCGACATCGTCAACTTGCTGAAAATGCTGGACGCCAAAGATATCAACCAAGCCAAGTACGCTTCGGCACGTGCGATTCTTACGTCGCGCGGAGCGCTTGCCAGCAAGCCGAATGAAGCCGTGGTGAAAGGCGCCGTGAAGACAGCCGAAGGTTTTGGATTGTTGGTCCAGGCCTACGAAGCAGGTACGGCCGGGCAATTCGACACCGTCATTGCGCTTGCAAAAGAGGCTTATGCTGCCGCCGACAAAGCTCGCGCATTCAGCCCGAACCTGGAATCCATTGCAACGCAGATGCAGTCCATTGCCAAGAAGATGGCCGATGACGCACGCACGCTGAAGGCCGGCGGCACGCCCGCGCCCGTCAAGTAATCGCTCATAAGCTCAGCATCGCCTCCACCGGTGCGTAGTCGTCGGTGAGTACGGCGACCTGCGGCATGTTGGTGGTATCAATACGATTGCCAAGCATTGCTGCCAGAGAGGTGTCTTGCGAATGACTCAGCGCCTCTTCGGAAAGGAGTTTTTTGCTGGCGACCAGCGTGATGTTTTCCAGTGATTGAGGATCGACGAACCCATTGCCCATACGAACGCGAAACGCGACGACACTCGGAAAGACTGCGCGTAATGTCGCCAGTTCTGCCCGAAGAATTTGGCTGCGCTTTCCTTCCTCGGAGGCAATAAGGTTCAACACATACACGCCGTCGTTATCCAACAGCGCGGCGATGCGCTGAGCCGCTTCCAGCGAGGCTAAATGAAACGGAACGTTGTACTCCGAACGAAACGCGTCGCCGTAGACGACGTGGTACGCGCCTTCCCGACTGCCGGGCGCACCTTCAGGACCGCCGCGATTTAAAAAACGACGGGCGTCCTCGTGCGCAATGAACAGCCGGGGGTCATCTTGCAAATCGAAGTACTGCTTTGCCAACGCGGTTACCGTAGGATCTATTTCCACCACGTCGATTGCGCCCTTGGGGTGCCGCGACAAGAAGTCGCGTGCGACCGTGTACCCACCGCCACCAAGTAACAGCGCGCGTGTCGCATCGGGTCGAAACACATCCGACAGGCGGTAGTGCTGCGTGTAGGGAAACACATGATTGTCTGGCTCAGCAGGAGTGTATGCGGCATGGTTACCGTGATCGATTTGCAGGAACACCGTGTCCAAATTATTGGCCATGGAGTATGCCGGAAAGCGGCGAATGCGAATGACGCTGTATGGCGAATCCACTTCCGCCACGATGCTATGGCGAGCCATTCTACGGTCGCGCAGAAAGTGTTCGGCTCTACTGAGAACAAGCAGTAGGAAAAAGAATGCAGCACATGAAACGACCGACCGCATCGTTGGGCGCGCCAATGCAACGAAGCCCAGAACTGCGGCACAGCCGAACAGAATGCCGTTTGTACCGAGTGCCGGAATCAAGATGAGACCGGCGGCAAACGTGCCCAGAATCGACCCTGCGGTGGAGATTGCCGACAAGTTGCCCGCAACGCGGCCAACGTGCTGTACGTCGCTGGAAGCCAGGCGTACCGCGTACGGCGTAACGCTGCCAAGCAAGATACTCGGCACCAAGAGCAGGCTGATGGCAGCGACGATCGACAGTGTGACCTGCGACTGGAGTACGGATGCGAACGTGCCGATCATCGGTTCATGCAGTGCGGCCAGCATGCCGATCCACAGTGCTGCCGCAAAGACCAAGAGTCGCAATTGCGACGGCGAGCGCCACTTGTCGCCAAGCATGCCACCAAGAACATAGCCGGCGCTGAGTCCGGTCATAATGATGCCGATAACACTGGTCCACACTGCGATGGACGTACCGATGTACGGTGCGAAAAATCGTGCCGCAACCATTTCCAAAATCATGACTGTCGCACCGCTGACGAATACCAAACATTGCAAATACATTGGACCCAGCCTACCACCAGCGCATAGGAAACGACCATCGGTGAACAGGGCTGAGGGATTTCATGCGCACCGGAATCGTATCGCCGTTGCGTCATGTCCATCTTCACGTCTGTTCATCATTGCTGTCGCTATACTTCTCGCCGATGGATCTTATGACGATCGTTCCGCCTGCGGCGCTTGCGAACAAAATTCTGTTGGCGGGAGTACTTGGCGGCATCATTGGCATCGAACGTCTCATGGGCGATCATCCGGCCGGCATTCGTACGTGCGTGCTTATTTGCGTGAGCTCGTGCTTGTTTACGATTGTATCGACGCTTGCATTCGCTCAGGCGGAAACCGCGCGTATCGCTTCCGAGGTTGTGGTGGGTGTCGGCTTCATTGGCGGTGGCTGCTTGTTGCGTGCCAACAATCACGTGCATGGACTCACGACTGCTGCAACCATTTGGACGGTTGCCGCCATTGGCATGACTGTCGGCGTCGGAATGTACGGCTTGGCTATTTTCGCCTGCCTGTTCTCCTTGGCGGTACTCCTTGTGTTGGCGCCCATCAGCAAATGGATGGAACGCTCGTTCGGCGATGCCATGAGTGCTTCGTCGGAGAATTTTGCACTCGGTTCCGGCGTGACTGGCGTCCGCTCGAAGGGGAAAAAATAACGCGTGCTTTGTGGAAAGCCCAAGAGGGAATCAACTATGAACATGTGTCCTAGGGCATTGACAAAAATGTAAATATGTTGAATATAGATGCCTTATGGCATCGCATGATCGAGCATCGGCATTGCGGGCATACGTTGGCCAGCCGTCATATGTGTGCAGTATCGGTGCCAGCATGGCACGCCAAGGCCGCTTGCCGCTGTTCGAGATGCCGGAAGCAGTCGAAGGCCGTGCCGAGGTCGCTCGCGACGCCATACGCGAATTACTCATGTCCGGCAGAGGGAGCGCGGTGGGAATCATCTATCCGCTTGAACCGGAGAGTTACGAGGAACTGCAGGCGCTGCATGCCGATGTCCACGCCACGGTGTTCGCCACAGCAGTTGCAGAAAGCGCCATTGTCGCCAATCGCCAGGGGAATTTCCGTTTGCCGCGCCCCGGCAAAGACGTGCCTCGCGCCCTGTTGTCGCTACTTGCGAACGCAGTGCGCCAACAATACAAAGCTCCGTTCATCGCCTTCGAAGGAACTCGCATGATTCAAGCCATGGGTGTGGCTGTTGCCGCCGATCCGTACCAATCCTTCGAGGGCATTCGCGACGCCTCTGCTGCATTGCTGGCGATCGACCCGAACATTGCTCCAGGCGTGGACAATAATGCATTGCAGGCAATCGTTCTCAGTCCGCAATTCACCGGCGATTCCTCGGAAGAAATCCGTGCGTTGCTTCGGCAAATCAACATGCCGCCCGATCTGCCGCATGGTCGCTACGCACCGGTAACCGCCATGGTGCTGAACTACCACGCCGACGTCATGGCCGCATTGCAGTCGAATGCCGGCAAGGTCATTCGAGAGCGTATGAACATGGCCCTGAGTTTCACGCGCTACAAATCCATGCACGTACTCGCCGAAAAGCCGGATGTCGCCAAGCGGTACCGAAACCTGCTAGAGGCACTGTCTGCATTGGATGAAAAAGAAGCGTAAGGAGCACTGCGGGCGTTCTGTAACGGCGAATCTTGGGATCATTGCCTAGGGCCTGAATGAGGCCCTTCTGGTGCAAAAGTTCGGAATCATATGGTGCAAAAGTTTATGTGCATGCACAGCCGAAAGCGGTGAATGAACCCGCCTGAGCCGTATCGCAATGGCGAAATGGGTCTATCTGCATGCTTTGACCCTGTGCGTAAAAGTCCGCAGGGCTCTGGTAAAAAAGTCCGTTTTCCGCTAGAATGAAGAGAAAACTTCGAAAACCAAAAGAAATTTCATGCAACGAATAGAGCTCACCGCCGGGCATATCGCACAGTGTCATCGTTGGATGGAGGGCGATGCGCTGAGCGAAAAAGCCAAGCATCGGCTGCGTTGCATCTTGCAGTATCTGGAGCAGGCTGCGTCTATGGCCGAGGTCTCGGCGATGTTCAACGTAACGCCGAATACGCTGCGTCGCTGGTTGGAACAATTCAATCCGAACGATGCCTCGTCGCTGGAAGAGAAAAGCCGCCGCCCCGCAACCGTGCGCTCCACACAAATCGCGTCGCCGGTCGTGGCGCTGATTCGCGAGTATCGCGTCGCGAGCCCCAAAATGGGCAAAGAGGACATTGTCCACGCGTTGCAACAAGACCATGGAGTGCAGGTATCGGCCTCGGCCGTTGGCCGAGTCATTGAGCGTGAGTGCCTCTACTTCGCCGATAGTCCGCTGCATATGCGGAAGCGTTTCCAGGCACGCAAAACAACATCCGCTCCCGCAGTTGCGGCCAGCGCTCCGGTTGCCGTGGAACAGCCGGTTCTCACCGTGGTGCAGCCTGTTGTTTCGTCGACTCCTTACAAGAGGGGCAAGTGGATCCTAAGCACCATCGCCGTTTCCGCAGTGTTGCTGGCAATGGCAATTGGTTACAGCACGGGGAAGGAGACCGCCAATGCCGAACAACGAGAGTTGCGTCTGCAGAAGATGGAAACCCAAACGTCAACAACGCCGTCATTCCTCGAGCTTTCCGTAACCCATGATCAGTAAGCCGCTCCACCATCGGCTGCTGCCCATGTACGCCTTCGCGGCGACAGGCATCCTGCTGCTCGCAATGTGTGCGGTGCCCGCTGCGCATGCCGCGTCTTCGTGGAGTCCTACATTGCTTGTGAATACCGAATCGTTCCAAACCATCGATGACGGCGACGCCATTACGAATGTGGAGTTGCGTTTCGGTCAGGCCGTGGGAGAGAAGATCATTTGGAGCGTATCGCATAGCCGTTTTGAATTCACCGACGACGTGCATGTGGACCTGAACATCACCGGCAGCGGCGGACTTGCCATCGAGCAGGATATTCGCGCCAAGGGTGATATCACCCTGAATAGCGACAACGACACCAACAACGCCACCATGACCTTCGGCAACGTGTCGCTGCCGCAAACACTCAGCTTCATGAATGCGTCGCAGAAGTTCCGATTCTCCGCATCGCTGGACGTCGTGGGAACCCTGTCTGGATCTGCATTGACCGTCAGCAGCTTGCGCAACTGTAATACCATCGATACCGATGCCAACGGCGTGTTGTCGTGCGGCACGGACGAAGGTGGCGCAGGCAGCGGCATGGATCAGGACGACGGCGACGCCCGGTTCGTCAACCAGTCCGGCGACACCATGACCGGTTCACTGAACGTCCGCGGCACCATCTCCGGTTCCGTACTGAAGGCAGACAACATGATCCACTCGGGAGCGGTGGTGTACTCCAGCGGCAACACGCTCATGCAATCGGCCAAAGGATTGTCCGGACAACTGCTCTTGTCGCAGGGTACGTCGGCTCCCAAGTGGGCCACGCCGACCGGAGGAATGGTCTGGTATTTGGATGGCACGCAAACGACCGGAGCATCCTTGGGCGCAAGGGTGGTCATGCCGATGAGCATTACGGTCAGCAGCGTATCCATGACAATCAAGGGGACGCCCACCGGCGCTGCGCTCATCGCGAACATCCGGAAGAACGGCACATCCATCTTCTCCGTCCGTCCGCAGATCAACTCTGGCGCACTGGTTGGCGGCGGCAACGCAGTCTTCTCCGACACCGTATTGCCGGAAGGCTCGACTGTCACGTTCGATGTAGACCAAGTCGGCAGCACCTTCGCCGGAAGCGGTATGACGGTTATCCTGAAGGGCGTTCGGAACTACTAAGCGTTAGAAGCCGAAGAAGTAGAACAGCTTGCTTGTCGTATTGTCGCCGGAATGATTCACGTCGTAGATCACGGCGCGGCTGCTGGTCGCGTCGATAACGAACAGCTTGCCCGACGTGCGGTCGTACATCAGCTGCCTGGGACCGCTCAAACCGACTTGGGTAATACCGGCCGTGGCCACCAAAAACGTTGGCTGGCCCAGTACGGCGATAGCGTTCTCGCCATCCGTAATGCTTGCAGTGTCGTACGCAAGAACACGGTTGTTGGTGAAGTCGGCGGCGAACAGCGTGTTGCCGACCGGGTCGAATGCCAGACCTGCCGGTAAGCTGACACCGGCTTGCGTGGTGGCGACGGCATTCAGCCAATACAGCGGCTGGCCAAGCACGTTATCGGCAACGAAGTCGGACGGCAGGTGGCCCGAGGTAAGGTTGTACACAAAAATGCGGTTGTTGGCAGAGTCAGACACAAAGAGACGATCATTCGTCGCATCCAAGACCAAGCCCTGCGGTCCGCTGAGACCGGTGCGGTTGGGTCCGTTGTTGGCCGTTGACTTCAGGTACGCCGGCCCCTGCGACCCCACTCCGTCGTACTGTCCGAGCAAGTCCACGGCGCCTTCTCCGTCGGTAATGGTGGAAACATCGAAGATCGACACGCGGTTGCTGGTGCTCTGCGGCACGTAGAGCCGATTGTTCACTTCGTCGATAAACACGCCGCTTGGTGCGTTCATACCGGCCTGGTTATTCACGGCCGTTGCAGTCGTGAAGATCGGTTGTCCGAGTACTTTAATAGCGTTCATACCGTTGCTGAGCTGAGCGACGGAACCCGAAAAGACCGATACGCGGTTGCCCGTGGCTTGCGCCACGTAGAGCGTGTTATGCGTACTATCGTAGTCAATGCCGCGCGGCACGTTCAAGCCTGCTTGTGTGGTTGCCGCAGTTCCTACGATAAAGCTGGCCTGACCAATCACCTTCGTCGCGTTCATGCCATCCGAAAGAAGCCCAACCGAGCCCGAGAAGACCAAGACACGGTTATTCGTCGAATCGGAAACGAACAGACGCGAAGTCGGGGCATCGTACGTGACTGCGTACGGCGCGCTCATGGTGCTCTGCGTCGTGCCCGCCGCCGTGTTTGTGTAGTTGGTCTGACCCAGTACGTGGTATGCAGGCTTGCCGTTGCCAATGCCAAGCGTCAGGTTGTACGACAACACGCGGTTGGCCGTGGAATCTAGTACGTAGGCACGAGTGTGCGCAGGGTCGAGCAGCACGCCGGTGGGTGCATTCAGACCTTCTTGGAGCACACCCGCAGTAATGGTGGTGAAGTTCGGCTGGCCAAGGACGTTAATTGCGCCTTCTCCTCTGGTGACGTTCACCAAATCGTAAATCGTAACGCGGTTACCGGTAGTTTGCGCCACATACAAACGCTGATTGGTGCCGTCGTAGCCCAGGCCGACCGGCGCGTTCATACCGGCCTGCGTGCTGCCGGCCGTTGCCACGATGAACGACGTTTGACCCAGGACCTGCGATGCGTTCATGCCATTGCTGAGCAATGCTACGGAACCCGAGAACACCGTGACACGGTTATTACTCAGTTCGGCGACATACAGCCAATCCCTGGTTGCATCGTAGAGGATGTCGCGGGGTGCGCTCATGCCGGCCTGTGTGGTGGCGGCGGTGGTCGCAGTGAAGGTGGTCTGGCCCAGCACTTTGGTGGCGGCCATGCCGTTGCTCAGCAACGCCACCGAACCCGAATACACCGTCACACGGTTACCCGTACCCTGCGAGACGAACAGGCGGTCGGTTGCGCTGTCGTATGCCAAGCCGAACGGCACGTTCATACCGGCCTGGGTGGTGGCGGCAGTCGTGTTCGTAAAGTTGGTCTGCCCCAGGACTTTGGTGGCGTTCATGCCGTTGCTCAGGCCCGCAACTGAGCCCGTGAATACCGACACGCGATTGCCCGTATTTTGGGCCACGAACAGGCGGTCGGTGGCATCGTCGTAGGCAATACCGGCCGGAACGTTCAATCCTGCTTGAGTGGTTGCGGCGGCGTTCGTGTAGAAGTTTGCTTGTCCAAGCACGAAGTCGGGAATGCGGTCCACAGGCGTATCGGTCGCGTCCAAGTTGTAAACGAGTACACGGTTATTGCCGGTGTCGGACACGAACAGGCGGTGATCGGTGGCATCCAGTGCCAGACCGATGACCGGCGCGCTCAAACCCAAAATATTCGGGCCGTTGTTCGCGACGGTTTTTGTGTAAATCGGTGAAGGCGTACTCAAGTTGTCGTCGTACTGACCAAGTGCATTGACTGCGCTTTCTCCTCGTACAAACGTAGACAGATCGTAGATCGTGGCGCGGTGATTGCCCGATTGCACGGTATAGAGCGTGTTGTTCGCCTGATCCACCGCCACGCCGTTGGGTGCGTTCATGCCCGCCTGCGTGTTGCCGGCTGTTGCAACGGTGAACGCAGTCTGCCCCAAGACCTGCGTGGCATTCATGCCGTTGCTCAAGAGCGATACCGATCCTGAAAACACCGTCACGCGGTTGTTGGTCGTTTCGGCAACGTAAAGCAAGTTGTGCGTTTCGTCGTACGTGATTCCGCGCGGACCGCTCATACCGGCCTGGGTGGTAGCCACGGCAGTGGCGGTGAAGGTGGCCTGACCCAGCACCTTGGTGGCGGCCATACCGTTGCTGAGCAGTGCCACGGAACCCGAGTACACCGTTACACGGTTGCCGGTGCCTTGCGAGACGAACAGACGATCCGTGGAGCTGTCGTATGCCAAGCCGAACGGCACGTTCATACCGGCCTGGGTGGTGGCGGCGGTGGTGTTGGTGAAGTTCGTCTGCCCCAAGACTTTTGTCGCGTTCATGCCGTTGCTTAAGTGTGCAATGGAGCCCGAATACACCGTGACGCGGTTACCGGTGTTCTGTGCCACGAACAGGCGTCCGGTTGCAGCATCGTAGGTTACGTCGGTCGGCACGTTCATATCGGCCTGAGTTGTTGCGGCTGTGGCGGTAGTGAAACCGGCTTGCCCCAAGACGTTAATGGCGTTCATGCCGTCCGTAATGGTCGTAGTGAAGTAGACCTTTACGCGGTTGCCGCTGGCTTCCGCAACAAACAGGCGGTTGTTCGTGGAGTCGAATGCCAAGCCGTTCGGTGCGTTCAAACCTGTTTGCGAGTTGGCAGCCGTGCTGGTGTAGAAGTTCAGCTGGCCCAGAACGTTGTCGGGAATACGGTCGATAAGCGCGTTGTTGCTATCCAGGTTGTAGACCAAGATACGGTTGTTCGTCGTATCCGAAAGGAACAAGCGGTGATTCACGGTATCCAAAACGATGCCGATGATGGGCGCACTGAATCCGAACTTACTGGGACCGTTGTGCGCGGTGGTCTTCGTGTAAACGGGAGCGGGCGTAACCGCGTTGTTGTCGTACTGGCCGAGGGCGCTGTTGGCATTCATGTTGTCGGCAAGGCCTCCGCTTAGGTAGTACACCGTCACACGGTTGCCGGTGACTTGCGGCACGAACAGGCGTCCGGTCGGCAAGTCGAATGCCACGTCCGTCGGTACGTTCATGCCCACCTGTGTCGTGGCGGCGGTCACGGTGGTGAAGTTCGTTTGGCCGAGTACATTGGTCGCCTCTTCTCCGTCCGTAATGCTTGCGACGTCGAAGATAGTCACGCGGTTACCGGTGTTCTGGGCAACGAATAGTCTGTTGCTATAACTATCATACGATAATCCGGCCGGACCGCTGGTGCCCGCTCTGGTGGACGCTGCGGCACTGGTGTAGTAGTTGGCCTGCCCCAGCACGTTGTCCGGAATGCGATCGAGCAAGTTATTACTGGAGTCCAAGTTGTACACCAGCACACGGTTGTTGCTCGTATCCGAAACGAATAATCGATGATTCACGGAATCCAAGGCAATACCCACCAGCGGACCGCTGAGACCGAATTTGGTCGGGCCGTCGTTCGCGGCGACCTTGGTGAAAATCGGCTGCACCGGAGAGGCCAAGCCATCGGTTTGTCCCAACACAGTAGTCGCGTATTTTCCGTTGCTGATAATGTTCAGATCGAAAATCATCACGCGGTTGTTCGCGGTATCGGCAACGTATAACTGCTTTGTGCTGCCGTCGTACTCCATTTGCCTTGGTGCAGACAAACCGATTTGCGTGGTGCCCGCAGTGGCAGTGGTGAAGTTTATCTGGCCCAGCACATTGGTGGCGCTCATGCCGCTGCTCAGTGCGGAGGTGTCGAAAATCATGATGCGGTTGTTCGTCATGTCGGCCACGAACAACAGGTTGCGCGTCATGTCGATCGCAATGCCGGCTGGCGCGCTGAGGCCGGACTGCGTTGTTGCCGCCGCGTTGCTATAGTAGTTGGACTGACCCAGTACGTAGTCTGGAATCATATCGATGGGCGCGTTGTTGGCGTTCAGGTTATACACCAGCACGCGGTTGTTCGATGCATCCGCCACGTACAGGCGGTGGTTAATCGGGTCGATCGCTATACCCTGCGGAACGTTCAAGCCGAACAGGTTGGGGCCATCGTTTGCGGTGGCTTTGGTGAAGACTGGATTCGGAGCACCCATTGTATCGTCGAACTGCCCCAAGACATCGCCTGCGTTTTCACCGCGCTGAAAGGCGACGAGGTTGTAAATCGTTGCGCGGTGGGCACCCGACTGCAGCACGTACAATTTGTTGTTCGCCTGATCCACCGCCACGCCGTTGGGTGCGTTCATACCGGCCTGCGTGCTTCCGGCCGTCGCTACCACGAATGATGTTTGTCCCAGGACCTGCGTGGCGTTCATGCCGTTGCTCAAGAGCGATACCGATCCTGAAAATACCGTCACGCGGTTGTTGGTCGTTTCGGCAACGTAGAGCAAGTTGTGCGTTTCGTCGTACGAGATTCCACGCGGACCGCTCATCGTGCTTTGTGTCGTGCCTACCGCAGTGTTGGTGAAGTTCGTTTGGCCTAAGACCTTCGTCGCGTTCATGCCGTTGCTCAGCAGCGCCACCGAACCCGAATACACCGTCACACGGTTACCCGTTCCTTGCGAGACGAAAAGTCTGTCTGTGGCATCGTCATATGCCAAGCCATAGGGAACGTTCATGCCGGCCTGAGTGGTGGCGGCTGTGGCAGTCGTAAAGTTGGCTTGCCCCAATACTCTTATTGCAGGCTCTCCATCTGCAATTTCCGTGACATCGAACACCGTGACGCGGTTACCGGTGTTTTGAGCGACGAACAAGCGCGTGTTGGTACTATCGAGCGTCGCATCCGTCGGTACGTTCAAGCCGACCTGCGTGGTGGCGGCAGTGGCGACGATGTGCGTGGATTGCCCAAGAACGTTCGTGGCATTCATGCCATCCGCGATAGTAGTGGTGTCGTATACCTTGATGCGGTTGTTGGTCGTGTCCACAACGAAGAGGCGATTATTCGTATCGTCGAATGCCAACCCGTTGGGTGCGCTCATACCGATCTGCGTTGTGGCTACGGCGTTGGCATAGAAGTTGATTTGCCCCAGTACGTTGTCTGGAATGCGATCAAGGAGGTTATTGCTACCATCCAAGTTGTAGACCAAGACGCGGTTGTTGGTGGTGTCCGAGAGGAAGAGTCGGTGGTTTACCGTGTCCATCGCAATGCCGATGATCGGCGCGCTTAAACCGTGCTTGTTCGCGGCATCGTGAATCGCGCCTTTGTTGTAGATCGGCTGCGGTGTCGTCACGTCGCCGTCGGATTGTCCGAGTACGGTGAACGCTGGCTGCGTATTCGCAATACTTGCCGAAGCCAGCGGTACTGCGGAAAAAGCCAGCGTCATGCCCATGCAAAACCGCAGACAAAGTGCGAAACGTGCCGGCGCCGACAGACTCACTGTACGAATACGAAAAGAGTACCAAACATCGGCATGCGTATGAAACCTATTGCGAGCTCTTCTTGCGGATCAGCAAGAGAAGCTTTTCTGCTTCTTCCTTCCGCCCGTACTTTTTTGCCAGCGCCGTTTCTCGCTCCGCGTTATCGAGCGCATTGCTATGGTAGTACGCGAGGGCAAAATTGAAGTGCGCATCTGCCGATTTCGGATCGGCATCGACAGCGCGTTGGCAAGCCTCCAATGCGTCTGCATTCTTTTGCATACTCACGTACAACGCACACAAATTATTCCAGACCGCGCCATTCGAGGGGTTCAGTGCAATTGCAGTACGGAACGATTGTTCGGCCTCCACGTAACTGCCGCTTTGCGCCTGCGCTATACCCAGATCATTGAATGACGCAGAGTCTTGCATTGGGTTTACGGCCAATGACGGCGCAGCTCCACTGCCAGTTTTCTGCGGCGTTGGTGCAACACCCGCAGGGCGATACAGCCACGCACTCCAGGTGTAGCCGGCTTTGTCGAATACCGCGGCAATGAAGCTGTAATGAAGGTTTGGATAGCTTCTGCCTGCAAGCTTGAGCAGTGTGAGGTACGTGTCGGCGGCCTCTTTCCATTTGCCTTCATTCACGTATAGCGTCGCAAGAATTGCATACGGCTCCGGCATTGCCGGACGGAGTCGCATGACTTCCGCCGTTAAAGCGAGCACGTCTTCTTTGCGCCCTTGGCGTAGTGCGATTTTCGCCAAAGAGAGCGTTGCCTTCACGCCTTGGGGGTTGCTCTCACGCACGCGATTCAGTTCGCGGATCACCGTAGAGATATCCAGTTGCGACACTGAATCAAAGCCGTCATCGAACTGCAGTTTCGTTGGGCTGACAAGCGTGTATTTCCATTTCTCGATCAATGGCTGATTGGCGGGAATATTTTTCGCGTAGATGGCCACCCAGTCGTCCAGGTAGACCAGCGGCCACTGTGCATTCGTATCCAAGATGGTGCTGTACGGCAGATCTTTTTCTCGGCGAATGGCATCGTAATCGACCATGGCGTAGGTAAAGCCATACTTGTCTTCCAGCTCTTTCCAGTATGCCGGATCGACACCTGCCGCATAGGTTCGCGCCATGAAATCGAAGCCGTAGTCCACATTGCGTCCGTCGATGAAGACCTTGCGGTCGGGGTAGCCACGATAGATGAGGTAGCCGCCGATGCCGTAGGTGTTGAACATGGGTCCAGTGATTTTTTCTTGTTCCACGAAATCCGTGGCGCCGCGCGCCAAGTCAAACTGTCCGAAGCCGAACAAATTGTCGCGTCGCTCGAATTCAAACGAACGCTCCATGGCAACGTGTGCGCCGTACAGCGTCAGTACGACGCCAGCGACAAGCGTAAGGGCGCGCCTGCGGCCGGTCATCCAAGTGTCGACGCGGGCCGCGCATGCGCTTCGGTCGAATTGGTAGAACGCAGTACCGATGGACGCAAAGACAAAGAGTATTTCGTGGCGGACTGCCTGCCGCGAAAGATAGGCGGTTGCCAAGAGTAGCAAGCCATTGAATACCCAGTGCTTCCTGCCAAGCAACAGCGTGGTGACTGCTACGGCAAAAAAGAGCCACAAATCGGTCATATATGGCAGCCAACCGCGCGGTTGCCACTCGGCGATGAATGCAATCGTTTGATCATTCAGCAACTGCGAGAGATACGATACTGTGCCCAGTCCGTTCGGTGGCGACACAAGTGCGATGCCCATGGCAAGAAGCGTGCAAGCCAGCAGAATTCCGCTGCGCATCGATTCGCTTCGTTCGTTGTGCCGCCGTGCGTTCGCCGCACTCTGGAGCACAAGAAAAGCGACAATCGCGCAGCCGAGCAGTGCGGCGCCGCCGTGCATATTCACCCACAGCAATTCCAGTCCCACGAATGCCGCGCAAATCTGCATGCGTGTACGGAAGGAGGTGGCATCCAAAAAACGGAATGCCATCAGCACGAATGCGCTGAAGAAGACGAACGTGAACAGCTGCGGTCGTTCCAGGAAACTCCCCTTCGTCATGACGACTGCCCAGAGAGCAAGGAGGAGGTGCGCAAGGCGCTTACGCTTCGCAAGCAGCAATAATAGGCCTGCCGACGCACAGGCGATGACGCCACGGAATAGGATAATGCCGACCGGTCCGCCGGTCTGGTACAGGAGATAGAGCACGATCTGTGCCAGCCATTCGTGTGTCGCCAGATACGGCAGTCCGCTGCGCGTGTAGGCGAACGGATCAACGCCGATCAATGCATGCGTTTGCAGCATGATTTTTCCGGCCGTAATGTGCCACCAGAAGTCGCGGTCCATAATCTTGTACGTGCAGATCCAGAACACAGCCAATGCGCTCAGAATCACTGCAAAAGACCATAGGGCGTTCTTGGTGCCCCTGGAAAACTTCCGGTGAACAAGAGAGGCAAGTTTCATGCGCTTCGTTGCGTATTCTACACACCTTTTTCCAGGCGACTACGACCTTCGGTTTTGTCCCCACTACACTCGCGTTGCTCGCTCCGGGGGATCGAATATCTTCGGCCTCGCTGACGCGCGGCTCGAATTCAATTTGAGACACCGATGCTCGTTGTTTGTGCCTTCGGCAAAAGCCTCAGGCGACTGAGCTACTTGCCTGAATGCATTGGTGGCAGGCGCTGTAGGGATCGAACCTACGACCTTCGGTTTTGGAGACCGACGCTCTACCAACTGAGCTAAGCGCCTATACGTCGTCCAATGCTGGCGCATTGTACGGAAAGTGACGGCCCAGGGCTACTCGGCCTTCTTCTTTCCCCAACCGCCCTTCTTGCCGCCCCAGCGTCCCGGAGGAGCCTCGCGCTTCTTCTTCAGCATGGCGATGGCGATTTCGGACGTCACTTCGTCCACGGTCAGCTTCTTGCCGAGCGAGACGTTGGTTTTGCCGTCGGTAATGTAGGGACCGAAGCGGCCGTCCTTAATCTTTATCTCTCCTTTGGATTCCGGGTCCATACCCAGCTCCTTCAGCGGTGCGGCGTTCTTCTTGGCGCTCGTCGTTGCAATCAAGTTCTGCGCCATGGCGAAGTCGACCGTGAACGGATGCACATCTTTGCCCAAGCTGGCGGTCACCGTGCCGGATTTCAGATACGGGCCGAAGCGACCCAGATGCAGCTCGATCGGCGTGCCGGTGGCGTCTTTGCCTAAGTTGCGCGGGAAGCTCAGGAGCGCCTGCGCTTCTTCAAACGTCACGGTGTCGGCGTGCATACCCTGAAAGAGCGATGCCGCGCGCGGCTTGGCTTTCTTGCCCTTTTCTTTGTCCCACAATCCCAGCTGCACGTAGGCGCCGAAGCGTCCGGTGCGCACGACAATCGGCAGCTTTGTCTCGGGATCAATGCCCAGCTCACGGTCTTTCATTACGCTCTCTTTGCTGATTTCCGTCGTCTTGCGGGCAACCAATTCCGCGAACGGTCCGTAGAACGATTTCATCAACGGAACCCATTCGGATTTTCCTTCGGCGATATCGTCCAGCCACTCTTCCATCTTGGCGGTGAACTGCAAGTCCACGATGTCCTTAAAGTGTTCTGCCAACAGATCGATGACCGTGAAGGCAATATCCTCGGGCGCCAGCTGCTTGCCTTCTTTGCGGATGTAGCCGCGGGCCTGAATAGTGCTGATGGTCGGTGCGTAGGTGCTCGGACGGCCAATGCCTTCCTCTTCCAATTTCTTCACCAAGCTGGCTTCCGTATAGCGTGGTGGTGGTTTGGTGAAATGCTGTTCCGGCTGCAATTCCTCGCACGTCAGCGGCTCGCCTTTTTCTAACACGGGCAGGAATTTTTCGCCGTCCATTTCTTCAGCTTCCTTGTCTTTGCTCAGCTGGTCTTCGTCCTTGTCCTCGAAGTACACGCGCAGGAATCCGTCGAACGTCACCGTTTGGCCGGTGGCGCGGAAGCCGTACAAGTCCTGTTTGCCCTGCGCCTCAATGTCGGCGCCCACGCGCTTAATTTCCGCAGTGGCCATCTGTGTGGCCATCGTGCGGTTCCAAATCAATGAGTAGAGCTTCAGTTGTTGCTCGTCCAACACTCCGGCAACCGACTGTGGTGTGCGATTCATTTCCGTCGGACGAATGGCTTCGTGCGCCTCTTGTGCACCCTTGGCTTTCGTCTTGTACATGCGCGGCGTCGGCAGCACGTATTCGCGGCCGTAGAGGTGTTGAACTGTCTCTTTGGCATCATCCAACGCCTTCTGGCTCAGGTTCACCGAGTCGGTACGCATGTAGGTACTCAAACCGGTGGTACCGATTCCTTTGCCAAGGTTCACACCTTCGTACAGCTGCTGAGCGACCACCATGGTTTGCTTCACCGAGAAGCCCAGTTTGCGGCCGGCTTCCTGCTGCAGCGTGGAAGTGGTGAACGGCGGCGGCGGAGTCTTTTTCAGTTCCTTGGTTTCCACGTTCTTCACGGCGAATGTCGCGCCTTCCAAATCCTTGGTCACGTGCTCGGAGTCGGCGGCCGAACCGGGGACGAACTTCTCGCCGTTCTTCTCTTTGAATTGCGCAGTGAATTGCTCACCCGTCGCCTTCTTCATTTTTGCATCAATACTCCAGTACTCCACGGCGTTGAACGCTTTAATCTCACGTTCGCGGTCCACAATCACGCGCACGGCGACAGATTGCACGCGTCCGGCAGAGAGTCCGCGGTACACTTTTTTCCACAAGAACGGCGACAACGTATAGCCCACCAAACGGTCCAGCACGCGGCGGGCCTGCTGAGCGTGCACCAGCTGCATGTTCAGTGTGCGCGGGTTGGCGATGGCATGCTTAATGGCCGTCTCGGTGATTTCGTGGAACACGATGCGCTTCACCTCGCCCTGCTTTTTCACCTTCAAGGCCGAGAGCAAATGCCAACCAATAGCTTCTCCTTCGCGGTCTTCGTCAGTCGCGATCAAGATATCATCCGCCTCCTTTAATGCGGCTTGCAAGGTTTTCACCGTGGCAGCCTTTTCCTTGGGGACGATGTACGTGGGCTCGAAGTCATGGTCCACGTCGATACCCAGCTCCTTCTTGGGCAGGTCGCGAATGTGGCCCATACTGGATTCCACGATGTAATCCTTTCCGAGGAATTTTTTAATGGTTTTGGCTTTCGTCGGGCTCTCGACGATAACAAGGTGAGTCGGCATACGATAATGCAGGGTCTTTCAAGTGCCGCCCATTGTCAAGCAAGGCACCTCCTTGGTTTTGCGTTTATCGGCTCAATGGCGAGCTGAATCGAGTTGTGGTACAATGTGTTCAATATGCGCGCCGGTCCCTCTGCCGAGACCCCACGAGAACAGCCGACTGCAATGCCGGAAGTTCAGCCTGCAGAACAACCAACGGCGTCGCTGTTGGAGAAATTAAAACTCGAAATCATCGCGTTGCCGGTCAAGCCGACCGACGTTGGAGATGTGCAAGTTCCCGCCGGCAGCGATCGTAATGCGGCACTGCGTCAGGAGGTCGACAAACGCTACAACGAAGTCGAGCGCAAAATCAGCCTGGCGCTCGAAAGCGGCGTGCTTACCAAAGACGACGCCAAAAACATGGAGCGCTTCCTGCAACAGAAGCGCGAGGCGCTGGCAAAAGAAGACCCATATCTGGAGGCATCCAATAAAGACAACGTGCTCGTACGGAGTATCAACTACCTGCAGAATTACGCTCACCAGAAAGCCAACGAGGGCACCTTGGTGACCAACGCCATCGACGGCGCCGGAAACTTTGCATCGTGGAGCGGAATTTCGCACGCGCTTGGCGCAGGTACAACGGCACTCTTGGCGCGCACTGCATTAGCATCCGCCGCTGGACCGGCGGGCATCGTCGCCAGCGTGGTTGGCGGCATCGGAGGATCCATCTTGTTGCAGAAGGCAGGCTCTGCACTCTCACGTTTTGGTATTCCGCCCAAGGTCGGCGGCATCATCGCCAAGGCAGGTGCCATTGCCGCCATTGCCGCACTTTCGCCGGCATCACTTCCTATTATGGGAACGTCGGCGCTCATCGGATTGGTCATGTACGGTGCCAACCGCGCCGTGCAGTCTGCTGCCGAGGAGCAGAAAAAGAGGCAGGCGCTGGCTGCCATCGGCGCAACTGCGTAATGCTCCATGAGTGAGAAGTTTCGGTGGTTTTCTCCGTGCGCGGAAAACTGCTTTGGCTGTAGTTCTAGCCAGGAAGTCGTTGACTCTTGCCGATATTTGTTCCTGAACACTAGTAAAGTGATCAGAACTTGTACTCAATTCTTTTGGCTTACAGAAGCGACGTTGGCTTGTGAATCACGTTTACCAATGCATTTCAAGTCTTTTTTGGCTTGCCGTCGCGGTTCGTGCTCGTAGAATGTTGCTCATCTACTTCCTACCCCAAGATTCTCATGTCCAAGCAGGATCTGATTGCCGCCATTGCGGACGCTTCCGGCGTCACCAAGCGCGCTGCTTCCGACGCCCTCGAGGCGCTCATCTCCACGGTGACCAAGGAGCTCAAGAAGGGTCACAATGTCACGATCACGGGCTTCGGCACGTTCCGTGTCAGCAAGCGCCAGGCTCGCATGGGTGTGAACCCACGCAACCCGACGCAGAAGATCAGCATCCCGGCTATGAAGGTTCCGTCCTTCAAGGCTGGCAAGACCCTCAAGGATGCCGTTCGCTAATCTGAAATCGTTTTAACGCAACACGAAGGGTCCCGCCGTAAGGCGGGATTTTTCGTACGGCACGAAGAAAATACCCAGAGGGGACTGCGCGCCAGGCCTTTCGCTCCGCTCAAGAGCTTGCCGCTGGGAGCCCATCGGGTTTCCTCGTGGCTCCCCCTTACAGCGGTGCGCTCAGCCCGGAGCAAGTCCGTGCTTCGCGCGGCTTATTGTTTGAGTTCCAGCTTCGATGGTTTTCATTTTCCATTGTCCGCGCTATCATCCCAACGATGGACCAGTTGATTATCGACACTCTCGGCCAGATCCTCACGCTCATCGGCATTCCGTTCGACGGCATTACCGTAAAGCAGGAAGGCGAAATCACACGTGTGGATGTGCAGTGCAAAGAGGCTAGCCGCCTCATTGGTTGGCACGGAGAGACGCTCAACTCGGTGCAGCATTTGTTGAAGTCCGTCATTCGCTCACTGAAGAAAATGGAGAAGGCTCCGTTCCTTGTCTTGGACGTGGACGGCTACCGCCTGATGCAGGAAGACAAAGTCCGCAAGATTGCCGAAGCCAAAGCTGATTTCGTGCGCCGCACGGGTGCTCGCGTGACGCTGTCGCCCATGAGCCCGTACTTCCGCCGCATCGTGCACATGCACGTTGCCAACACGCCGGCCATGGCCGATATGACCACCGAGAGCATCGGCGAAGGCGATTACCGCCAAGTTGTTATTCGTCTCAAGCAGGACAAGGGTGTCGTTCTTACCGAAGCAAGCAGCGAAGAGTTGTCGCCGGTCATGGCCGACGCGCCGGACGGATTGGAGAACCTCGACATTTAAGAATCCGAAGAAGCCGAGGTAACCGAAGAAACCGACGATTGTTTGCCGAAAGATGTTCTTCGGAATCCTCGGACTCGTCGGCTTCTTCGGCTTCTTCGGATTCTTATTTTTGGAGTTTCTTCAGCTCTTCAAACAACTTCTTTTCTTCTTTACTGAGTTTCTCCGGCACCGTTACATTCACCGTCACGTACTGGTCGCCATGGCGCGAGGTGTTCAGTACCGGCATGCCTTTGCCCTTCAGTCGCAGTGTCTGGCCCGGTTGCGTGCCGGCCGGAATCGTCATGGATGACGTGCCTTGCACGGTGTCCACGTCCACCGTCGTACCCAGCGCAGCGTCGATCACCGAGAGGTCCAGCATGGTGCGGATATCGTCGCCGTCGCGTACGAATCGTTCATCGGGCTGCACGCGCATGCGCACGAACAATGCGCCGGCTGGAGCGCCGTTGCGACCTGCCTCGCCTTCGCCGGTGATCTTCAGTGATTGTCCGTCATCTATGCCCGCAGGCACACGAACCTTCACCGACTTGCGGTCTTGGCGCCTGCCTTCGCCATTGCACTGCTTGCACGGCTTTTCGGGAACCTTGCCGCTGCCATGGCATGTGGGACAGATGGCATTCTGTTGAATGGTTCCGAACAGCGAGCGCGTCTGGCGCACGACAGATCCTTTGCCGTCACACTCTTTGCACGTGACCATCCCCGACCCCTTTTCACCCCCTCCGCCGTTGCAGTCCGCGCATTGCACCTGCGTGGTGAACGTCACTTCGCGTTCCATGCCGGTGACCGCTGCTTCGAACGGAATCGTCATTTCGATTTCAATGTCGCGACCATTGCCGTCGTTCCTGCGCGGACGTCGCCCGCCGCTGGAGCCGAAGAATGTTTCGAACAAATCCCCCAGCCCTTCGAATTGCGACGGATCGAAGCCGCCCGCTCCACCCTGGAAGCCTGAGAAATCGAATCCACCGAAACCACCTCCTCCGCCAAATCCGGCACCCGCATCGGCATTGCCGAACTGGTCGTACATCTGCTTTTTCTTGGGGTCGCTGAGGATCTCGTAGGCTTGGTTCACTTCCTTAAAGCTGTCCTCCTTCGACTTATCGCCCTTGTGCTTGTCAGGGTGCAATTCCTTGCTGAGCTTACGGTATGCCTGCTTGATCTCTTGTTCAGAAGCCGAGCGCTCAACGCCGAGAATTTTGTAGGGGTCTTTGGCCATGCGCGGCACAGTGTACACCAAAGAAGGCATTGGTACGCCGTCAGATCTTCATTGCACTGAAGTTTGACCCGGGGCCTTTTCCTGCAAGAGAGGGTCAATCAAACTTTCCAAAGAGTCGACTTTCTGCTACAATGTCATGATATGCCCACACCAAAACAACAGTACGCGCTGCACGCTCTGAAGTACGCCACCATCACGGTGGCGGTGATGGGTGCGACGGTTGCGGTGGCCGGAGTCCTAAAGCTTGCCGACAGCGGCACGCTCGCCGGTCGTTTGGTTCCGCAGCAGCAGAACGGCGTTATTCCGACCATGAACTTCACCAGCCGCGAAGTTCTGCAGGGTATTTCGATTCCCGCCGACACGCACGTTATTTTCACCTTGCCGCAGAACATTCGCATTCCTCGCATTACCTTCTTCGGTCGCAAGAACGACGAGAAGCAGTATTGGGGATATTGCTTCAGCGGACGCGAGGCGCAGAACAAGGCCGCTGGCGCCATCGGTTCCAGAATGTACGACGGTAACTTCTTCTATTCCAAGGGCGAAGTCACCGCGCAAACCAATCGTCCCAAGGCCGCCGATACCGACTTGCTCGGCATCAAGCAGCAGAACGATGCGAACCTCCACGGCGCTGCTCCTGCAACACCCAAGAGCATTGCCGAAATCTTCCATGGCGGCGACACCTGCTACGTCATGAGCTCGGTGAACTTGGCTGCCGGATTGGACAGCGACGGCGATGATTACAACGATAAAGAAGAGCAGCTTGCTGGTACCGATCCGAACAATTCGGACACCGACGGCGATGCCATTCCCGATGGCACGGAAGCATTCATCACGCGCACGAATCCGTTGGTTTCGGATACCGATCTCGATTCGCTCAGCGACAGCTGCGAGGACGTAAACCGCAACGGAAAATTGGATAAGGGCGAAACCAGCGCGCTCAGTTCCGACACCGATGACGACGGTCTGTGCGATGGCAATGCTGGCGATGCAAATGCCCAAGGTTGCCCCGAGGAACGCCAGGTGCAATGCACCACGCCGACGCTGGATCCGAATGCTCCGGGACGCACGTGCCAGCCGGTCGTCAGCTCGCCGGTGCACAGCGAAAACCCCGGCCATATCTGTGGCGGTTGGGACAAGCGCAGGTATGATCAATCGAAGGGCGAAACGAACCCCACCGACCCAGAAACGTTCGATGGAAAGACCGATTTCCAGACGAAGTGGGATGCCCTGCAGGCGCAGAATGGCAATCGCTAGGCTTCATTGCTCAAATTATCAATTTCTTGTATAATAAGATCAATACGTAAACACATACGAACATGAAGAACACTAAACTTGCCATCGGGGTACTCACACTTGCCGCTGTATGTCAGGTTACGCCGGCATTCGCCTACCTCTCTCCGGACCAAGTTTTCGGTGGAGCAGGCCTGACGTTGGCTCCGGCACCCCCGCTCATGCGAGAAGGCGCCGATGTCGTTGCTGCACAGCAGCAGCGTTCTGCAACGTTGCGTGCGGCCGCACAGGAACAGCTCACCTCCATCGACGACGTCGCTCCAGATACCTACGTCGCGCCCAAGGCAAGCACCACGCGCAACCTGCTCGACAACAACACGCAGTACGACATTCGTCAGGCACGCATTCAGAATCGTAACTCCACCACGCCGACCATCATCATTACCGGAAACGGCGGCGGTACCATCACCGATTCTAACGGCAACGTCTTGCACAGCGGAGCTCCTCGCATTTCCGATACCGGCCCCGAGCATGTGCTGTTTGCCGCACTGTTGCTTGCCATCATGGGCATGGTTGCGTACGTGTGGCGCAAGTCGCACAGCCTCCCCGCCATCCTCCGCTAATCCCATGGAGAAATCCGCCTGCATCTCGCAGCTTCTTGTCGGTATCGTGACCTTGTTCTTGGTCGTGTCGGCGGGAGTGTATTTGTCCAAAGGCGTGGAGATCCCGTCGAGGGAAGTGTTCCATGCAGCGGCGGCGACGAAATAACGAGGGGATTCCGAAGAAACCGAGGATTCCAAGGAGTCCAACGACTTAACGAAAACGTCTTCCTCGGAATCGTCGGACTCTTTGGTTTCTTCGGAATCCGGGCGGGACTACAGGGCGGGCTTGCGGGTGTGCCACTCCGTTGCGCTTTGGAACGCGTGTGCGGCCGACAAGATTGTGGCTTCGCCCCACTGCGGTCCCATGATCTGCAGACCCAGCGGCATCTTCTCGGTGGTGAATCCGCACTGCACGGACAGGGCCGGAATGCCGCCCATGACGGCGCCGTCCATGAATACGTCCTCCAGATACATTGCCAGTGGGTCGTTGCTGTTGGCGCCCACCTTGAATGCCGCGTGCGGCGACACCGGTGCGATAATAATGTCCACCTTCTTGAAGGCTTCGTCGAAATCCTGGCGCACCAGCGTGCGGACCTTCTGGGCCTTCAGGTAGTACGCGTCGTAGTAGCCTGACGACAGCGCGAATGTTCCGATCATAATGCGTCGCTTCACCTCGGAACCGAAGCCGTCGCCGCGCACACGTTGATAATGGTCCAGCAGGTCGGTTGCCTTCTCCACCGTGTGACCAAAACGGATGCCGTCATAGCGGGCCATGTTCGAGCTCACCTCGCACGGGCACAGCACATAGTAGGTTGCCAGTGCGTACTTGGTGTGCGGCAGGCTGATGTCCACCAGCGTGGCGCCGAGCGATTCCAATACCTTGGCCGCATCGCGTACCGATTGCTCCACGTCCTTGCGGAGTCCGTCGATGAAATATTCTTTGGGCAATCCCACACGCAATCCCTTTACGTCTTTCTTCAGCAAACTTGCGTACGGCTGTACCGGCTTGTCGCTGGTCGTGCCGTCCATACTGTCCTTGCCTGCAATGGCCTCCAGTACGAGCGCCATGTCCTCCACTGTCTTGCAAATGGGTCCAATGGTATCCAGCGAACTGGCCATGCTCATGACACCGTAGCGGCTCGTTCTGCCGTACGTTACGCGCAGTCCGCTCACGCCGCAGAAGGCAGCCGGCAAGCGAATGGAGCCTCCGGTGTCGGTGCCGAGTGCGAACATGCACTCGTCGGCACTCACGCCGGCGGCTGAACCGCCGGAGGAGCCGCCCGCTACGCACTCGGTGTCCCACGGACAACGGGTGACGCCGTAGCACGACGTCTCGGTGGAGGCGCCCATCGTAAATTCATCGGTGTTGCTCTTGCCGATGGAAATGGCGCCCGCGTTTTTTAGGCGCTTGGTGGTTGTGGAATCGAACGGGGGAACATAGTTCTTCTCGCGCAGCATGTTGCTGCACGCGGTGGTCGGTACACCCTGCTCACAAAACACGTCTTTGGCCAAGTACGGAATACCGGTCAGCGGATTGCTGAAATCGCCGCGCTTATCAAGCGCCTTGGCGTGTTCCAGGGCCTTGTCGCCGTTGTTATAGACAACGGCATTCACTGTTTTGTCTACCGCCTTGATGCGATCCAAGCATGCCTGCACCAGTTGCACAGCCGAGATATCGCCGCTCTTCAAGCGTTTGTGTGCCTGCGCGATCGTGAGTCCGAATAAATTATCCATGAGCATGCGGGGACCGAATCTGGTGCTCCTCAAGCGGCAAGCCCGAACAGCCGAGCAAATCGTCTGGGGTAGCGTCGCTGGCGCGCACCGTATCGTCACGCAGCGCATTCGTGAGCCCTGTGACCTGAGCGGTGGGTTCCACTGTGCTGGTATCCACTTCATTCAGCACGTTCATCCACTCCAAAATACTCGTCAGCTGACCGGGCATTTTCTCCATTTCCTGCGGCGTCAGCTTCAAGCGTGCCAATTTGGCGATGTGCTCGATCTGCTCTTTGGTGAACTGCGTGGCCATGTGGGGCGAGGATAGAGAGGGGCAGGGCCAGAGGCAAGTTGTCGGAGTCTTGGAGTCCAAGGAGCCTTGGAGTCCTGTACCATGCATCCATGCTTCTACTCCGTCTGCCGGGAAGGAAAAACTGCGATCGCGTCCGCGTGAAGGGCGCACTCTGGAAAGGAAAGCATTTCAACGTACGTTGGCTTATGGGTTCGCCCTATCATCTTTCCGAAAAACCGACGGCACCCGCCTTCTATATAGGGGTACTTTCCAGCACCAAGCTGGATAAACTGGCTGTGAAACGCAACAGAATGAGGCGAAGGTGCCGCGAAGCGTTCCGATTAACCATCGAAGCAAGAGGCAAAACACCGCTCTCAGCCCCCAGCCCCCAGCTCCCAACTTCCGCCTCTCAGCCTCCCGCCTCGCGCTCCCTACAATTGCTTCTCTTGCCTCGTTCCTCTAGCCTGAGTTGCACCTTCAATGAGCTTTCAGACGAGGTGTCTCGATTTCTTTCCTCCGTGCATCTGTGAACGCGCCCGCATCGAAAGGTAAAATCAGTTCGCTTGAGTTCATCGCCACATTTCTGGTGCTGTTCTTCGTCGTAAACTGGGGGTTGAAATACTTCTTTCCCGCTCAGTTCGGAGACAAGCCGGTCGATCAACAGAAGGTGGAGCTGACCATGCAGTACACAAGCGTTCGCGACGGAACGAGTCCGGTCGCCTACGTTCACAACCATACCGCCAAGGATATTGTCCTGTCCGCCCGCTGCCCGCTTCCTCAGGTAGACGTGGCCTACGTGAATCAAGATTCTTCCGGCTCCGGAGAAAAATTGGATGACCTCATGGCCAATGAAACGGCGCTGCCGTGCATCGATCCGCCAGTCGTGCCTGCCAACGGCAAGCTCACGCTGGACCTTACGCCGTGGAAGTATTCGTTGTTCAGCAAACTCGGCACGTACGAACTCGGCTTCAATGTGCCAGAGGGCTACCTGGCCGACGGCAAGGCCGATCGCATCACGACGCGCTTCACGCTCAGCGAGCCGGGCATGGCCGCAAAATTGTTCCGCACGTTCATCAGCAAGCCGTTGTTCAACGGCCTTATCTTCATTGCGTCGTTCTCGCCGGGGCATAACTTGGGTATTGCCGTCATCCTGCTCACGCTCGTCGTCAAACTCATCCTGCTCCTGCCCAGCCAACACGCGCTCAAGAGCCAGAAGAAAATGCAGATGCTGCAGCCGCGTCTCGATGAACTGAAGAAAAAGTACGGCAGCGACAGCAAGCGCATGCAGGAGGAAACCATGAAGCTCTGGAAGGAAATGAAGATCAACCCGCTGGAATCGTGCCTGCCCATGTTGCTGCAGTTCCCCATTCTTATCGGCTTGTTCTACGTCATCCGTGACGGTGCGCAAATCGAGGTTGCTCGCCACATGCTCTACGAGCCGTACCAACATCTTTCTTGGACGTTGGGTCACACGTTGTTCGGTATCGATCTGCTGAAGCCCAACCTGTACATCTTGCCGCCGTTGCTCGTCGTCCTGCAATTCTGGCAGGTGAAAATGATGATGGCACGCACCAAGAAGAAAGATGCCGTGGTGGAGGTCGGCGCCAAGAAGTCGTGGATGCCTGAGCTGAATCAGCAAACCATGATGCTCTACATTCTGCCGCTGATGATCGGTTTCTTCGCACTCAGCTTCCCGGCAGCCGTCTCGTTGTATTGGGGAGTTTCCACGCTGTTTGCCATTGCACAGCAGTGGTTCGTGATGCGCGAGAAGAGCGCCGCCTAACGTCCCAGCAGCCGCTTGATGTTCGCGAGGTGTTGCGTGCTGTTTTCGTATCCCGGGCGTAACTGCTGCACTGCTTCCAGTTGTGTCAGCGCCTCTTCTAGCCTGCCGAGGCCAGCCAACTCTGCAGCAAGACGGTAGCGCGCATCGATCATGTCACCCTGCAATGCAACCGCCGCCTGGAACGACTGCACGGCTTGTTCGTGGAGCGCTCGCTTCTGGTATTGCAGCGCCAAGTTGTAGTGCGGTTCGGCGATCATCGGAGCTGCTTGCGCCGCATCTTCGAATGCCTTCAGTGCCGCTTCGGGGTTGCCGCGCGACTCCTCCAGTTCTCCCAGATAATAGAAGCCCACCAAGTCGCCGGCGTCCGTCACAGCATTCCCGGAGAGCACTTGGGCAGATTGCGCGTACAGCCGTGCCGCTTCGTCCACATTGCCTTTTCTCTTATAAACGTTACCCATGTTCACCAACACAATCGGCGATCTCGGCGACAATGCCTCCGCCTGTTGAAAGGCCTCCAGAGCCTTTGCATCATCGTTCTGCTGTGCATACGCCTGGCCCAAATTACTCCATGCCAGCCATGAATTCGGGTAGTGCCGCAGTGTCTGCAAGTACAAGCTCTGGCTGTCTTGCCAGGTCTTGGCCTGCATTGCAGCAAGACTGCCGAAAGCGACCATAATCATCACCATACAGGCGCCGCAGATGCCGCGTGTCGCTCGTGACGAAGCTCTTGCAATCAATGCGTTACCCAACATTGCGGCAAACAGAAACACCCCAAAACCCGCAATGTACGCGTAGCGATCGGAGCCGAAGTACAGTGCGTGATTTTTGTAGAAATTCAGGAAGTTCGGCGGCAATGCGAGCAAGAAGAGCAACAGTCCGAGTGCCAACGCGCGCGAGCGCCGTGCGATGAAAAGAAGCAAACAGAAGAACGCCGCCACAACCACGATCGACACGACGAACTCGGGTGCGGACAGCGTCACCGGTCCTGTCTGCGGATAGATTACAGAGAGGCCAGTTGGCAGGATGATGTTGAGCAAGTAGAAGGCGGTGCTTTTGCATGCCAACAACAGCGTCGTCAGCGGTCCGCTGGTTTGGAGTGCGTGTGATTTTCCAATAACGGCGACGATGCCAAATATCACCGCAAGCAGCCACTGCGGCCATTGCTCAACAATTGCTTCCTTGATTGGACGACGGCGTGACCACTCGATCGCCACCAACAAAAAGGGGAGGCTGAGAATGGAAACTTTGGCTAATAAGCCAAAGAAAAAAGCGACCGTGCACAGCCTTCGAAACGTAGTGTTTCCCGTCTCGCGCCATTCCAAAAACAGGGCTATCGCCGCGAAGCAAAAGAATCCCGAAAGTACGTCTTTGCGGGCTGCGGCCCATGCCACGGCCTCTACGTTCAGCGGGTGGATTACAAAAAGCAACGCGGCAAGGAGTCCAACTGCTCGTTTTTCCGTCAATCGCATGCCAATCCAGAAGACCAACAAGGCATTACCCAGATGCAGGCACAAACTGGTCAAATGAAAAAACGTTGGATGTAAGCCAAACGCGGCATGCTCTAGTTGATACGACAACAGCGTGAGCGGTACGTACAACTCCGGATCATACGACGTGAACACGTGCCATACAGACCGCGACGTCAGTTCCAGGACGGCGGGATTGGCATAAATCAACAGACCGTCGTCCAACGTCACAAAGCCGTTGCCAAGCGACCATGCGTACACGCAGAGGCCTGCCACAACGATTCCCAATGCGATTTGCCAGAACGGACGTGAGCGAAGCCAGAGTTCCATGCTCCTATTGTACGCGATTCACCGCCTGGAACGTTCGCCTTGAATCATTCGCTCTTCAGTTTCTTTGATTTCCTCCTCTGGATATACTCCGTTCATCTCCCCCATTGCTCCCATGATGCTCTCCTTTACGGATATCAAGCAGGCCCTCGGCGACCAGGCCGACAACCTCCTGAACTTCAAGACGCCGAAAATCAATAAAGAGCGTCTGCAAGTCCCCCGCAAAGGGTTCGTAAAGGACGTCTTCGGTATGAGTAACCGCAGCGCAGCCACGCAGAAGGCCATGCAAGAGATGTTCGACCACGGCAACCTCGGCGGTACCGGCTACCTGTCCATCTTGCCGGTCGACCAGGGTATCGAGCACTCGGGCGGTGCGTCGTTCGCCAAAAACCCGGATTACTTCGACCCGGAAAACATCGTCAAGCTCGCCATTGAAGGCGGCTGCAACGCCGTGGCTTCCACGTTCGGTGTGCTCGGCATGACGTCCAAGAAGTACGCCGACAAAATCCCCTTCATCGTGAAAATCAACCACAACGAACTGCTCACCTACCCCAACAAGGCCGACCAGATTTTGTTCGGATCACCCAAAGCGGCCAAGGAAATGGGTGCCATGGGTATCGGCGCCACCATCTACTTCGGCTCGGACAATTCCGGTCGCCAGATCGTGGAAATCGCGCGTGCATTCGAAGAAGCGCACGCACTCGGTATGTTCACCGTGCTGTGGTGCTACTTGCGCAACAGCGCATTCAAGAAGGATAAGGATTACCACAATGCCGCCGACCTCACCGGCCAAGCCAACCACTTGGGCGTTACCATCCAGGCCGACATCATCAAGCAAAAACTGCCCACCAACAACGGTGGATTCAAGGCACTGAACTCCGGCGATAGTTCGTACGGCAAGCTCGACGAGCGCATGTATACGGAGCTCTGTTCCGATCACCCCATCGATCTCTGCCGCTACCAGGTAGCCAACTGCTACATGGGTCGCGCTGGCCTCATTAACTCCGGTGGCGAGTCGGGCAAGAATGACCTCGCTGCAGCCGTTGCCACCGCCGTCGTGAACAAGCGCGCAGGAGGCATGGGTCTCATCTCGGGACGCAAAGCGTTCCAGAAGCCCAAGAAAGAAGGCATCGAGATCCTCAACGCCATCCAGTCGGTGTACCTCTGCAACGACGTCACCGTCGCCTAAGTACACGCGTTGTACGTATCGGACTACGCTCCCGCTCGATCTGCGGATGCAGTTCTGTGCAATCGTTTCAGCGTGCTCTGCGGTACAGGCATGCCTTCAGTCGAACGCGACAAAGCCACCGACGATCTGTTGGGTGTAGTGAAAACAACGGGCGCCAATCTCTCTCCGGCCATCGCCGGTCGTGTACTTGGATTGCGCGACACCGATCACGCTGCGTACGTGAAAGTGTTGGAATTGATTGTGCGTTCCATGCCCAAAGAATCGTGCTGAGAAAGTTGCAAGATGCTCCGTGCCGATCATCTCTGCAATTCCTCTTCATGCAGTCGCGGGTTTATTTTTTATCGTTGATTTTTTCCATCGCGTTGTATCAAAACGACGAGTGATTCGCTTGAGTGCTCATGGGTGCGTTACATCATCCAGACGTCAGGCAAACTTGTCATACGCTTCCCCAGGGAGAGGAAAATGCGGAAAGTAAACATGACTTACTCATAAGTTTTCTTTCCAAAAACGTAAGAAATGCGTTCTACGGGGCGATCGTGTAGAGTGCGGATGTTATGTCGATCAAGCTCTACAACTCGTACGCAAAAGGCCTGCAGGAGTTCACCCCGCAGAACCCGCCTCTCGTGACCATGTACACGTGCGGGCCGACGGTCTACGGCCGCCCGCATATCGGGAACTACTCCTCCTTTCTTTTCGCAGATCTTTTGCGACGTTGGTTGGAAGTGCACGGGTACAACGTGAAGCATGTGAAGAATATTACCGACGTCGGTCACCTTGTTGCGGATGCCGACACGGGCGAGGACAAAATCGAGAAGCAGGCCAAGCTCGAAAAAGTCGATCCGTTGGCAATCGCGCAGAAATATACGGACGTGTATCTCGATGACGAGCGTCAGCTCGGCATGCTCCAACCGTTCGCGCGACCCAAGGCGAGTGAAACGATTTCAGAAATGATCACCATCATCGAGACTCTGGTAAAGAATGGCTGTGCGTACGAAACGGAAGACGGTGTGTATTTTTCGGTGGAAGCATTTCCCAAGTACGGCATGTTGTCCGGGAATACGCTCGATCATCTCTCGGCCGGCGCACGCATCGCCGTCGACGAAAAGAAAAAACATCCGGCAGACTTCGCACTCTGGAAAAAATTAGTCGGACACAACGCAGGTCATATTCTGAAGTGGCCTTCGCCCTGGGGAGAAGGTTTTCCAGGTTGGCACATCGAGTGCTCGGCGATGAGCACCAAGTTCCTCGGCACCACCATCGACATCCACACCGGCGGCGAAGACAACATCTTCCCGCACCACGAATGCGAGCTTGCACAAAGTGAGTGCGCGTCGGGTCAGCAGTTCGTGCGCTGCTGGGTGCACCGCCGCCGCATCGATATCGACGCAGGCAAGGCGGGGGACGGAGAGAAGATGTCAAAGAGTCTTGGCAACGTGATAACTCTCTCGGACGTCCAGTCCAAGGGGTACCATCCGCTCGATCTTCGGTACCTGCTTCTGTCGGTGCACTACCGCACGCGTCTGAAGTTCAGCTGGAAAGGTTTGGACGATGCGCACAAGGCTCGCCGCAAGATCAACGAGTGGATGGACGAGGTGCATGCCAAGCATCCTGCCGATGCAGCACAGCCGGTAACATTGCCGCGTGCGGGCACCAGCGAAATCCACGATTGCGCCGTACGTTTCCGGAAGTCGATGGACGACGACCTGAATGTGTCCGCGGCATTGGCCGCCGTGTTCGATGCCATGGCTTGGTCCCGCAAGCAGACTGTGTGGTCGCCCGAAGAAGCCGATATGCTCATTGCCTTCCTGCAGGTGATTCGTCATACCTTCGGTTGCTTCGAAGTCGCATCTGGACCGGAGCTTGTCCCTGCCGATGTCACCGCACTCATGGAGTTGCGTACGCAGGCCAAGGCCGCCAAGAACTTTGCCGAGTCCGATCGCCTGCGCGACGAGATCAAAAAGCTGGGATACGAAGTGCGCGATGCAGCCGGCGGTCAGACCGTCAAGAAACTCTAACATTTGCTTGCGAATGTGCATCAAGGCGCACACAATGTTTGGTTTGTTTCACGTTTTTGCAAAATGGACTCATCCGAACGGCACGGAGAACGCGGTCATTCTTTCAGGAAACTTCTTTTCAGTGGGTTTTTTCGCATGATCGAAAAATCCTCTCTGCGAACATGCAAACTTTGCCGTACAAGATGTCGCGCATGGGCTTATTTTCAAAGTATATACAGACCATGAACACTATCTTTGATCAACACAATTCACCTTTTCATGCAACACGTTTTTCGATGTCAGAAAGCTTCTTTTTCAGCAAAGGATAGCCGAATTATCGCAGAAAGAAGCCAAACGCTATAAGGGGGTACGCGTGTAACACCCCGACGTTTCATGCGTTTCTGATACTGCACACGGGAGAGGTCCAGGTCTTGAAAGGCTACAGGCCTTACCGCTAGGATCTCCCTGATCCCTCCATATTCCCCCCGTTGTTGCGTGGGGAAATTGGTAACGATTCACTCGGGGGATCGCGTGCAAAGTGCTCCTTCACATAACGGCATCCCCAAGCGTCTTTTCTGACGCGACTGGGGCTTCACATCGCTTCTCCTCCGTTTCGGAGTGAGAAGTATCGTGCTGTTTCAAGACAAGATTAGACTGTCCCATCGTATGTACTCTTTATATCTAAGGAGATGTCCTGGGCCCCACAGGGGGCATAGGGACGCCCGATACGATCGATGGTCAATTACGCGTTACAACCTTTTTTTACTCCCTAGCTTTTTATTTCTCTTTACACATTTCTATGAACATTTCTCGTTTGAAGAAAGTGTTCGCAGGTGTGTCGGCTTCCGCAATCATGCTTGCCCAGGTGGGTACGGCTTTGGCTGCTTACTCCGACGTCCCTGCGGGTGTGTGGTATGAGGATGCCGTCTCGTCCTTTGTGGACGCCGGTTACCTCGATGCTGCACAGACGAAGTTCCGCGGTAACGACAATGCAAACCGCGCTGAGTTCGTCAAACTCGTCGTCATGCTGAATGGCGGCGTTATCAACACCGTTCCTTCGGTGCCCTCGTTCGATGACGTAGCCACCGGTGCGTGGTACTACGAATACTTCGAGGAAGCTGGCAAGGAAGGATGGGTCCGTGGTGACGGTTCTTGCTACGGCAAGCACCCTTGCTACGCTCGTCCCAGCGCCAACATCAACCGTGCTGAAGCCGCCGCGATCATCGTGCGCGCCTTCGGTCTGGAAGCTTCTGGCTCTGCTGCTCAGTTCGTCGACAACCCGACCGGCAAGTGGTACACGGCCGATATCCAGGCTGCTGCTGACCACTGCGTGCTGCAGGGCGACGACTCCACCGGACGCGTACGTCCGGGCGACAACATGAACCGCGCAGAAATGGTGGTCATGTTGCACCGCGTAGACCAGGGCCTCACCTACGGTCAGGACTGTGGCGACGTCGCTACGGGCGAGCCGATGGTGAAGGACGCTGTTGCAACCTCCCCGACCACGATCGAGGTTGAGTTCAACGTCCCGGTCGACGAGACCGTTGCTACCGACAAGTCTCACTACTCGGTCACGGGTTCTCCGGAACTCCCGATCGACTCTGTGAAGCTGACGTCCGCAAGCTTGGCTGAGATCACTCTCACCACGGCTATGGACGCCGGACACCAGTACACGCTCACTGTCGTCGACATGATGGCATCTGACGGTACGGAGTTCTCCGATTCCATGACCTTCACCGGTTACACGACTGTCGTGCAGGGTGACGGTAACTTGGAAGTCACGCTCTCTGCTAAGAACCCAGTCGGCGACACCCTCCCGAAGGGTGCTGTTGGCGTCGTCTTCACCTCGCTTGATCTCTCCGCTTCGTCGGACGATGTCACGATCGAGAACCTGACCATCCTCCACGAGGGCTTCGGTCAGTCTGAGGACTTCTCCGGCGTTTACGCTGTCGTTGACGGTGCTCGCGTAACCCGCAAGCGCACGATCGACTCTCAGTCGTACACCGCTACCGTTCGCTTCACCAAGCCGTTGACCATCCCGGCAGGTAAGACGGTTACCCTGCAGCTTGCAGGTGACCTGACGACCAACGCCGCTGTGGCTTCGGAGCACTCCCTCACGGTTGAGCTCCCCAGCGACTTCACGAGCAACGCTAAGTCCGTGACCGGCAACTTCCCGTTGAAGGGTAAGACCTTCCGCGTGGCTGCTGTCGCCTCCGGCACGATGACCATCGCTTACCGCTCTGTCACTCCGAGCACGCTGAAAGTCGGCGACAAGGGTGCTTCGATCGGTAAGTGGGAGGTGTCTCTGGACTCCACGGAGGACCAGACCATCTACTCCATGACCCTCGAAAACGACGGAACCGCCGGTGACGGTGACTTCGTCAACCTCGCCATCAAGCGCTCCGATGGCACGATCTTGACCAAGACCGCTGCCGCTACGGTCAGCGACTTCGTCACGCTCGTCTTCGATCCTCCGTTCACGGTGCTCGAAGGTGACCGCATCACGATGACCGTTATTGCAGACATCACTGGTGGTGCTGCGAAGAACGTCAAGATGCACTTCGACGAGACCGGCGACATCTTCGCTGTCGGTTCTCTGTACGGTTACGGTGTCAACGGCCAGCTCTACGGTTCTTCCGTCACGCTGCCGACTGAGACTTCGACCTTGCCCGCTACCGTCACCATCGACGCTGGACAGTTCACGATCAGCATCGACGGACCGGTTACCGAGCAGTACACGCGCAAAGACAAGAACGTCGTTCTCGCTAACGTCTGGTTCGAAACCGGCGGCGAGGATGTCGACGTCGAGAACCTCTTCGTTCTCGTTCAGGGTACGACCGCTACCGGCGCAGCCTTCAACCAGGGTCGCACGGCAGTCACGTCCGCTGACGAAATCAACGAAGCTCTCGAGAAGGTCGAACTCCGCAACGTCTCCACGGGTCGCACGATCTCTGGTGTTCGCTTGACGGGTTCGTCTGACTCCAAGGCTCGCTCCACGAACGGAACGGGAACTGGTACGTTCCAGGTCTACCGCTTCGACGACTTCATCGTGAAGGGCAAGGAGAAGTACGAGTTCCGTGTGAACTTCATCGACAACTCCGGTACGTCCGCTCAGGCCGCTCCGGCTAACGGTGACAAGTTCCGCATCCACATCTGTGGAGAGGCAACTCACACCCTCAACAGCAGCAACGACTTGGTGGGTAACACCGTCGGTTGCACGCTCGGAGGCTTCTTTGCTTCCACGGTCACGTCCTACCAGATGAAGATCAAGGGCGTCTCGACCAACGACCGCATCGGCGACTATCGTCCGGGCGGAACGATCTCCGGTAACTTCCAGGAGATCAAGACGGCTGGTCTGACCGTCACGACCAAGAACTTGGCTACCACCGACACGACTGTCGAGAACGCCAAGAACGTGAACCTGCTCCGCTTCGAGGCTCGCGCCGATGAAGCTGCAGACGTCTTGTTGACTGACCTGATCTTCACCCGCTTCAACTCCACGATCACGCTGGTGAACGGTCAGAACTACACTCTCTGGGTCGACACCAACGATGACGGTGTTGTAGACACCATCCTGCAGAAGGGTGTTGCCTCTCAGAGCCAGCAGCTGACCTTCGACAAGCTCACGGGTGGCGGTTACGTCATTCCGAAGCAGAAGGCAGTTGTATTCGAACTCCACGCAGACATCTCTGCTTCGATCACTGGTATCACGACGTTGGCAGTCCGTTTCGACACGGGTGCTACGTTCATCCAGGCCGAGCAGGTCAGCGATGGTACGTCGTTGGCTAATATCGGTGTGAAGCGCGCTGACAACACCTATGCTGTTGGCACCGCTGCTGC
>CAYWJU010000005.1:0-106120 GCA_964458645.1 uncultured Candidatus Peribacteria bacterium | reverse complement strand
CGCGCACGCGTTTTTTGGTTCCTTTTTGTCGCTCGGACAAAAAGGGACGGAAGAAAGCCAAAAGTTTTTTTGCAGCAGCGACATTCGACTCACGAAGACATACCAAAAACCGGATCCGAAGACCCGGTTTGGTGTCCAAGCAATGCTGCTTGCAAAGTGGGAACTACTTCACCATACGGACAACCTCGTCTGGAGTGGCGGTGGAACTAACAAACAAGCTCGGCAAGCGGAGGAACTGTCCACGTGTGAACTTCTTGTCCGGCGACTGGCTGATGCCGAGCAGGTATCCGAGTTCACCGGCCTTCTTCATGACACGATCATTCACGCCCCCCATCGGGTACGACACGGCGTACACCTCGCGCTTCGTAAGATCTTGAAGGATTTTCTTACTCTGACCGAGCTCCAGCATGACCTGTGAATCGGTAAGCGAACGAAGATCGTCTCCGGCATGCGCCTCGGACTGCAGATCGTTTCCATTGGCTAGCAGATTCAAAATCGTCTTCTCGGTAATGCCGGTAATGCCGACATCTTTCGTGCCGATGAACAGCGTGACATCCACGTTCGCCGTATCCAACGTATCGGAAACTGCCTTCACGTTTTGCGCATTCACACCGGCAATGGTGACCACGACCCAATCTGGGCCCACGCGTGCATCGCGGGATTCCTGGGCGATGATGAGGTCATACAAAGACTTCAGCGTCATGATTTTCTTGCCAGAAGCCTTCAGCGCCGCCATGTGCTTCGGGAACGACGACATGCTGGCGGCATCACCAGCGCGGTACTGCAGAATCGGCAATGTGTAGTCATCCTGTCGAACCAAGAAGGTGGGCTGGAATGGCTTCAAGTATTGCGATGACACATATCCTTCCTTGCCGGCATAGCTGACGCGCGCCCACTCGCCGTTCATGGACAGCGGCGTCACAATTGCCTGGCCTGGGAGCTCTGCGATTTTTTCGGACTGTGATGACGGGTCTTTGCGCATGTTCAGGAACGCGAAGTCCACGAAGTACTTTCCTTCGAACTGCTTCTTCTCTTCGGCCAACTTTACGTCAGTGGTTAACTTGGCGATGTACTTCATTGCGACATAGCCTTCACGCTGATCTGCAAGCCGAACTTTCGCCCATTCGGCATTCGGAATTTCAAGCACGATAAGCACGTCCCCCTGCGCCAAACGATCGATCTGTGGAGAGCTGACCTCCATGGACGAACGCACGTTCAGGAACGGGTTGTTCACCTTGTAAATGTTGGCGGCTTGATCGGCTGCCCCCATGCGCAGCGCGTCGTACAACTTCACTTTTGCCGCGTCCGTCGCAATGACTGCCCCTGCGGAACCCGTCGTCGTGGGTACTGCAGCCATGCCCGATCCCGTGGTCGTGTCCGCTCCCGGCGTGCTCATCGCCATACCCGATCCGACGTGCAGCGTTACCGTATCGGCACTGCTACTGCTGCCGTTGGCAATTTCGTACACGCGTTGCAGGTCGTCGTCCGTAAACGTAAATTCCTCGAACGTCTTGTCCGGCTCGGGTGAGCTGCAACCGACGAACAAAACACCGAACGAGGCGATAAGAAGGAAAACGACGAGCGGACGGGACATGGGTAGAAGGGAAAAGGGAGGGTAGAAAAGAATTACATGCGGTCGGGAACGCGCAGCGTCAGGAGCTCGGCACCGGTCTTCAGGACACGGGCTGTGACATGCGTCAGCGCCAAGCGCAACGCGCGCTGGGCACCTTCGGACTTCAAGATGTTCTCGGCGTTGTAGAACGAGTTGTAGGACTGGCAAACCTCGTACAGATAGTTGGTGAGTTTATGCGGTAAATGCTCCGCTCGCGCGGCTTCTACCGTGTCTCCAAACAAGAACAAGAGGTGCAGCAATGCACGCTCTTTCTCGCCAATGTCGCCCGTAAAATTCTGCGGCACGGCGAATGTGGTCTCTTCGGCCTTGCGCAAGATGGAGTGCGCACGGGTGTGCGTGTACTGCAAATACGGCGCGCTGTTTCCCTCGAAGCTCAGCATCTTTTCCCAATCGAATACGATGTCCATCTTACGGTTCTGACTGAGGATGCCGTACACCAGGGCGCCGGTACCCATCATCTCCGCCAATTGCTCCGGACTGTCGGTCTGAATGGAATCACCACGCTCCTTAATGATCTCCTGAGCACGCGCCACAGCCTCGTCGAGCACATGCTCCAGCTTCAGGATATTTCCTTTGCGTGTACTCATCTTGCGGTCGATGAACCGCATACGTCCGAAAATAACGTTCTCGAAGGGCGGGAGCTCCCAGCCAAGAAGCTTGCACGTGGCTTCTAACTGCTGAAAATGCAGCTGCTGTGCCACGTCGGTGCAAATCAAAATCGCTTGTGGATGATAGGTGTCGATGCGGTAGCGCATCTGGGCGATGTCGCGCGTGGAATACAGCGTCGCGCCGTCCCCCTTCAGCACCATGTAGGGTGGCATCTTGGTTTCTTCGGCAAACTTCACGATCAGTGCACCGCCCTCACCTTCTACGAACACCTTCTTCTTTTTGCCCTCCTCGAGAACAGGCGCCATTTTGTCTTCGTAGAAGCTCTCGCCAAGATCTAAGTCGAATTTCACGTGCAAACGCTCGTAAATGCCACCGAGCGACTGCTTGGTGACCTTCACCACCTCTTCTCGAAACATACGGAGTTCGCCGTCCCCCTGCTCCAGACGGCGGAATGCCTCGCGCCCCGCGTCTTCGAGCGTTGCATCCTTCTCTGCCTCCTCATGAAACTTCACGTAAAGCGCCAACAGGTCATCCAGTGAACACTGTGATGGTGGTTTGGTCCCCCACTTCTGAAACGCAACCGACAATTTGCCAAACTGCGTTCCCCAATCCCCCATGTAGTTCCAATTCAATGTTGGATACCCCTGGAACGCATACAAATTACTCAATGCCTGTCCAATAACGGTGCTAAGGATATGGTGGATTCCAAGTGGCTTGGCGATGTTGGGCTGCGAGTACTCCACGATGACCGGGACACCGGGCCGCTTTGTCTGAGGCTCACATTGGCTCCATGCTTCTTTGAGCGCATGCACCAATGCTTCGGATGTGACCGTAATGTTCACATACCCGGCCCCCGCCACTTCCGCCTTCAAAACCCCCTCTGCACCCACCACTGCATCTGCCAAGACAGCAGCAACCTCACGCGGTGATTTACCGAGTTTTTTCGCAAGCTGTAAAGCTACCGACGTTGTCAGGTCTCCTTTGGTTGAATCTACCGGAACGTCAAAGTGGACATCTGTCGAGATGTCGAATTTTTCCTGCAGACACTGCTTGGTAATTGCCGATAGATTTCTTCGAAGTTCGAACACAGAAAGTGATCACGAAAACAGCGCTACTGTATACCGATGAACGTGATTGTGTAGGCGAAACAATAATTTGTTCTTGATCACTCTTTTTCTTCATGTCTTTACAGCACTTCGAACACAAAATTTGTGCACAAACGTACACCCAAAATGTGCAAAACTCTGTGGAAAACGTGTGCATAAAAGTGGGAGTTTCATGCAATGCAACGCGCGAAACCAGGTTTTACCTAGGAGCAAAAATAAGGTATAATAGAGAGATTATGCTGAAGTCGCGTTCTTACTTCCGGCTCCTTGCTACAGGTCTACTCCTGTTGACTCTTGGTGCATGTGGAGCAAAAACTCCCGTGACTCCAGCTCAACAAGGGCAGATGACGCGTACCAGTGGCGGACGTAGCGGAGTCTTTGTCGTGGATACACTCGTACAAAATTCAGCCGATGCCCGCAAGACGCGGCGTGCCGCGCTCATGGGGGTCTTTGTGTCGCATTTTCTCTCCACCAGTCCGACCGCTCTTGTCAGCGGCGGTATCGGCGGTATTCAGGTACAAACTGCTATCTTCGACAAGCAGAGCTCTATTTCGGACCCAGACTTTGATCTTATCCAAGCCTTTGCCGATGCACTGCAGGTGGACGTGCTGGACATGTTGAACAGAAGCCTGGATCGCCAGGCTACCCTGGATGTGTACATTACGTCGCTGGATAACATTGCACAGCGCGCCAATACGCGGCTGGGGGAACTGACAGCTGCAGATGAGGTGCAGACGGAAAGCTTGCGGCAACTGAATCGTGAACGTGCCGACCTGGAGCGCGAATTGCGCAATGCCACCAATGATCGGGATTACTTGCTCGCCAACGAAAAACAAAAAGCGCTCAATGAAAAAGAGCGCCAAATCTCCGAGGCCAACCTGAAATTGGACCAAGTCAAGAACGTAAGCCAAACACTGGAAGACTTGCTGCAACTCTACGGCGAGAAGAGCCTGGCTATTCAAGAGAACCGTGAACCGCTCATTGCAGGAACGAAGGTCGTGGATCTGCCCGGAACGCTGGATCTGAAAATCCTTGAACGTCGTGGCAATCGCTCGGGCGGTGGCAGCACGGGCAGAGGAACCACTCGTACCAGCGGCACGACAACTGGCGGCTCTAGCGGCGGCAGTACATCCGGAGGAGCGAGTACGGGGGGTTCGACTGGCGGAGCAAGTACCGGAGGCTCGACAGGTGGAAATTCCTCTGGAGGCGCGAGCACAGGAGGTTCCACCGGCGGAAACGCATCCGGCGTTGCAAGTACCGGCGGTTCTACGGGCGGAACTACCGCTGGAGGTGCGAGCACAGGGGGTTCGACGGGGGGTAATACAACGGGCGGAGCCAGCACCGGCAACTCAACAGGTGGCAGCGGCAGGAACAGCACCGCGTCGAGCAGCAGCTCGAAGCAATCACGCAGTATTTTCGGCAATCCGTTTGGCACATTTGGAAGCAGCTCCAGTACTACGGGAGGCGTCAACGGCGGTACAATCGGAGGCACGACTGCAGGTAGTAATACCGGCGGAGGTGCAGGTTCGACTGCAGGCAGTGACACCGGTGGAGACGGAGGGGCAACCGGCGGAACAACTACAGGAGACACGGGCACAACGGGTGGCGGTGGCGGAGACACCGGCGTCATTGATGTAAACGCCTTGTTGGAAGGCGGCGACGGCTCGATCAACGAGCTCGTATCGATCGTGATTGCACTACTGCTTATTGCAGGCCTGTTCCTGTGTCTCATGTACCTGGTCTGGGGTGGAATGAAATACATCACGTCTGCCGGCAACGAAGAAAATATCAAGAAGGCCGGTGCGACTATCCGCTACGCATTGTTGGGCCTTGTCGTCTGTTTAATGGGCTATTTCATCGTCTGGTGGCTGGCAATCTTATTGGATGCTCCGTTCGATCTGTCGTTCAGTCACATTTTGGATTTGATGAGACAGCTGTATCAACACTTCAATCAACCGCTTGAATAAGCCAAGAAGGTTGTAAAAACAGCAATTCTGGAGTACAATGATCTGATACTCATGTCCAAACCCAAACCCACCACCGCTGCAACCCCCGCAGGAGCCAAGCTCCTCGGAGTGATCGACGACCTTCTGGGTTTGCATCACAACGTGGAGGAAATTCTCGCCGATGACGACGAATCCGACGAACTCACCAAAGAGGAGAAGGAAATCATCAAACGCTACGAGGAAGGCGTGCAGAAGATTTTGGATATCATCGCGCCGGCCGGACTGAAGTTCGACCGCAGCATGATGCAGCTGAATGAACAGCTGGTCGCCCGCAGCTTCTACGCCTACAACTGGCCGAGCCAGATCTACCCGAACTGGATGAGCCAGCTCATCAACTTCGACGTGATGATCGACATCTCGCAATTCATTTACCCTGCCAGCAACCGCGTCATTCTGAAGATGCTCCGCAAGAAGGTTACCGAAATGCGCTCCTCCATCCGCATGCTCCAGCAGCGCGGCATCGTCCGCGACCCCACCCTGGAAGCCGCATTGCAGGACGCCGAAGAACTGCGCGACCTCTTGGCCCGTGGCAGTGAAAAGCTCTTCCAGCTGGGCTTCTACTTCACCATCTACGCCGAGAACGAGAACAAGCTGAAAAAGGCTCAGACCGACGTGGAGGCCATTCTCGGTGGAAAACTGATCCTCACCAAGCCGTCGGCCTTCCAGATGGAACACGGCTGGAACTCCACGCTCCCCTACTGCTTGGACGAATTGGACTTCAGCCGCAACATGAACACTCAGGCGCTGGCCACCAGCTTCCCATTCAGCAGCTCCGACCTTACCGACGACCATGGCGTGTTGTATGGCATTAACCGCCACAATGACTCACTGATCATCTTCGACCGCTTCGACCTGCCCAACGCCAACGCGAACGTGTTCGCCACCTCTGGTGCAGGTAAGTCGTACGTCGTGAAGCTCGAAATTTTGCGCTCCCTTATTCAGGGCGTGCAGGTGTACGTCATCGACCCCGAAAACGAGTACGTCGACTTGTGCAAAACCGTAGGCGGATCGCAAATCCCGGTATCGCTGCAGAGCAGCTACCGCATTAACCCGTTCGACCTGCCCAAGGCCGTGCGCGGTGACGAGGCCGAAGTCGGCGAAGTGCTGCGCAGCGCGGTCATCAACCTGCACGGCTTGTTCAAACTCATGCTCGGCAACATCACGCCGTCCGAGGAAGGCGTGCTCGACAAAGCCATCTTGGACACCTACGCACTGCGCGGCATTACGCTGCAGACCAAGGACCCTGGCACCATTGAGCCACCCACGCTGCATGACCTCATTGACGTGCTGATGACCACCGGCGGCGGCGAACCAATGGCTCAGACACTGAGGAAATTCACCGAAGGCAGCTTCTCGGGACTCTTCGACCGCGTTACCAACATCGAACTGGAAAAGCAGATGGTAGTGTTCCAGATCCGCGACTTGGAAGACGTGCTGCGCCCCATCGCCATCTACGTGGTGCTCAACTTTTAGTGGAACCGTGTCCGCGCCGACATGCGCAAGCGCTTCCTGGTCATCGACGAAGCCTGGAACCTGATGCAGTACGAAGACTCCGCGTTGTTCTTATACGGCCTCATCAAACGCGCCCGTAAGTACTACCTGGGTGTGACGACCATCACACAAGACATCGATGACTTCATCAACTCGCCGTACGGCAAACCGATTATCTCGAACACATCGCTCCAGCTGCTGCTGAAACAATCGGCGTCATCGGTGGATAACCTGGCCAAGTTGTTCTACCTCACCGAAGGAGAAAAATACCTACTACTGGGGTCCGGCGTGGGCCAAGGCGTGCTGTTCGCCAGCAACACCCACGTCGCCATTCAGATCGTCGCCTCGCCGAATGAACACAACATCATCACGACCAAGCCAGAGGAAGTATTGCGCCGCAAAGAGAAGGAAAAGGCCCTTGAGCAACAACAGCGCGACAGCGACGGCGACAGCAACAATGGTGATGATCCGCCTGTGGCGGAAGCAGCCGACGGCGGCAAGTAAGCGCCTACTCGACCTTCCAGCGTACCTCCGGCTTCAGCTTGCCCGACAACGAGAATCCGGCGGCTTTGCGATGTCCGCCGCCATGGAACTTCTGAGCCATGGTCGACACGTCCACATCGTCCCGTAGTGTGCGAAGCGACCCCTTCACTTTGCCCTGTCGTTCGGCCAGGACCATGGAGAACTTCATGCCCGGCACGGCGTTCACGTAGTCGATTGCACCGGTAAGCTCGGAATAGTCCGCGCCCGTCGCACGGAAGTCGCCTTCGGTGAGGGCCGAAACCGCCGCACCCTCACTTGTGACAGAAATCTTCTCCAGCACACGGCCCCACAGTCGCAGCGTGGAGACCTTGGCCGTACGGAACACATTCTTGACTACTGATTGCTGGCGTCCGCCACTGCGCAGCAAGCGGGCAACGGTGCGGTACACGCGAGCGGATGTGTTGCTGTGCAGTAGGCCGCCCGTGTCGGTATACACACCCAACAGCAACGAGGTGGCGATATCGGCGTCGATCTCCCAACCCAAGAAGTCGCAAAAACCCACCAGCACTTCGCAGGTGGAAGAAATGTCGGGATAAATGAAGTTCACCGTGGCAAACTGGGAGTTCGAATAGTGGTGATCGAAGCACACCGTCGGATAGGTTCCATCGAATACCTGCGGGAGTAACTCATGATATTCGGTAAGGTGCGGCTCGGCGCAATCCACAATCACAAACGCGTCGCCATCGCGTGGCAGCAAGTCGGACCGAATGCGCAATGCGGACGACACGAAATGAAATGTCGGCGGCGACGGATCCACGCAATACAACTCTACCGGAATATTTGGGTATTGTCGCTCCAGGAGCGCGGCAATGGCCGTCAATGAACCGATTGCGTCGCCGTCGGGATTGCGGTGGCACATGCAGCACAGACGCTTGGCATTTTGGAAGATTGCAGTAGCCCGGTCGACGTTCTGGCGTTCGAACATAAGGGATGGATGGTAGTGTCCGCACGCCAGTCACTCAATGAGTTAGAGTTGCCAGATCGTCGAGTCTATTTCAGTACATACGAAAAGAAAACAAAGCTGACAACATGAACCGAATCACAGCGCGTGATTACCGCAATAATTCGTCGATACGATTGGCGCGCTCGGGACGCTCATCGACCACGAAGCGCAGCGACGGGACGGTGAACATGTTCAGCTGCTTGGCGATTGTCGGCTTCAATTTGCGCTTGGCATTCTTGTGCAGCCAGTCGGCGGCGGCCTTGGCATTGGTCAGTGCGGTCACGTAAATGGTGGCATGCCCGATGTCGGGACTGACAACGACTTCGGTGATACTCACAATCTGGGCGATGTTGGGCGGAATTTCACGTGCAAAACCGCCCGCAATGGTACGGATCATGTTGGCGGCGGACTGCGGTCGGTGCGATACCATGAGGACACTATAGAGCATAGTTGATCACACCAAGTGTTTGAAATAAGATACTTGTAGACTTTTCCCTTCCTACTTTTGAATTTTTTACAGAAACTCGATCCCGTAGGATATGAGAAAGTCCGCGCCCGGTTTTCAAAAGTAGATTGGTCGCCTGCATTCTTCATCATTGGGGGCTCTGGTTTTGCAGAGGCCGGCCTGAAGATTGCAAAAATGCTTAACAGCAATTACGAAAACACCCGACAATGGGTCTGTGTGGCGTACAATATGGACTGCAGTAAGCCGACAATCTTCATTGCCTTCGAGCAGCATGGGTTGCAGTTGCTCGTTTGCGGGCTGATGCTCATGACAGCACTGTGGCTGAAGAAAAGAAAGAAAACTCGTAATACGCCCGCAGCATCCTGACTATTCGGCTGTTTGAGTAAAGTAGAGGTACAATGGTCGCGTGACCACCTCGATCGTCTTCTGCGGAACATCGGCCTTCGCGCTCCCCTGTCTGGAAGCATTATGCGCCGATGATCGTTTTCGCGTGACCACGGTCATCACGCAGCCCGACAAACCCGTGGGCCGCAGGCAGGTGCTCACGCCGCCGCCGGTGAAAACGCTGGCCGAGAAGCTCAAGTTGCCGGTGTTGCAGCCGGCTTCACTGAACACCGAATGGAAAGAATTGGCGCCCACAATAGGTCACCCGGATTTTCTGGTGGTGGTGTCGTACGGACAAATCCTTTCGCAGGAAATCCTGGACTGTGCACAGAAAGCATCCGTGAACGTACATGCATCCTTGCTACCCAAGCTGCGCGGGGCATCGCCCATCCAGCACGCCGTTTTATTGGGATTGCCGGAAACCGGCGTGACGGTGCAGCGCATGGTGAAGGAGCTGGATGCCGGGCCGGTACTGGACCAGGTGGGCGTTGATCTACAGCCGCGGGACACGACTCCCGTCTTGCACGACAGGCTGGCGATCGTCGGCGCCAAGCTGCTGCTGGATACGCTGCTCTCGCTGCCCGCGGAAAAACCGCAAAACCCGGCCGAGGCTACGTTTTGCCGCAAACTCACACGTGAAGACGGAACAGTAAACGCTGGCTCCATGACGGCGGAAGAAATCGACCGCCGCGTGCGTGCGCTCACACCGTGGCCAGGCGTCACGTGGAACGGACTAAAGCTGCTTTCAACGCAACTGGAACCTCACCCGGACGCCATGCCGATGGAGTGCGCGGGCGGCACGAACCTGTACGTCATGCAGATCCAGCCCGCCGGGAAAAAACCGATGACCGGCGCCGCGTACTCCCGCGGCCTGAGACCTCCTTCCCTCTCCTAGTATGCGCCGCCTGCTCTCGCTCTCCGCCATCGTACTGTTGCTTTCTACGGGTGTGCACCCGGCATTGGCCGCCGACCGCGATATGGACGGCGATGGCATTGCCGACATCCGTGAAGACGCCGATGGCAACGGCAGCGTCGACCCCGGTGAAACCGACCCCTACAACGCCGATACGGATGGAGGAGGAGAATCGGATGGCTCGGAGGTGACGGCAAACCGCAGCCCATTGGATAAAACCGACGACATGACATTCGATGCGGACGGTGACGGTTGGAACAACGGCATCGAAGCGCTGCGCGGCACCAACCCAAAGAATGTTGATAGCGATGCAGACGGCGTGAACGATGCGCAAGACCCGTTTCCGCTGAACGCCAATTCGAACAAGGACGCCAACGCCAATGACCTGCCTGACGAATGGGAGGAGCAAACCGGCTTGGCTGCAGCAACAGGTGCACCAAAGGGCGCGATAGAAGATGCAGATGCCGACGGCGTCACCAATGCCGATGAATACACCAAAGGAACCGACCCCCTCAATGCCGATACCGACCGTGATGGCAAAACCGACAAACAGGAAACCGATGCCAAGACCAATCCACGCGAAAGCGCTTGTCTGGAGTTCGGATCGTTGGTCGATCCGTTGTCCGACATGAACAAACACTGGAGCGCCGCACATGTCAGCCGCTTGCAACGGACACTCATTCTTCCAGGCCGAAGTCCGATCGTCGGCGGCTACGCCGATGGCACCTTTCAGCCCGACCGACCGGTAACGCGCTTCGAATTCCTGAAGATGGCGCTGCTTTCTACCTGCACCACGCTCGTCGAGAACACCATCGATGTCCCCGTACGCTTCACCGATGTGCTCAGCATTCCGCAACAGCATGAAGACGCCGACACCACGCTACGCCGCCAGGTGATCTACACCGCCGCATACTACGGAATCGTAGAGGGCTATGCCGACGGCGAGTTCAAGCCCGACCAACCGGTGAATCGTGCCGAGGCATTGAAAATGCTCATCCTTGCCTCTCAGTTAAGCCTTCCGCGAGATGCGGCCTCTGGATCGATTCTAATCTTCCCGGATGTCACCACCGATGATTGGTTCCGTCCGACGGTCGACTTGGCAGTGGCGTACGACATCGTCTCCGGCTACCCCGACGGCACATTCAAGCCGGGCAACCTCATCACCCGCGCCGAGTCTGCAAAGATTGTGTGGCAAACCATGCTGATCAACCCGTTGATCAACGGGTATGTGCTGCCCACGGAATGAGGACTCCGAAGAATACGAAGTAACCGAAGAAACCGAGGATCGAATATCTTCGCATCCTCGGAATCGTCGGAATCTTTGGTTTCGTCGAAATCCTTAGATTTTCGTCTGCATCTCGTTGAGCGCCTCAATGAACTTCGGCAAATCTTCGATATCAAAGATGATCGTGGTCTTCTGTCCGCCGCGGGACTTCTCGGAGACTTTGACGAACTTGCCGTTGGATGACTGCTTCAAATCGATGTAGAACGTGCGCTGGCGTGCGCGGATTGTTACGGAGTGCAACTCCTCGCCGTAACGTCCCGGATCGCCACCGCCCTGGCGAGCACCTCCACCGCCTTCACGGCGGGGCTGTCGCTGCTGGGGTGCAGGTGCACCGAAATTAGATGACGGGGCCAACGGATCGTCGCTGCCTGGGTTTGCCAGGTCGGCCATCGGGTCGAACATGATGAAAGGTGGAAAAAAGGTAAGCACGCTCCCCTCTCCTTCGGTCTCCAGCAAGCATCGAATCCGTGATGTGCCTTCGCCTTCAGATCTCGAGAGCAAGTTCAGTATACCACAATACGACGAAGAATGGTGTCCAGGGGAGGTATTGAGTTTCTTCTTTCCACTTTTTTTAGAAAAAAGTGGAGAAAAAATCGGCCGCTGGTGAAAGAATTCTGCGGTTCTTGCTCGCTCAGCGGGGCACTGCAAACGTGAGCTCGCCCGCTCGTCCCCACTCGCGGGCTCAAACAGGCACGTTTGCTTGCGGCCCCTCTTCGCGAAGAACCGCGACGAATTCTTTCAGGGCGGCCAGTACGGCAAGCTCTGAGGAAGTGCTCAGCCCACCAGGAGGGCGCGCCACGGAGGGGGCCAGGTGGTCTGCCGCCGAGCCCAAACGAGGCGTGAGTGGGAGCTGGCGCGCACGCGTTTTTTGGTTCCTTTTTGTCCCAGGGGATAGCCGCTCAAGCCTCATGCTGCGGCATGAGAGCTTGTGGCGGGGTACCGCTCGGACAAAAAGGGACAGGAGAAACTGACAAGAATCTTGGCAGCAGTCACGATGGAGTCGGGCAAAACTATTTCTTTTGCTTCGCGTTCTGCTTCGGCTTTTCCAACTCCCCTTCCACAACCAGCGGCGGGAACAGGATGCTCGGCTCCCCCACCGACTTCCACTCCAATGCGCCACCCCACAGCTTCATTTGGTGCGTGATAACGAATGACTTGTGCAACATTTTTTCAGCGTACGGCACACCCAACTGTCGACTGATCTTCTGCGCGGTTTCGGGCATGAACGGCAACAGCATCAGCGCCACATGACGCAAGTACTCGGCGAATTCGCTCAGCACACGCTTCTTCTCATCGCCCTTCAGCTTCCAAGGTTCTTTCTTGGTCATACAGACGTTCAGCGCCGTCACAATACCCATGGTGATGTTGGCCAACGCAGGTCGCAGCTCGAACGCGTTCATGGCCTCTGTGTATACGGCCCATTTCTTGGCGATGCTTTCGCCTTCGGAGAAATACTCGGTGTGTACGTGGTCTTTCGGCACCGCAATGGTGGCGTCCTCCTTGCGCAGCAATACAAGCACGCGATTCAGCATGTTGCCGAGCACGTTGCGAAGACCCGAGTCATACAATTCGCCGAAGCGTTTCCAACTGAAGTCTCCGTCGCTACCCACCGGAATCTCGTGGCTTAAGTAAAAGCGCAGTGCGTCCACGCCATATTTGGACAGCACGTCCTCCGGCACTACGACGTTTCCGAGCGACTTGCTCATTTTTTCTCCTTCACTGGTCAGGAAACCGTGAATCAGTAACTGATCCGGTACACGAATGCCGGCATGCTTCAGCATGCTTGGCCAAATAAGCGCATGGAAACGTGCGATATCCTTGCCGATGACGTGCGTGACCTTGGCATCGTCCCACCATTCGCGTTCTTCGTGGTCGGTCAGTAACCCAAGACCAGAGATATAGTTCGTCAACGCATCGCACCAGACGTACATGACTTGATCCTCGTCGTCCGGCACCGGAACACCCCATGTCAGGCTGGACTTCGGACGTGAAAACGACACGTCCTCCAAGCCCTGGTCGAGCAACGCGAGTGTTTCATTTTCGCGATACTGCGGCACGATGCGATACTGCTCCTTGTCCCACGAATCCGTAAGCAGTGCGCGCAGATTTTCGGTATCTTTGCTCATTTTGTAGAACCAGTTCTCCTCCTTCACTTCTTCCGGCGCACGCTTGTGGATATCGCACATGCCATCGACCAATTCTTTTTTGGTAATAAACCGCTCGCAGCCCGAACAGTACAAGCCGACGTACGTGCGCTTCTCGAGCATTTCTGCTTTCTTCAGCTTCTTCCATAGCTCGATGACGGTTGGCCAGTGCGCCTTTTGGTCGCTTGTACGCATGAAAAGATCCGACGAAATATTGAGCCGCTTATACAAGTCCTGAAACAGCGGCACGTTGCGATCGACCAACTCCTTGGGCGTGACCTTCTCGCGTTCGGCGGTCTGCTGAATTTTGATGCCATGTTCGTCGGTACCGATCTGAAAGCGCACCTCGTCTCCACGCAAACGAAACCAACGCGCGGTGACGTCGGCCAGCACCTTCTCCAACGCGTGTCCCATATGAGGTGCAGCGTTCGGATAATCGATAGCCGTTGTTACATACTGACGAGACACGGGAAAAGACTAGCATAAGCCCCATAAGGCTCCTAACAAAGACTGTCGGCATCTATGCTTATGACGAGGCCACCGCGAACATCAACTGCGTGACATACGTCACAATGCCGCCGGCCAAAATAGCGAATGCCAAGCCGGTAGAGGCCCAGATAATGGCTTTCTTGCCGGCTTCCTTTCCTTCGCCACCCTGCGAAGTGGCCATGCGAATGGCGCCGTACAATACGGAAATAACGGCCAACGCCGCCACGGTCGCAATAATGCCCACCGTGATATTCGTTGCAATGGTCTGCACCACATCGGTCCCCGAACCGCAATGCAGAAAGCCTACACACGTCCAACCGTAGCTATTGATACTGACTGCAAATGCCGACGAAGGCGCAAGTACGCCGAGCAGGATGAGAAGGCGCTTCATAGTGTGGCAATGGCATTGGTAATAACCTGCGCGAGGTTGATGACAATAGCGCCGATGGCGGCCCAAATGAGTCCGGTACGAGCTTTCTCCATTTCATCGGACTTGCCGCGCGCAACGACCATGCGCATGCCGCAGTACACAACGACGCCAAACAGGGCAACGCGGAACAGGTCCAGCACCGAACCAGTTGCTGTGGTAATGACCGCGACGACGAACTCTCCCCCGCCGACGCTGTTGGCTTCCATGGTGACGAAGCTCACCAGTACCGATGCGAACTTGCCGATAAACACGCCGATCAACGCCCACGTGATGGTCTGTTTCCCTTTACTCACCCACTCTTCTTGGAAGCCGGACAACAGAATCATGCCTCCGCCAATCATGACGAACAATGTGCCCAGAATGTAGGCATACACATCGAAGCGCAGGATGAGCTGCGTCATGACGCCAGTCACATGCTCGCTAAAGCCCACCGATGGACATCCCGGCAAGTCGCCGCAGTAAATCCACGGCAGCTGGGCATGTGCAGCAAGGGGCAACATGAGAAGAATCGCTCCAGCCGATGAGAACAACGCTTTTCGCATTAGACGCTACTGAAGCCCTGAGGGTTGATAAAGGCGAGGATGGTTCCCGACAAGAGGAGAATCAACAGACCGATCGTCGACCACATGAAGCGCTCCTTTCCTGCTTCGCGGTTGCCGAGCATGATCTGGAACCCGGCAACTGTACCGTTCAACACGGTGATGCCGATCGCAACACCAAACGCCCAAACCCAAATACCAGTGCCATTGCTATTGCCATTAATGTACGAAAAAAAAGCACCCATGTCCGCAGTCGTTGTGGCTGGAATATACGAAACACCACCGGGAAGAGGCTCCAGCAAACACAAGTCACGATCGCTAATGCACTGGCCAGCTCCTTGGCAAAACTTTTGCAACGCCGGGCAGTTCACGGCCTTGGTTACAGGAACCCCAATTGTTAATGCAGTTCCGCAAACAACCGCCAGAGTCAGCAGTGCGCGGAATGCCGTGACTTTTATTACTGTGGACATATCAGGACAGTATAGCAAAAAACCGACTTGGACGCAATCCAGTGAGTCTGAAACTTTCTTAGCTGGAAGCCATTTTCACTGAAAAGAATTTACGTAAGCAGCAGCGTTCCTAATCCCAAAAATACGAAGAAACCGCAGATATCGGTCATGGTGGTGACAAATACCGAGCTTGCAGTTGCAGGATCGATATTCAGCCGCTTGAGAACCAAGGGCACCAACGTACCAAAGAACCCCGCAACAAGCATGTTGCAAATCATGGCGATACAGAGCACCAGGCCCAGTAACGGAGGCGCATGAAACGCGACCGCCGTACCCGCCGCAATGACGCCGGTAATCATGCCGTTCAAGGTTCCGGCAATCGCCTCACGCGCAATCACTTTCTTTGCACGCCCACGATCTAATTCTCCAAGTGCCAATCCACGAACGGCAACCGCCAATGCCTGCGTAGCCGCATTGCCACCCATGCCGGCCACAACAGGCATATACACGGCAAGCAGCGCCATTTTTTCAATCGTTCCCTGAAACAAACCGACAACCGAAGAGGCTAAGAATGCGGTTGCAAGGTTAATGATCAGCCAGTTGTACCGGCTCTTCACCTTGGAAAACGCACTGTCCAACGCATGTTCTTCCACGTCCACACCGGCGAAACGATAGATGTCTTCAGTGGCCTCGGCCTGTGCGACTTTCAGAAGGTCGCGCATGTGAATGACGCCCAGCGCCTGCTCTTCATCGTCCACCACACACAGCACATCGGAGCGCATACGTGACATTTTCTGCATGACGCGCTCGCGATCGGTGCGGTGCGACACTGTCGGCATGGTCTGCGCAAGATCTTCCACAATCGAATCTGGCGTCAGCAGCAACAAGTTGCGATGCGGAATGAACCCCTTCACCCTACTGTGCTCATCTACTTCCAGCACGGAGGGAATTTGCTTCTGCAATTCCATGTGGCGACGCACCTTCTCCATAACGTCTTTCTGCGTGAAGCTCGGTTTTACCAGAATGAAGTTCAAGTCCATGAGACCTCCGGCAGTCTCCGAACCGAACTTCAGCAGTTTTTCAATTTTTCGCCGCTTCTCTTCTTTCATTTTCATCAAAATAGCCGTTCGTCGCGAGAGTGTGAGAAACTGCAAGATGTCGGTCGCATCGTCTTCGTCGTTAAAGTGCAAAAACCGCGCGATCATTTCATCGGCCAAACGTGGAAAAATCTGCCGCTTGCTGATTTCGGAAATCACCAGGCCCACTTCGGCCTGCATCTCGGGCGGCAGTGTTGCAAACGTCTTGCGGCGACCGCGAGGCAATCCGTCGATGACCTGCGCGATAATATGAAAATCCTGGTGCGACAGCAGCTGTCGCAACTCTTTTTCCTGCTTATTCTTCAGGAATAGATCTGCCTTCAGGATGAGCTTTTCCTTATTCATACAACAGCAGTTTGAGGAGGTATACTCCCCGGCTTCTAAAAATGAAAGAGTAAAAATACACCAAGACCGCTTCTACGAAGCTCGTGTCTTCTTGCGTTGGAAAAACGGTATGATTTTCCGACGGAGCGCCTCCGCATCACGTACGGATTTACGAACGGATATTTTGCACTTGGTTTTCATGCGAAAAATCTCTGCGAACAATTGGGGGTCAAATTGCTCCATGGACCGCACCGATGCGAAGAAAAATGAAAAATGCCGCGCGAGTTCCTCTGGAAAAACGCACTCCACAACGTAGTCTGCATACACGATGAAGACATATCCTTCTTTGGGAAACGGCGATGCCAGATGAATGGACGTTTCGGCTGCATTGAGTGCAACAAGCTTGTCTCCATGCTTATCTAAGAACGTATCATTGCCATGCAGTATGCGGCACGAAATGCCACGCTGTTTCAGACCGTGGTAAAAGCGTGTTTCCATTTCCGGAATACTCAACGCAAAATACGGATGCGATGCGTATTCAAGCCACTCTCCACCCTTGGACACTTCGGTCAAACGCGTCAGAAGGTGATTCCAAATGGGGTCCAGTCCGGCCAATGAGTCGGCATGGAATTCACGACGCTCGCCATCGCGACTCGGTAGTTCACGCTCTTCGCCGGATGTGGACAAATACAGCTGCTTCACCGTCGTAAAAAACCGCGCAATGAAAGATACCCACACTAAATTCAACGCGATCTTGCCTTTATTTTTCACGAGCATCTGACACTCGACCATTTGGCCGATGACACGGTAAAGATTCGGCACAGAGGCATCTACACCGCACTCCTGCAATTCCAGATGCAATGCCACCACCGTAATGCCTGGACGACGTGCAAGAATCTCAATAATGGCGCTGTGTAGAGGATGCAGCGGATCAAATGAAGTCATAGCAATGAATGCAGAAGATATTCTTATCTTACTAGAAAAATACTATATTTCTATTGAAAAACTAGAGAGTGACAAGACGCGCCAGTCGCTGTCTCATCCCCTGTTCATCCGTATACTACGCGTATGCAACCTGCCGTCTCACTCATTACGCTCGGCGTGACCGACTTCAATCGCTCTTTGCAGTTCTATCGTGACGGACTCGGCTGGCCGACGGCGGCAAAAGAAAATGATCCGGTGGCATTTTTCCAATTGAATAACATTATTCTGGGGCTATGGTCGCGCGAAGAATTGGCGAAAGATGCCAGAATTCCGGATACGAAGCCGGGGTTCGGCGGCATGTCGATTGCACACAATGTCGGCAGCGAGAAAGAAGTAGATGACGTATTGGCAACGGCAAAGCACGCCGGGGCGAAGATTCTCAAGTCTGCCGAAAAAGTGTTCTGGGGCGGTTACAGCGGCTACTTTGCCGATCCAGACGAACATCTGTGGGAAGTGGCGCACAACCCTTATTGGAAGCTAGACGCACACGGAAAAGCAACGATTCTGTAATACGAGCGAGGCACCGCGAAACCGGAGATGGCTGTTTTGGTACAAACGATCCTGTAAGGGGTTCGTCTTTGGCGCGTCAGAACGATTGAAACAACAGTTCTCTCTTTCTTTTTCTCCCCCACTTCCCCATGCAGTTCAGTCATTGCGCCTTCACGAGAAGGGCGCGTATCGCATCCGCCCTGACGGGCGCAGCATTCCTTTTCGGCGCAGTATCACCGGTGCTCGCACAGGCCACGTCCTATACGGACGTCCCTTCGGGGGCGTACTACGAGGATGCAGCCAGCGCATTACTGGAGCTGCATGCACTGGATTCTAGTGAACCCCGTCTTCGTCCGAGCGACCTGGCAACCAGGGCCGAGATGATCAAGCTGATGGTCAATCTTCGCGGCGAAATATTGGCTCACCCCACCCGAAGCAGCTTTAGCGATGTACCGACCACGGCTTGGTATTTCCCATACATCGAAACGGCAGCCCGAGCAGGATGGATTCACGGTGACAGGAATTGTTACGTGAACAAAACCTCGCCGTGTACAGCGCGTCCCGGTGAGCGCGTGAACCGCGCCGAAGCCGCAACGTTGATCGTGCGCCTGTTCGCCTTAGAGCCGACCGATGATGCGCCGGCGTTCATGGATAATCCGGCATACGAGTGGTACTACACCAACATTCAGGCCTCCGCAGACCACTGCGTTCTACAGGGCGACTCCGCTACCGGATTGGTTCGACCTTCATCTCTTATGAATCGTGCCGAGATGATCACCATGTTCCACCGTGGCTACCTGCACCAGTCCTACGGCACCGATTGCGGACAGTCCGCAGCCGAAATCACTTCGGTCACCGCGCAGTCATCCACAAATTTGCGTGTGACCTTCTCCGACGCCATGGATGAAACTCGCGCCGAGAACATCACGCATTACAATATTTCTCGCGCATCTGACCGCACGATGGTCGGCATCCGTTCCGCAGTCTTAGTCGACAATCGCACTGTCGATCTCGAATTGCGTTCCGGTCTGACAATCAACATCGCCTATTTGCTCACAGTCAACAATCTTCTGACGCGCGATGGAGCGGCATTCAACGATACCGCCAGCGCTATCTACACTGGCGTGGTTGGAAAAGTAAGCAACGTCACCGCGCCGACGGCACAGAAAATCGTACTGTCGTTCGATACCGACCTCGACACCTCTCGCGCCGATGACGCATGGCGCTATGCCGTAACCCGTGTCGGCAACGGAACTGGAACTGTCACGGTTGCAACGGCAACGGTCGTCGGTGCACGCACCGTAGAACTGGCGCTGTCGGGAAACCTTCAGACTACCGCTCAATACCGTGTCGACGCACGCGACCTTGCCAGCAGCGCTGGCGTGATATTCACCGATGACACCATCTTCACGTTCAGCGCCCCCATGGGCCAAATCGTCACGACGACTGCGATTTCCTACAACCGCCTTCGCATCGTCATGAATACGACGATTGATCGCACGCGCGCCGAAGACATTACGCACTACTCCGTTTCGGATGGAACGAAAGTTATCTCCGTGCAGAACGCCTACCTGCTCAGTGACAACAAATCTGTAGAACTGGTCCTGAGTGAGTCACTCCGTCCACAGCGCACCTATACGGTCTCTGTGCAGCAGATGACGACACAGCAGGGTGTCCAGTTCAACGACTCCGGAACGGCGATGTACGCCGGCGGCTCCGGCAGCGGCGGATCGGTGGTGTTCTCCACCATCTTGAGCGGCGCAAAAGAGGTACCGACAACCATTTCGACCGCCATGGGAACCGGCACCTTCATGCTCACATCAACCGGATTGCAGTATGACATTACGGTGAAGAATTTGTCGGGAGCGATCACCGGCGCGCACTTCCACCAGGGAGCCAGCGGTGTCAGTGGTCCGGTCATTATGGCAATCACATTCACCGGTAACCATGCCGTTGGAACGTGGAACAACCTGACGCTCGACCAGCGCAATTGGCTCTTGGACGGCAATGTCTACGTGAACGTCCATACCGCCACCTACCCGAACGGCGAGATCCGCGGACAGCTCAATCCGTAGTCATTCACTCCAGACAAGCAGCCGCATTGCACCCGCGGGACACAGCGTCCTGCGGGTGTTTGCGTATTGGCGCTAGCATCTCGGCAAATTTGCATGGGAAAGCATCCTTGCAACCCAAGGCCCCGTTGTGTAGCATTGGCAGGCTCTTTTGAATCTGCGGGTATCGTACAGTGGTAGTACGGCGCCTTGCCATGGCGCAGATGCGGGTTCGATTCCCGCTACCCGCTCCAACATCCTCACATCAACCCACCACCGCGAGCCAATATTTTCTGATTCATTCTTTCAGCATGAACGGTGATGTAATTTGTAAATTATGTTATAATATACTTGATGATTGAAGATCTCCAAACACATACCAACAACTCAGCTGACAGAGACCTCGAAGAAGCCGTACACGCAGCCGGATTCGCCAATGTGCGACAGGCGCGCGACGCAATCCGCTATCTCCTTACGCCGCTGGAAAAACGCGTTGCCGAGAGTGAGCCGGAGTCCGCCGAATGGGCGGAAAAGGCGCTGAATATCGAGTCCGGTCCGCCCGGCCTGACGGTAAGAGAGAAAGAAGGGACGCTGGGGAGCTACTTCGAAGTCCTCTGGTGCGACGAAGCAGGGAATGTCAGAGGAAAGGCGAAAGTCATGTTTCGCAGAGCGTCGGGGATATGGGGTATGAATTCCATCGCTGTGGACCAGTCGTTGCCCCGCGACGAACGACGCCGCATCGCCAATGAGATCTACGATGAGCTCTTTCGGCGGGACTGGATGCGCGCGGCAAGTATGAGTACTTCCCCGGCAGCGGTGAAAGCACGGCATAGGCAATATGCCAATCGGCTGGAAAAATTGCCGACTGCGGCCGTGCGGCGCCTGGCAGACCTGGAGCTCTTGGCCGGCGAGACTACTCGGGAGATCGAGCATCTCCTCTCGCAAAAAACGGATGCGGTCAATTAAATGCAATCGAGGATAGGGCTATCTACTTCTGCTTCCGTTAATCCCTCGACTGAAGAGACACTGAGTAGTTCCGAACACGCTCCCAAAAGGAGCTCCATATCCACACGAAAAACACCTCCGACCAAAAGCTACTCATTCTATCTATTTCCGCGTGCTCCAGTACGCATCGGCTTCGTCTTCCAGCTTCTGTAAGCGCTGATAGTAATCCGGGAATTCTTTCAAATGAGCCCAGGCGATTTTCCCCGTGAGCATCGGATCATCATTCGTGACGTTCGTTTCCGGATCGTGACTGCCATGCTCGAATTCCACCTCCATGCCGCGGCGGAACTCTTCAGTTGAGAATTTGGCAACCTGCCAGTCGATCCGAATGGATGCGGCAACAGCCTGTGCCTCGGCGAGAGTGACTTGCTTCTTCATAGAAGAACACGGTACTCCATGTTGCCCGAATACCAGAGGAAAACATGAAGAAAAGGAGTAGAATCCGCTTATGAATCTCCACCCCATCGTCGTCCACTTTCCTATCGCGCTGCTGTGCCTGTACAGCTTCTTCGAAGTCATTAGACGCTGGACCAAAGCACCCTACTGGACCCAGGTCCGCGCCGTCTTAGTCATCGCCGGAACAATGGGGGCGTTTGCCAGCCTGCAAACCGGCGAAGTCGCCGAGCATCTGTTTGGTGCTACTCCGGGTTCGCAGACCCACAACGTTTTGGAGATGCACGCACTCTTCGCCAAAATCACGACCTGGGCCTATGCAGTGCTTGCATTCAGCTACCTCGTACTCTGGCTCAGAGAGAATCCGTCCGTGCGCAAGTTGATACCGAAGAGCGTGACATCTCCGCTGCGAATCGTCGTACGCGTCGCCAGGACGATCCTGACTACGCCGATTGCGCCAATCTTGGCAATTCTTGGCTTTGTCGGACTGAGCATCGTCGGTGCACTTGGAGCCACGCTGGTGTATGGACCGGATTTTGACCCAGCAACGTCGCTCGTGAACAAGATGTTATTTGGTAAATAAGATCACTTCATGGCAACACGCAAACCGCTGACAGTCACAGTGCATGACCAAATGCAACGCTGCACGTACGTGCTGACGGAGCCAGAAGGCAAGAACTTCGATCCCCGCTTCCAACCCGAACTCACTCCCAAGCAAATGTTGGAGCTGGGCGTGTTCGGCGGCAAGTACATGACCGATTGTCGAGATGAATTCCCGTCCGATTGGTTCGCGAACGCAAAACTCTGCCACGAGAAACACGACGCCTCGTTGAATTGTTTCGGCATCAACGCCAGTCAGCCGCTCTCCGTCTGGCGCAAGAACGGCTGGATCCACCCGGCCGATCCGCGCGGTTGGTTCCAGTGGTATTGCCGTTACTACCGCGGCCGCCGCATGCCCATGGAAGACGATCGCCAAATCAAGCGTTGGTACGCCATTCGCAGGCACATCGCCCAAATCCGCGCCAACTGCGCACCAGGCGACCTGACCTGCCGCCGGCGCCAACGCCAAGCCGTACTGCACTGGGCGTACGACAGTCGCCTCATCTAGAGTGACCGCTGCGCAGAAAAGATTGTAGGCAATCGCCCTTCTTGGCACACTGAGGTCATGCCATCCATGAACCCCGTCGTACATTTCGAAATGCCCGCCCGCGACCGCGAGCGCATGAAACAATTTTATGAGAAAGCATTCGGCTGGAAGATGCAGCAACTCGGCATCGAAATGGGCAACTATGTCGTGGCACACACCGGCGAAACCGACGCAAAGACAGGCATGATCCAGAAGCCGGGTATGATCAACGGAGGCTTCTACGAGCGAACCGACGCAAATCAGGCTCCGTCGCTGGTGATTGCAGTGGAGGACATAAAGGCACACATTGAGATCGTGAAGAAATCGGGCGGCAAGCTGGATGGCGAGCCCATGGATATTCCGGGCGTGGGCTGGCACGCGGCATTCATAGACCCTGAAGGCAACCGCGTCAGCATGTTGCAACCACACACAAAAATGAGTTAATGACGGCGTGCAGGCGGCTGCTATACTCGCCGCCCACATATGCAAACAATCGCCTCTCCCTCCTCACCCTCACGCCACAACTGGTGGCTGGAACAAGTCGTACCACTCATTCTGACAGTCGTCTCATTCGGCGTGTTATGGGCAATGCTCCACGGCGAAGTCGTGTTACTCAATCACTTCTCGCCAGGTGAACCTATTCTGTCCAAAATCCTCTGGGCCGACGTGCTGGTGGGCCTGACGATCTATCTGAAAACATCCATCGACTTTGCCATTTTCATCGGCCACCTGATGCGCACGCATCCGGGGTGGAAGAATCGTATCGCGATCGAATCCGGCACGGCACTGGGGAACGCGCTCGGCACGTTCATCATCTTGGCACTGTGGAACTTCTTCCGCGAAATCGAATGGCTGCTTGCACTCATGGTGCTCATTGCGTCATTGGTGCTGCTCAAACTTGCGGAAGACGGCTTGGAGCACGCCGAAAGCGAAGATGCCGCGAACTATCCGACCGTGTTCAAATCTGCCGTTCAATGGTGCAAAGCCGTACTATCGCGCATCAACAAAATCTTCTCTCCGGTGCTCGGACGGCTCATCCCTCACGCCACACTCAACGTCACGAAGTCCTATAACCTTACGGGTCTGCTTGTGTTTTCCGGCTCCATTCCGTTCATTCTCGGCCTGGATGACTTCGCCGGGTACGTGCCGTTGTTCAACGTGGTGCACGTATACGGATTCGCCGTAGGTGTCTTGCTCGGCCACATGCTCCTCAACCTGTGCCTGTTCTTATCGCCGGATACGACCATTCGCTTGGTGAAACAGCCCATCATTTCTTTCCTCGGCTCACTGGCATTCGTCGGTCTGGCAATCTGGGGCCTTACGGAAGTGTGGCATATTCTGCATTTGGTATAGGCAAGGCCTTGTACCAGGTGCATATGAACTTTTAACAGAATGTACCATAGCGCGAATGTGCAGCATGCGCCCTTGCCAAATGAATAGTATTCTTTACAATGGTTGCCCCCATGCACACACCTTTCTCTGGACCGGAGACACCGAGCACTGCCCAGCAGATGCAAGAGTTGCATGCCGCACTCGGCATAGAGCATGTGAACGTGTTTAAGATGAAAGCCCCTCCTGGACCCGATGCTCACCCAAAAGTACTGCGGGCATACTGGTTGTTCCGCACGTTGCCCGACATGTGGCGCGACCAGTTCTCCACCGTCTTGCAGGACGATCAACACCTTGGCCTGCAAGGACCAAGCGGCATGGCATTCGATGAAGAAGGATACGCTAGCTATCTCCAAGGCTTGAATGATGCGAATGCCATCACACAATCATTACTCTATGTATCGAACCCAACGATCGATGCGGCCATCAACCGATTCGGGGCTCGTTGCCAAGCGACGCTTCATCCTGATTTCGCAAGCGAAACCGGTGTCCCCGAACGCTATGCCGCTGCAGATACGTTGCTGGTCGGACTCGTTACGAACCCGCACACGCTCTCGGTAATGGGCGAAAAGCGCTGGGGGACGGATGCCGCCACTCGACAAGGATTCCGTGCAGCCCGCGACGCCGAATGGCGTACGCAAGGAGTGCTGCCGCGGGTTTCGGTGCTTGGATACGATCATGATCTTACTGCGCAAGAAGCCGAGGCGCTGTCCGAAGGTTCCGTATCGGTGGTTGCCGCTCTTGCCGATGCTCACGAAGATATATTCTTGGCAATCCGCTCCATTCTGCGCGGCACTCCGGACCACATGTTGGAAAGACCATACGACTGGAAAAAATTTCTTATTGCTGACCGCGGCGACGGCCGCCTGACGCTGGAAATCAAGCCCGAAGTGTTCGATGAGGTGTTGCGCAATCCCCCGTCCATCAACGAGCCCTGGACCGGCTGTCCATCGATTCCATTCCTGCGCAAATACCATGAGTGGAGCGTGAAGTTAGCAAAGCGTTTTTATCTGCCGCACATTCCACGACTGCAGGCAGACATCCGTCGGGTTCATACTGTGCCAATACAACAACCTGATGCGCGCGAAGATGCTCTCGTGAAAGAACGTGTCTCTCTGTAATGGAGTGTGGTGCGCGTTGGGCACTTTCGTCTGTATTCCAAAACTCGCGAAGGCAGGCTTCGCCTGCCTGGAGCGACTCTTCTCTGAAGGAGAGCCCACGAGAGGAAACCGGAGGTTTCCTTTCGTGAGAGGAATGGTGCGCTCGGCGGGGGTCGAACCCACAACCTTCGCCTTCGGAGGGCGACGCTCTATCCATTGAGCTACGAGCGCATGTCTTTTTTCGGCTGTTCTTCGCAATGATCGAGCGACCCCCTTTTCTCTCTGACGCCCGCAAGCGGGCTGGGCCATTGAGCTACGAGCGCAAGTCGTTGAGCAAAAGCACAAGGCAATGCTGCACCGATTGTAGGGCAAAGCCTCCACCCTGTCTTTCGTCGTCTAGAGCCCGAAGAACGTCACTGTATTGGCATCCATGGCGGTGATCACATCGGCAAGGTCCATGTTCTTGGTTTTGGCGATAGTCGCCGCGACCTCGGCAACGAACGACGGCTCGTTGCGCTTGCCGCGGTGCGGCACCGGTGCCAGGTACGGACTGTCGGTTTCGATCATCATCTGCGCCAGCGGACACCGTGCGATGCAGTCGCGGATGACGTCGGATTTCGGATACGTCGCAATGCCGGTGAAGGACAAAAAATATCCTGCCGCCACGAAGCGTTCTACATCTTGCCAGCGCTCGGTGCAGCAATGCACAACCAACTTCTTCGGCTGTACGTGATTGATGATTGCCCACACATCCTCCACCGCGTCGCGGCAATGCACGACGGCCGGAACATCGGATTCTTTTGCGATCTTCAGCTGTTCTTCGAACACGCGCTGTTGCACGTCTTTGGGGCTGTTCATGTAGTGGTAATCCAATCCGATCTCCCCCACCGCCTTGCACTTGGGGTGTTTGAGCGCCGCGCGCAGCACATCCGGATCACGAGTCATGTCGAAGTCGGAAGCAACGTGTGGATGCACGCCCATCGTCCATGAGACGCACCCAAACCGCTCGGCAATGGCGCGACACTTCTCGCCTTCAGCCATGCTATCGGCGATGCAAATCATCTGCGATACGCCCGCAGCATTGGCTCGCGTAATGACAGCCTCAATGTCGGCATCGAATTTTGTATCGGCCAGATGGCAATGCGAATCGATCACGAAAGCATGGTACAGTTTGCTGCATGCAATACTCCACTCCTCTCGTCGCATTCGGCGCAGTCGCGCTCGTATTCGTTGTCGGTTGCAATATGCAGGATGCATCGAAACCGGTTCTCCCAGCCGGAATGCATACGCTTGAAACACGATTGAACGCGATCGTCGATGGAAAATCGGACCCTTCAGATCTGACAATCATCTACGACGACGTGGGCGGACTGGAAGGCGGTGTACGCACAACGGTTCATGGCAACGGCCGTGTGGAACAAGAAGTTGTCGCGCCGGAAAAAAGCCAACCCACGGCACACGACCTTTCCATTGAAGAAATACGCTCGTTGGCAAAGCTGCTGGTGGACATTCAGGCATGGGAGCAAGAAACACCGGACCAAGACGTCCCCGTCGACGAAGGCCGCACCACGCTCACCATTAAGCTCGGCGCCATGGAGAGCCATATTTGGGAACGACATAACGATGTCCCGACCAACGACCGCATTGGCAAAGTGCTGCGCATGGTGCGCGAATACGCCTGGTAAGCCAGGTCCCGCAAAGAGATGCTGACAACTGCGGTAACTACCGTATAATCACGCCACGCCTTTTTCCGCTCTTTTGTCGTCTTGCACTCTGGGTCGATAGCTCAGCTGGTAGAGCAGTGCCCTTTTAAGGCATTGGTCGTGGGTTCGAACCCCACTCGACCCACCAACACATTCTCAAAAAAACACGCACACATGAAAGCGCCGCCCCTCAATTGCAGGTCGATCTCTGCAAGGGATGAATTTTACGAATTATTCGCCATCGCCTCCCATTCAGGGTCAATGACAAGCGAGAACAGGCGGTTCGTATCACCCAATGCGTTGATCTTTTTGCCTAAACGCTGACGCGTGAAAATCAGTGCATGATTCACTGTCTGCTTCGCATGACGATCTTGGTCAAACTTGCCACCACCATCTGCGGACTCGAATTCATCGCCCATGACCTCCATCCATGGCACAGATGAGCCGCCCTGCGGACGATCGAACGCCAGCCTGCTGTGAGCACCCGGCAACATAATTGCCGTCGGACGAGATTTGCCAAGCTCCAGCAAACCGGCTGCCTTTTTCAAGTTACCGCTGAACCGGTTCCACCAATATGCAACCTGCTCCACGGTGGCATGCGGATGCTGTTCATGCAGTGCCAAAACCTCTGGATGCACTGCAGGGGCTTCCGCTGTCGTCTTGGCCGAAAAGTACTTGAGATGCTGCATGAAACTCGATTTTGAGCGGCATCAGTATCGGGATTTCGACGTTTGACGCAATCCACTGCGTCGCGCGAAGTCATACTGTGGCCTATTTTTTTGAACCGAAAGCCAAAAAAGTCATCTATGAGATGTCCGCCAAGGGCGCGTATTCTACGGATGTTCAGACCACTATGCATTCCAAGCCTGCAGCCCTCATCACCGGAGCATCTCGCGGTCTGGGCGAGGAATTTTGCCGACTCTTCGCCGCCGACGGGTACGACCTTGTATTAGTCAGTCGCGATGAAGAACGCATGAAAACGCTGAAAGCAGCACTGGAGCGCAAGCACCATGCGCGACGTATCTACGTGGTGGTGCAAGACCTGGCGCAACCCGGAGCGGCAGCAGTCCTGTCTCGCTGGCTGGAAGAAAACGGCATCGTGCTCGAGGCACTGGTGAACAATGCCGGCTTCGGCGACACCGGCGCATTCAGCCAAGCCGACGCCGCCCGCATTCGGCAAATGCTGCAATTGAATGTCATCGCACTGACCGAGCTAACCCGCGCGGTACTCCCAGGCATGCTTGCACGCAGTCGCGGCAAAATTCTGAACGTGTCCTCTGTCGCTGCGTTTCAACCAGGCCCGCTCATGGCCACGTACTACGCAACCAAGGCCTACGTACTTTCTCTCAGTGCGGCACTCACTGAAGAAGTTCGCGGCACTGGCGTTACCGTGACCTGCCTGTGCCCAGGACCCACGCGCACGGGTTTTGCGAAGGCCGCTCATTTGGAAAAATCGCTTCTTTTCGGCGGCAAGCCCATGGGCCTAGCCGACGCCGCTACGGTGGCGCGGATCGGCTACCGCGGCATGCTCGACGGCAAGAACGTGGTCATTCCCGGTATGCGCAGCAGGATCGGCACGTACTTGGCACGAGTGGCACCACTGTCCTGGTCCGCCAGAATCGCCATGCGCGTCCACAAAAGCATGGGCGGAGCGTAAGCCTACGAAGCGATGCGCGACTCCAGCCACGCACGCAATTTCTTCACTTTCAGTTGGTGCGGAGATACGACGCGCTTGCTTGCCTGCATGTCTGCCAGCAACTGGGCGCGCAACTCCTTGGTGAACGGTGATTGAGGTGAATGCGGGGAAACCCCGTCACCGTCATTCACGAAGATATTGGCTTCGCCGAGCTTCACGGTACCGGTCGTATTCATATTGGCCGACCCTAAGAAGGTGCGGCTGCGATCCACATGAATCACCTTGGCATGCGTAGCGCGCGAAAGATAAATGCGGATGGTATCGGCCGGAGAACGCTTCAAGATATCGCGCAGAATTTTGTAGTTCAGATCATGTTGCACGTCTGAACGCTCAGACGTAATCACAGCCACCTGCACGCCACGCTGCGCGGCGGCAACGATGGCGTCGGTTAATCGTCGGTCGCCGAAATACGCCATTTGAATGATGACTTCACGCTGTGCGCTTTCAAGCAAATGCTGCATGACGGTGACGACTTCACGCTTGCGATCTCGTCGACTCTTAATGACGTTGAAGAAAAAGTCGACCGACGCCCCAAGTGGAATATCGCCCATCTCACGACCTTCCAATCGGCTCAGGAAGCGTCCGACCAACAGCTTGCTCTGCAGCTGCACCATGTAGTCATGGAACTCATGACGGGATGTGTCGGAAATATTCACTCCGCCCAGAATAATCGTTTCGTTATCGAAGATGTACACCTTGGAATGGTCGTATCGCGCGCGACTCTCGATCGTGACATTCGGGTGTTCCATCAATCGGTCTGCCAGTACGTTCGGCTGCTGACGAATGTATTTTTTCATCCCTGCTGAATATGCCCAACGCATCAGGCTTACTCCAACCAAATCCCGAATGCGCACCAATCCTTTATGGAAAAAACTTTGCGCAGTTCCCGTACCGCGCTCGAACATGACACCGCATTGATCTTTATGAATAACGACCTTCACCCCCCGCTCGGCGGCATCTAATACCGCCGATGCCACCTCATTACCGGTCGGGTCATCGCACCAAACGAACATCCAAATGCGAATCGAGAATTGTGCCGTACGGATATGTTCTAAAATCGCCTTCAGGGAATCCCCTCCCCCAACATGCAGCGTAATGGCATCCACAAGGCGTTTCGGCATACGGTTCCCGGAAACAAGCGGGTTCGGGTGGCTAAGCTCCCGGCACTCGTTCCACGTTGCATTGTCGAACAGTGAAAGCAGAGAACCATCCACGCCGCGCATAGTGCTGGCAATGACTTCGGACAAATGACGCAACCGCCTACGCACCGTGCCTTGCGGTAAATCCGGCGAGCGCACCAGCTTGGCAATTTCTCCAATGGATGAATACACCAGCGTCGCCGCAACTTGTTCGCGAGTGGGTGTCCGACGACGATGGAGGTGGCGCGAGAGGCGTCCGGCGATTGCCATACGGGCGAAGTATACAGGCAACGAGATCGAAAGCGGCAGGAGGCGCTCAGAATGGCGAAAATGCAGGATTTGCGGTATAATCAGACTCAAATACACATCGCAATGAGCCCGACTCCAGAACAACGTCCGGACGGCGAAGACTTGCAGGATCCCGCTGAAGCGGAGAGACTACGCGTGATGGCGCAAACACGCAGTAGACTCGACCGTCTCCCTGAGCACGCTGCCCCGGAGCCCGAAGGTGTTCGCAAACAACTGGCAAGCGTGCGGCAGAACGTGGAAGCCCAGAACGTTCCCACGACAGTCGCGGAAATGAATCACCGCAACACGCAGATCCCATGGCAGGAAGTGGAAGAAGCTGGCGGACCGCGCGTACGATTCGCCGAATACAAAAACAAGCCGCTGTGGCGGCGGATGGGAATCTTTCTGCGGCTGGTTCGCGGTGGCAATGACTCGTACGGCGCACAGTTTCGCGCTGAATCGTTGGGCAAGTTGTCGGATTACCAGAAAGCCGACATCGTCGAACAGTTGGAAGCACTGCGCGGCCGCAACGTGAACTGGCAAACCAAGATGGTCTCCAGTCTGATGAAGACACATGCCGAATATGAACTGGCCAAAAAGGGGCTGATCCGGGAAGGCGGCGATACTGCGACGGCAAGCGAGAAGGTCCGGGTACAGGGTGGAGACACGTTGCAGAGCATCATGCAGAAACGCAATGCACTACCCAAGTGGGAAGAAGTCACCAGCGGCACGGTCGTCGGTCCGCTGCAACACGACGGTCCTCTGCCGCCCGATACGTTCATATACTTCAATCCGGCCGGGTACCCCGTGTACATCTCGCAGCGCGAAGACGAACGGCCGATTGTTCCCCTATACCGCAAGACCGTGTCTCCGGAACACGGACGCATGCCCGCCGACTGGAAAGGCGGAATAGAATCGTATCGCCGCTTCGAATTCCTGCAGGCACGACTGAACGTAGGCGATGTCCTGTTCAGCAACGTGCGTCGTGACCAAAGCAGTTTGCGAGCACGCGGTTACTATGGCCTCGGCCGCATGCTGCAAGGCACCGAGGAGTCCGATGAAACGTTCCCCTACATCCACAGCATGGTTGTCATCGGCCGTGAACCGGACGGCCGCGTGAAAATCGCCCATCTGGACGGCCAAAAAGACAAAATGCGCTATCTGCAGGACTACGTGAAAGAGAACACCGTGGAGGCGATTTCGGTCGGCAGGCTCGCGGATTCCGGCAAAGCTGAGTCGCTGGCGAAAAATATGGAAACAATGGCGAGGGGCGATACAAAATACTCTCCATTGAAAGACGTTCGTGAGTACGGTGAGCTGATGGAAAAGCGTCAGAGCAAAGGCGGTCTGACATCGGCAGAGCAGCGCCGTATGCTGGAGATCTGCGTGTGCACCACCGTCGTGAGCAAAGCAGCGGAAAAGAGTGGTATTCCTGAATTGGCCACGTCACCGACTGCACTCGACCAATTCAAGAACCTGGAAATCATCGACAGCATGAACTTCACCGATGCCGTAAAGCGCAGCGGTCGCACGAGGAAAATCAAGCTTAAGAGCGCAGCGTAGCAAACGTGTAGAATGCGAACATGAAGATCGCTCTCGTCCACGAATTGCTGACCATGCGCGGCGGTGCGGAACGCGTCTTGAAAATTGCCGCCGACCTGTTTCCCGATGCGCCGATCCACACGTTGCTCTACGACGAACAGAAGCTCGGTGATTGGTTCCCCAAGAGCCGGGTGCGTACGAGCACGTTGCAACGATATGCCAAATTTTCAACCGATCATCATCTGTATTTGAAGCATTTTCCGGCCGCCGTGGAAGCGTGGGATTTTTCGGGATTCGACGTAGTACTGTCGTTCTCCTCGGCGTTCGCGCACGGCATTTTGACCAACGGCAAACCCAAGCACGTATGCTACGTCCACTCCCCCGCCCGTTACCTGTGGGACCGCACGCACGACGTGCTGGATTCTGCCGGCAGCGGACTTCTCGGACCACTAAAGCGCTGGCATCTGTCGCGTACGTTCCATAGCCTGCGCATCTGGGACACCGAGGCGGCAGACAGGCCCGACGTATTGCTTGCCGCTTCAAAAGAAGTGCAACGCCGCGTGCAGCTGTACTGGCGACGCGACAGCCAGATTCTGTATCCGCCGATCGGTGATGAATGGTTTCAGCCGCGCACGCCGTCGTCTGGCGCGATGCAAAATCCCGATTACTTCCTGGTCGTGTCTACGCTCGCTCGCTACAAGCGCATCGAGCTGGCAATCGAGGCCTGCAACAAGACCGGTGCGTATCTGAAAATCGTGGGCGAAGGACCAGATATGGCACGACTGAAAGCCATGGCCGGACCCACCGTGGAATTCTACGGCTGGCGCAAGAACGATGAATTATTCGATCTGTTTTCACATGCAAAAGCGGTGATATTCCCCGGTCACGAAGACTTCGGCCTGGTACCGTTAGAAGCCATGTCATGCGGCACGCCGGTCATCGCATTCGGACAAGGTGGCGCCACCGAAACCGTGATTAACGGAACGACCGGAATATTTTTCAACGAGCCGAACACCGATTCGCTGGCAAACGTCCTGCGCACGTTCGACCGCAAGAAATTCGATCCGGCCGCGTGCGTCGCTCAGGCAAAAAGGTTCGATCGTGCGACCTTTGAACAGGGGCTCCGATCGGCAATCGAGCGTGTCCTATGACAACGCCACGAGCGTCCCACCGATGATGACGAGAACTGCGCCGATCAGCAGCTTTACGATCTCTACGCGCTGCCACTCAGAAAACAACCAAAGCGCAATGAGCACTGCAATGAGCGTATTCATATTATACAGCGGCACCAGTTTGCCGAGCGGGACTTTGTATTTCATGAGTGCCAGTGCGACCAATCCGGCACCCAATGCCCATGTGACTCCAACGCCGATACTCGGCAATGCGGAACGCAACGACACCGTGCGGTCAGGCTGAATGAAAAAGAAGGCTGCACCGACCACCACCACACCCACTCCGGCCAGCATGATGTAGATGCCGATCCCTACGCCCGCTTGGGTACTTGCCTTGCTGAGAACGCCACTCAAGCCGAAGAACACTGCCGCAAGCAGTCCGCCGAGCGCCATACCCAAAAGTTCACCAACGGCCATATTAGAAGAGTGCGGAATTTTGTTCGGGCATTGCAATGCCAAGCAATTCGTACGCCAACTTCGTCGCCATACGACCCTTGGGTGTGCGCTGCAGATAGCCGCACTGCATGAGGTACGGCTCGTACACGTCCTCCAATGTCTCCTCTTCTTCCGCGGTGGCAGCAGCCAACGTAGAGAGTCCCACCGGTCCGCCTGCGAAACGCTCGATGAGTGCCGAAAGAATCACGCGGTCGTTGGTGTCCAGGCCTTTGTCGTCGATACCGAGTGCCGTGAGCGTGTGTTCCACGCGATGCATGGTAATGGTGGTTTCGTCCTTCACTTGGGCGAAGTCGCGCACCGAACGAACCAGGCGGTTGGCAATGCGCGGCGTGGCGCGGCTGGCGGTGGCGATGCGATTGGCGGCATCGGCATCCATGGGCACCTGCAATAAGTTCGACGCGCGCTCGACGATGAGCTGCATTTCGGGAACGGTGTAGAACTTGAGTTTAAAATTATGGATAAAGCGGTCACGCAGCGGCATGCTGACCGCACCAGCCTTGGTGGTAGCACCCACCAGCGTGAACGGCTGCAGATCGATACGCATGGACCTGGCCGACGGACCTTTGCCGATCATCAGGTCCAGCACGTAATCCTCCATGGCGCTGTAGAGCACCTCCTCTATTGCCGGACGCAGGCGGTGGATTTCATCAATGAACAATACGTCACCTGCCTGGAGGTTCGTGAGCAGCGACGCCAAGTCTCCCGGCTTCTCGATGGCCGGCCCCGACGTCACGCGCATCTGGGCGCCCATTTCGCGGGCCATGATGTGCGCCAGCGTGGTTTTACCCAGACCCGGAGGACCATGCAGAATCACGTGTCCAAGCGGTTCCTTGCGGCGTCGCGCAGCTTCGATATGCACCAGTAAATGACCTTTGATTTCGGCCTGCCCGACATATTCGCCCAAGCTCTTGGGCCGCAGCGACGAGTCGATTTGCTCGTTGTCGGCAGGAATGACTGCCGGCTCGCTCGCGGATTGCCGTTGTTTGCGCTTCGTCCGCTCAATGGCCATGCGGCGAGTATACCAAGGAGTACGTTCGTCCACCAATACGAAAGGATCCCGAAGAAACCAAAGAGTCCGACGAATCCAATGAACCTCTGTTATCCGTGCCCCGAGGCTGTCGTCTTCTTCGGAGCTTGGGTACGGCGGGCAGTGTCGCGCATCGGGCCGGTGCCGTCGCGCGACGTTTTTGCTCCACTTTTTTAAAAAAGTGGAAAGAAGAATCCAGTAGGAAGGAATGCGCCCCACTAGCCAAAAATCGCGCTTTCCTGTATACTAAAGCCAGAAATGTACTCTCTTGAACCAACATCAATCGCGGTCATTGGAGCCAGTGCCGAAGAGAAGAAGCTCGGTCACTACATCCTGAAGAACCTGCTCACGCAGGGCTATAAGGGAACGGTGTATCCGGTGAATCCCAAACACCCGGAGCTGATGGGTGTGAAGGCCTATCCCTCGGTGGACGCCATTCCCGGCGACATCGACATGGCCGTAGTCGTCACTCCCGCCGCGACGGTAAACGACGTGGCCGAATCGTGCGGCAAGAAAAAAGTGAAAACACTGGTCGTCATCTCGGCCGGTTTCGGCGAACTCGGCACCGAGGACGGACACCTCCGCGAACAGCAACTGTTGGATATCGCCAAGAAGTACAACATGCGCATGGTCGGACCCAACTGCTTGGGCGTTCTGCGTCCCGGCATCGGACTCAACGCATCGTTCGCGGCCAGCGGCGGAGAACCAGGCAACATTGCGCTCATCAGTCAGTCGGGTGCTATGGCCGTCGCGCTCATGGATAAATCGGTCGAGCTGTGCATCGGCTATTCGTTCGTGGCCAGCATCGGCAACAAGGCCGATTTGGACGAATGCGACTTCCTGGAAATTTGTGAGCAGGACGACAAGACCGGCGTCATCGGACTCTATTTGGAAAGCATTAAAGACGGCACTCGCTTCATGCAGGTCGCGGAACGCGTTGGCCACACCAAACCCATCGTGCTCATTAAGTCCGGCGTCTCAACACGCGGTTCCATGGCCGTTTCGTCGCATACCGGCGCACTCGCCGGTTCCAGCTCGGCCATCGACGCATTGTGCCGCCAGACCGGAATTCACCGCGCCGAAACCACCGAGCAATTCCTGGACCTGCTGCGCACGCTCGGTTCGCAGCCAACTCTGCTCTCACCGAAAATCGCCGTCATCACCAACGCCGGCGGACCCGGCGTGCTCGCTACCGACGCTGCCGAACGCGAAGGACTCACGCTGGTGAACTTGAGCGACGAGACAAAGGCCAAACTCAAGCCCGTACTTCCGGTCGCAGCCAGCGTCGCCAACCCGGTCGACGTCCTGGGTGACGCACTCGCCGATCGTTATGTGGCGGCCATCACCGCTTGTGCGCATGACCCCGAAGTAGACGGCATTGCCGTCATACTCACGCCGCAAGTGATGACGCCGTGCCTGGATATCGCCAAGGCAATCGTGACCGCGTCCAAGACCCATCCACTAGTCCCCATCGTGGCCGGCTTCATGGGCTCGGCAAGCGTGCTCGAAGCCCGCAAGGTTCTCGGCAACGGAGGGATCCCCAATTTCGAAACGCCCGAAGCGACCATCCATGCACTCAAAACACTCGCGGGCAAGAACCGCATTGCTGAGCCAACACGGCGTCAGAACCCCAAAGACGACGACCGTTGCTCGGCAGCTGCCGGATTACTAAAGGGCAAGAATGGCCTGCTGTCCGAAGAAGTCATGGCAGAGCTGCTGGCACTCTACGATCTGCCAATCCCCGACCAAGCCGTGGCCCGCAGCGCCGCGGAAGCCGTGGAGCATGCCGAGGAAATCGGCTACCCCGTCATCGCCAAGGTCAGTTCGCCGGACATTTTGCACAAGACCGATGTCGGAGGAATTCGCGCCAACCTGAAAACAGCCGAAGACGTACGATCCGCATACGAGGACATCATCAAGAACTGCTCCAAGAGCATGCCGTCGGCCGGCATCAATGGCGTATTGATCCAAAAATTCCTACCGGTCGGCAACGAGTTCATCGTGGGTGCGCTGCGCGACCCGACCTTCGGCCCCCTTATTATGGTGGGGCTCGGCGGTATCTACACCGAACTGTTCCGCGACACTGCATTCCGCATCGCCCCTGTCTCCGAAGCGCAAGCCTACTCCATGCTCCAGCAACTACAGTCCTGGAAGTTGTTGCTCGGCATGCGCGGCAAGGGCCAAGCCGACATCGCCGAACTGGCACGCGTCATTATGGCGATTTCCGAACTGGTCTCCGACTGCCCGCACATCCGTGAATTGGACTTAAACCCGGTGTTAGTTCACGAGAACGGCGTGATTATTGCCGACGTGAAGATCGTGGTGGAGAACGGTGATCACCTCTAAGAACGCACGCCCAAGACGTGTAGGCTTATTTGCTTATTGTCTTAATAAGTTCTTAATGCTATAATGTTAAGAATTACAAACAAATACCAACACCTCCTATGAAGACTTCCGTCGCACACATCGCCTCTCTCGGCATGTCGCTCGTCATCCTTGGCTCTTCTTCGGTCGCCATGGCAATCGAAGCGCCGCAAGTGTCCGATCAAGGCTGGCGCACGCTCGAAAGCATGTTCAATGAAGCCAAGCATTCGGCAGCATCGTCCGGAAGCTGGTTCCAGCAGACGACAATCAGCTACACCAATCGGCTGATCCCCGTCTACAAAACAAGACCCATCACCAATCGCGTTCGCGCTGCCAATGTATGGGCACGCCAGGTCATCCGAGGCAAAGCAAAGGAAGCCCGCCGTGTTGCAGAGGTGATTGCACGGGAGCAGACCCCGATTGTCACGGCGCAGGTGCAGGTCGAGAAAATCCCAAGTCGCGAACGCTTGGTTCGTGCGACTGCCGCAAAACTTCCGAACAAGTGCAGCGAGCTACACACGCACGATCGTTCGCGCTGCCTCTACGAAATTTCATTGAGCAAGCGCGAGGCGCCGGCAATCATTGCCGCCATTCGCGGCGCCACACACGCCGCCGCGCGACGGTAATCCCTGTCGATAGACGCAAAATCCCCTGAGTCTGGTACACTTCAGCGGTGCAGAGCCGCATCCCTGTCGCCATTGTCTTGTCGGCCGTTGTCGTCGGTCTTGCCGGTGCCGATTTCTGGTTCAAGGAACGCCCGCGTCTGCAGGAGCAACTGCAAGCCGGAGGCCAAGCATCATCTGGCGGAACAAATGATCCGAGCGGCACTCCCACGGTGGAGCCAGGACAGGATTCTCTTCCTACCGTTCCCGGCACGTCCGGCCAAAGTAGCTCTCGTCGCGCCGTAAAGAAGGGGCAATCAACCAAGAAGCGCGAGACAATCGATGTAAGTACTGCATTCGGTGCTATTGGTTTGGAGCGCCAGCAAACACATGAAGTCAGTCTCTTGCAAATCACTAGTCCGACCAACGTACTCGTAAATACCACCGTGCTTCTCGAAAATAATGATCGCGCAATGCTGTTCGCTTGGCTCGACAGCTCGGATGCAAAAAACATTTTTGCCGATCTGAAGGAAAACCTGCAGGCAACATTTTCTCCGCAGGTGCACGATCTGGTCGATCAAACGCTTACGCCCGAAGACGGCGCCGTCACCGACGTCCTGTCCTTTGTCGACCCCGCGCTCAGCACTGAGCAAATCATTTTTGCCCGCACGCGCACCAGAGTGTACGAAATCCATGTTTCACGCGGCAAGGAAGCGATTGCCACCAAGTTGATCTCGGAGCTCGCAAAATAGCGATTGACAGGCTTTTTCCGTCCCACTACAGTATCGCGGCTATGGCGAAGAAGATTCTCAAAATCATCAAGACGCAGTCCAAGGGTGGGCAAGCCAATCCGGCTCCCCCACTTGGTCCCGTGCTTGGTCAGGCTGGTATCAACATTCAGGAATTCTGCACGAAGTTCAACGACCGCACGAAGTCCCGCATGGGCCAGCTGATTCCGGTTGAAATCACATTATACGAGGACCGCTCGTTCACGTTTATCCTGAAGCAGCCTCCCGCCTCCTTCCTCATCTTGCAGAAGGTTAATAAGGAGAAAGGCAGCGGCGTTCCGAACAAAGAGAAAATCGGATCGATCAAGTGGGCCGATCTTCTGGAAATCGCCAAGCAGAAGCTGCCGGACATGAACACCACGAACGTGGAATCCGCTGCACGCACCATTGCAGGCACTGCCAAGAATATGGGTCTCCTGGTCGATGGTATGCCAGAGATGATCCTCAGCAAGCGCCGCCGCGCAGAAAAGGCCGCCGCCAAAAAGAAGTAGAGTCCTTCTGCCTTGGGGTGAATGCATAACCTTTGCCGTATGCGAGCAAGGCATTTTGAGCATATGCCGCCAAAAAAACGGTACTCTTTTGTACGTTCAGTTATTCCCCACGTTCCATGACCTCCACCTTCACGTTCGGTTTGTTCCAGCCGTCGTACATCATGACCGTTCCGGCCATTGTGTTCGTCGCATTCGCCCTTCTCTACATTCCGAGCATGATGGTCACCGGTGCCAAGCCGGACCTCGTCGGCAAGGCAATCGCCTGCTACCTCATGAAAACGTTCGGTGCATTGCTTATGACCCTCAGTATGTTGCCATTGCTCTATAATATCATTTCGGACACGCTCCCACCTATGTCTACGACCTCAGGGCTGCTCATGGTGTTCTTGTTCGGTGTCGGCATCATCGTCCATTACAGCAACGTTGCTAGTACAATTGAAGAAAACTCAATGGTCGTCACGCGCACGGTCTTCGCTCACGGCTTCGAGGTGCTGGGCGCCCTCATTGCCTTGCTCTCCATTCTCTCGTTGTTGCTCACCTTCATGCTCACGCAAACTGTGGATGGCTGGCAGATGCCGGCAACCTCGCTAACGTTCGGCCTGCTCATTTCGCTGATATTCTCAGTGCATATTAGCGCCAAAAACCCCGCTCGCCGCAGCACGAAGAAGAAGTAATCCAATCCTGCATTGCTACAGAAGGCGCCCGGTCACCCGCAGCGCCTTCTTTTTTTGGCTTCCGGAGACTTGCCCGCACTTGGCGAAGTGCGGCACTTGCGCGAAAAACCCGAAAACGGCACAATATCCCGGCTTTCGTGGGAGTCCGCCTTCGCGGACGTAACAACCACGTTCCCCCCTACTTGTATGGCCAAAGTCGATAATGTCGTTCGCGGCGGCAAGAAGTACGCCGAGAAGAAGAAGCTCCTCACCAAGCCCGCTTACGCGCTTGAGGAGGCTGTTACGCTGCTCACCCAGGTGAAGGCAGTGAACTTCGATGCAACCGCCGAAGCCCACTTCCGTATCGGTGCGGACATGGCTCAGGCCGACCAGTTGGTCCGCGGCAACGTGTCGCTGCCCCACGGCACCGGAAAGAAGGTGCGCATCGCGGCTTTCGTCACACCCGATTTCGAAGACGAAGCAAAGAAGGCAGGCGCCGATTTCTTCGGTGGAGTCGAGCTTATTAAGCAGATTGACGGAGGCATGCTGGACTTCGACGTAACAGTCGCCATGCCCCAGTTGATGAAAGATATCGGTAAGCTGGCCAAGGTCCTCGGACCGAAGGGTCTCATGCCAAGCCCCAAGGCAGGAACGGTGTCCGACAAGCCGGGTAAAATCATCGAGGAACTGAAGAAGGGCCGTATCCAGTTCAAAATGGACAAACAGGGCATTATCCACTGTGTATTCGGCAAGACTTCCTTCGGCGAGAAGAAGCTGCAGGAAAACCTGGCCGCCCTCGTACAGGCAATCAAGGACGCACAGCCCGCCACAATCAAGACCAACTACATCGCCTCCTTGAGCATTAACCCGACTATGGGTCCCGGCATCAAAGTGAGCCTGTAGCCCCCTCCTCTGCAATTCAAAAAAGCCCGGTCCGTCCGGGCTTTTTTTAATCGTTGAGTCGAAAAAATTGACGTGCACGGCTCCATACGTAGTCTGGTGGCATGAACGCCGCCGCATCCCCCATGGAAAAGAAGCTCGTGCTGCCACCAGCCCGCGCCTCTGAACTGATTAAAAAATTGCGTGGCGAACCCGAGGGTGGCGCACAGCTGACGGCCAAAGAAATCCTACTGTTCTGGGAACAGCATGGCGCGCAGCTTGCCGCATTCTTGGGCGAACTGGAAGGCGCCGAGGAGTTGGAATTTTCAACAGGTGAAACTGCTAAAGCCGAAAAATTGGCAGCAGGCCAGGCTGGCAATATCTTCATACAACGCGGCATTGCGCTGGCATCCGGCATGACTGCAGAGCAAATGAAGCTCGTCTTGTTCCAGCGCAAACCACAACGGCACAAGGTCACCATCGGCGGATCGATCTTGGTATCCAGCGATATCCGCAAACCCCCGGAGAAAGCGCTCAAAAAGGTGAATGTCGACCCGGCGCTCGAGGCCCGTCACTTCGAGCAGCTCGGGCTCGGCTTTTCGGATTTGCAACAGACAGGAGGCATCCCGTATTTGTTCGCCCTCTCGCGAGCGCATCTGGCGGAGGCCATGACGGTGACCGCCGCCGGCGAAGACCCCATCCGCATAGTGGGTGTACAGGAAGCAGAAGCCGCCATCGCCGGGAAAAAGCTCGAGCTTGCCGTACTCGAACGAATGAAGATGGGTTCGTAAAAGACCTTTACGCCGACTCCTTCCACACTCGTGGAAATCCTTCGGCTTTTACGGCTTCGGGCGTCAATGCGGACTCCGCTTCGGCATGCACCGCCATTGCCGTATCCGAAACGGCTCTCAGTGGATTGAGCAAGCTGTCGCGCTCAACATCGGCCGGGTGTCGTACCCATGTACGCATGGCTGTCAGTACAGTGGCGTCATCGGCTGTGGTAAGCCACTGGCGCAACTGCCAACGCGACGTAAACATCGGCGGAAACGTTGATGGACGACCATCGTGAACTCCCGCACGAGCGTCTATCCATTCCTCCCACTCTTTCTCAAAATTCTGATACAAAGCAAACAGCACATCGGGGCTTCGAAACGGAATCGTTTCGGATGTTTCTGTGTCGAGCGATGGTGCGCCAAGGTGTTTCATGCAGTGAAGAAGAGTAACGCGTGTAACCCACCCCGTCGAGATCAGATGATCAACGCCGCCTTCAGTTCATCCAATTTCTCGATCTGCAACAACTTGGTGCGCAGCTCACGTGCGCCGTCGAAGCCTTTCACGTAACTGCTTAAGTGACGGCGCATCTCTAGCACGCCGCGGCGCTCACCTTTGATTTTCACCGCCAGTTCGCAGTGGTGCAGGATGAACGGCACCTTTTCGTAGAACGACGCGCGCTTCATGGTGTCGTCGGCAGGAGGCGCGTTCTTGGCGGCCTCGGCTTTCGCGCGCCAGGCAGCTGGATCCTTGAACGCCTCAATGAGTTCGCGCATCAGCCAGGGGTTGCCGAACGTGCCGCGCCCGACCATGACGCCATCTAAGTTCTTTACTTTGTTCAGCGCATCTTCAACCGACGCAATGTCGCCGTTGCCAATGACCGGAACGCTCATTGCTTTCTTCAGTTCATAAATCGGCTCCCAATCGGCACTGCCAGTAAACTTGTCGCAAAAACGGCGACCGTGAATAGAGAGCGCTTTGGCGCCGGCATCGACCAGCTTCTGGCAGAACGGAATCAAGTTCTCTTTCGAATTCCAACCCAAACGCGTCTTCACGCTCACCGGAATACTCACTGCGCTGCTGGCGGCATGCACCAGCTCTGCAGCCAATTCTGGCTTCTGCATAAGCGCGGAGCCGTAACAAGAAGAGACGATTTTCGCAGCCGGGCAGCCCATATTGATGTCGATGCCATCGGCACCCATTTGTTCAATCACTTTGCAGGCCTGCAGGAAATGATCCGGCTTAGAGCCGAACACCTGCACGATGAACGGCCGCTCGATGTCCGGATCGAATGCCAGCATTTTCAACGTGCGCTCAGCTCCATAGACAATGGCATCGGTCGATAAGAACTCGGTATACACCACTGTTTCGGGCGCCACGCGTTTAATCAACTGGCGATACGAGGCATCCGTCACACCCGCCATAGGAGCAAGTGCAACAATCGGTCTGCCGGCAGTGGTCCACGAGAACGCCATCGATGTACACCGCATACTACTACGGAACTCGTGTCACGTCATGAGGTGATTTGATCGTCAAGCCGCTGAAAGCGTGAACGACGTCACATTCCGGTCAATTCTACAAGCTCAGATCGTCTTCAAGGCTTGGAAAAGCCCCGAATGGAATTTACGCCGAGCACGCTCCGCGCGATAATAACTGACGTGCTGCACTTTCTCACTGAAGTCCTGTGGATCCCTCTCGCGCTTGCCATGCCGACTGGGATCAGCCCTCCTGCTGAATGTGACTTTCGCTTTGGCGGACTGAATTTGCCTCCGGGAGGAATGTGGAACTGTGTTCCGGCATATATCAGCGTACTGACAGGTGTTGTCATCGGCTTCTGTGCATCCATTTGTTTGGTTCGACTCATCTGGGCCGGCTTCGAGTACATGATGGGCCCCGCGACCGGCGGCAGTTCCGACGATGCCAAGAAGCACATCATTAATGCGCTGCTCGGTCTGGCTATCTGTCTCCTCACGTACATCATCATTGAAACCGTCGTCGTGTACGTCACCACTCCCGGCAGCTGATCCGCTCACCATGGCCAAGCAACAACCCAAACACCGGGACTCCTTCAAATCGTTCCAGATCATCAGCGATCGGGCACAAAAACTGTGGACGAAAGCCAGAATTCGCGTACAGGAATCGCAAAGTGCCAAGCGCCGCCTGCCCCCCGGACCGTCTTCGCCGGAAACCCCCAAGGAAACACTGGTCATCGAAGTCGCCCCAAAAACGGTAGCCTTTTCGACAATCACCATTTTGCTTGTGCTCGTCGGCGCATGGGCGTTGTGGTCGTTGCACGACACACTGCTCGTGCTGGTCTTGGCATTCTTCCTTTCCATTGTCATCGATTCCAGCGTTCGCTTCTTCGAGCGCATGCGTATTCCGCGCAGCATCGCGGTGATTCTGGTCTATGTCATCTTCCTCTCGCTTGCGGTCTTCCTGATTATCTCGCTCATCCCGATCGTCGCCACGGAAGTGCAGAACTTCGCCCGCTTCTTGAATAACCGCGTCGACGTCTTGCTCACCAAACAGGAAATCACGCTGCCATTCCTGTCCGACGCATTGAACATCAAGCTCACCGCCCTACTGCAGGAAGCGCTCAGGAACCTGGAAATTAAAGATCAAGCCACGACGCTGTTCAATTTCGGCCAGAATCTGTCCACTGCCGCACAGAGTTGGCTGAGTTACGCCATTGGCATCGCCGGATCGGTTTTCAATTTCATCGCCAGCTTCTTCCTAATCCTCATCCTCACGTTCTTCATTCAAATGGAGCGCGAGAACATCGTCGATTACTTCAGGTTCTTGCTGCCGCACGGCTACCGAAACTACTACGACAACAAAGCCGATGCGATTTACCACAAGATGTCGCAATGGTTTCAGGGCCAGTTGATTCTGTGTCTTTCCATCGGCGTTCTTACGTTCATCGCGCTCACGATTCTGGGCATGCCGTACTCATTCACGCTGGCGTTGCTGGCAGGCTTCACGGAATTCATCCCAGTGGCGGGACCGCTCATCGCAGCCATTCCAGCGGTGTTCATCGCACTGACGCAGGCGGGTTTCGTTTGGGCACTGGTCATTATGCTCGTGTACTACGTCATTCAAACGTGTGAGAACAACCTGCTTGTTCCACTCATTATGAAACACGCTGTCGGCTTATCACCCATCGTTATCATGCTCGGCATGCTCGTGGGTATTAGCTTCCCGACGGTCATTCATCCCATTCTCGGAATCGTGTTGGCAGTTCCGCTGACAACGGTCATTAGTATCTTCATGAATGACCTGCGTGATTTCCGCCGCAATCAATAGATCGGCACAAACGTCAAAAAACCTATACAAACTCCCACAAGGAGCTAAACACTACTTTCTGCAATTCTACTTGCTTCCCCTAGCGGTGCCGGGGTGATAAAGTACCCCGATGTCATAGGACACCTGGCACTCTCTCTGGTAGAGTGCTAACTCTCCCCCATTTATATGCACCCGTTCGACCGCTTCACACCGAATGCCAAGCTGGCACTCCAGCTGGCAGAGCAGGAGGCTAAAAATCTGAAGTCGATGTATATCGGCACCGAGCACTTGCTGCTGGGTCTGCTGAGCATCCCGAAGTCACTGGGCTTCTCCATTCTTACGGGAGCCGGCGTCACGCAGGAAAATATCCGCATTCTCCTGAAAGCCAATAAAGTAGCCGACGCAGAAGGCCAGAACGTGAAACATGGACTCTCGCTGGCACTGAACACCGTCATTGAGCAGAGCGTGATGGTTGCCCACAAATTCCGCCACGCGAACATCGGCACCGAGCACCTCTTGTACGCACTCATCAGCAGCGGCAAGAACTCCTCCACCGTGCTGTTGGAGCACATGCAAATCAACCCGCATGACCTCCAGACGCACATTGAGGAGATGTTCGGCCAGATCAGCCAGTTCCGCTCGCAGAACAAAAATCTGGAGAGCTCGCTCGAGTCGTTCTTCCAGGGATTGCAGGGCGCCTTGGTCGGCATGCAGAACCAGACCGACCCCGAGGGCCTGAAAAAGAAGAAGACCGAGGGCAAGAGCAAGACGCCGGTGTTGGATTACTTCACCGACGATATGACCGCCAAGGCCCGCGACAAGAAATTGGAGCCGGTCATCGGCCGCGATACCGAAATCGAGCGCCTGGTACACATTTTGAACCGTAAGACGAAGAACAATCCGGTGCTCATCGGTGAGTCCGGCGTGGGCAAGACCGCCATCGTGGAGGGCTTGGCTCAGCGCATTGCCGAGGGCAAGGTGCCAGACACGTTGAAAGGCAAGAAAGTCCTGCAGCTGAACATGGGTTCGTTGGTCGCCGGTACCAAGTACCGCGGCGAGTTCGAGCAACGCTTCGACGACATCATTAAAGAAGCCACCGAGAGCAAGCGCGAAATCATCTTGTTCATCGATGAACTACACACCGTTGTGGGCTCCGGTTCTGCCGAGGGTTCGCTGGACGCCGCCAACATCTTGAAGCCCGCCTTGTCTCGCGGAGCCCTTCAAGTCATCGGCGCCACGACCACCGACGAATACCGCAAGAGCATTGAAAAGGACCGTGCGCTCGAGCGTCGTTTCCAGTCGATCATGGTTGAAGAGCCCAGCGTCGAGGACGCCATTCACATCTTGATGGGTGTGAAGCAGAGCTTCGAGAACTTCCATCGCCTGAATATCTCGGACAACGCCATCGACGCCGCCGTGAAGCTCAGCAAGCGCTACCTCACCGAACGTTTCCTGCCCGACAAGGCAATCGACGTGCTCGACGAAGCCGCAGCCGGCAAGAGCATCACCCAGAAGCACGATGTCTCGCCTCGTCTGAAGGAAATCGAGAAAGGATTGAAGGATATCGAGTTGAAAAAGCAGTCTGCCGTGAAGGATCAGAAGTACCAGCACGCGCTGAAGCTTCGCAAGGAAGAAGAAGAACTGATCGCAGAGCGCAAGACACTGGAAAGCAGCGCCGACGGCGACCGCCGCTCCCCTGTGGAGATCACCGAGGACGATATCCATGCCGTCATCGCGCGCATGACGGGTATTCCCATCACGCGCCTCATGAAGTCCGAAACCAAGCGCCTGAACTCGCTCGAGAACGTGCTGCGCAAGCACGTCGTGGGCCAGGACGTCGCGATCCAGAAAATCGCCCGTGCCATCCGCCGCAGCCGCGTCGGTATCTCCGACTCGCGTCGCCCGATCGGTTCGTTCTTGTTCATGGGACCGACCGGCGTGGGTAAGACCGAGCTCGTGAAGACGCTCGCTCGCGAGATCTTCCAGCGTGAGGACGCCCTCATTAAAATCGACATGTCCGAGTTCATGGAGCGCCACAACGTCTCGCGTCTTACGGGCACGACCGCCGGTTACGTGGGCTACGAGGAAGGCGGCCAGCTGACCGAAACGGTCCGCCGCAAGCCCTACTCCGTGGTGCTGTTCGATGAAATTGAGAAAGCTCACCCCGAGTTCTTCAACATTCTGTTGCAGATTATGGAAGACGGCACCCTCACCGACGGTCAGGGCAAAACGGTCGACTTCCGCAACACGATCATCGTCATGACCAGCAACATCGGTGCCGACAAACTCACCAAACAGGCCGGAAAAATCGGCTTCAAGCTGGAGGACGACGCCAAGCGTGAGGAACAGGCCTACGAAGAGAAGCGCCAAGAAGTCCTGCGCGAACTGAAGGATCATTTCCGCCCGGAGTTCTTGAACCGCATCGACCAAACCATCGTCTTCAACGCCTTGCCGCAGGACGCCATCCGCAAGATCGTGCTGCTCCACGTGAGCCAGCTGGAGAAGCGCCTGAAGGAACAGGGTTACGGCCTGGAGCTGGACGCCAAGGCCATCGGCAACCTCGGCACGCTCGGATTCGATCCCGAATACGGCGCACGCCCTGTCCGTCGCACCATCCAGGAGCAACTGGAGGACCCGATCGCCGAGAACATCCTGAAGGGCATCTACCAAGTCGGCGACGTGATCCACGTCATCGGCAAGGACAAGAACGAGCTGTCGTTCGTTCACGCCTCCGACATTGTCGCCAAGTCTGCAAAAACTACCGACAAGGCAGATAAAGCAATGGCCTCCTAAAGCCATAAAATAAGATTCAAAGGAGTCAAAGAAGACAAGGAATCCCTGCGATCCTTGTCTTCTTGGTATGCAGTGGTTTCTTTGTCTTCCTGAATTGTAAGAATGGCTTGTTTCTGCTATAATAGAGAGATTCCCAAACACACAACGAACCTATGGCCATCGAACCCATCAAAATTCCGCAGAACGTGTACGTGGAGGACCGCATCATCGGTCCCGTCACGCTGAAGCAGCTTGCCATCGTCGGTATCGGCACCGGCATCAGTTACGCCATGTTCGCCACAGCCAGTCGCGACGGATCGATCAGCGTTCCGCTCGGTGTTGCACTATGGACCCCGGCCATGATCTCGGCCATGTTCGCCTTTTTGAAAATCAACGACCTGAGCTTGTTCAACTTGATCCTCCTCGCCATTGAACACTCGAATAAACCCACCACGCGCTACTGGAGTTCTCACCAGGGTATTTCGATCAACTTCGTCAGTAAGGCGTTCAAGCAAGCCGTCATCGATGCCAATACGAAGATCAGCGAGAATGCGAATAAATTGGCTGAATTGACGCGCCAGATGGAACGTCGGGAAGAAGAATTATCCAAACTTGCAAACCATATGCCGACGGATGTCGGTGAAGTCACCGTATCCCCTGCCACACCGCGCAGCCGCATCGACGGCATCGGCATCGTTCCTGACTCGCCGCAAACGAAAGTGCTTGCACCGGCTGCAGCGACCGAAGCACCGAAAGCTGCTGTGCAACCTGCGCGTGTGAAAGCCCAGGGCCTGAATCCGGCTAAATCCGTGGACGGCTTCGCCCCGGCCGGCACCGTTACCGCAACTGAAGCGGCCGAAGACGCCCAGACCGAAGCTGACTTCAAAGCCGAAATGGATGCCAACGACAACGCAACCGAAACGAAAACCAATGCATCGAAGAAAGCGTTGGACGCCTTCAAGCATATTTTCCCTCAGGACTAACCGAACACTCTATGCCCACAGCTGAAACCAATCCGCTTTTGTCACCTACCGGCACTCCGGATACGGTCCGTAGCAAGAAAAAGTCGTTGGTGTCGTCGACACAGCGCTACCTGCCGATTGCGGAAATCAAAGAAGATACGCTCGTCTTGAAAAACGGCGGTCTGCGCGCCGTGCTGCGTGTGAACTCCCTGAACTTCAATTTGAAATCCGAAGTCGAGCAACAGGGTATCATCTCCGGTTACCAGTCCTTTGTGAACACGCTGATTTTCCCGATTCAGATCCTCATTCGCTCCACGCGCTTGAACATCGATCCGTACATTAAAGGGCTGCAGGAAAAATCCGTAACGCAGGAAAATCCGCTGCTGAAGGACCAGACCCTGGACTACGCCGACTTCATGGAGAAGCTGGTCGACATCGCCGACATCATGCAGAAAAGCTTCTACATCATTGTGCCGCTGGACGCTCTGACGGACACCAAGCGCACGCTCATGCAGCGTTTTATGCAGTGGCTGGCCGCCGAAGATACAAAGGGTAAAGCCTTGGAACGCAGCCGCGTCTTCCGGGCTTACAGCAAAATTCTGCGCGACCGAATTACACTGGTGCAGTCCGGCCTGGAGAACATTGGAATCACCATGCGCCGCCTGAAAACCGACGAACTGGTGCAGCTCTTCTACTCCATCTACAACCCGCTCACCTGCCAGAAGCAGAAGTTCAACGGCATCGACGATTTGAACGTGGATAAGTCGCTGGTTATCTAAAGACTCCGGAGAAACCGAGGTAACCGAGGATTCCAAGGATTGCCGCTTTCGTCGGACTCTTTGGACTCCTCGGACTCGACGGAATCCAAGTCGAGAATTATTGACAGAAACCCCTGATCTTCCGTACAGTAGCCCCTGCGTAACCGTTGCTCGTGCAAGGACGGCCATCGCACCCTTATTCTCCTCTTGCACCACCCACTTTTTTTATGGCTACAGCCACAAAAACCAAGATCCCGTCGATCATGTACGAGTTGTTGAAGGAATCCCCTGCCGCGTTCAGCGCCCGTCCGGGCCAGCTGGTCGAGGGTGCAGTCATTTTCAAGGGCAAGAACAAGCTCTTGGTCGATCTCGGCGGCGTTGCCACCGGCATCATCTCTGGTCGCGAACTTCGCGACTCCTTGAACACCTTCCGCGAACTGGCCGTTGGCGACCCAATCGCCGCATTGGTTCTGGAAGATGAAAACGACGAAGGTATGGTCGTGCTCAGCTTGCGCATGGCAAGCCAGCAGAAGGCCTGGGATCGTTTCCACAAGATGATTGAGGACGACAAGACCATGACCTTCACGGCTCAAGAGGCCAACAAGGGCGGTCTTCTCGCCAATATCGACGGTATTCGCACCTTCCTGCCCGTGTCGCAGTTGGCACCGTCGAACTATCCGCGCGTCAACAACGGCGACAGCGCAGAAATCTTGAACCGCTTGCAGAAATTCGTCGGTCACGCCTTCACCGTGAAAATCATCACGCTGGACGAGGACGCCGGCAAAATCGTCGTCTCCGAGCGTGAGGCCATGGCCGAAGAGCGCTCCAAGATGCTCGAGACCCTGACCATCGGTTCTGTGAAGGACGGCCATGTCAGCGGTATCGTGAAATTCGGTCTGTTCGTTGCATTCGAAGGATTGGAAGGATTGGTCCACATCTCGGAAATCGCTTGGGGTCATGTAAAGAACCCGGCCGAGTTCGCCCAGGTCGGCGACCGCGTCCAGGTGAAGGTCATCGGCATCGACGGCGAGAAGCTCTCTCTGTCCATTAAGCAGTTGGCCAAGGACCCGTGGGAAGAAATTGCCGAGCGCTACCCGGTCGGCAAGAAGGTGGAAGGCACCGTCGTGCGCTTCGCCGACTACGGCGCATTCCTGAACCTGGAAAAGGACATCACCGGTCTCGTGCACATTACGGAGATCGACCACCAGAAAGTAGTCGACCCCGCACAGGCACTGAAGATCGGCCAGAAGGTGGAAGCCCAGGTCATTAACATCGATATCGACGAGCGCCGCATCGGACTGTCGATCAAGGCACTGAAGCCCATCGACGCCGCTACGCTCGAGCGCATTAAGAAGGAGCGCGAAGCTGAGGCAGCAGGTGCTTCGTCTGCAGCAACTGAAGGCGGATTCGTCGCATCCAAGACCGGCAAGAAGTTCTACGCCGCAGGCAGCGCTGCTGCCAAGAAGATCGCAGCCGAAAACCTGGTGAGCTTCAAGACCAAGGCCGAGGCCGAGGCCGCCGGATACGCAGAGTAATCGGACTCCGCACTACGAAGAATTCAAACTCCGGGGCATACCCCGGAGTTTTTTTGTCATACGGGAAACACCTGCTGTATGGTTGCGACATGTCTGCACAGCAAAGCACGATGCTCGCGGCCGTACGGAATTTCTACGCCGCGCTCAACGCAAACGACATTGCCGCTGCGCTGCGGTTGTTCGACACGCAGGTCTTGCGAATCGAGTTCGAAGGACACCCATTTGCCAGTACACACCATGGACTCGCCGAGCTGAAAACGCACTTGTCGATGGCACGCTCGACGTGGGCGGAGGGCAGCTGCGAACCGCAGCGCCTGATCACCGACGGCGACAAGGTCGTCGTGTTGGTGCACGTGCGCGTGAGAAAGAAGGGCTCTGCGGAATGGAACGAAGGAGATCCGGCGGATGTATTTACGTTCAAGGGCGACAAGATCGCGGAATTCCGAACCTTCATGACAAGCGCTGAGGCGCTTGCATGGGCCGGAGCAAAGGCTTAGCTCTTCAGCTTCTGCTCGCTCAGAAAATGCAGATGCAGGTACGGCACTTCCTGGCCGCCACCCTTCCCGACATTGAACTGCAGTTTATAGCCGTCGATCCCCTGCGCTTTTGCAAATGCTTGAGCCTTCAGAAGAAGCAAGCCCGGCAAGTGCGCTGTCTCCGGCGTAACGGTGGCGACGGATTCGACAAAGTGCTTGGGGATGAACAGTAGATGCGTTGCCGCCTTGGGGTGGATGTCGTGGAACACGAAGACCTCGTCGTCCTGATAGGCGACCTTGGCCGGAATCGTGCCGGCCAGTATTTTATGGAAGATGGTTTCGGTGGGCATAGGAGCATCCTACACGCTCCCACTTTCACTCGAAAAGCTGCGTTCTCGGCTTGGGGCTGCCAAAAAATTGACTTTTAGACGATTATAAGAGATAATAGAGGCAAATGGCAGCCATGAAGAACAGTGCCGAGCAGGTGACGACCGTGTCATCTTCAGCCGAACAAGCTGAGGGTCCAGCTATCGTATTCCAGCCCCAGAAGCTTACGGAAATCGTGGAAATGATTGACCTCATGGGTCGCATTAGCGAACGCGTACGGGAGGACAACTCACAAGACGTCGGTGGAGGTGGAGGTGGATCATCTGGCTCCGGCAAAAAAGGGAAAGCCGCCACCGTTACCGCTCGCGATCAGGCGATTGCAAATCTTCCGGCGCCATTGGTCATGCAGCAGCGCTTGGTGAAGCACATTCAAAAGGAAATCGACACGCTCGCCTCGCAGGCATCCGCGCTGTCGCAATCTACCCAGAACGGCGCGGCATACGCGCTGAACGAGATGTACCGCAAGATCCGCCGCCTGTATTCCCTTATGGAAGAAATCGTGCACGCCACCGCCGAACTCATCCAGCGGTTTTACATTGCCGTCTTTATCGACAAGCAGCCGATCCTCGTCAGCGGCAATTCGTTCGCTCGGTAAACGAACTAAAACGCATGGATCGTAGGGACCGAACTCGAATTCGAGGAGGAGCTTTGGGGTTCGGGGGCGCGCTGGCGCTCGGATTCGTCGATCTGCATGATGACGCGCTGCACGAACGCGTCGACCAGCGGCGGCCACTGCACGCCACGCAGGAACCACACCAGAATCGGCACGACGATCGCTACTGCGGCAAGCGCACCGAGCACCGACAGCATGCCACTGAGAAACGACCGCAGCATGACCGGCTTGAATCGGACCTGTTTCGACAAGCTCTTCTCGACTTTATCCAGGCTCACCTGCAGGCGTGCGAGCTCGATGTGGAGATCGGATGGTTGCTTGAGCCGTTTGGAATCGGTTTTCTTGGTCATGAATGAGTTTTTAGAGAATACCGATGTCGTGCTGTTCTTCGCGGGCCACTCCCGTAATGGGGTTGGAACTCTGGTGAATGCCAGGGAGCGGCAACATGGCCTTCAGCACATCCGGCTTCGGCATGTCTTTTACATCCAAAGAACGAGACTTCCAGAGTGCACGGAGGATCGCCATGTATTTGTCGTCCTCGCGCAGGCGTTCGATGTACGGTTCGGCCATAACCGCAAAGCGCGTATGCGGCAAACGTTCGGCAAGCGCGTAGATGGCCGCCACGAAGGTTTCTTCGCCTCCGGCCAACCGATACGCAAAGACATCCTCTACGCTGGCAGCAATACTCTCGGCATCCATACCGGCCAACACCATGAGCTGCTCGGAGGGAGCGGACGGGAAGTAGTGACGCACGCCGATGCGCTTGAGCGAGCACGGCAGGTTGAGGTCGGCGATGAGATCGGCGACCTGCGAGGCAAGACCGCCTTCAGTGTTGTGATCTTCGACAACAATAAGATGCTGCGTTTCGAGTGCAGCCTGAATGATGGCGGCACTATCGAGCGGGCGGATGCATGCAACGTTTAGCACGCGCACCGTGCGCTTTGCCTCGCCGGCAAGAATGTCTGCTGCCTTCACCGCCTCATGCAGTGCGGCACCGTAGCTCAGAATGGTCGCTTGGTCGCGCTGATCCCCGTGGCCGCGGACAACAGTAGCACGTCCATCGAAGACGTAGTCCGGTCCGTACAGCGGCTTCTTGCCGGTGGCGTCCATAAGTTGCGGGTGATTCGCGCGTCCGGCGAATACGTACACGCTGTCTTTGCCTTCGGCGATGATCTGCATGGACCGCTCGGCCATGGCAGCGGCTTGGTTGCTGTCGCCCATCACCCATACTTGAGTGTGGTCGAACGGAATGTTCACATAATTGCGATCCTGGTGAGTCTCGCCGTCTTCGCCAACGCTTAAGCCCGCGTGCGTGCAGTCATGCACGACGCCGAGCGGGACGTGACCGGAGTTGATATCGATAAGCCGAGCATTGGCGCGCGCCTCGTTAGTACCGAATGCGGCGAACGTATACGTAATAGGAAGCAATCCGGCCTGACGCATGCCGGCGGCCATCATGTACATGTTGGCTTCGGCTACGCCGACGTTGATCACGCGGTCCGGGAACGCCTTCTCCACCGCACCGAATCCGCCGGAATCGGCAAGGTCTGCATGCAACACCAGAATGCGTGGGTCGCCGGCCATGAGTGCCTTGATGTGCGTGGCACCGAAATCTTTACGTGCTCCGCCTGGCTTATCGGTAATGGCGCGCACATATCCTTTTGGCGTCTTGAACTCCAGAGCGGCACTGGTGCGCAGCTTGCGTGCAGCTTCGAAGGTCTTCTTGTGCTTTGCGCGGAACGGCTCGAATGCCTCGGCCAGCTCGACCATGGTCGGCAAATTGAGCGAATCGAGCGCTTGTTTTGCCTCGACCTCAGACAACGGTGCGCCATGGTAATTTTTCTTGCCGGTGTTCGAGCCTTCTTCCATGAGCGGCACGCCGTCACCCATGGTCGTGTAATAACAAACAAAGATGGGGTGCCCTTTGCCGAGCAGTTTCTCGACCTGGTCCCCCGCTGCACGGACTTGTGCATAGTCGTTGCCATTCTGCACCTCCACTACCGCCCAACCCATGGCATGGGCGATAGCCGGCATGTCGGTGGCGAACGTCTTGGACGGAAGGCCCGAGAGTTGAATGTCGTTCCAATCGCCATGTACGACCAAGTTATCCAATCGTAAGTGCGATGCGAGGCGCATGGCTTCCAGCACCTGACCTTCCTGGCTGTCACCGTCGGCGAGCAACACGTCGACCGTACCTTTTTTCTTCAAGTGCTTGAGGCCGAATGCAACACCCATTGCATTCGAGACACCCTTGCCGAGCGGACCTGCTCCGAATGGAATATCGCCCACTCCAGCTTCGGCATGTCCGGGCAAACCCGACACCGTGCGGAATGTTTCCATGATTGCAGTAGGTGAAGCCAGGCGCTTGTCGCCTTTGTCGCGACCGAACAACCACTGCAAATTGTAGGCAAGCAGCGACAAGTGGCCGGGGCTCATGCGCATGGGCTGATCCACCGCCGGGTCTCGGCGGCGGTACACCTCGTAGCACGCCGTAAATGCGGACAACGGGCCGCCCGGATGACCGGATTTGTGCAGTAAGGGAGCTTCGATGGAAAGGCGCATCATCACCTTATGAGCGATGTTGTATGCTTTCGCATCATCTGCAGATACTTTTGCGGCGCTTTCGGGGCCGATCCAGTGCTGCGGCGCATCGGTAATGGAACCGGCGATACGCTGTAAGGACATAGGCACCGTTTTCACGTCGGCACCGACAAGCTTTGAGACAATTGGGCGGTTGGTCATATACATGGAGTGTAGATAAAGACATGCAAACACGAAAGCCGCGGCGCTTGCTGTTCAATAGAGCTTTGGAAACCGGATTACTCGGCGTCTACAACGTCCTTCTTGTGGCCGTGTTTCTTGTGTTTCTTGGCCTTCTCACCCTCTTTCATGCCATCCACGAAACCGGCCAGCCATTCCACGCCGTAGTCAATCATGCCCAGCGGCTTGAGGATGATGGTCTCCACTTCTTTGCTGAGGTAATCCAAGCGCTCACTCAACTTGCGGATGTACACCGATACGAAAATCATGTTGTAGAGCACGATAATGAGCAATCCCGTTGCCAGGATGAGCATGAGCGTGAGGACATCGTTGTAGGTGAGCTGCATGAAACGAGTGTAAACTGGGCATGATTCCATGCGCAATCCACTGCTCGCCGTTCTCCGGCTTCCTGCAAGCCTGTTGATCATGACAATCCGGCTGTACCAGCGGACCCTGTCGCCCGATCACGGTCCGTTCAAGGCGCTGTATCCGTACGGCTACTGTCGTCACACGCCGACGTGTTCCGAGTACGCCATCCAAACCCTGCGCTCACGGAATTTTCCGGTCGCATTGGCACTCATTGCCAAGAGAATTTTGAGCTGTAACCCCTTTCAGAAGCCCTCTGACGCCAAATTACGGGAAATCATCGCCAAGGGGTGATCGACAAACAAGATTCTGGTACCATGGGCGTCACGCGGGTGTCGTATAATGGCTATTACCTCAGGTTTCCAACCTGATGAAGCGGGTTCGATTCCCGCCACCCGCTCCAAACTCTCAGCGTGTCAGGCTTGGTGAGCCGCCACCTTCGCTGTAATAATTCCAACTCGAATTCATCGTGCACGTGCTCAAGGAACACAGGGCAACGATGAGGGCGAGTAGAAAGAGATACCTCAGCCAAGTATCGGATAATTTTTTTAGGAACACCAATACCGGAATCCCCATCAGCACAACTATGACAATGTAAATGATGTTATAGGGCATGAGAAAAGCCAGCCATACCCAATCCCATCGTTCAGGGCCCGCGTCGGGCAGAGAAAGATAAAACGCACTTGAAATAGCAGAGGACAAACTCGCGAATTTGAAAATTCTGTCGTCTTTTTTGATCGAAAGAACGAAAAGCGAGACGCTCACGAGAGCGCAAAGCACATATTGCGGCTGTTGAATCATGCGCCATCCCAATGCGCTCCAAAAGACGTTGTGACCGATGTAGAAGAGGTTGGGAGGCAGAAGAAATAACAACCAACAGCCTTGGTAGACGATCAGAAGTAAAGCGATCCAGAACCAGCGATTTCGCAAAATAAGGGATGTTGCACGCATATGTTTCATTGTATGCCTTCCATGCACTTCTCGATAGCAGCTCCGGAATAAGACCGCATAAGGAGTCCCGGTCAAATAAAGCTGATAAACTGAGAACATGCATCCCCTGCCCGACGAACGGTCCAAGCGTTTCATTGCCATCCTGAACAGGAAAATCGAACCCGGAAAACTGATGAACGCCATCGGCCATATGACCGCGGGATTGGTCGGCGGCTTCGAGAAACGCGAAGACATGTGCTTCCTGCGCTACGAAGACAAAGACGGCGGCGTGCACCCGAACATCTCGCACTTTCCGTTCATCGCGTTGCGCGCCGACAACTCGAACCAGATCCGCACCGTGCGCAACGAAGCCATCGCACGTGGCATTCCGTTCACGGACTTCACGAGCACCATGACAGTCGGCTCCTCGGCAGAACAGCAGGAAAAAACCAAGGCCACACCCGAGGCCGAACTGGAATATTTCGGCATCTGCCTATTCGGCGACACAGAAATTCTGCGGGAGTTTACGAAGAAATTCTCACTGTTTTCCTAAGCGGAAGCGTCGTCTCTCGATGTAGATGATCCGCCACCAGGTCTGCCCGCAGAAATAGCCGGCAACGATGCCTGTGGCGCCTATGGAATAAGTCGTCCAGGCGGGCAGCAAGCACAGAACCGCGAGCAACGGCATCTGCGCGGTGCAGCTGGGATTTGCGTACGGAAAGAGACTGATGAAAACGACGAGATGCACAAGAAAGCTAAGCAGCGTGCAAAGCAGCATCGTGCAGACGATATAAAACAGTTTCTTCATACGCGAATTCTGTTCTATTCGGTACCTGCGCGCAAATATCCGGCACGATGGTAGAATCGTCACGACTTCCCTTCTTCCAATCATGGTCGAATCCCAGCTCATTACCGTCGAAACCATCGTGAATGCTCCTGTGGAGAAGACGTGGAAATGCTGGACGACGCCGGAGGACATCATGCAGTGGAACCATGCTTCAGACGAATGGCACTGTCCGAAAGCCGCGAATGATCTGCGCGTCGGCGGAACGTTTTCGTACATTATGGCGGCGAAAGACGGCAGCTTCTCGTTCGACTTCAACGGTACGTATACGCAGGTCGTGCCGCACAAACAGATCGACTACGTCATCGAAGGCGGACGGACTGTCTCGATTGTCTTCGCAGAACAAGGCGGAAAAACGCGCGTCGTGGAGACGTTTGAAAGCGAAACGCAGAATCCGGTCGAACTGCAGCAACAGGGCTGGCAGGCGATTTTGGAGAACTTTAAGAAACACGTCGAGACCAAGAAATAGAGCGAACCCGATTGTTGCCAAGGCCATCACTGATTCTGTATTCTCGCATTCATGATGAGAATGCTCGCATTGTTACTTGTCGGCCTAGGTGTCGGTGCCGGAGTGTATTTTTTTGCCATGAAGCAACAGGTTGCCGTACAAGCAAACGTTGCCACGCAACAGAAATCCGCCCAGAAAAATACCGACGCTTACCGTAAAAATCAGGAGGACATGATGAAGCAATTGGGACAATAGCTGCCTCGTACTTTACCGCGTACCTGCAGGCAGACTCTCGCATGCGATACCGTCCTTGTCGCCGTCTAGGCGATGCGGGTCGTTGGTTGCGCCGAATTTGCAGTATTCGTAGACATCTTGCGCCTCGGACTGGGTTGTAAAATCATCGCAGTTGTACGAAGCGTCTCCGCACATCGCACCCAAGACTAAATCCCCTTTTTCATCACGTTGAATGCGCGACTCTTTCATGGATCCGGTTTGCATCAACTTCCCCAAATCGTAATCCGTATTCTTCGTTTCGAGCCCCAATGCGACAAGCAACAACACGATGACCCCGACCATGAGTAGGCGCACCTTCTGTACGAAGATCGCCAGCAGAAGGGCGACAAACAGCAGTACGCCAATAATGATCAATCGGACCTTCTTACTCCGGCGCCAACTGGAAACTTCTGTAACCATAGCAATGGGTGGAAACGCTTGCGCATGCTACCAGTCGCAACTGCGAGTTCCAAGATATGCACTTCTCTGTAGACTGAGGACATGAAAGAAATTTTGGCCGTCATCGCGGTACTCTTGGCAGTGGTTGGTAATGTGCCATACCTCCGCGATGTCCTTCGAAAAAAGGTGGAGCCGCACCCCTATACATGGCTGGTGTGGTCGATCGTATCGGCCGTGACGTTCTTCGGGCAACTCTTGAAAGGCGGCGGCCTGGGCTCGATTCCCACCGGAATATCGGAAAGTTTCACGCTCATCATTTTTGCGTGCTCCTTGCGCTACGGCTTCCGCCACGTTCAAAAACGCGACACTGCGCTCCTTGCGCTCGCGCTCTTGGGAATCATTCCCTGGATCCTTACGCGCGACCCAACGCTCTCGGTTGTCATTGTGGTGATCATCGATATTGTCGCATTCGCACCGACGTTGCGTAAAACGTGGCGCTACCCGCAAACGGAAAACTCCATTCTGTACATTATGAATGTCCTGCGACATGTACTGACATTGGCAGTGTTGCAACAGTACAACATCGCCACCATGTTGCATTCCATCGTCATGATCTGCACGAATACGGCAATGACCGTGTTCATCCTTCGGCGGCAATCACCGAGGTAATATCTCCTACAGTGCATGCACCGCATGCGTGTGCGCACCATGTGCGGGCTTTTTCTTGGTGATGATGAGTGCACCCAATACGGTGCCGATGAGTACGAATGCTACGGCGACGAGGAATGCGGCATCGTATCCGGCGACAAGTGCGGGCAGCTTTCCTTCGCCGATATGCGACGCGGTTACCGACGCCGCAATACTGGAAAGAATGGCCAAGCCGAGTGCGCCTCCCATTTGCTGCGAGGTGTTAATGAGTCCCGATGCCAAGCCGGATTCATTCGGCGCAACGCCGGAAGTCGCTGCGATCATAATCGGCATGAACGTGACTGCAAGGCCGACCGGCATGAGCATGATGCTCGGCAAAATGTCGATCCAATAGTTTCCGTCCACGGTAAGGCGAGTCATCCAGAGCATGCTGACTGCAACGATCAACGGACCGCCGATCAGGAACGGCTTGTAGCCATACTTGCTTACCCACGGCGCAACGCGCGTAGAGAGGAAGCCCAAGATAATGGGGAACGGCAGGAAACTCATGCCCGCAAGCAGCGGCGAGTACTGCAGCACCGACTGAATGTAGAGCGAAATAAGGAAGAACATGCCGAACATGCCGGCCATGATGGGGGCCATCATGATGTTCGCGCCCATCACGTTGCGTTTGGTGAAAATCGATAACGGCATGAGCGGATGCGTTTGAGCGGACTCGTTCCAGAGAAAGCCAATCAGCAAAATGATTGCCAGAGATCCGCTGCCAAGCGTCATGGGGCTCAGCCAGCCCCACACCGGTGCCTGACTTACCACATACACAAACAGCGTCAGTCCGCTGGTCACCAGCACTGCGCCGGGAATATCCAAGTTGGAGTGATCCGCGGTGGGATCGTGCTTCGGCAACAACTTCGCCATGGCAACGAGGATGCCGACTCCAATGGGAACGTTCACAAAGAAGTTCATGCGCCAGCCGACGTACTGCGTCAGTAAGCCACCGAGCAGCAGGCCGACGGCCGCGCCGCCGGTTGAAATAGTCGTCCAATAGCTGAGCGCCTTATTCCGCTGCTCCCCTTCTGCAAACATGATCAAGACAATCGACAGGGCCGCCGGAGACATGAACGCAGACGACACGCCCTGCAGTGCGCGCAATGCAATGAGCATGGGCGCCGACGTGGATACGCCGATGAGCAGCGAGAACAGCGTGAACGCACCCAAGCCGACCATAAGCACGCGGCGATGACCGAACAGATCGGCCGCACGGCCGCCGAGCAACAAGAAGCCGCCGAAGGTCAATGCATACGACGTCACCACCCATTGCAACGAATGCGCATCGAAATGCAGTGATTCCCGAATGGCCGGCAGCGCGACGTTGGTAATGGCACTGTCGAGCACGACCATGAACTGCGCTACTGCGACGAGCCAAAAAACGAGCCACACATTGGACGTTGAGCGCATAGTCAATTATTGAAGAACTAAAACAATTTACGCATTCCCCGTGAAAATACAAGCCTCGGCTACGGCAAAACCTTCGACAAGTTCGTGTCGTCGGTCATCATGATGCGCGGCAGCTTGAACAGATCGTCCTTGGAAGTTGCCCAGCGTGGGTCCATGAGCGTACCGGTGACGTAGCCCGCTTGCTTGGCGTGCTCGCGTACGGTTTTGTTATGCGCGGTGCCGGGGTATGCAACGTGCAAGACAGGCTTGCCGGTCAGCTCCTCCAACACGCGTTTGCTTTCCACCAACTCCGCGTCCAGGCGTTTGAGCGAAACGGCGGTCAAGACCGGATGTGCGATGGTATGTGACTGAATGCTCATGCCTTTGGCTACCAAGTCCTTCACGCGCTCGCGGTCGATGGTGGTGTTGGTATCCAGCTTGTTCGTAATGATGTAGTACGTGGCAGTCTGGTTGCGTGCAGTCATAATCGGTAGCGCCACGTCGTACGCAGTAAGATTGTTGTCGTCGAAGGTTATGACGACAGGCTTGGCCGGACCCTGCTCTGTTCCCTGCAAAATAGTGGCGGCCGTGGTCAAATCGACCGTGGTGTACCCCTTGTCGACCAGCCACTGCATCTGCTTCTCGAACGTTGCGGGAGAGACGGACATCTTCCAACTCCACGTACTCTTGGCATACCCCTTGGTCGCACGGACGTGGTGGTAGACCAAAATCGGAATCTTCACCGTTGGAGGTGCTGGCGTGATAGGCGTGGCGGCATGCAAGGACGGCACGCCCAAGAAAAGCACAAGGAGCAGAATAAAGCTGAGGCGGCGCATGTGCGCAGAATAGCGAAACGGTACGCATATTCCCGCATATCACGTTGCGTCGTAGCCTGAAATTCAGCACAAAGATGCATCTGCAGATACCTTCAATCAAATTTGACATATTTTTAGTAATATTTTATTTTGTGTTTATCGCCCATTTCATCACAGGTGATGTATGTCGGTGGACAACGTAGAAGCCGTGCGGCTCATCGAAGCACTCGAAAAGGTCGGAGTGCTCGATGCAAACGGAGGAATCGCAGTGGCAAAAGGCAGCTGGGGAAAGGACATGGAGTGTTTCCACATAGGAGACATCACCATTCGCCTGATCCAAGGCCAATTGTCGCTCAGCTCAACCGTACAAACCCTCTGGCACGGAAGTGTCGGAACGGTGTTCGGAAGCTATGATCCCAACCGCGGCCCGCAAGGCTTCTCGGAGTTAATCGCCAAAGCATCAACGGACGCTGCCGGCCGGCAGCGTGACCACGAAACCCGCGTCTACGGAAACGAATGGTAGACGGACGCGCGGATAGTACAACGCAATGGGGCGTCGCCGGGCTCGAAAGAGCCTGGCAATTTTCGGTGCCTATAGCGCTCCCAAATCCAACTCCTCGTTGGTGTGGACCTGGTTCACGAATTCCTGATCGTGGCTGATAAGAATCATGCCACCTTCGTATTCATTCAGCGCCTGGGCGATGACCGGGATGTGGCGGAAGTTAATGTGATTGGTCGGCTCATCCAAAATGAGCAAACTCGGCTTCTGCAGCATGAAGCGTGCGAAACAGAGCAACCCCTTCTGGCCTTCGGACAGTGACCCGGCCTTATTTTGGACCTTGTCGCCGGGCAGCAGGAAGCGCGCGGCGGTGGCGAAGATTTCCTGGTGGCTGGGCTTTTCCATGGCCGATTCCAAAATCTGGTACACGGTCTGGTCCATCGGCAGGCCAGAGAAATCCTGGCGGTAGTAGCCCAGGTTCAAATCCGGGCCGAGTACGGCACCCTTCTCTTTGCCGGACGCGATCAACTCAAGAAGTGTGGTCTTACCGATGCCGTTGGGACCCGTGATGCGCAGCCGCGTGTGGCGGCGCACGATGAGCTCCTTCTTTTTCTTCACCGGCTTGTGGTCTTTCATGACCGTGACCGAGCTGATGGTGACCAGCGGCAACGAGTAATCCTCGGCTTCGATGGTGAACGGCGGAATGGTTTTGTCTTCTTTGCGCACGTCGACCATGTTCTCCTCGGCTTCCTCCACACCCGAGCGCATCTTGCTGGCAAGCTTGCGCATCTTTCCTCCTTTGTGGGAGAAGAAGTTGATCTTATCTTTCTGATCCTGGATTTTGCGTTCCATCTGGGCATTCTGGCGGTTCTCGCGCTCGATCTGGGCGGCGATTTGTTCCACCACGTCGAAGTAGTCGCCCACGAACTGCTCCACGCTCTGGCGGAACGCGTCGAGGTACAACACACCCTGCGTGAAGCTGTTCAAGAACGCGGCATCGTGGGAGATGACGATGCAAGTCTTCTCGTACATGACCAGAAACGCCGTAAGATGGTTGATACCGTCGGCGTCCAGGTTGTTGGTCGGCTCGTCCAGCAGCAGAATATCCGGCTCCTGAATGAGCGCGTAGGCCAACAGCAGACGAGCTTTCTGACCGCCGGAAAAATCCTTGATCTTCTTGTCGAGATCGGCCTTCAGGTTCACCGCGTCGAGTACTTTGGCGATGTGCCGCTCAATGTCGTACTTCTTTTCGTCGAACGCTCCCTCGAAGAACTCACGCACAGTCTTCGGTAGATCCGACTGCGGGATGACCTGCTTGGCGATGCCGATAGTCGTCCCTTTCTTCAAATGAATTTCACCAGACTTCGGCTTCTCCTCCTTCATGAGCAACTTGAAGATCGTGCTCTTGCCGGCACCGTTCTGACCCATAATGGTCAACTTCGCATTCTCGCGGACCGAGAAGCTGACGTCTTTCAGAATTGGCTTCAGGACGTCGTAATAGAACGACACTTCGGAGAACCGGAGGATGACTTCACCTTGATCCATAAGAGGAGAGAATGGGCGGAAGGACTCCGCGAGGCGGCATGATAGACAACATTTGAGCGGAACGGAAGTGTCGGTACTGGTATGCTGCGACCATGTTCGAAGCCATTTTCCTCCTCGCGCCTATTCCCATCATGCTGTGGTACGGCAACGGATCGGTTGGGCAATGGGTTGCCATCGTGTCGCTACTCATCTGTCTGCCGGGAATTTTGGTGATGCGCGGCGGAGCACCGTTCGTGGCTACGCCGAAGAAAATCATGGACGGCATGTTGCGCCTGGCGAAGATCAAACCCGGCGAGACCGTCTACGACGCAGGCTGCGGCGACGGCCGCATGGTGTTCGCTGCAGCGGCAGCCGGAGCCAAAGGCATCGGCTTCGAGATGTCGCTACCCACGTTCGTGTACGCCAAGGTGCGTTCGCTCTTCCGCAAGAATTCCAGCATTCGTTTCCAGAACCTTTGGAAGCAAGACTACCGCGATGCCGACGTGATTTTCTGCTATTTGTTAACCGATACGATGCAGAAGTTTCAACGCACGATCTGGACGACACTGCGGCCGGGCACAAGGGTGGTGTCGCATGCGTTCAAATTCAAAGATTTGCCCCCAGACGGTGAGGACACCGGTGCGATTTTGTACATCAAGCAATAAATACAGATGGTAAAAAAACCGCTCCAATGGCTGCAGTCCTGGAATGCTCTACGCGTATTCCTCAGGGCTGCGATTCATCCCAATACTCCTTTGCCAGCCAAACTATTGCTTATTGGAGCAATGGCATACGTCGTGATCCCATTCGATATCGTGCCGGATGTTCTGCCGCTGCTCGGGCAAGCAGATGACATCCTTGCACTGATCATTGCGGGTATGACGTTTCTGCGTATGACACACTCTGTGCGCGAGAAACTGCGCACACCGCAAAAATAGACAAAAATATTATTTATTGTAAAATACGGCAATGAACAAGTTCGACGCCTGCACCTGCCTTATCCCGGGAAAAATTCTGGAATTCTTACCTGGGAAACCGTCGTTGTATCCTCGTATCGCGGACGAAGCCTATTTGAGGGGATCCAAATATAATCCCGTTTCGGAGGGCCATGTGTTGTACGATCCATTCTGTGGCATTGGAGGAGCATTGATCAGCCCTAGCATCATACGACGCTCCAACATTGCACAAATCTTCGGCTCCGATATAGACACCGAGGCGTTGAACATCGCCCAACGAAACTTTTCACTCACGGATGTAGCAAGTTACGACACAGCAACCGACAGTGGGACCAGGGCGCCAAGTGGAAAAGAGGTAGACCCTGCACTGCTCACCCAATTTCACGACATGCTGCTGCACTATGGTTGCACCGCCCCGGTAAGTCTGCGGCTGTTCCAGCACGCCATGCCGCTGCCTGTACCATCGGAAATCATTGCTGCGGAGACGGTGAGCATGGTCATTACGGATCCCCCATACGGCCAAATGACCTCGTTCATGGAGAGTGAAAACGGACAACCTGCGCAATCCGATGCACTCCTTGAAAAATATGTGGAATCGTTGCGCGCAATCCGACCATTGTTACGGAAAGAAGCAACGGTCACCGTTATTTGCGACAGGCGTCAGAAGCTTGAAGGGCTGTTGGCAGGCATTCCGGAATACAAGTATCGTGAAACAAAGAAGAGCAAAGGACAGAACTTCCGGCACTTTCATACACTGCAGGCCACATAGTCACTCACCTCCCCAACGCCAACGAGCAGGCTCGCCTGTTTTGAAGCAAATCCACAGCAAAATCGTTGTAAGCACCGCAGAATAGCCAACGTAGAACAGCGCAAACGTCATTTCCGACGCGCGACTCTGTGCTTCGAAAGCTGGTATACCCATGGGCAGCAAAAGTAACACAAGAAATCCAAGGAGAATGCTCCACCCTTGCCAGGTAACCGGGTACCAACCATAGCCGTACCGCTTTGCGGCGAACCAAACGTGCTTCATGTGCAGAAACAACATACTCGCAAATCATCGATCGATACTCAAGAAAGCCCCACAAAAAAATACCCTGTAAAGTTGTTATTTTTTACAACAGTAATAATTTCTCAATGCAAAGAAGCTCAGCATTATGGCAAAAACAGCACGTTAGAGTTCTCTACAGCTACTTTACACTCAGCACTTGGCGCTTGCGCAGCAGTCGTCAAAAACCTATGAAGGGTCATCATTCTTTTCAAGAGCATATGTTCCTCGAGAATTTTCGAACGATCGTCGGCGTGACGGGAGCCATGTTGCGGCTCACGCACGATGAACAACTCGTCTTCCAACGCGCCGAAGCCATACACCGCACACATTTGCGCCTAAAGCGAGACGATGGATCTGCACAAACCTGCGAAGCGTTCCGAGCACAGTTCAACAACGCACGAGGGCCGTACAAGGGCGGCATCCGTTTCCACGCCTCGGCATCCGAAGAGGAGGTGGTGGCACTCGCGGCACTGATGGCGATCAAAACCGCGGTGGTTGATATTCCGTTCGGTGGCGCCAAGGGCGCGATTCGCTGCAAACCCGAGACACTGAGTGCGGAGGAACGTCAGCGATTGTCACGCGAATACATGCGCGCGTTCGTGCAGCACCTGGGACCGCTGAAGGACTGTGCTGCACCCGATGTGAATACGAACGCCGAAGTCATGGGCTGGATGCGCGATGAATACGAACGCATCACGGGGCAGTTCACACCGGCATGCATCACCGGGAAGCCACTGTCGCTCGGCGGCATCGTGGGGCGTGATACCGCCACGGCCAGAGGCGGATTTCTCATTCTGGAGGAATTGCTGTCATCACTCAAACGTCCGAAAAAGAGCATTCGAGTCGCAATCCAGGGCTTCGGCAATGTCGGCGGGAATATGGCGACCATGCTGCATGCTGCGGGATACACCGTCGTCGGAATCACCGACGTGCACGGCGGCTGGTACGCACCGTACGGTTTGGACCCCGGCAAACTTCGCGAATTGCGCATGCGCACCGGCAACATCACCACAGTAGACGTGGAGTCTCGCTCCTGGGCGCAGAAAGCCAAGGCAATGAGCAATGCAGAGCTACTAGCACTCCCCTGCGACGTACTGATTCCGGCTGCAATCGAAAGTGTAATCACCAAACACAACGTCAATGATGTGGCCGCTCGCTACATCTTGGAACTTGCCAACGGTCCGGTGACCACCGACGCCGACCGGTTGCTGGAAGATCGCGGCATCCAGGTGATTCCGGATATTCTCGCCAACGCGGGCGGGGTGACGGTCAGTTACTTCGAGTGGCTGCAGGGCATGTCGGGGCATCGCTGGAATGAGCAAAGCGTGGACGACCAGCTCAAGCACATCATGTTGCACGCTTGGGAGGCAGTCTCCCGTCGCTCGGAAATGCAAGGCATGTCGCTGCGCACCAGCGCGTTTGCCATCGGCATGGAACGTATCTTATCGGCAATGGAAGCACGCGGACGCAGTGCAACGCAAAACAACTGCCGACGAGAGCACGCCTTCGCTGCCTAAACTTATTCGAAATTCCCTTAAAAATCACAACCGAACCTTCGCAGGTTTCGGCTCTGCACGGCATACAGAATTCCGTGCAGCCAAGTGTTTGGGCTATAGCGCGGCAACACATACAACGACAGGTCGAACATCTTCAGACGCATGCCGTCGTGCGGCGTTCCGACCACGCCCAAATTCGCTATATACGCTTCATCGCGCAGCACACGCTTGCTGTCCCAACCCATGAAATCAAACCACAGTCCGGTGTCATTCATGAGCTTGCGGTTCTCGCGCAGCACTTCATGTAGTTGCGGCTCCAACTCCGGATGTTTGCGGTAGAGATCCAGTGTGAGCACCTTCATGCTCAGGCGTTCTTGGATCATGTAGAAATTCTTGCCGCGCTTCAGGTCGGCCACCAGCTCGGTGAAGACGACCCTGTCTTTGAAGTACTGCTGACAAAGCCCGACCTGCTCCGATATCTGCCTTGCTGGCTGGGTAAAGATAGGACTCACTCCCATGGAGAAAAAATCAGAGCGCGTGCGAGCACGCGGATACTTAATGACCATGGGAGAAACGCCTCCTTGCATTTCATATGCGCGCACCACGCTCTGTGCACCCATGCCGACCAATCCGCCAATCGATGACAGATGCACTTCTGGAAAGTACTTCTGGAAGTACTGTCGTTCGCTGAACGTGAGATGCTTCACCAACGCATGCTAGCCCAAGAATAGTGAATTATCGAATAACGGCTATACAGCGCTCGCCGGGTCGATTGCCTGCAACATGCGCCTGTTGTTGCGCTGATTCGAAAAATATCCGGGCATGTGCAATACACCGCGGCTGGAAAAGCGCGGCGTGTGCATGAGTGTGAGATCGAAAATCTTTAGTTTTGGCTTTTGATCTTCCCAGACAACCGCGACGTTCGCCATCGCAATCTGGTCCAACAGCACGCGCCACAGACCCCAACCCTGAAAATCAAAAAATCGCCCCTGATCCATTTGGAGTTTTTTGTCGCGCTCAAGCAAATCCTGTAGCTGAGCGAGGAGCGAGGAGCGGTGCTTCGAAAATTCCTCACTGAAACACAGGTCGGGCGTGAGCATTTGCATGTCGAGTTTATCCTGCAACAGACAATACGTCTGATCTTTTGTGCTCATGACGATATCTGGCACTACAACTGCTCCCTCGAAGTAGTCGACGCACATATCGATATCCCTTCTGGTCTCGTCAACCGGCGTTGTGAACAGAGGACTCACGAAGTACGAAATCGGATCTTCCTGAGTGTCCTTCCGTAAAAGCTTCAGAACACGCTCTCGAACTCCTGCAGCCATCGTCCGAAGACCAAAGGCAACTTTTTCAATACCCATCCCCAGTCGCGATTGCACCTCACCCGGATCAATATCCGGAAAATGGAAATCCAGGTGCCGCTTTTCGAGTGCTGTAAGCATAAGGAAAATAGTGAGAAGCCATTATCCAGATTTCTCATAATTTGTCAATACTCTACGAGCTCTTTTTCCTTTTGCCCATGGCCAAATACTCCGCTCGTTTGATAGGTGAAAACTTCTCAATGGCATAGCGCAGCATGGTGCGCGGCATGCGGTCACCATGCTTTCGTAGAAAGTGATCCAACGCGATACTGTCGCGCTTCCCGACCTCTCGCAACATCCAGCCGCAGGCTTTGTGCATCAGGTCGTGCTTGTGCGTAAGGAAGTGTTCGGACAGGCGGAAGATATCTTTGAAGTCGCCCTTACGGATGAACGCCAACGTGGACACCACCGATACCCGTTCGCGCCATAAGTGACCGGAGTTTGCGAGTGTCGTGAGCATGCCGCGTGGTCGATCGACCAAATATTCACCCAGAATGTGATACGCCGACGCATCGACCAAATCCCAGTTATTCACGCGATCGAGCTGAGACAGGTAGAAATCGACAATAGCCCCTCGTTCGTCTTGTTTCGCCACATGGAACTGCTCGACCAAGATGAGCGCGGCCGCCAGGCGACACTCGTGCATGGCATCGGCGAACAACTTGGTAATTTCAGAACGAGGCAGCGTCCGATGGCGCTTCACCACCGACCGTACATCGGGCACCGAAATGCCGAAGAACGTATCGCCTTCGGCATACTCCCCTTTTCCGGCCTTGAAGAACCGGGGAAAGAACGCGGCTTTGTCCTTGTCGGCGAGGGCGGCAAGTTCACGGCGTACGGCGGCGGCCGAATCAGCTGGGATCTTTGCCATACCAATCGACGTTACGAGTGACGTACATCACCGTTGCAAGAATGGAGAACAAGATGACGGACCCAAACAGCAGCGCGTAATCCTCGATCTGCAGGAGCAAATAGAGATAACCGTACAGTACGGCGAGCAATACACCCACGCTGGTGCCGAACTTCTTATGTCGCAGCACGGAAATGCTGTACCCACTGACCAACGCAACCGTGGCGATTGCCGAAACGATGTACGCCGGCAGGAAGCCGACATGTTCGGACAACGACAGCAGCAGAAGGTAGAAGAGACACAGCGCCGCACCGACCAAGATGTACTGGAACGGATGCACGCGCTCGGTGTGCATGACCTCGACCAAGAACAACACCATGAAGGTAAGGCCGATGAAGAGGATGGCGTACTTGATGGCGCGGTCGACAAGCGTGTAGAAGTCCGTAGTCTCCAGCAGCTTCACGCCGAAGCTCGGACTGCCTTGATTCTGGTAGTGATTGCCGTATTCATCGTATACCGGCATCGCGCTTGTGGCAGGTGCGGCACCGCTTGCCCACCAGGACGATACGTTCCACTCGGACGTGAAGCCTTGCGAGGTGATGTCGTATTTGGAGGGAAGCTCACCGCCGATGAAACTGGGCATGGTCCACGGCGAGGTCATGGTGACGGACATGGACTTGCCCGTCGGCATGAACTCCAGTGCCTGCGTACCATGCAACTTGAGAACGTAGCTGAACGGGGTTCCGGCAACCGGTGAAGGCAACGGCGCACTCAGGCCGTTGGCGCCCAACATATTCGAACTCGGAACGAATGCCGTCTTCGTACTGCCGATGCTCAGTTCCGGCTGCTCGACCAAGCCGTGCAGATCCGAAAGACCCATGTCCAACGAGACTTCGTTCGAAAGAATGCGGCCGAATTTCGATGCTTCCTGAATCGATCCCAAGACACCGCTGACATGGATTTCGGCGGTGTAGACCGGTACGCGGAAGATGCCGCGGTAGCGGACCTCGCTCTCCAGCTTCACGTCCATTTTCACTGACTCGGTCGCCACGGGCGCATACCCCACCTGGGAGTAGGTCACTCCTTTTTCATCGCGAGTGCTGTACGAATACGGCACGCTCAGCACCGGCCCGTTCATAACTTGGGCAGTCCCCCATTTGGAGGCAATGTCGTTTACGGCTTCCTGTTGGCGGCCCTGGCGCTCGGCGACCATACCGTAGACCATGAGGCTTGGGATGTAGCACAAGAGCACCAGGAAACCGACCAGGAACATCTTGAAGCTGACACCGACCGAACGTTGGACTTTCGGAAAAGAGGGGGTTTGCATAGGAGGGAAGGATAGCACAAAACAACTCCCCTTTCGCCACCCTATTTCACGTCGTAGATGAGCAACAGAGGCGAGTTGTACCGCTCGATGCTGAACACCGGTTCGAGTTTTTCAAAACGTTCACGGTAACTTTTGGAATAGCGAGTGAAGAACATGACGTACTTCGCCTCCGGCACGCAGCCGAATCGGATGCCCTGCGGCCAAACGTACCACGTCACCAGATAATCGCCGATCGGAACGCATACGATCTCACCGGGCCGTACATGTTCAGCAATCCAGTCGTGTGCCTGTCGGTAACTGGCACCCCAGTTTTCAATCTCGAACACGTCGTCGATGTTCTTCGGGATCGCAAGACGCACGGATTCATTCACATAGGAGCCTTCGAACGGAAACACGTGAATGACTTCTGTCCCGATCCAACCGAAGAGTGCCGCTGCCAACACTATTGCCAAAGGCCTCCATGAAACCTTCGACGTTGCAAAGGCCAACAAGCGATCCAGGCCGATGCCCGCCAGCAACGCAAGCGCCGGAACGCAAAAGAGCAACTGACGAATACCGTCGTAACGAACCAATCCCGGCTTCAACGTAAGCAGAAGGGGCACGAAGAACCATGCCAATACAATGAGGTATATCTGCCAACGCTTCGAGAAAAGGCAGCGACGCACCGCAAGCGCTGAGCCGACCAAGAAACAGCCGAGTGTCAGCAGTGGGGTGGCCAGAAAGAACTGCATGGGCATGTAGTGCCACGGCAAATCCGCGCCGCCATATTCCACGCCGAAATAGAGCACCCTCCCCGGCCAGAACGATTCGAACAGAAAGACGTGCAAGGAATCTTTCAAAAGCAACGGTTGGAACCACAGTGTCGGCCACGCAACGAATAGCCCGACAGCGGCGAACAACATACACAGAAGAAGTAGTATGCCGTCGCGCCGAATGACTTCTGCCCACCGTGCGGGCGCTGCGCGTACCGACTGAGCGATTACGACAACGGCAACCACGAAGAGAATCGGCAACAACGCAATGGCACTCAATTTGGCGGCCAAGCTGATACCGAGCAGCAGACCGGTTGCAATGACCCAGCGCTTCGCGCGCGTTTGAATCGCACGATGCAATGCCGCAAACATGCACAACGAAGCAACGAGCACGGGTATGTCCTTGGGGTTGTATTGGGCGTGCGCAATGAGGTGTGGATACAAAACCGCAAACCCAGTGGCAAACCATGCCACGCGTTTACCGAGCGCAGATCGCACAAATGCGAAGAATAGACCTGCAGCAAAAGACGTAACGATCACGTTCAGCAAATGGTTCGACGGCGTAAATGGCACGCCGAGCGTATGCGAAGCAAACTGCGCCAATGCAAAGTTGGCAACAAAGTATGCAGGACCGTAGTACATCCCCTTCCCGGGCATTTGCTCCAAGTACTGCTGATCATGCGTCTGCCAATACAACAGGAATTGCTTGGCCCAATTCCGATGCAATGGTTCATCCCACGTCGCACCATAGGCGTCCATCGTGCCGAGTTGCGCCACCAAAACAGCGAGTGTAATCGCAACCGGTGCGATCCAAATTTTCCAGCGTGCCGTCGGTTGTACTCCCTCCATGAGCGCCATGGTACAGGATCACCCATTCCAAAAACGACAACGGACACACCGCTGTCGTTCATTTTTAGAAATTAGTCGTTCACGTTGAAGCGGTTCTGCTCGGCGTCGGCGGACGGCACTGCGGCCGGGTGAATGGCACGGTGCTGTTTCAACATGAGTTCGCACAGCTGGCGGTAACCGGGCAGCACATCGTACGGACAGCCGCCGATGCGGATCTGTTTGCGAAGTTCAGTCTTCTCGGTGTCGGTCAGGTCGTCGTACCGCAACATGGAATCCGAGGAGAACGTGCCCTCTTCGTCGGTCGAAGCGGCCTCCGGCGCTGCGCACGGCGGCAACGAAGAAGTGGCGGACGAGACGGAAGAAGAAATGTTCGCAACGCTGGACGAGGAACCGTAACGCATGCGATGAGCCTTGCGGAGCTCGGCTTGGTTGAACAATGAAGTCTGATCGGCGCGTGGATTGAAATTCTGGTAGATAGGACTGTCTGCACCAACGTCTGCATCGGTGCGAGTCGCCGCCAATGTCACCAGCGGAATGGATGTCGCCATGAGAACGGAAGCGAGCATCGGCTGGATGATCGACAGATGAATGGATTTCTTTTTCCTGCGCATGATGGATGTTGGTATGTCAAAGAAAGTATACTCCTTTTGACCGCTTTTTTCAATCTCCTAGCGGAGTCCCACCGCCTTGTAAGCGGAATCGAGAGTCTGTTCGGCAATAGCACGAGCATGCGCCGCACCCTTCTTGAGTGCCTCGCGGACGAACTCGGGCTTCGCTTCCAGCTCGGCACGCTTCTTGCGCATGGCTCCGAAGTGGTCCATATACGCGGCGAACAGCATTTTTTTGGCATCGCCGTAGCCCATGCCTCCGGCCTTGTACTTGTCGGCCAACGCCTTGGAACCCGCTGCATCCAGGAAGAGCTTGTGGATCTGGAACGGAATACACGTCTCCGGCTCTTTCGGCTCTTCCACGCCCTTGGAATCGGTCTTTATGCCCATAATCGCCTTTTGGATGACTTTCTCGTCACCGAAGATCGGCACAGTGTTCTGGTAGCTCTTGCTCATCTTGCGGCCGTCGACACCCGGCACCACTGCCACGTCCTCGCGAATCTTGGGCTCGGGCAACACGAAAAAATTGGCTCCGTACTGCGTGTTGAATTTCTGTGCAATGTCGCGCGCCATCTCGATGTGCTGCTTCTGATCCTTCCCCACTGGAACGGTATCGGCTTGGTACAACAAGATGTCAGCCGCCTGCAGCACCGGGTAGGTGAAGAGGCCGACATTGGACTCCAACCCCTGCTGTACCTTGTCTTTGTAGCTCACCGCACGCTCCAGCAAGCCCATGGGGGTGACGCACGATAAAATCCACGACAATTCAGTATGGGCCAGCACCTCGGACTGGAAGAACAATGTTCCCTGGAAACCGCAGGCCAGCAGGTCGGTGGCGACGTCCATGCGACATTTCTGCAGCACGGCCGGATCATGCACAGTCGTGAGGGCGTGCAGGTCGGCGATCATCAGCGTGACATCTCCTTCTTTCTGCAATTCGACGTTGGGTTTTATGTAGCCGAAATAGTTTCCCAAGTGGGCGATACCCGACGGCTGGATTCCAGAAAGGACGCGCATGTGCCGAGTGTAGCACCGCTACGCAGGGTGCTCTACAGTATCGGCATGACGCAGGCACTCGCCGCACAATTGGTCGTTTCATTCGTGGTGGGCGGCGCTTTCATCGCGCTGTTGTCGCTGGCTGCCGAACGTGTTCCGCCCGCCATCGCGGGCATCATCTTAAATTTGCCATCGACGATGGTGCTCAGCTTTTTCTTCATCGGATGGACACTAGGACCCGCGCGCGTGGCTGAAATTGCACCGGCATTGCCACTGACGTTCGGCGTGACACTCCTGTTCAACGTGGTCTACGTACTCGTCGCACTTCGAGTAGCGGGCAAAGTCACTGGCATGGCTGTGGCAACCGTGGCGGGACTGGTTTTTTGGTTCTCGCTCACCGCGTCACTGGCATACTGGCAATTCAACCGGCCTCTCCTTTCGATCGCGGGATTCGCCGTCGCTGTGATCATTGCGCATCTGGTGTTCCGTCGCCTGGCAAAAGACGCCGCACCGGTCCGAATGCATTTCACGACTACCGACATTGTGCTGCGATCGTGCTTCGCGGGTGCAATCATCGCTACTGTCGTGTTGTTGTCCAAAACACTGGGTGTTTTCTGGGGCGGCATGTTCAGTGCGTTCCCGGCCGCAAACCTCTCGAGTATGCTGATTCTGCACCGCAGCCGCGGAGCGCAATCATTGAGCGGCATCGTGCGCAACATGCCTATCGGCGCCATCTCCCCTCTCATCTTCCTCTTTGCGGCAGCGGCAGCGTTTCCGGCGTTTGGGACTGTTGGAGGAACGGTGGCCGCCTTCCTGATCAGCGGAGCTTTTTCTGCTGCGGTCGGAACTTTTTTAACGGCACGGGCTTCTTCATATCGGCAACGCGCTGCTTCATCTTCTCGATCACGTCGTTGAATTGGCGCGGCAGTGGCGCCTCGATGCGCGTCATGACGCCGGTAACCGGATGCGGGAAATCCACCGAGATCGCATGCAGGAAGAAGCGGCGATACTCGAACGTCTTGGAGAACAATTTGTTGAACTTCTTGTCGCCGTGTTCGTCGTCCAGCACCAGCGGATGCTGAATGGCAGCGAAGTGGCGGCGGATTTGGTGGAACTGACCGCGCTCAATGACGGCCTCCACGTAGCCGACCGGCCCGAAGGAATCGAGCACCGAGTATTTGGTGGAAACCTGCACGGTGCCGCGGCCGCTGCGGGCCTGCAATGGAATGTCGATGCTGCCTTTGGGAGCTGTGGGGCGGCCCATGATGAGTGCGCGATACGTTTTCACCCAACCGGCGAACTTGGAAGACAAAATTTTCTCCAGTACCTGCGGCGTGCGTGCGAATACCAGAACACCGGACGTCTCAAAGTCCAAGCGGTGAACTGGCTGCAATTCGGGATACTCCTCTTTCAAGAAGTCGAGCAACGGCAAGCGATCCATGCGGCCGCTGCCGGCAACCGCCAGCTCGCCGCCAAGCTTGTTCACCGCCAAAAGCCAGTCATCCTTATAGAGGATGCGGTCGACCGACACGGTTTGCTTCTTCTTTCCCATGGCAACACTCTACCCGCGATCGGAGTCCTCGAATACTGAGTCGTAGGAAATAAGGTCCCCGAACCGGAAATCCTGCCAGTCCTCCTTGAACCCGCGAATGAGGTTCAGCACACGTTCCGAGACTACTCCCCCGTTCTGCTGATCGGCGATGATGGCGGCGCGGATACGCACCACCGCCGCGTTACGCTGCGCGAGCAGCCACTGAAAATGCGGATCGCGGTCGAATGCAGCATCTCGTTCGGCATCGATTTCGGCACGCGTGCGTTCACGCGGAACGACGGGAGCCTCTGGCTCCTCCATGATGACCGCCGTCAGCAACGCTTCAGGCGACGACATCGGGCTCGGCGATGCTAATCAGACGCTTGCCAAGCTCCCCCATTTTGGCCTGCAAGCTGATGACAAAGTCCATGCGGGTGTGGCGGCCGCGAGCCAACTGGAGTTTGAGCACGGCAGCCAATTCGGCGTGAGCAGCATCCATGGCCTCGCGTGTGGCAAGCGCCTGGTTGTACGGTGCAAGTACGGTGCGGGCGGCGTCTTCGGCATCGCAGGTGCGGCGGATGAGCGACATTTCGGCATCCTCGGGGCCAACGGCAAGATCTGGGGTGCGTTCGGGAATCGACATAGACCGGCATTATTGTTATTTTCGCATTTTTGTCAAGCCTTCCGTCATTAAAAAACCGGATGCGCACGGCACCCGGTTCTTGTGACTCAAGACGACCTAGAGCTCCACGCTGCCTTCGAGTTTCACAGACTCCTCGGTGTGGCTCTGCACCTGCATAGGCGAAATGGTGTACAGCGAGTCGTCGATGCGCACGATGCGCTCGATGTCGCTGCCGGACGGATACCAGTTGTCACCGGCTTTCAGGTAGGCATCTTCGCCGTAGTGACTGATCTTCCCCTTGAGGGTGAGGCCGTTCAGCGAGATGTCGTACACGTACACACCCTGGAAGGTGGCAGTCGGGTAGGCCGACTCGTCGGTGGGCTTTGCGCCATTCGGCAGACTCATGACCGTAACCGGGAACGCGAGCAGATTGCGATCTTTCTCGAACAAGAGCGCATGGTGGTCGGTGAGCAACGGGCTTTCGGTGCCACGGTCACCGATCACCGTCTTGAACATTTCCTTCGGATGTTCGACATCGGAGACATCGAACATGGAGACTTTCATGCCGAGCACTGCGGTGTAATAGACCGCGTTGTCGGAATGCACCTTGTCTTTATCGATGGACTCGTCGACCTCCTTGCCAAAGCCGATGACGTGCGTCGCGTCGTACGGATGGAGGTAGTCACTGTATCCGGGGATCTTCAATTTGCCCAAAATCTTGGGGTGACGAGGATCACTGGTATCGATGACGAACAACGGATCGACCTGCTTAAAGGTCACCATGTACGTACGATCACCCATGAAACGGACCGAGTGAATATTCTCTCCCGGCGCAATGTCCTCAATCTCGCCGACCCGCTCCAGGCTTCGATTCAAGACATACAGGTTGTTGGTGGACGGTTGTACTTTTCCTTCGTTGCTCCAGGTCTCCTGCTTAGTCGTGGCGATGCGGAATGACTCGCCGTATTCATCCATGGAGAACTGGTTGAGGATCGTTCCGGGTACCGAGCCTTGTGACTTCAGGTCCACGCCGTCGTTCGTGAATTCAAAACGGTACAGCTGCGTCGAAGAGCTGTTGCCGCCGCGTCCATCCCAGACGTAATTCCATCGCGGGGTGGCAACATACAAATTCTTGAGTGATGCGTAGATGTTCTGCGCGCTGCCGACCACAAGCTCGCGCTTCACCTCGGCAGTGGCGCTGTTGAGCGGCACAACGGCTACGATCATGTATTCCGGCTGCGGTACGTGCGGAAGAATGGACACATCGCCACAACGGACGACTGGGGCTTCCTTGCCACCGGAGACCGCGGAGTCACTGAAGGTAGGAATGCCGACATCGGTCTCGCTGACCGAGGTCGAAGCCTTAACGTTTGCCGCCATGGGCATGGGGTAACCGCCCCATCCCAAATTGCGATTCATGACGAGGTACAACTTGTCGTCGATGCGACGCGTGCTCACGCGGGTGCCATCGAACGAGACCGTGCGCACCAGCTTGGGATCAGCATGATCGGCAACGTTATACGTGCGCACCTCGGTGCGGTTCTGCTGATAGTAATAGCCCGGGTACGGCATCATCATTTTGCCGGCCGGAGCGATATCCTGTTCGGCAGTGGTGTCAGAGCCCGAAGAACGGCTGTTGCTCTGGCGCCAAGTGCTGCTGACGACAACAAGGCGATTGCCATCGATGTACAACTCCTGCGGCATGGACTCATCGTTGCCCAAATCGATGGTGGCGACGCGGTTCATGGCGGAGCTCGGTACGGCCTTCACGATGAACACCTTGGAACCATGGCTTGGCCCGGCGATGTACAGGTACGTGCCATCGGTCTTCACCATATCGCCTTCATCCACACCCTCCACCTGCACATTGGTCTGGGAATAATCGCCTCCTCCGCTAGAGCCGCCGGTCTTCGGCATTGCTCCGGCAGGAACTGCTGAATCCATGGCTTTCTCGGCGTTGGCCATGGGAGCCATATCACCCTCCATCATCATGCCACGGCGCATTGCGTAGCCGTCGTTCGTATATCCGCCGTTGTTCGACTCGCTTGCCAATGCTTGGAGATCGCGGCAAGACGACACCTTCTGGAGAGAGTCTGAAGACGTATTGATGGCCAACTCAGGGTGTTTGATATTCAGAAAGCCCTTCGTCGGTCGATCGGTGACATTGTCCGTAAGACGCCACATCATTTCGGCCATTTCGCCGCGCGTGACGGGCTTATCCAATGCGGAAATGCTCGTAGGAATTGCTTTGGAATCCTCCAGCGCACGAACGTACTGCTCGAACCAATCGTTGCTGTACACATTTCCCTGCTGCTTGAACGCGAGAGCCAGAATCTTGCTGGCCTCGACGAAATTGATGTTCTGCTCGGGTTTGAAGTCACCGTTGTCATAACCGGAAACGATGCCCTCGGCCTTCGCTGTGCATACCCACGATGCAAACCAGTCGTTGGTGCGAACGTCATCGAAGCAATTTGATCCGGCGCCCAATGACTCACCGCTCACGCTCAAGCGCGAGCCAAGAACGATCTTCAGAAATTCGGCTCGATTCACGAGCGCGCTTTCCCGGAAGGTGCCGTCGGCATAACCGCTGACCACGCCGCGGTCTTTCAGCGACTCAATCGCCTTGGAATACGGCGAAGTGGAACTCAAGTCAGAGAATCCGAACACGGATTGTGGCAGCGCATTGACAACTAATGCGAGAAGCAGCGTGCCTGCCGCTGCGCGCAGGAGAAAACGAAGTTTCATCGTAAGAAAAGGGAGGAAATATGGGGCGCAAGAGGGCCTTGCATGCATAGCTGACGAACATCCTACGCAAAAATTACGCGAAGGGGTCACGGTTCAGGGGCAGTGCAAGGTTGAATCACCACGGTTTCAGAGCAAGGCACAAGGCAGTGCAATTGTGATCGCACAAGAAAACTATATTCAATGACTGTCAATAAATAAGGAAAGGGTTACAATCAATTGCATGAGCCATGTGGGCGCACCTGCACCGGCCTATTCGAACATCGCGCTGGCACGTGATGTGTGGCGTTTCGTGAGGCCGTACAAGTGGCGGTTTTTGTTCGTCACGCTGTCGCGGCTGACCGGAGACATCGTGCGGCTCTACCCGGCCATCGCGCTGTCGCAGATCATCTCATTCATCAGCGTGTACCAGGCCGGGCAATCCCTGCAGCCGGTGTGGCAGAACATCGGCCTGGCCGCCGCGTCGTATTTCATCTTCATCTCCGCCAGACAAACGGCGAAGATTGTAGGATTTCAGCTGGCCGAGCGGATCTGCCTGGAAGCGCAGTTCCAAACCATCCAGCACTTGTTCATGCTGGACATGTCATGGCACGAACGAGAGAACTCCGGAAACAAGATGAAGCGCATGCAGAAGGGCGGCGAAGGCCTGAATGTCATTTTGCGCATGTGGATCAACAGCTTCCTGGAAATCAGCGTGAACTTCGTCGGCATCATCGTGATTTTCGCCGCATTCGACATTCATATTTCGCTCGCAGTAGGGAGCTTCATGATCGGCTACGTGTTCTTGTCCGGATTCTTCATGAGACGGACTGCTGCCATCTCTCGCGAGGTCAACGTACGCGAAGAAGACATTGAGGGACTGACGTTCGAGGCGATCAACAACATCCGCAGCGTGAAGGTATTGGGTATGTCTTCCTCGCTGGAAAGCCGCATGCTGCAGAAAATCGCCTACGCGTTCGAGGCAATCAAGCAGCGGACCTTCTGGTACCAATCCCGTGACTGGGTGCTGGTGATCTACGGCAACGCATTCTCGCTGTGCGCCATTGGCTTCATATGCATGGGTATCGCCGCAGGCCGCTACGAATTGGGGCTCCTGATTTTGTTCATCGAATACTTCCGCAAAATTTGGGAGAACATCGAAGAACTCGCCAAAGTCTTGCTGGATTTTGTCGTCGCAAAATACGGTGTGCTCCGGATGACCGAGATGTTGGCCGAGCCGCTGGGCATCGACCAAATTCAGGGCAAGCAGGATTTCCCCGTTGATTGGGAGAGCATTGAGCTGAACAACGTATCGTTTGGCTACGGCGGTGGCCGCATGGTACTCAACGACGTGTCATTCAGCATCCGACGCGGCGAACGCATCGGCATCGTCGGTACTTCCGGCGCCGGTAAATCCACGCTGTTCAAGCTGCTGCTGAAAGAGCACGAGAACTACGGCGGTAACATTGTCATCGGCGGGACCAAACTGCGCGACATCCGTCGAACATCGTTCTTTAAGCACTCGGCGGTCGTGCTACAGGACACCGAAGTCTTCAACTTCACGCTGCGCGACAACATCACGTTGGCCAATCCGGAACAAGCCGGCGATGATTCACTGGTGCGGCAAGCGGTGGAGACAGCCCACGTCACGGACTTCCTGGCTCGGCTGCCAGACGGCATGCGGACGCTCATCGGCGAGAAAGGAATCAAGCTGTCGGGCGGCGAAAAACAGCGTGTAGGCATTGCACGGGCGGTGTTCAAGCAGCCGGATATTCTGTTCTTGGACGAGGCTACATCGCACCTGGACTTGGAATCTGAAGAAAAAATCCGTGACTCACTGCATCAGTTTTTCCAGAAGGTCACCGCCGTCGTCATCGCACACCGTCTTACGACAATAAAGGAGATGGACCGCATCATCGTGCTGGAGGACGGCCGGATCATCGAGCAGGGAACGTTCGCCGAACTCCACGCCAAGCACGGCCGCTTCCACGAACTGTGGGAGAAGCAGATGTTCTGACCACGGCAGTTTAGCGCGTGATGCTGATGCCGTTTTCGTTCTCTGCCATCATTGCCTCAACCGTAATACGACCGTCCTCAGGATTCATGATGATGGAATACCAGGTGTGACCAGGCTCTGCATCTGGATCACTGGGAATGGAAACCAAATATGAACCAGCAAGCATATCCAGATTCACGCAGGGCTTCACCGGAGACTTCATGGCACAGATTTCCTTCGGCTTGTCGGTAGGAATGCCTTTGGGAATATTGCCGTTGTTATCGATCGCATACTGATACGTAGCGTTCAGAATGGTATTCACATCGGATCGGCGCTGGGCATCTTTGGCGTCGGACAAAGTCATCATCGGCGTGCTGAACGGATTGCCGCCGAGAAATACCATTAACAGTGCGGAGAACAACGAGCTTGCGACCATAGGAAGAAAGAATGGAATGGTGGACGATCTCGGAATCGAACCGAGGACCTTTCGAATGTGAATCGAACGCTCTAACCAGCTGAGCTAATCGTCCAATGATGTAAACGATCTCGGAGCCGCGATACGATACGTTTATCCAGTGCGCATCGCAAGATGCAGCGAGTGAATGGATTTGCTACAATCCAATCCATGCAGCGGACGCTCTCGATTATCTACGCATCGACCTCCGGGCACACCGAGCACGTTGTGGACACGCTCATTGCCGCACTTGAAGCCAAGAGCAAGGACATCCGCATCGTAAAGCAGCGCGCCGAGCGCACGAAGCCGGAAGATTTGACCAAGAGCGACGCCACCTTGCTGGCATGCGGAAGTTGGAATACGAACAACGTGGAAGGTCAGCTCAGCCCGTACATGTTCGAATTACTGATGAAAACAGCCGCAGCCTTGGACCTGAAAGGTCAGCCATGTGCGGCAATCGGCTTGGGCGATGACCGTTACTTTTTCACTGCAAAAGCCGCTGAGCACTTGGCGAATTACCTGAAGAATCACAACGGGAAAATCTTGGTGCCTACGCTGAAAATCGTGAATGAACCGTACGGACAAGAAGAGAAAATCCGCACATGGGCCAATGAGCTGCTCACCAATATCGAGAAACTTCCCGCACGCACCCACTAACATGCGCACGTCGCTCAAAATCGTCGGCGCATCGGGCCAAGGTATCGACTCCATTGGCGAAGTGCTTGCCAAAGCCCTGAAGCGCGCAGGCTACTGCGTATTCGGCTACCGTGAATACCCATCGCTCATTAAAGGAGGTCACGCCAGTTATCAGCTGGATGTTTCAGATGAACATATTGGCAGCACGGAAACCAATGTGAATATCGTCATTGCGCTCAACCACCACGGACTCGAGCACAACATTCCCGATCTGAAGCCCGGTGGAATCATGATTCACAGTACCGATCGCTGGAAGTTCACCGACGAGCAACAGAAGCTCATCAAGGATCGCGGCCTGCTGATTGTGAACATGCCGATCGAATCCATACTCGCAAAACTGAAGGCCAAGCCGATCTTGAGCAACGTCATTTTGAGCGCATTCGTCTGGGCGATTTTGGAACAGGATATCGAAGCGCTGAAGAAAATGGTTGGTGAAAAATTCGCCAAGAAAAAAGATCTGCTGGAACTAAACATGCAATGCATCGACACCGGGTACGCCTACCAAGACGAGGCGATTGGAAAGTTGCGTGTTGCCCCTCCAAAACCGAACAAGCGCTGGAAAGAGTGCTTGCTGCTCACCGGCAGCAAAGCCATGGGCCTGGGTGCTGCGCATGCCGGTGTGCGATTGTATGCCGGCTACCCGATGACGCCGAGTTCGCCTCTCTTAACGTACATTTCGGCAATCCAGAACGAGACAGGCATGGCGATCAAGCAGGCGGAAGACGAAATCACCGCTGCGCAAATCGTCTCGGGAGCCATGTTCATGGGCACGCGCGCGCTGACGGCTACGTCGGGCGGCGGATTCGACCTGATGAGCGAAACGCTGTCCATGAACGCCATCATTGAAAATCCGAGCGTGTTCGTGCTGGCACAGCGTCCGGGGCCGGCCACCGGTCTGCCGACATGGACCGGACAAGGCGACCTGCTCATGGCCGTGAATACGGCCCACGGCGAATTCACGCGCTGCGTGATGTCGGTAAGCGACGGCGAAGATTCGTTCCACCTTATGCCGGAGGCGTTTAACATTGCCGAGGAGTACCAAATCAGCGTGATTGTCCTGACGGACAAACAAATTGCCGAGGCGCTCTACACCCAAGAGCCATACGATATGAAGCGTGCAGTCATCAAGCGCGGCAAGCTCGTCACCGATGCAAAGAAGTTGGCCAAACTAAAGGCAAGCGACCGCTACGACCCAACCGTGTCGGATGGAGTGTCGCAACGCTGGCTGCCGGGCAGCAAAGCCGAAACGTATTGTGCTCAAGGCGATGAACACAGCGGCGACGGCACCGTGGATGAATCAGCCGCCAATGCCATTGCGCAAATCGATAAGCGATTGCGGAAGCACGACACATTGCTGAAGGCGTTGCCGGATGCCGAACTCTTCGGCGACCAAAACCCTGAAACACTGATTGTAGGATGGGGCAGCACGAAAACCGTGATGCTCGACGCACTCCAGAATGATGCGTTGAAGGACAAGAAGATCGGCTACCTGCACTACACCTATCTCTGGCCGCTGAAGACAGAGCGCTTCGAATCCTTGAGCAAGACCGCCAAGCGCGTGATTCTTGTCGAAGGCACCAAAATGGGCCAGCTCGCGCTGCTGCTGCGCCAGCAAACCGGCATCAAGATTGAGCACCAGATTTTGAAGTATGACGGACGCCCGTTCTTCTACGACGAATTGATCGAGTCGATTTCCAAGCTCCTCAAACGTTAAGTATGGCAATCCCCCTTTCACCGACGAATCCTGAAATCATGAAGCAGTACCACTGCGCGAACAGATGCACGTGGTGCGACGGCTGTGGTAACTACGGCGTTTGGACTGCGGTAAAGCGCGCGCTGGCCTCGCTGAACTTGGAACCCTGGCAAGTCATGCTGTGCTACGACGTGGGTTGCAACGGCAACGGTTCGGACAAACTGCAGGGCTACCGCTTCCACGGCTTGCACGGTCGCGTACTGCCCTTCGCCGCAGGCGCCAAGCTTGCCAATCACAAGATGCCGGTCATTGCCTTCGGCGGCGACGGCGCCAGTTTTTCGGAGGGCGTCGGTCACATGGTGCACACAGTACGCAGTCACTACCCGTTCGTGTTTTGCCTGCACAACAACGGCAACTACGGACTCACGACGGGCCAAGCCAGCTCACTCACGCCTCAGGGCCAAACGATGAATACATCGCCCAACGGCATTCCGGAGATGACGCTGAACTCCATGGACTTCGTCTTCTCGTTGGAACCCACGTTCGTGGCGCGCGGATTCACTGGGGACATTCCGCAACTGACGTGGCTGTTGAAAGAGGCACTCAGTCACCGTGGCTTTGCGTTCGTGGATATTCTGCAAGCCTGCCCGACGTACAACCACTTCGCCACCCACCAGATGCTGTTGGAGAAGTGCTACAAAGTGGAAGACGAAGGCTACGTGCCGAACGACGCCAAGAAAGCACGCGCACTGGCAATCGACACCTCCAAGCGCATCGCCACCGGAATCCTCTACCGTACCGAAGAGGTGCCGAACTTCTATGAGCGATTGGTCCCACGCCAAGGTAAAACGACGACACTCACGCAGGAGGTGGAGAAGCTGGACGTGACCAAACTGATGCAAGAATTCGTCTAAGCAACTCAAACAGCCCCGGCACACACATGGTGCACCGGGGATTGCTCTTTCAGTAGCGACTGTTTCAGGCGATCTTCCGTAAGACCTCATGCCCGATCCGGTCTGCTTGGTACGTCTGCCATGCAAGCATCGTTATGCGACGATCCCAATCTGTACCATGATCGCCTGCAAGATGCTGCAGCGGCACAAGAAAGCAAACCTGCTCATACTCGAGGACGGCAACCTCGAGGGATGGAACACCTGCGAGCAGCTGCGTGGTGATGGGGCCGGCCCAAACGAAACGCTCAAAGCCACTGCCTGGTGATGTGACATACGCTTGGCCTGGAACCAAATCCAGCTCCCCGTGTATGCCATTCACATCCACCCATTCAAACGGAGCTGCTGCGGGTACCAACTTTGTTGTGCCGTCCTTTACGTACTGAACGGCCCAAGGAAGTTGGACACAAACCCTTGAAGCAGAAACCATGGGACGCAAAGCCTCACTTGCCTTCTGGGACCCGGGGGCGGAACAACCGTGCTTCCCCCGTTGCGGCCCGCAAACGCGAGGCGTAACGGAGGAAGCAAACTACTAAAAGAGCAAACCTCCAACCAAGGCTGGAGCACGTCACTATACCGGCAACAATGATAGTTTCAATATTTGAACAGCCCCGGCACACACATGGTGCACCGGGGACTGCTCTTTCAGGAACAACAGTTCTCACGGGTTGGTCAGGGTGACATCGGCTGCGGAGTCGGAGCCGTCGTCGAGACCGAATGTCGGGTCATTCTCGGAACCGTCCAGCACGATCGGCTGCGTCACCTCGCAGGTTTTGGCCAGCTTGGCCTGTTCCCACGCGAGGATGCAGAGGTGCTGGTCCCAGTCCGTGTGGCCCTGCGTTGCGGCTGCAACAAGGTCATCCAACGGAACGAGGAAGAATTCACCATCGTGGCGCAACACCGCGACCTCGATGGGAACTCCGGACTGCAGATGCCACGTGGCACGACCAGCCCACGTGAAGCCGAACGTTCCGAACAACTCATACTCTTCGTCGGGAACCAAGCTCAGCGGATGTGAACTCACGATCCGGAGAACCTGAGACCACTCCATCGCGGTCCCGGCAGGGATTTCCTTCTCCTGCCCGTCCATCCCATACCACACGCGGTGGTCGAGGCGGACACAGACACGTAACGCTGCAATCATCGACAATACCCTCACTATCTGACGCAAGACCCAAGAGTCATTGGGGGCGGAAGAACCGTGCTTCCCCCGATCTGGCCTCTGGAACAAAGGGCAAACCGGGGGAAGCGCCTGAAAGAGCGATCCGCAGGCGAACCTGCGGGCGCGTATGGTAGCGGCGTTTTACAAACGCGCAAGAAACCCTACATGTTGACGAACAACTCGTGGATTTTGGTTTCCCCACGCACCTCCGGGTGAAACGTTCCAGCCAACACATTCCCCTGGCGCACCAGCACCGGCACACCATCGTAACTGGCGAGCACCTGCACCTGGCGGCCAACACGGGTGATTTTGGGCGCGCGGATGAACGATACCTTCAATGCGCCAGGGATGCCGGTAACTTTCAGGTCGGCCTGGAAGCTGTCGAGTTGCTCTCCATACGCATTGCGCTGCACGTCGATATCAATGAGTCCCAACGGCGTCGGAGCGTTCTTTCCGGTCGCACGACGTCCGAGCACAATGGCGCCGGCGCACGTACCGTAGACGGAAAGACGATCGTTCTTGCCCGGCCGCAGGACACGGCGGCGAATCTCGCGGCCCATGCCGGTACTCGCAAGGAACTGCGAGATAACGGTACTCTCGCCACCCGGAATAATGAGGCGGCTGACTTTCGCCAAATCCGCGGCGTTGCGAACATCGATACTTGCGACACCCATGTCGCTCAGCACCTGGAGGTGCTCCGCAAAGTCTCCCTGGAATGCCAAAACTCCTACAAGCATGAGAGCAACAGTGTACACGATCCGGCCCTGGCGTGCATCGCCGCTCTTCAGCAGCCTCCTGATTGGCCTAAAATATTGACGAAATATATTTATATTGTATTTTGCCCATCATGGACGTCAGTGAACATCGGCTGATGGATTCGCTGGACCGCATCTGCAATGCATCCGAGCTATTAAAAAAACGCGTTGTCCGCGAGGATTCACCGATGACGGACTGTCTCCGGCGTTCGCGTGCGAGGCAGAAGCAATTCGCCCAATTGCTCGGCGATTCGGGCTGGGAAATTGCGCGGCAACCATTCGAGGTGAAGGACGGCAAGGCATCGAACCAGATCGCCCGTTGGCCGTATAGGAACAGCGAACCGATCATTCTGTTCGGATGCCATCCGGACTACTGCGCCGGCGAAGGCGCCAACGACAACGGCACCGGCATGGCCGTTGCTGCCGAGGTTTCACGCCTGATTGCCGATACGGAAGCGGCTGAATACTGCGGTTTCGCGGCATTCGACATGGAAGAGCGCGGCCTGCTCGGCAGTCGGGCATACATTCAACAGGGTCGTCCGCTGCCGCAGTGGATGATTAATGTGGATGCCATCGGTAACGGCGACCTGTTCGCGATGCAATCCGCAGGCAACGAACAACTCGTAGCGGGCTTGGCGAACGCTGCACATCACACAGGCGGCACGCTGCATGGCATGGACTCAACCGCAATTCAGATCAGCTCGGATCATGTACCGTTTTGGAGCAAAGGCGTCACCGCAACCACGATCATCAGCTTTTCGAATCCGGTGCACGACATTCTTGCCGCGCGACTCGAAAATGGAGAACGGTACCGCAGGATCATGGCCGAGTGCAGCACCGCCAACAAACCCGCCGACCTGCGCGCAAGCGTGGACCCCAAAAACATGGTCGCAGCCGTGCGGATGATCCTCAAGTGGCTCTGATTACCAGCCTCGTCCTGCCATTTTCACCGGCAGCGTGTCGATCTCCTTGCCCGGCATGGCTTCGCCGAGCCCTTCCGAAATCTTCGCCAACATCTTGGCGTCCTTATAATGCACGGTGGCCTGCACGATTGCGGCGGCAACCTTGGCCGGATTCTTGGCTTTGAAAATACCCGAACCAACGAACACGCCTTCTGCCCCCAATTCCATAAGCAACGCGGCGTCGGCCGGAGTGGCAATACCGCCGGCGACGAACGTAACGACCGGCAACCGTTGGTCGGCTTTCACGCGCTTCACCAATTCGAGCGGTGCGCGTTGTTCTTTTGCGTACGCCGCTAACTGGGCGGGCTTCATGGACTTGAGTGCGGCGATTTCTTTGTTGATGGACTTGATGTGACGCACGGCCTCGATGACGTTGCCTGTGCCGGCCTCTCCTTTGGTGCGGATCATTGCCGCGCCTTCGGCAATGCGGCGCAACGCTTCGCCGAGATTGGTGGCGCCGCAAACAAACGGAACCTTGAATCCGCTCTTGTCGACGTGGTCGAACGGATCGGCAGGAGTGAGCACTTCGGATTCATCGATGAAGTCCACTTCGAGTGACTCCAAAATACGTGCTTCAGCAGTATGACCGATGCGCACCTTCGCCATGACCGGAATGGACACCGCTTTGCGGATGGCAATGATCAGCGCCGGATCGCTCATGCGGGCCACCCCGCCTTGCGCGCGGATGTCCGACGGAACTCGCTCCAGCGCCATGACGGCACAGGCACCGGCCTTCTCGGCGATACGGGCCTGCTGTGCGTTGACCACGTCCATGATGACGCCCCCTTTGAGCATCTTGGCCAGGTCTTCGCCGGTGACGTTGCGCGCGTTCTTCTTCACGGTGGCGATTCTACAGGGAAATTCCCGAATGGTTAAGCCGAGCTACGTGGTGGGAGGAATTTCTCAAAAATGGACTGCTGCGAGGAAGCGAGCCGGAATTTTGCGATACGTATCGCGTGATACGTTGAGCGAAATTCCAGGCGAAGCTGACGATGCAGAAGACGTTTTTCAGAAATTCTTAAATCATGGACTCGACGAATTCCGCATCCGCACCAAGCCTGCTTTCCTCAGGAAGAACCTGACCCATGTACTTGCTGCCCTTCTTCTTGTGGTACGGGGTTTCGGCCGGAGAGGTCATCATTTCAAAGGCGATTTGGCACACACGCATGCCTGGGTAGAGCGCGATGGGCAGGCGGTTCAAGTTGCTGATTTCGAGCGTAATGGTCCCCGAGAAACCCGGATCAACGAAACCGGCGGTGGAGTGAATGATGATGCCAAGACGACCCAATGAGCTGCGGCCTTCCACGCGAACAACCAAGTCATCTGGAATGGAGATGGTCTCCTGGGTTACACCCAGAACGAATTCTCCCGGCTGGATGATGAACGGCTCATTATCTTTAATGTCGATAATGCGCATGTTCTTGGCGAACGTCATCGGGTTCTTGGGGTCGAGCAATGCGTACTTGCTGTGCTCGTATACCTTGAAGATGTTGCCCAGACGCAAATCCATGCTGCTTGCATGAATGTGTTCAAACAATTCCGATTCGGGACTACTGACTTTCACGCGTCCGGAACGAATGGCCTCCTTAATGTCGCGATCGGAGAGAATCATGGCAAAACGGAAAAAATGAATGTGCGAGGAAGCCTAGCATATCTCCCCGATTTGCCAGAATAGGAAATAGGAACGGCTGCAAGGCGGATGTTGTCAAATCCGGGTATACTAGGTCACCCATGGTGTCGTACGCCAAAGAAAAGGCCCCTGCCAATGAATCCGCCGAATCGTCCTACGATCCGGGCTTGGCTGCGCGTCTCAGCGCCATTCGCAGCAACATGGCTGCGTACCGCCGAGTTATGCAACAAACGGGCCACGAATCCCATAACCGAACCCGCGAAACTGAAGAATGGGTAAGTCGCACCAAACTCACCGACGATGAGAATGAAATCGACAACATTCGTTCCCGCGAGGAATTCTTCAGCGGCTTCGCTCGCGACATGATGCGATCCGCACTCGCAGTGCATTCGGACTTCACCCGACCGCTGCAAAATGCCTATTCCCGTAAACTCATCTCCAGCGCGTCACGCGACCGTTGGATGGCGCGTTACCAGAATGAATCTGATTTCAAAGCCAAGGAATACTGGGTCAATCATCAGTTCCCCTCGTACATCGCACGCTGGGAAAAGGCCGCCGCCGAACGCAAGGCGCTGCTCGCCAATCCGGCCATGAAAATACTAAAGGACAACCCCCATGTGAAGAAGCTCAACGATGAAAGCAGCTTCATCGACATGCACTACGACCAGCGCGTGGATTTGCTGGCGAGGGTGCGCGCCGTGATGATCGTAGAACGCAAAGACAAGGGCACCGGCGTCTACAAGCAGCTGGAAACCAAGGCGACGGGCATCTTGCGGAGCGCGGTTGCAGAAGGAGCCATGAGCAGCGCAAAGATAGGTAGCTGGCTCGAGCGCATCTTCAAGAGCTCAGCCAAACCGGACGTCATCGACCGTTTTTTGAGCGGCGGAGCGAATTCGCTGCAAGGACTCATTCAAAAGTGGCGCGTCGTTCGCCAGCGCTACGATAACGTCTGTCGCAAAGGTGCGCCGCTCAAGAACCCCGCCATCGGCATGTACATCATTCCGCCTGAGCGCTTCCTGAACATGCATTACGCACAACGCCTACGCTGGGTGGAGGAAACGGAGCAGCGTATCGACGACGCGATCAACATCGACAAAGAGGAGCCTGTGTTCATTCAAATTCGGCATTCACTGGACTTGAAAGAATGGGACGATGCGGAACGGCACATTAAAACGGCATCGGGTATGGACTTGAACGAGCGTGATCGAGCACGTCTGACATCCATGAAGCAATACCTGGCCCAAATGCGAAATGACAAAAATGCAAAAGGCAAAGATGGAAAACCGAAAAACAAAATCGAATCCGGCAAAAGCATCTGCGCGAAAATCAATGATGTGTTGGGCAGCATTCCCAGTGAATTTCAGCCGGTAGTTCGACGGCTTTTATACTCCAGCAACCCAAACCGCGGCATTCATCAAATGCGCTGGATCGTGTACAACAACAAGTGGTGCCGTGATCACAACTTCTTGGATTACGAGCGTGCAAAGGCCGGTGCCAGCAAGGAGAGCAGCGAGCTGACGAATATCCGCGCAAAAAAAGGAATCGATACCGGCCGCCGGCAGGATCATGTGCTGAATTCGCAAAATTCAGGACAGGAGCACATGCGAAACAATGAATTTGCAAAGCGGCGCGCCACACTGACGCATGTGGATATCGGAGCAGCCAGCGACGGAGCCAACACGCTTGGCATCTGGCTGGAGAAACCCCAAAGTGAGCGAGATTTGTATTGGAGGACATTGTGCGTCCACGACAATGGCATGCCCATGAGCGAGGGCTACCATAACAGTTTGTTCAGCCACCTAACGGAGCTTCGCAGTCTTACTGCAGAGCTGGAACGAGCCGGTCTGATCTACAACGGATCCGGCCCGCCACTGAGCAAGAACTAGACGAATGATTGCCAAATGTCCGCAGCTTTGGCACCATACCGTTCCTATGCAACGCACCTCAATTATCGCTCTCTTGAGCGTTTTGCTTCTTTCTGCCTGCGGCAACCAGGGAGACATCGCAGGCAACCCGCTGGTTCGAACACAACACGACGAAGAATTGGCGGACTCGCTGGCGAATATCATCATTCAAAAAGACCCGTTGGCAGACGACCCTTCCACGCGTGCGATACTGGAGAATGGAATCGCCGAGGCGAAGAAGTCGCTTGCCGCTACGCAAACACTGAAGCGCGGCAGCATAAGCGGCCCGTTTATTCCCTTGTATGAAAGCGTGCAAGGCTGGGCGCTGTTCCAGAACGGCACGCTGTATCTTTCGTCCGATTTCCAATCGCGACCGGGGCTGGATTTGCACTTGTATCTGACAACCCTCGTAGACCCTCGCGATGCCGCATTTCCCGACATCACTGCTGTGGACCTTGGACGCATTGAGTATCCATACGGTGCCATGACGCTCAAGGGTCCGACAGGCGATGCTGCCAAGAACCTGCGTTCGCTGGTGCTGTGGGACGCAAAGCTCAAGCGCCTGCACGGCTTCGTGCAGCTCAGTGCGAGAGACTAAACACCGACGAACTCCTCTTTAGAGAGGAATGTTGCTCTGCAACTGCAGGGCTTCATCGATAGCCGCGCTGGTAGCTTCGATCGTATTCTTCACTCGCTTTCCATTCACGAAGAATGATGGCGTGGAATCGACGCCGATTTTGCTTCCCTGAGCAAAGTCATCGTTCACGGCCTTCTCCTTAATGCCGGATGCCACGCAGCGCTCGAACAACGCAGCGTCGAGCTTCAGTTCGGCAGCCCACTCACGCAGTGCAGTAGAGCTCAACGACTTCTGTTTTGCGTAGGCAAGATCGATAAATTCCCAGAATTTTCCCTGATCCGCAGCACACTCGCTGGCTTGGGCGGCTTCGAAGGCATAGCGATGGATGTTCTTCAGCGGGAAATGCTTGAATTCGAAGCGGACCTTGCTGCCGTACTTCGCAAGCAACGGCTTGTTGATAAGATCGTACGCAGCCTGACACGCAGGGCATTGCATATCGGCATATTCAGTAAAAATGATTCCCGAACTCACGTTGCCGGTAGCAGTGCGAGAAGATTCGGGGCTGAGGCCGGTTGTATCTACTCCACATGCGGCGAGAGCAAGGAGCGATGCGGAAGCAAGAACGATGGAAGCGCTGCGAAACATGAGTGGAGGAGAAAGAATGACAGACTGATTGTAGCTGAGAGAAGACCTTGAAGGAACGTCACGGGCAGAGCACCCCTTTGCCAAAGCCACCGAAGCGTCCGAGATTCTTCTCCAGCTTCGGGTTTGCTATACTCGGCACCTCATGACCCTCTATCTGAAGTACCGGCCCAAGAGTTTTGCAGACGTAGTCGGCCAGGACCATGTGGTCACCACGTTGGAGCGAGCGGTCGACCAGAAGCAATTGTCGCATGCCTATTTGTTGTGCGGTACGCGCGGCACAGGAAAGACATCCGTAGCCCGCATCCTCGCAAAGATCATTTTGTGCAGCGGCACGGAGAATGAGATCGTACAAAAACAATTGATTGAAGCAGTAGAGAACGGATCGCTTGTGGATTTAATCGAAATCGACGCCGCCAGCAACCGCCGTATCGACGACGTGCGCGACCTCATTGAGCGCATCAACTTCTCGCCGGTCATCGCCAAGGCCAAGGTGTACATCATCGACGAAGTCCACATGCTGACAAAGGAGGCGTTCAACGCATTGCTCAAGACGCTTGAAGAACCGCCTGAATACGCATACTTCATTCTGGCCACGACCGAGTTACACAAAGTTCCCGATACCATTCAGTCGCGCTGCCAGCGCTTCCTCTTTAAACGGGTGAAGGATGACGACATTACGCGCAGACTGCAGTACATCGTGGATCAGGAACACATTAAAATCGACCGCGATGCGCTGCGCGCAGTGGCCCGCCATGCCACCGGCAGCTTCCGCGATGCCATTTCGCTCTTGGACCAGCTGCGGTCGCTGGAGAAGGTTTCTCTACAGGACGTGGCCGAGCGCATCGGACGTTCGTCGACGCTGTTTATTGAAGAATTACTGCAAGCGGTGAACGCCAAAGACATCGCCAAGATTCCTAAAATCATCGAAGAGATCGAAGAAACCAATACGCCGCTGGATGTGATCATTGGAGATTTCCTTGGCGTCATCCGGACCCAAATGCACGAAGACATCGATAAGAAAGTCGACCACAGTGGTTACCTCCGGATGATGGACACATTGATCCAGGCGCTGCGTGACCTGCGCATTTCGCCGGTACCCGGCCTTGTTGCCGAATCGGCGCTGTTGGCACTGTGCAGCATGCCCATGGTCGATACAGGTGGACATCGTTCTGCAAGCCCCGTCCTTGCCGCCCCTGTTCCAACCGTTCGTCCAACCGCAAAACCTGCTCCTGCATTTGCACCTGCAACAACGCATGTCGCCACTCCGGTCGCAAAGCCCATCGTACCGGAAACAATCGTGAAGGCGCCGCACCCAGGTGAAGTGAACGCCGAAGACTTCACGCTGGAAAACGTACTGAAACACTGGACCGATATCGTAAAACGCACCAATCCTCCGTCGGCCCGCATGAGTCTGAAGAATGCATCGGTCACTGCAATCGAAGACAAGAGTCTGGTGCTCTCGTTCCCGTCGGCATTTCACCGCGACAAGGTCAATGATGTGAATTCCAGTCGGGCAATCGAAGAAATTTTGCAGGATATCTTCAAGCGTCCGGTACGCATCGACTGTCGCCTGGAAACTGTGCGCCCTGCGGCCACTGCATCCGCGCCTGCCACGGATACGGATTTGGTGGATGCTGCGAAGGAGGTATTTGGGATGTAACGAGGTTTCCGAAGAAACCGAGGGAACCGAAGAGTCCGAAGATATTTGTCGTTCGTCGGAATCCTCGGACTCGTCGGTTTCTTCGGACTCATCCAGGAGTTACAATCAGCGACATGCAACCCAAGGCCGAATTCCGTCTCGCCATCGTCGGCCGCTTGAAGCACATGACCCAGCAGGAACGCGATGTGCAGAGCCGCGTGCTGTGCCGCTATTTGAAAGAACTCCTTGGAGATGCACCAAAAACAATCGCCGCATACATGCCGTATCTGGACGAACCGGACATCAAGCCTCTGCTGATGGAGTTGATGAGCAAGGGGTGGACAGTGGTCATGCCGGCCGTGGTGCGCAATCATTTGGTATTTCGAATTGTCACAGACCTTTCGCAGAACGTACGCAACCCTATCAGCAATATCTTGGAGGCTTCCGACGACTGTCCTGCCGCGGACGAATCGACGATCCTGGAAGCGATTGTTCCCGGCCGCGCATTCACGGACTCCGGCCTTCGCATGGGTCGGGGCAATGGCGGATACGATTACTGGATCGCCGCCCAGCGCAAACGCCAACCCGGTACCAGGTTCATCGGTGTGTGTTTCGACTGCCAATTCGTTCCGGACTTGCCCATGGAAGCCCACGATCAGCCCGTCGATTGCGTCGTCACAAGCCGGGGCCCGTTGCAAGCCAAGAAGCCGGGGAAAGCATCGTAGAAGCCCCTAGAGTCCTTGGAGTCATTGCAGTCTTTCGCTATGCTCGGCTCATGCCCACCTACACCTCTCTTCAAGCCGGCGACAAAGACATTTACAACGCCTTGATGGGCGAAATGACCCGCCAAGCCGAAGGAATGGAACTCATCGCATCCGAGAACTACGTCTCCCCCGCCGTACTGGAAATCATGGGAAGCGTCTTCAATAACAAATACAGCGAAGGTTACCCTGGAAAGCGTTATTACGGCGGACAGGAGTACACCGACATCGTGGAGTCCCTTGCCATTGAGCGTGCCAAGAAGCTGTTCAACGCCGGAGCTGCCAACGTGCAGCCGCATGCTGGAGCACCTGCCAACGTCGCCACGTATTTCGCCCTCATGGAACCGGGCGATACGGTGCTCGGCATGGACCTGAGTCACGGCGGCCACCTGACCCACGGCCACCCGGTCACGTATCTCACGAAAATCTTCAAGTTCGTGCGCTACAAGATGAAGGATGTGGAGACCGGTGAGCTGGATTACGACGAAATGCGCGAAGTCGCCAAGAAAGAGAAGCCGAAGATCATTTTGGCGGGTTTCTCCGCATACCCGCGCGAAGTGAACTACGCAAAAATGAAGGCCATCGCCGACGAAGTGGGCGCGTACACCATGGCAGACATGGCCCATATCGCAGGACTCATTGCCGGAAAGCAACTACGCAACCCCTTCGATGACGGTTTCGACATCATTACGAGCACCACGCACAAAAGCCTCCGCGGACCGCGCGGAGGATTAATCATGTGCCGTGATGCTGAACTGGGAAAGAAGATCGATAAGGCTATTTTCCCGGGTTTCCAGGGTGGTCCGATCATGCAGATGGTCGCAGCCAAAGCCGTTGCCTTCGGAGAAGCGCTGAAGCCGGAATTCAAGGACTACGCCAAGCAAGTCATCGCCAACTCGAAGCACCTTGCCAAGTTCCTGATGAACAACGGCGCAAAATTGGTCACAAACGGCACCGACAACCACCTCATGTTGGTGGACTGCGTCACATCATGGGGCATTGGCGGCAGTGAAGTTGAGCAAGTGCTCGACCGCGTCGGTATTACGCTGAACAAGAACATGATTGCCAACGATACGCGCAAGCCCATGGACCCGTCGGGTGTACGTATCGGCACTCCGGCCATTACCACTCGCGGCATGAAGGAAAAGGACATGGAAGTGCTTGGGAAATTCATTCTGACGGCGGTGGAGAAGCGCAAAGACGACTCCGCTATCGCCAAGCTCCATGAGGAAGTAAAAGTCTTCTGTCGCACCTTCCCGGTGCCCGGTATTTCCGCTTAATCTTCCGCTCATGCGCCAGAGTTATCGTAGTTTCCGGTATGCCATAGAGGGGCTTACGCACGCGGTGTCTGCTGAACGCAATTTACGGCATTTCATCATCGGCTACACGGTCGTAATCGTTCTGGGCTTTGCATTCGACATCGGTGCCTGGGAGTGGATGGCGCTGATCGGCGCAGGCGGCGCGTTCATTGCCGTGGAGCTTATCAATACCGCATTGGAGCGCTTGGTAAATGCCTTGGATGAGCTCTACAAGAAACAGGGCCGTCACTATCACATTGCGTTGAAACAAACGAAAGACGTAGCAGCCGCTGCCGCCTTCACCATGTTGGGTGCGGCTGCGATTGTCATTCTCATCGTCTTCACTCCGTACGTGGTGGCATTGGTCAAGTTGTACCGCTAACACTCATCTCATGACGCCATTTCATGCAATCATCCTCGGCATCGTCGAGGGTATTACCGAGTTCCTTCCAATCTCGTCCACTGGCCACTTGGTGCTTGCCGCCCAAGCGCTCGGTATACAACAAGGCGAGTTCGCCAAAACATTCGAGATCGCCATTCAGGCAGGTGCCATCGCCGCGGTGCTGGCGCTGTACGGCAAACGCCTGCTGACTGACAAACAAACGTTTCTGAAGGTCTGCGCTGCATTCATTCCGACCGCAATCATAGGATTGGCGCTGCATAAGGTTGTAAAAAACGTGCTATTGGAAAGCACGGCACTCATTTTGTGGGCATTGGCGGTGGGCGGTGCAGTCTTGATCATCTTTGAATTGGTCCACCGCGAAAAGCAGGGCGGGCCTACAGATGTGCGTTCCATTCCCCTGTCGCATGCCGTACTGGTGGGCGTCTTCCAGGCCATTGCCATTGTTCCGGGCGTCTCACGCGCAGCGGCAACCATTATTGGAGGCATGCTTTTGGGAATTCCGCGCAAAACCATCGTGGAATTCTCATTTCTGCTAGCTGTACCGACCATTCTTGCCGCAAGCGCTTTGGATTTGATGAAATCCGGCACGTCATTCACGGGGGCAGAGTGGCAGATGCTCGGCATCGGCGCATTCGTATCGTTCGTGGTCGCGCTGGTCGTCATCCGTTGGCTGGTGAAGTTCATTCAGGGGCATTCGTTCATCGTATTTGGCATTGAGCGGATTGTGGTGGTGATTGCAGCACTGCTGTTGCTGCGATAAAGCAGTCTCATAGTTTCTTCCTTCCACTTTTTTTAGAAAAAAGTTGAGCAAAAAACGTCGCGCGGTGCTCCGGCTGGCCTACGCTTCACGCGCCTCACAACCCTAAAAGTCCGAACTCGCTCACTGCGGTGAGCTCAAACAGGCGGACTTTTTGCACGGGTTGCTTCGGCGGAAGCGTAACGGCACCGGATCAGGCGCGACACTGCCCTCCGTACCCAAGCTCCGAAGAAGCCGACAACCTCAGGGCAAGAAAACAAGCTTTGAGTGAGTATTCAAGCCACCAGGAGGGCGCGCGCCACGGAGGGGGCCAGGCGGTCTGCCGCCGAGCCGCAAGCGAGGCGTGCGTGGGAGCTGGCGCGCACGCGTTTTTTGGTTCCTTTTTGTCGCTCGGACAAAAAGGGACGAAAGAATCCGAAGGAATTTCTTGGCAACTGAGCATAAAAAATGGACCGCACTGCGCGGTCCATCTTGATCTGCATTCTTGAGTCACTTACTCATTGATCGTCAACGTCGAGTTGCTCGGATCGGTGAGCGTGACGCCGTTGGTCGGGCTGCTGAGCTGCAGAATCACCGTCTCGCCGCCGTCAGAGAGGCTATCCGAGAGAATCGGCAATGCAATGACCTTCACCGTTTCACCTGCCGCAAAGTTCAGCGTGGCGCTGGTGACGGTGTAGTCGGTTCCAGACAACGCGCTACCGCCGTTGGTGTTGAAATTGACGGAAGCTGGAGTCACGTTACCGATGCGCATAATGCTGATGTACGCCTTGCCCGAAGACTCTGTCACAGCGTACGTGCTGGATGAGAACTTGAACGAGCCGCTGCCGCTGGTGGTCATGGATTCATCATCGTTAATGATGAGCTTGGCTGTAGTCGGAGTGACGATGGTGGCACCTGCCGTCGGATTGCTCAGCACCAAGTTCAGACGACGAGCGCCGTCGATGTTGCCGTTGTTCGAGATAGATACGGTGAACGTCTTATTGGTTTCGTTCGCAGCGAAGTTCAACGTTCCGCTTGTAGAAAGATAGTCGACTCCGGAAGTCGCGGAATCGTTCGTGGTCGAATAGCTGACATCGGCAGCGGTTGTTGTAACGCCAGTGCGCACAACCGTGACGGTCACGCTACCCTTGTTTTCGTACACGGTGTACTCAGAAGCACTGAATGCAAACAACGGTCCGGTCGCGGCAGCACTCGAGTTGCTGGAGCTGTTGCCGGAAGACGACGATGTGGAGTTCGGATCATTGATATTCAGCGTCGATGTGCCTGGGCTGTCGATCACAAGTCCGTTGGTCGGGTTCTTCAGGACCAGGTTCACCGTCTTAGTGCCACTGACCGACGTGTTGTTATAGATTTTCACACTGAGTTTCTTGCTGCTTTCGCGCGTTGCAAACGTCAGCGTTCCGCTCAAGGCATCGTAGTCCTTGCCGGCAACGGCCGTTCCACCGCTGAAGCTGTAATCAACCGCAACCGTGCCCTGATTCTGTCCAAGGCGGGCGATAACGATGTCTATCTTGCCGATGGCATCGTTCTTGTCGATGTTGAATTCACGCTGTGCAAAGTGTACGCCACCTGCCGTGCCGACCGTCACAGAGCTGCTCGACGACGAAGAGGAGCTGGAAACGGAAGAGGACGAGCTGCTGCTGGAGCTGCTTGAGCTGCTGGATGAGCGGGAGCTCGACGAAGAGGCTACTGAACCGTTCAGCTTGGTGTACAAACGATCCATGAGCACGGCTGCATCTGCGCGCGTGAGCGTTCCAGTCGGATCAAAGTGGGTGTCGTCCTTACCCTTAATGATGCCAAGGGAATACATACGACCGACGGCATCGCTGTAATAGCTGCCTGCAGGAACGTCCTGGAAGATTGCTGAGCCGCTAATGGCGACTGCAACGCTTGTCAGGGCTACTCCGGCCAACAAGCCGGAAGCAAACGAAACCGGAAGCACTTTCTTCAGAAAACTACGAGCTGTACGCATACGAAACTGAGAAGAAGAAATAGAAGACGGATTGTCGACGTAGTATGAGAATAATCATTACCAAAAAGCAATCGACACCCACACGGAACAGGTTCGCATTGGGTCTTAGGGACGCTTGAGCGCTTTGGCAACAATCGGATGAATTTGAGCTTCCCAAAACAGATGTCCGGATTCAGAGGGATGTAGGCCATCGGAACCGATCAGCGATGCATCGTTGCGCATGGCATCGGCAATGGCGGCAAAATCCACCACAGCCACATTTCTTGCCTCCGTTTCGTCGCGGATGACGTCGTTGAAGGCCGCCAGACCCGACGCTACATCGCGCCCCAGCGCGTACTGCTTGCCGGTTGGCGTGACCGAGTAATCCGGGATGGTCCCCACAATCAGGCGCTCGGGGCTCGGCAGCACCGCCAACATGCGGTCCAGAAGGGTTCGCAGATGCATGCGGAATTGCTCGGCGTCGCTGCCTTGCACGTAATCGTTCACGCCGATGAACAGCGTGGCGAAGTTCGGCTTGGCCTGCTCGAATTCGGGCAACTCCCCTTCTATGGCATCCTGCGCGGTCCAGCCGTTGCGGGCCGGGTTACCCAGCAGCTCGATATCCACACCCTCGGCCTGCAGGTGACGCGTGAGAACTCCAGGCCATGCATCATTCTGGCCGATGCCGGTTCCGATGGTGTACGAATCCCCGATCGGCATGTAGCGGACTGCGGCCGTGGACGTGCTTAAAGGCATAGGTGAACATGCTGCCACCGACAAACAGACAAAGACAGAGAGTATTGCAGCTAACGACGAACGACCGCCTCCTAAGAAGTCCGGAGACGCCGGGGAATTCAGGGAGGAAAGCAAATAGTTGGGCGACCCATCTCCGGCGTCTCCGGTTTCCCCGGCGTCCTTTGGACAATGAAAACAACAGAGTCGCATGGACTTATTTTGCAGCCGGAGGTTTCGGCGGCTTCGGTGCAGCAGACTTCGGAGCTGGGGCAGGCTTTGCGGGTGCTGTGGGAGCAGGAGTAGCGGCCGGAGCGGCTGCGGGAGTCGGCGGAACACCGGATTTCTTCGCAGCGGCTTCCAGCATGGCTTTGCTGGGGGGAGGAACGCCTCCACTGTTCTTCAGCTTCACCTCTAAATCGACCATTTTGCCGCGTTCCTCGGCAGACAACGGTTCCGTGAGGTCTTTTTTTCGCAACGCATTGAAATCATTGGTCCACATTTCACGATCGCGCCAAGCGCGGTAGGCCTCCAGCGTCATGCCTTTTTTCTTGGCCTTGTCACGCTCTTCAGCCTCCTTTTCCTTCGACTTGGCATCGGAGACGCCCAGTTTACGGTTCTCGCTGGCAGCCTTTAGCCAGCGTCCGATCTTATCCTCCACGACCGAGCGCTTCTCGGCGTACCGCTCGCGCGACATGCGGCGGATGATTTCCACGCGGTCGGAGTCCTGGGTGATCTTCGGCGGCGGCAGCGTGGACACCGAGAACGGCTTGCTGGCCATGCCGTTGATCATCAGGCGCATGTACGCGTGGTACTTGGGCAACGAGAGAATGTCCTTCGGCTCCACCATTTCTTCGAACTGCAGCGCCAACGCCTCGGCATCTTCGGCGCCAACCTGGAACGACACCATGGAACCCACGTTGCCGAACACCGCGTCCTGCAATGCCGTGCTGTTTCCCTCCAACAGCAATTGGCCGACGTACTGGTTGGCCAGCGTGAGCGACAGGCGGTATTTGCGGGCCTCGGACAGAATGGTGGCGAACGATTCGGTGGCGAAGTTCTGGAACTCGTCGACGTACAGGAAGAAGTCGCGGCGGTCTTTCTCCGGAATGTCGGCACGACTCATGGCATCCAACTGAAACTTGGTCACCAACATAGAACCCAAGAACGCCGAGTTGTCTTCACCCAGGTTTCCTTTGCTGAGGTTCACCAACACAATCTTGCCGGTATCCATAGCTTCGCGGACGTTGAGCTTGCTGTTCACTTGGCCGACGATGTTGCGAATGGTTGGCACGCTGAGCAACTGGCCGATCTTATTCTGGATGGCAGCGATGGCTTCGGTGCGGTACTTGTCGGTCCAACCGGCGTACTCGTCCTGCCAGAAACTTTTCACCAAATGATCCTGCACATGCTCCACGACCTTCTTGCGGAAGCTGTCGTCCACGAACATGCGCAGAATTCCGAGCATGGAGTTGCCCTGGGTTTCGATGAGCGCCAGCAGCGCATTGCGCAAGATGTGCTCCATGCGTCCGCTCCACACGTCGGGCCACATCTTCGTGAACACGCTCATTAGACCCGATGCAACCAACGGATACTGGTCCGGATTCGGACACGACAACATGTTGAACGACAGCGGAAAATCCTTATCAGCCGGACTGAACAGAATGACGTCGTTGCTGCGATGAGCCGGAATGAAACGCAGACACGCTTCAATCAGATCGCCGTGCGGATCGATAACGCCGACGCCTTTACCGGCAATCACGTCGGAATAGATCATGTTTTCGAGCAACGTGGATTTGCCCATACCCGTCTTTCCGATGACGTACATATGGCGGCGACGGTCGTCTGGCTTAATGCCAAACTGCGTGCGTCGTCCGCGGAACACCGCTTCACCAAGCATGGTAAGGCTGTTGGCGTCCTCGGTCTCGGCGATGGGCAGGTCGACCGGCGGCTGCAGCTTCTTGCTGGTGACCCAGTCGATGTTCGGCGTGCGCACCAGCAGGCTGGGCGGGTGCCACAGCGACGCGATCTCCTCCACGGAGAGCAGGAACGGGTTGATCTGGAACCCGAGCGGGAAGGTCTGGGACACGATGACTTTGTTTTCCTTGAATCCATTGAGGTGCGGCAACGCAAACTGGCGGAAGCTGGACTGGATCTCGTGCAGCTTGGCCTCGGCCTGGTCGGCCAGCTTGGTCTTGGTGATGACGCTGATGCGGATGTTGCCGACGAACAACAGGTGGTTCACCTTGTCGGCGATGGCACCGACGATGGTCTCGCTGTCGTGGTTACGCTTGGTGGTGTATTCCTGCGCGCGGTCGTCATCGTCGCCGCCGCTCGACGCACCGCCGTCCTCGGACAGCATGATGTCAGACAGGTTGGGCACGAACGAGAACCAGGCGCGGAAGCCTCCCATCAGGATGTTCAGCGGCAGATAGGCCCACCAGTGCCAGCCGCGTGCCAAATGGATGCGGCAGAACAGCTTTCCGTACCAATCCCACTTCTGGGAGAAGCCCTTGGACATGAGCGGCAGGAACTTGAGCGTTTTGGTGCGGAACGACCGGCGGGCGTTGTCGAACGGCTTGAAGACCAACTGGATGTGACCGCGCATCGCGATATCCGGATAGCGCAGCAGGATGGACGTCATGCTGGCGATGGGGTCCAGACTCTGGCGGCTGAGCATGTCGTCGAACTGCGGGTGACGCTTAATGGGGTAGACCTCCGGATCGGTGAACGCCAGGTCGGTATAGACCACCGACTCGCCTTCCTTGGGCGAGAAGACATCGCCCGGGACTTCTTCGATGTCGATGTCGGGGTACTGGGCGTAGAGCTGGCTCTCGATGAGCCCCACCGACGCGCGCGTGCAGCGGGCGAAGAAGCAGATCTTGCCCTGGTAGAAGCCGATCTCCAGACTGACCACGTCCTGGCCTTTCTTCAAATAGTGCATGGCCGAAATGGCCGGTTCCATAAGGATCGGGCCGCGGTTGCCGCTCTTGTCTTCGGGGTCGGGCAGCGCTGGACGGATGCGCAGCAGGACGGTTTCGGCGGTTGGAGTTGTTGGCGGCATGAAGACGGGAACGTGGGACTGTTGATGTTCTGATGTTAGGCGGCGTCGCGCAGCATGCCGGCGACCATGTCGAGCGCTACGGTGTTGTAGGCGTAGTCCATGCGAACTGGGCCTAAAATGCCTACCACTCCTTCTTGTCCGCGGATGCGGTAGCGCGTCACCATGAGCGCGCAGCTTTCAATGTGCGGCGACAAGTGCTTCTCGCCGATGCAGTACCGGACCTTGTCGTCGATATCGATTTTAGAAATAAGATCGGTAAGCCCTTGCTCCAGCACTTCGACCACGCCGCTCATCAACTGCGTATCTTGCTGGAATTCGGGCTGTCGAAGCGAATTACTCAATCCCATGTAATACACGCGGTCGCGGTGCGGCACCGTGGCGAAGCTGACGTTCTGAATCATGTGCGCCAACAATGCCACGCCTTCGTAAGCGCGTTCACGGTCTTTGTTCTGGAAATACTGCTCGCGCACGTTCTCGAATTTGGCACGCACCGCGCGTTCAGCGGTGTTGGGCTTCATGAATTCCTGCACGTACAGGCGGTAGCCCTTTACGGTCGGAATGCGACCGGCCGAAACGTGCGGCTGAGCCAAGAATCCTTCGGTTTCCAGAAACGACATTTCGGAGCGGATCGTAGCCGAGGAAACTGGGAATTCACTGGTTTCGAGCAGGCGTTTCGAACCCACGGGCAATGCCGTAAGAATGAATTGATCGATAATGGCCTGCAAGAGCTTGGCCTGCCTGCTGTTCATACTACAAAGTATACCAGGAAACGCCCCGGATCGGTACTCATGAATGGCTGTTTAAGCGGCTTTCTTGGCCTTCTTGATGGTCGGCTTGGCCTTGCGAGCCTCTTCGATGGCTGCCACCTCTGCCTGTTTGCCCTTGGAAGCCTCCTGCACCTTGCGGAAACGATCGACGCGACCGGAGGTCATGATACCGCGGTACTCACCCGTATAGATGGGGTGGCACTGGCTGCAGATTTCAACCTGCTGATCCTTCACTGTGCTCGGAACCATGTACACGGCATTGCACGACGTGCATGTCGTTTTGGCGTCCTTGTGTGCCTTCGGGTGGAAATCCTTCTTCATAAAGCCGCGAGATTGTACGTGCTCGTCGGACCCGATGCAAGTGCCGAAACGTTTATGCAGCTTTCTTTCGTGTGCCAAAACCCGGAATCCAGCCCCAAATACCTTTTCCACGGCCTTTTTGCTCCACTGCCTGCAATTTGCCGATAAAGGTATCCAGTGCTTCATGGCGTGCCATGTAGACGGCACCGCGCGGTCCGCCCGTATTGTGGAATTCTTCGCCTTTCATCTTCTTCGCATCCTTCAGCAAACGCGTTGCATCGGCGGGTTTGCATTTGGCGGAATCGATGACGCAGTCTGCCAATGCGCGGTATGCAGTCATAATTTTCGCATCCAGAGCGGCACTATAGCCGCGCTGACCGATTTCCTGTTGCTTGAGCGGTGCTATGGCGGCCATCAGACCGGAAATGTGACCGGCATCTTTCGGCACCAGCGGACTCAGCGTACGAATGACGGCACTGATGTATTTCTGGCGCTCCGGATGGTCCTGATATTCCACCTCCTGCAATCGGGTCAACTCCTCCATAAGCGTGGCCGCCTCGTCCGCATTCGAATCGGTGAACGTAGCCGTGCTCAGCGCCCTGTAGTGGGCATCGATTTGCGGCGTAACAGAAGGATCCGCATGCTCACGACTCTTCAGGACGCCAATATTCATAACCAAAGCCGCAGTTGCAGCCAGGCTGGTCGGCGACGGCAGCAATGCATCCGACTCCGGACGGATGACTGCCACTTGAACATCCTCGGCAACAGGCACCGCTGCAGACTGCTTCTCCGTTGCGCCGCCCGTAGTGCGACCACCGCGTTGCCGACGCAACTGCTCTCGCAATGCACGACGATCAATTTCCAAATCCGACACGCGTTGACGTAAGCGCGACACTTCGTTTGGCGTACTGGACCGCTGCGTATTCCGACTGCCCGGAAATCGCAAAATATCTCGTTTGCGCGGCACATCCTCTGGAGCCTGTTCGGGGGTGCGGAGTCTGATCATGTGTATTGGTTAATATTATTATACTAAAAAATTTAGTTTTTGTCAAAGAATCACGCCGCATCGAAACATACGAAAAATGGCTCCGAAGAGCCATTTTCCTACTTTCGATGACATGGACTACTTCTTCTTGGCTTTGGCCTTCGGCTTGTCGTCGCCGTCGTCCTTGTCTTTGGACTTGGCGGCTTTCTTTTCTTCGACCGGAGCCTCTTCAGTGTCGAACAGTGCTGCTTCAGCTTCTTCGGCACCCTCGACCTCGGCGATGGCATTCGGATCGTCGATGATCACGCTCATGGAAGCGACCTTATCGCCGCCGTCCAAGCGCATGACGATCACACCCTGCGTGGCGCGTCCGCGCGACGGGATGTCGGACAGCTTCATGCGGATCGTCTGACCCTGCTTGGAGATACAAATGAGGTCACCGTTCTCTCCCTCGGACAAGATTGCTCCGCCAACGATGTCGCCGGTCTTGGTGGTGAGCTGAGCGGCTTTCACTCCTCCTCCGCCACGGCCCTGCAAGCGGTACAACGTGACCGGCGTGGACTTGCCGAGACCGTTCTCCATAACAACGAGCAGCTGGCTCTTCTCCGGATTGCCGAACGCGGCGGCCTCAACCACTTTGTCGCCTCCGCCCAAGCGAATACCGCGCACGCCAGCGGCAGCACGACCCATGGCACGCACGTCGGTCTCCGGGAAGCGGATCGACTTTCCTTTCTTGCTAAGGATGAAGATCTCGTCCTTGCCCGTGGTGGCGACCACCCACTTCAGTTCGTCGCCGTCGTTGATCTTCTGGGCAATGAGACCAGAGCGGCGGATGTTCTCGAATTCGGTAAGTTCGGTGCGCTTCACGGTGCCCTGCAGCGTGGTCATAAACAGATGCGTCTTGCCCTCCAGTTTGGACTTGAGCATCGCGGCGACTTTCTCACCCGGCTGCAGCTGGAGCAGGTTCACGATCGCCTGGCCCTTGGCCACGCGGCTGGCCTGCGGCAACTCGTATACCGGCAACTTGAACACACGTCCGGTGTTGGTGAAGTACAGCAAATCATCGTGGTTGTGCGCGTTGATCATGCCAAGGATTTCGTCCTCATCCTTGGTGGTCATACCCTTAATGCCCTTTCCTCCACGGTGCTGGGCGCGGAACTGAGCCGGGCTCAAGCGCTTCACATAACCGTGGGCGGTGAGCGCCACGATCATAGGGGCATTCGGGATGGTATCCTTAGCCGAGAACTCTCCGACGGCATGCGGCACGATAACCGTGCGACGATCATCGCCGTACTTGGCGCGGATGTCGCCGAGTTCTTTGGTCATGATGGCGTCCACGCGCTTACGGTCCTTTAAGATCGCCTCGCACTCCTTGATGAACGCGAGCGTGTCCTTCAGTTCCTGCTCAATCTTCTTGCGCTCCAGACCCGCCAAACGCTGCAACTGCATTTGAAGAATGGCCTCGGACTGGATCTCGCTGAGCTTGAATTTCTTGCACAGGTTCTGCTTGGCGTCGTCGCGGGTCTCGGACTTCTTGATCGTCTCGATGACCTCGTCGATGTTGTCGAGCGCGATGGTGAGACCCTCTAAAATATGAGCGCGTTCCTTGGCGCGGTCACGGTCGAACGTGACGCGGCGCGTGATGATGGTGCGGCGGTGGTCGATGAAGATCTGGAGGCACTCCTTCAGGTTCAACAAGCGAGGCTGCAAGCCATCGGCGAGTGCGATGCAGTTGTAACCGAAGCTCGTCTGGAGATCGGTGTGCTTGTAGATCTGATTCAGGATTTTCTGCGGATAGCTGTCCTTCTTCAGTTCGATGATGATGCGGATGCCGTCGCGGTCGGATTCGTCGCGAAGGTCCGAGATGCCGACGATGATTTTGTCGGTCACGAGCTGCGCAATGCGCTCGATGAGCACAGACTTGTTCACCTGGTACGGCAGTTCGCTGATGCGGATAATTTGGCGGTTGCCCGTCCCCTCTTCGATTTCAGCCTTGCCGCGTACCACCACCGATCCACGACCGGTAAGGTAAGCCTGCTTGAGCGCCTCGCGGTCGTAGACCATGCCGGCGGTCGGGAAGTCCGGACCCTGCACGAACTCAAGCAAGTCCTCCACGGTGGACTCGGGCTTCTCGGTGAGACTGAGAATGGCATCGACCAGTTCATTCAGATTGTGCGGCGGGATGTTGGTCGCCATGCCGACGGCGATACCGACCGTACCGTTTAAGAGCAGGTT
>CAYWJU010000004.1:0-138094 GCA_964458645.1 uncultured Candidatus Peribacteria bacterium | reverse complement strand
GTCATCTTTTCTGCAAAAAACCGTCGAACCATTTGCGGCTTCTTGGCCGGGGGACTAGCATCCCGTTCTCCCGCATTCTATACTTTAGGTCTAAAGTACTTTCATGAAGGTGTTCTGGGCACTCGCATCGGCAACATGGAAATACTCGGCCGGACGGCGGAAGCAGGTGCTGTTGTACGTTGGCCTACTCATTGCTGCAAACATCGTTTACCTCTTCGAGCCGTACGTTATCGGTATGGTGTTGAACAGCGTGCAAGAGGCTTCCATGGCCGGTTCTGGCGGTCTACACCGCGTCCTTTTTTATCTGTCGCTGGTCATTGGCATTAACGTGGCGTTCTGGGTGTTCCACGGTCCGGCCCGCGTGATCGAGCGCTTGAATGCGTTCCATGCCCGCAATGACTTTAAGGACCATTTGTTCAACGTCATTACGAGTTTGCCGGTGCAGTGGCACAAGCAGAATCACTCGGGTCAGACGATTAACCGCATCGCCAAAGCAACGCGCGCATTGAACGACTTTGCCGAAAATTCCTATCAGTTGATCGAAATGTTGCTGCGTCCGGTGGTGGCTGTCATCGCGCTTACCATCATCATGCCGCAGGCCGCGCTGATTGCTGTAGGCGTCTGTATCGGCGCTCTTTCCATCGTCTTCTTGTTCGATCGCGTGCTGCTGCCATTATACGACCAAGTTAACGCCAAGGAACATTTCGTGGCATCGGCGTTGCACGATTACCTCACCAATATCACCACGGTGATCACGCTGCGTCTGGAACAACTCACGCGTAGCGAGCTCTGGCAGCGCATGGCGCACTACCTCCCGATTGCCCGACGCGAGGCCATGCTGAACGAATGGAAGTGGTTCTTAGCCACCATCGTCATGTCGTCCATGACGGTGATCGTACTGGGCTGGTATGCCTACTCAACCATCGGCTTCGGCGTTGTGCCGCTGGCCGGCACGTTCTTCATGCTCTATGAATACCTGCAGAAAATCAGCGGCGCATTCTTCACGTTCGCTTGGAAGTACTCCGGTACCGTGCAGCAGTACGCAGATCTGCGTTCGGTTGACCCCATTCTACAAGCCGACAGCGCCGACTATCACGGTGGCTGTGCGTTGCCCAACAACTGGAAGACCATCGACATTCAGCATTTGGATTTCGTCTACAAAGACGAAGAGAAGCGCGAACATCACCTACGCGACGTGTCGGTCACTCTTGGACGCCGTTCCAAAATTGCGTTCGTGGGCGAAAGCGGTAGCGGAAAGTCCACGCTCATGACGCTCATCCGCGGCCTGCATTCGCCGGATAAGGCCGAAGTACTGTGCGACGGGAAGCCGCTTGCGCACGGGCTGAAAGACGTGGGGTCCACGGTCACGCTCATTCCGCAGGAGCCCGAAATCTTCGAGAACACCATCGAGTACAACATTACGCTGGATACTGAGCAGACCAGCGCCGAAATCATGGATGACGTGCGCCTGGCGTGCTTCGAAAGCACGCTGGAGAAACTGCCGAAAGGATTGCAGACCAACACCGCCGAGAAGGGCGTGAACCTGTCGGGAGGAGAGAAGCAGCGCTTGGCGTTGGCACGCGGATTCTTTGCAGCCAAACGCAGCGACATTATTCTGCTCGACGAACCCACCAGTTCGGTGGACTCCACCAACGAACTGAAGATTTACAAGAACCTGCTGGAGCGTTTCGCCGATCGCTGCATCATCTCGTCCATCCACAAGCTGCATCTGCTCGAACTCTTCGAGGAAGTCTATGTGTTCGAGAACGGCCGCCTGTTGCAGCGAGGTACGCTCAAAGAGCTCATCGGCAAAGAAGGTAGAATGAAGCAGTTGTGGGAGGCATATAACAACCGTGAAAATGTCGTGTAATTGACATTGGCATGAATGTTCGCTGTCATAGTCGGCCACCTGGCAACGGGTGGTTGATCCTTGGCTTCAGCGCGGTTCGCCGCGATTCTCGTACATGGAGATCTACGTCATGAGTCCGAAATGGATCGTTATTTGCGTGAGCGCGGCGTTGTTCATCGTTTGCGACGGCTTGGCCTACAAGTGGGCGAAGCATAACGGCAGCAATTGGCTCCTGTTGGTGGTCGCGCTGCTCGGCGGGATTGGCTACGTGGGCTTCTGCCTCGTATGCCAGTACATCCCGCTCGGCTCTGCTACCCCCACCGTGGGCGTGCTTGTTGCCGTTGGCGCAGTGGTCGTCGGCTACTTGGCGTATAACGAAACCCTGACCTGGCAACAGGCACTGGGCATCGTCTGCGCCATTGCAGCCGTCATCCTGCTCAGCTTCCATGCTCCTCCCCCGCCGCCGCAACAGTGAACAGTTCGTGCTGCAGCCCGCCCCCCTTGGATTCATCCGCCGGGGGGCTTTGGCTGTACATCCGTAATGGGTTTAATTTCATATTGCAGCAAATATTCATAGTCTTTTCGGAACAACTCCGTCCACTGGGCGATATGCGGCGGGTATTTCGCCAAATCCGGGAATTCGTCCGGTGGTCTTACAAATCCTTGTGAAGCCTCTACAGCTTCTGTCCAACCGGCATACCCATCGAACGATTTTACTTGTCCCGCTTCCCAGCTCATAGACCCCGCATCGTACGGGATGCCGACAGCTTGGCAGAAGGCGCGCATCATTACTTCCGGTTGCCGACAGAAATTATCGCCGTCGATGACAATGGGTGGCTGCCCCAGTTGCCCGGTGACAATGTCGAATAATTTCCGTAAATGAACGTATCCTGCCTCCTCTTTGTTGAAGTCGTGATCCTCTTTGTAGTGTGATGGGAGTGCCGCGCGCGGATCACGGATAATGAACGTATTGACTCCGCTTTGCAGTAGCGCCTTTGTGTTCACAGCATCGAAACGATCGTCGAGGTAGTACGCCATGTTTTTACTGAAAGCGTACGGCGTCAGCACATTGGCCAGCATTAGCTTCACAATACTCTGGAGTCGCCATGGTTTTACTGCAGTTTCTGCGTGCAAATTGCGATCGCTGCGTCGCTCGGGTCCGTTGTAATACAAATTAATAAACGGCTCTGTCGGCTCGATGACCGTCATGTCTTTGCGCTCCATCATGGCGCGCTCAATCGCCGTCGATCGGCAACGCGGATGCCCCCAAAGCCAGATCCTTTTTTCAGCTGGAGCCAACTTCTCACTCATTAGCTTCTGAGCCTAGAACCACTATGCTCTATGGTCAAATTCTTCAGACTAGAACGTAATGTTCAGCTGCAACTCTGCCTCGCCTTCGTTGCCGGCAGTATCGCGCGCCACGGCACGAATGAGGTGGGGCCCGGCGACTTCCTTCAGCGTGTATTGCAGCTGGTACGGGGCGGTGCGTTTTACGGTAAGGAGTTGGCCGTCCATATAGAATTCCACGCGCTCGATTCCGCCTGCATCTTCGGCTTCCACATTCAGGACGATCTCGGACCCGGCCGGCATGGACACGCTCTCGACTTCCGGTACAAAGCGAACGCGGGGTCGGTCGGCGTCGTCCTCAAAAATGAAGCTGACGGAGTCTTCGGCGGTGTTGAAGTAGGCGTCGGTAATGACAACCTTCAGCGTGTGCGTTCCGGTTGAATCGATGGAACGCGGCACCCGGATTGCACCGTCGAACGGCGCTTCGCTGAGCACGGTGACTTGCTTGTCATCCACGAAGTACTTCACTTCCTTTACGTCGGCACGGGCGACGACTTTGATCTTCGGGCGGAACGAGGGATACGGTACCGATGAGCCTCCAGACGGCGTCAGCAGCTGCACGCTGGGCTTCTCCAGGCGGCCTGGCGTGAGCGCCGGGTCGCATTGTGCGGTGGGCGGCAAGGGGAGTGGCAACTTGGAACCGGAGTGTGTTTCATTGGCGTTCCATTTCACCATTTCGTCTTTGGCCCATTCTTGCACAGCTTGCTCCCAGAGCGGCCAGCGCGTCGGCTGTTCGCTTTCGGGCACGAAGAACGCACGTTCTTCCACTGCATCGGCCGGGCAAGCAGGAGAAGCGAGGAGGCCGGTTACCTTATCCACCTTCAGCAGTACGCACGCCGCATCCTCCTCAGTTGGCGTCCGTTCTTCCAATGACAAGTCGGATTTTCGCAGGTCCACCGGCGTGCAGGCGTTGGCCAACTGGCCGGAAAGCTTGGACAACAGCGGCTGCGTAATCTTCGGCGGCAGCGAGAACTCCGTCGTCACAGTATTCAGTTTGCGATGCGCTGCGATCATATACTCGTGCCAAATGGGAGCCGCAGTCGTCAGACCGTCGGCTTTCTCGAACATCGATTGGCTGGTGGCGTTGCCTACCCACACACCGGTGACCAAATTCGGCGTGTAGCCCATGGTCCATGTGCTTTCCGGGCGGCGCAGTGTGCAGCCACCCTTCGTGTCGCGCTCCAGACATTTGTTGCTGGTGCCGGTTTTAGCGGCGGCTTGAATGCCCGGTACGGACAAAATGCTCTGCCAGTATTCGTTCGGACGCGCGGAGACGTCGCTCAGGATCGATGTGACCATGGCGGCTACGCGCGCATCCACTACGTCCTGCGGTTGCTCGGACTTGTGGGCATAGCGAATGTTGCCGCTGCTGTCCGTGATTTTCAGAATCGTTACCGGCGGCAAATACTTTCCGCCATCCGCTATGGTGGCGTAGCCCTGCACCATTTCGTAGAGCGGTACTTCGGCTGCGCCGATGGCAAGCGGCCAACCGTAGTCGTAGTCTTTATTCGTTTTTCGCGATTCCAGCTTCTGTTCCGCAGGCGTTGTCACGCCGATGCGCGATGCCAACGTGAGCAACGGCTCTTCGCCGCCGCCCAAGAAGAACGCCTTCACCGCCGGAATGTTGCGTGAGCCTGCCAATGAGGTGCGGATGGTCGTTAGCCCCCAGAAGCTGGCGTCGAAGTTTTGCGGCTCATCTTCACCGAATTTGGTCGGCAAATCGTAGATCACCGTTCCCGGTGAGTATCCTTGCTCGAATGCAGACAAGTAGGTGAATGCCTTAAAGCTAGAACCAGGCTGACGAGGAGAGCGAATCATATCGATCTTGCCCTCATGGTCTTCATCGCTGTAATCGGTATTGCCAACATAAGCCAAGACTTCACGCGTTTTCGTGGAAAGCGTTATGAGCGCCGTATTGTGCGCGCCAAAACGTTTTACAACGTCTTCACCGTGCTCAGTTACGGTTTTTTCGGCGGCCTGCTGCAAATTCCAATCCAACGTTGTGGTAATGCGGAATCCGCCTTGCTGCAGCAGTTTTTCATCGATGCCCAACAACTCCTGGATTTGCTTCTGCACCGACAAGACGAAGTGTGGCGCACGGATATTGTCGCGGTCTGGACGGAACGTCATCTTCTTCAATTCAGCTATAGCCGTTGCGTGCTCCTCTTCGCTGATCATCTTTTGCTCCAACATGTTTTTCAGTACTTGATCGGCGCGTCCACCCACATAGACTTTTGTCGCACCAGATCCCACTTCTTGACCAATGAGACCGATGCGTACGCCGGCGTCCGGAATTTGCGCTGCAGTCGTAATTTCGCCGCTTAAAATTTTCTGCAGAATCTGGTCGCTGACTTGCGTGCGTGCATTCTTGCCGTACGGACTGAAGTACGACGGACGCTGCGGCATGGATGCAAGCGCCGCAGCCTGGGCAACAGTCACGCTGTTGGCGCCGGTGCCGAAATAGTTGCGGGCGGCCTGCTCGATTCCATACGCGTTGTTGCCGTACGGAATCCAGTTCAAATACAGCTCCAGGAGCTGGTCTTTGTCATACTTTTGTTCCAGCTTGCAAGCCAGCATCAGTTCGCGAACCTTGCGGATAAGCGAGCGCTCGCGTCCGACCATCGCGTTGCCGGCGAACTGCTGGGTAAGCGTGGAGCCGCCGGAGCGCACCATTGCTCCGGGGAGTGCTTGGCTCAAGAGGGCGCGGGTGAAGCCGATGAAATCGAAGCAGCTGCCGCGGCTGAAGAAGCGTTCGTCCTCTATGGAAATGGTCGCCTGCTTAATGGAATTGCTGATTTGGCTGCCGGGGATGTACGTGCGGTCTTGCTCGGAGAAGAGGCGGTACAACTCCACGCCGTTACGATCCAAAATGACGGTACTCTGGGAAGCGAAGAGCGTGGTTGGGTCATCGATGTTCGGCAATGTGAACCAGAGTAATCCGAGCGAAACGACGATGATCGTCGTGACGCTTCCCAGAAGCTTGAGCAGCAACATCTTCCATTCTTTGCCAGAGCGTGATTTCCAGATATGGCGCCTCCACCAGCCGCTGAAGCCGCGCATGGCAGTTGTAGCGTGCTGGCGATGCTGACGCGGGACGCGGACACGGATGGGTTGACGAATAGGGCCGCCTGGTGCCGCGCTTTGCGGTTCCTGGTCAGATGGCTCGTCACCGTAAATCGGTCGGCTGGAAAAGCCTGGATTCGCCATAGATGCCAAGTCTAGTTAGGGGCCATGCCAAGCGCAACCCTATGGTCATAAGCCCGGTCTGGGCTTTAGCCAAAGGGAAAACTGTGGTACAATGGCCTGATGTCCTACCGAAAGCTCCTCTTCGCCCTTGTTGCGGTGCCGCAGATCGCACTGGCATATACTCCGGCAGCCCCAATAATTGTAAGTACAGGCGTTGTCACCGATGTAGGAGGCATTGTCTCTGGCATCGTGAACGTGCTGCTCTTTTGGAGTGGAGGAGTGACAACGACTATTTTTCTTGTCGGCGCATTCATGATGGTCGGTTCTGGGGGCGGGCAATATTTGGACAACGGCAAGAAGCTTATGAAGGGGGCTCTTATCGGCTACGCCATTATTTTAAGCTCGTGGTTGATCTTGAGCACGGTGGTGTTCTTCATTGCAGGATAAGCCTGATACAGAGGTCGTTCGTGCTACACTGCGGTCATGGCTGCACCACAGCATGACGGCTCTACTGATCTGCTTCGTCACGCGGAAGACCTGAAGCTCGAAGGCAAATATGCCGAGGCAATTGCCGTATTGGAACAGGTGCTCATCACCGACCCCAACAACGTGGAGGCTTTGGAGGAAATCGCCGATAACGAACTGAGCCTAGAACACTATGACCGTGCCGAGAATGCAGCCAAGAGTGCGATTGCGGTGGATGCAGAAAGCTTCACCGGATACTACATTTTGGGTTTTGTGGCATCGCACAAAGAACAATGGGAAGAGTCTGTGCGCATGTTGCGCACGGCCAACGGCCTAAAGCACAACAACCCCGAAATCCTGCGTTGTTTGGGTTGGGCGTTATTCAGCTCGGGAGACAATGTCGATGGCGTTGTCACATTGGAGCGGGCCTTGAACTTGGATGCCACCAACCCGTTGACGCTGTGTGATTTGGGCGTGGTCTATCTGCGCTTGAACAACTTCGCAAAAGCCAAGGCGCTGTTTCAGCGCGCACTGGACGTGGACCCTGGCAACACCCGCGCTCTCGATTGCTTGCAGATGGTCGCACGCATTGAGCAGCACGCCACATCCATCCCCGGCGACACGAAGCCAGTCTGAACGCGAGATACGCTGTCGTTGCCATGGGGCATACCCTAGGATACCGCTCATGTCGCAACAACCACTCATTCTAAGCTCTTTGGTTCCCCGTCGCGATTTACGCGTGGATGACCAACGCTTCGTCTTATTCGTCATTGCGAGCATTGCAATCTATTCCATGATCATTCCATTGGTCATGCTCGACCTTTGGACGCAGGCGTATCAGGCGATCTATTTCTATACCTATGGTTTGCCGAAGGTCCCGCGTGAGTCGTATGTCATCCTCGACCGGGGGAATCTGCAAGGATTGACGTGGGGGCAGCGCATCAATTGTGCATACTGCGACTATGCCAACGGCGTGCTGGCGTGGGTATGTGCCGTGGCCGGCATCACCGAGGCATACAGTTGTGCCATTAAGCATCCATCCGGACATCGACACCAGCCGGATGATCAATTTTACGATCACACCGATTTCGTCACGGCGCAGCAGTCCGGCAAGTGATTGTCCGACAGCGGTGCGCTATGCTGTGAACCATGTTTTCCCGCATGCCGAAGGTGCCGCTATTGGTGAAACGGGGCTGCCTCCGGGGACTGAAGAACGTGGTACGCGAAGACGGGTGGGCCGGCTCAGTCGGCTCGTTGTTCGGCGTGCTGCTCCTCGGTCAGGTGCTGTTGCTACTCGTATTTTCGGCTCACGTGGGCGTGCAGTTCCTGCGCGAGCAGACCGATCTGCGCCTAGAGATTTTGGACAGCGCATCGGATGATCGCATTCAAGACTTGGTGCAAAATGTCCGTGCGCTGCCGTATGTAGAGGACGTGGTGTACGTCACGCGTGAGCAGGCGTACCAGCGGCAACAAGAGCGAGACCCTCAACTCATCGCATTCTTAGAGAAATTCGGCATTACCAATCCGTTCCCGGAAACGCTCGGTGTTCGCCTAAAGAGCATTGCGGACTACGGCAGATTCATTGTGTTTCTGCAGCAACCCGTGTTCGCCCAGACCGTCGATCCAAAATTTCTCTCGCAAACCACCGATCAAGAACAGCGGTTGCATCAGCTTGTGCAAGTCATTTCTTCTGCCCGCGTCTTTTTGTCGTTGGTGGTAGCGCTCTTCCTCGTCGTATTGCTGTTTATCATCATCGAGCTGGTACGACGGCGGGCCATGTTGCGTCGCGATGAAATTTTTGTTGAGCAACTGGTCGGCGCGCCGCCGCTGTTTACCATCCTGCCGTTTGCAGTCGAAATCACTCTGTTGCTTGGCGTGGCATTGGTTTTCTCCATGATCTTCGCGGCCGCTTGTATCGCCGTGGCGCCCATGGTTGTTCCGGCGCTGGCTGCCGGCGGAGCATTTGCCGCATGGGGTCAAGGAATCGTTGCCGCCCTCTTGCAGTGGCTGCCGCTTACATTACTCGGTGAATTCCTGTTGATTCCGTTGCTGGCGGTCGTTGGAACGCTGTTCGTCTTATGGACGCGGGTACAGGGGTCGTTGTTGGGCAACGTCTGATTTTCCCGCAACCGGAACATCGTGTTCCGGCCGGCGACCCGAGGTCGCCGCTGCGGAAGTTGCGGGAAATAATAATGATATACTCTCGTACCGTGAGCAGAACATTCGCGGACGAAGCCATCGTGCTGAAGACTTATAACGTCGGTGAAGCCGATCGTTTTTGCTTGTTGCTCACCCGCAAGGCAGGCCGCATCGCCGCACGAGCGGCCGGTGTGCGGCGCACCATTAGTAAGCGGGGAGCGGCGTTGTTGCCGCTGCGCCGTATTACCGTGGAATACACATCCGGACGCACCGGTGCATTCACCATTACGCAAGCATCGTGTATCGATCCATACAGTGAATGCGCCACATGCATGCATGCGTTCTCGTGTGCCGAGCAGGGCATGGAAATCGTCATGAACCTCATTCAAGAAGGCGAGCCTGTCGAATCGGTCTACGACCTTACGCGTGACTTTCTGTCGCGTTGCAGCACGGACCACACACCTTCGTTGTTGCCGCTGTTCACACTCAAGCTGCTGGCACGCTTGGGTTCATTCCCCGATGCCGAAGACGCCGCCGCCCTGCCAATGGATATGACGTTTCGCAAAGGGCTTTCCGCCGGCTTGCGCGACTTTTTGCGCACCGTGCCGCATTCCGAACTCGCCACTGCGCCGGCCTGCGACGATGGGCTGCTGCCGGAATTGGAACGTTTCACGCGTTATCTGTTGGGCAGCCAACTTGGTTCGTCGCTCAAGTCGCCGCTGGTTGTGTTTGCGTCGGCAGGCGTGCCGATCAGGTAGAACAACTGACGCGCTTCGTAGTGCGAGAAGTAGCTTTCCAGAACGCCGCCGCTGCCCGGCATTTGCACGTTGCGGTACCACATGGCATCTAGGCCGTCGTGACGCTCGCCAACTTTTTTGCGTTCGCCTGGGGCCAACTCGGCCGAGTACTGGGTTTTCTCTTCGCGTGAGGCGGTTACCCGATTCGAAATGAACGGGCCGAAGACTTCGCTTTTTCGGTCATCGTGCGTGCCGTAGTAAATGAAGAACGCGCGGTCGTGCTCATCCGTAAACGTTTGCATGAGCAAGGCTCCGGGCGTGTTGTTCAGAAATTTCATGTCCACGTTCGGCGGATAAATCGTCGCGTCGGTTCCTTGCGGACTGTAGTACGTCACAGCATAACTATGATTTTTGCGTTGCACGATGGGCATGCCGTATTCCCACGGCCCGCGGTAGGCGGTGGAACTCACTTGGCACAAGCCGCCGCCGAAATCCGGAATGGTTTGGTCGCCTTGAATCACCAGCTCTTTCAGGTAACCGGTTGCGGCGTTTACCGGCCCCAGAACCTCATTGAACGAGAATACGCTGCCCTGGGGGATAAGATGCCCGTTGAATTTACTGACGCCCACGGCGATGTTATGACGTCGATTTTTCGGTGACCCACTGAAGACCGACTCGCCGACAGTTACCACTTCTGTAATCCCCTGTGTTCGTAATTCTTCATCATCGACGACGATGACCGGCTGTGTTTCCGTTACGGGCAACACGACGGTCACGATGTCCTTGTTCAGCGCCTCGCGCGTCAACGCCGCAGCACGAGCAAGGTCAATGCTTCGACCAGGCAGGCCTTGTCCTTCGAATACCACCGATCCCGAAGCATTACGCGCGATGCGCACGTTGCCCGGTTCCCGATTGAACTTGGTGCCGATTTCCTTTTCCAAGGTGCGGGTGATTGCATCCAAATTCCAGTCGTTCACTTCTTGATAGGTCCACCCCGGTGCACTGATCGGTGCCGTTCCACATGTCAGCAAGCGGGCGGGAGGAGTGGCGGGGATCCCTTCGAAGTACCATTGCTTCTGCGGCCGGCTCCAATCCGGATGTGCCTTGGGATAGATCGTGAAGAGGTGGTGATCGTAGGTAAACAACAGCGCGTTCGGCGCCGCCAATACCTGCGTGGGTGCCAGCAGTACCGGAGTCGCGACGATCACGACGGCAAGCAGGTTGCGTAGCCCACCATTCTGCAGCATTCCCGATGCGATGTTTGCCAATACTGACTGCATGCGTGTCACAGGGGGAATTGCGTCGAAGACACGGGATTGGCATCCAATGCTTTGTTGACCAGTGCGTCGGCGCGAGTATTGCGGTGACGCGGGACGTACGTGAATGTGACCTGCGGAAACTCGGACTTCAACTCCAAGATTTCATCGATCAGCGGTTGAAACGTCGCCATCTTTACGCGGTACTCTCCGCTGAGTTGTTTCACCACCAATTCAGAATCCAAGTGACATACCAAATGGTTCGGCTGAAATTCCCGTGCCATCTGCATGCCGGCGATGAGCGCTTTGTACTCGGCGATGTTGTTGGTCTGAATACCGATACTCTCGCTGTGCTCTTTCAATACCGCGCCGGTCGTCGGGTCCAGCAGAACGCAGCCTACCGCAGCTTGCCCCGGATTACCGCGTGAACCGCCATCGGTGAATAATTCCAACGTGCCGCCGATATTCAGCGGCTGCTGGATTTCCGGCACGATGGCCGTGTCGATTGCCTTGCTCACGAGGTCTGCGACGAAGCGTTCACGTTCACGCACTTTCGGAAACAAGACGGCGAGTTTCTTTTCGAGTGCGGCTGGCAACTTGATCATATGCACAGTGTACTCCTTGCGAGCGTTTCACTCACGTCTTGCGGGTCTTGCAGCCACATGCGCCATTTTCGCACGTGCATGCAGGTTGTGGCAGATCCAATTTGAAGCGCCCATCGCGGTGGTCAATCGTCGACCCACCGATGCGCCACAGTGTTTTTGGTGAAGCGAAGAAGACAAGTTCAGGTACTTCACGGTTGATGAACGTCTGATCATCGGACTTGGCCTTCTGCTCGAATTCCATGCAGAACGCACCCATTTCGTCAGTATCTACGCGCAGGCCATAACCGGTCTTTCCTTCACTTGCTGCCACTGCTGCCAGTGCACGGGCTGCCGCCGTCGTAATGGTCAGCGTGGATGGGCGCGGGGCGCTGCTTGTTAGCAAGTCGTTCAAATCATTCACGATCAACTCCACATCGTGTTCGGAGAGCCCGTGGCTCAGCGCTCCTTCTCGCAGGGAATCAAGCGTGTTGAATGCACATCCGACGCAATGCAATCCGTACGCGGACATCACCTCCGCTGCGCCGGGATGCAGCGCGATGATTTCCATGACGTTCATAGATGACTCAATGCGCGGTGCAGCCGACTTTTTTGGCTTTAAAGAGCGCTTTCTATTCATTGCCGGTGCCTTCTTTTTTGCAACGCGTTTTGCTGGCATGGCCGCAGTATATTCCATTATGCTGTGGCACGACGACCAGATGAACAGATTGTTCCGCATCGCACCCACCCAGAATTATGTCACGCTTCCTTCGCATTTTTTCGGCTGTGATGTTGCCACTCATCATGTTGGCCTTGGGCTGGCAGCTTGGCGCACGATCGGAACAGCAGCGCTTGGCAGGCGAAAGAGACCGTATCGCTGAATTGTTTTCGGGTGCCACGGGCAGCGGCAAGACCGTAGCGTCCGATCCAGAGAAAGAGGTCGACATTACTCTGCTGTGGAGTGTGTGGCGCTTGCTCGATAGAAACTATATCGAGCCCGATCAACTGAAAGTAAATACCATGGTGTTCGGCGCCGTTTCCGGCATGGTGTCGGCAGTGGGCGATCCGTACACCTTGTTCATGACACCTACGGACAGCAAGCAGTTCCAAGATGCCCTCAGCGGCACGCTCGAAGGAATCGGTGCACAGCTGGAGATGCAGAATGGCGAAGTGATTGTTGTAGCTCCGCTGAAAGGTTCTCCCGCTGAAAGAGCAGGAATTTTGCCGCGGGATATCATCATTAAAGTCGACGACAAAGACGTGGCCGACATGAAGCTTGAAGAAGTCGTTGGCATGATTCGCGGCAAGAAGGGGACGACGGTGTCCATTACCGTGGTGCACGACAAAGCGCGTCAGCCCACCACCGTCACCGTTACGCGCGATGCCATTCATGTGCCGAGCGTGGAATCGAAGGTCATGAAGACCACACACAGCGGATCGGTGGCGTACGTGTCGCTGAACCAATTCGGCAATGATTCCATCGCCGAACTGCGCAAGGCGCTTTCAGATATGCCGCTTAAAGACGTACAGGGAGTCGTTCTCGATCTTCGCTTCAATGGCGGTGGGTATTTGGAGGGTGCTGTGGATTTAGTCTCCATGTTCGTCGATGAAGGCAAAGTCGTATCGGTTTCGCGTCGCGGTGGTACGACGGAAGAGCACTTTGTAAAAGGCGGAATGTTGGTTCCTGCAACGTTGCCGGTGGCCGTTATCATCAACGGCGGATCGGCCAGCGCCTCGGAAATTACCGCCGGTGCTCTGCAGGACCACAAGCGTGCCAAGATCGTCGGTACGCAAAGCTTCGGCAAAGGTACTGTGCAGGAAGTTATCGACCTTCCGGGTGGTTCCAGCTTGCGTGTTACCATCGCCCGTTGGCTGACGCCGGGCGGACATGACCTGGGCAAGAAAGGCGTAACACCCGATTTCCTTGTCGACCGTACCGTCGAGCAATTCACTGCCGGGAAAGATCCTCAGCTGGATACCGCCGTGGAATGGGTTACCGACAAGCAGGACATCTCGGCCACGTTCGGCACCGGTGCGGTGAAGAACGCGAAATAGCGGCACCATTCCGGCACCGCATCCGCGTTGTGTACGTTGTTAGTAGGCGAACAGCTCTTCGGGCTTGAAGAAGCGCTTCACTTCGACGGCTGCGGTTGCGGCGCTGTCGCTGGCGTGGGCGACGTTGATCATCACGTCCTTGCCCAGTTCGGCGCGCAGGGTTCCCGGAGCGGCCTTGCGGCTGTCGGTGACGCCCAGCATGTCGCGCATTTTATCGATGATGCCTTCGCCTTCCAGCACCAGTCCGATGACCGGGACGGACTTCATGAATTCCTCGATCTCCGGGTAGAACGGCTTGTCGGCGACGTGCGCATAGTGCTCGCGCAGCATGGCAGGTGTGAGCTGGATCATCTTGCAGCCGACGATTTTCCAACCGGCGGATTCGAAGCGCGTGATGACTTTGCCGCAGAATTTTCCGGCGACGGCGTCGGGCTTCAGAAGGATGAGGGTGCGTTCAGCCATGGGAGAGAGGAGGGAATTGGGTCATGTTTACCGGACAAACGATCGTTTGACAATGCCGCATGTCAGCTTCAGTTGTCGCTCTCTCTGTTGTCTTAGCAGGGTTCTGTAATGCGAAAGCCTGCCATTTCCCATGTACGCAACAGCAGGAAAGCGATGACGATCAAGCAGAGTGTTCCACCCCAATAACCCGTCGGCCCCAAGCCCAAAATCCAACTGGATGCGCCGACAATGTGCCACAAACACACCGTGAGCGAGGCTACGAACGCCGCGCGTTTGGGCAAGAACCAGATCAATGCGCATACGATCGCCAGATACACGGCCGCGGCCGCAACATAGGCCAGAGGACTGCGGCTGAGGAACGTGGCCCACAACGGAGAAGCTTCGTTCAGATACTGGTACGACTGCTTCCAATACTCCGCGGGCTGCAACGCCAGCGTGATGCCGCCGTCCAACAGCGCAAGCACCATGGGCGGCAGACACAGCAGGAGTTTCGGGCGGTTCATGCGCTTATTTATCGAGAAGCTTCTCGAGTGCACTGGAGTCGTTCTCCTTTCCGATGACGACGAGTCGCAGCTTCTCGGACGTCAGGAGTCGGGTGGCCAACGCGTTGATCTTCTTTAATTCCACCTGTTCGATTTTCTTGAAATACTCGTCGATGTCGCGAACCTCCGGGTAGAGCAACTGCTGCTTGCCGAAGAAGTGCGCGCGCTCCTCTGAGTCTTCCAGCGAGAGGGTCACTTTGCCCTTCAGGAAGTCCTTGGCGCGGCGGAGCTCTTCCGTTGTCACGCCTTGAGCGGCGGCCGAGAAATACTCGTGCTTAATGGCCGAAATCGCCTCGTGCAGGCGACTCTGGTCCACGCCGGCGCGGGTGGACAGAATGCCGGTGTCCAAGTAGTTGTCGGTGCTGGTGGAAATGTAGTAGCACAGTCCGCGTGCTTCGCGGATGTTCAGGAACATACGTGAACTCATGGAGCCGCCCAGAATAATGCTGAGCAATTTCTGCGCAAAGTGGTCGTCGTCCAAGGCGCCTACGCCCTCCATGCCGAGCACCAAGTGAGCCTGTTCGGTCTGCTTGGTGGTGAGCGCCACGCGCTTGCCCTGGTGGGCTTCCACTGCGGCGAATTTCTTGCCCTTCTTACCGCCGATCGTACCGAAATATTTCTCCGCCAGCTGCATGGACTGCTTGCTGTCGATTTTCCCGGCGAAGGTTACAACCAGGTTATCCGGCGTGTAGAGCTCGTCTTTGTGCTTCAGGAAATCTTTCTGGTTCACCGAGCGGATGACCTGTTCGGTACCGATCGTGTCCCAGCCGAGTGGCTGGTCGCCGTAGAGTAGTGTTTCAAAATCCCAGCCGGCTTGGTACATGGGCGTGTCCTGGTACATGCGATACTCTTCCATAATGACGCCGCGCTCTTTCTCAATTTCTTCCTGTGGGAAGGTGGCGTTCTGGAGCATGTCGGAGAGCACGTCGCAGGCCATTTCCACATGTTCGGCCGCTACTTTGACGTAGTACCCGGCGTATTCCTTGCCGGTGAATGCGTTAAAGTCACCGCCGACCGAGTCGATGGCGATGCTGACCTCGGCGGCGCTTTTGTATTTCTTGCCGCCTTTAAAGAACATGTGTTCCAAGAAGTGGCTGATGCCGCGGTCACCTTGTACCTCATAGCGTGATCCAGCTCCGGCGAACACCAGGACGGTCACTGCGGCGGTTCCCTCGGTGGGAGCCGTAAGTACCGGCAACTTGGATTTGAGGCGGGCGACGGAATACATGCGGAGTCTGTGGGAAATGTGGAGTGCCTGGAGTGTAAGGGATGCAGACCGCGAATGCTATGCGCTGAACGCGGTCTTTTTCTTGCATCAGAAGACGTTCTGCGTACACTTTGCCACTTCATCCTCTTCATGCCGATCATCCGTTCTGCCAGCGACATCCACTGCGGCGCACTGAACACATATAACTATGACCGTTTCACACTGGAGGAAAAGCACGCGTTCATCCGCGGCATTGGTGAACAGGCACGTACCGAGCATGCCGCAATCCTGCTGTTTCCCGGCGACACGCTGGATGAGCGCGCCAGGCACCGCCACCTTACTCGCGACGCGGCGGTCGTCGCCAAGATTGTCGGAGAGTTCGATGGACATGCTATCGCCCAGCGCGGCAACCACGACGCGCCCGAGCACTTTCGCCGCAAACGCATGCGGAACTTATTGGGCAAACCCGATGTTGTCGACGATGCCACGCTTGCGTTGCCTGGAGGGGTGCTGAGTGCACACGGTCATGGCTGGAACACGAACCCCACACGCGAAGGATCGTTGGAATTGGTGCATTACCTGTTACTACTAGAAGCGTCGGCGTCGTCGTCCGATCTGCAGGCCAAGGTTGAGCGCGTACATACGGAGCTGGTGGAGGCGTTGGCCGAAATCCACGATAGCTTCCAGATCATCGGGCGCGTGCGTGAATACCGGGACGCGGCCAGGCAGTCGCTCTTAGCACTGTGGCGTTCGCGTTCGGACGGCGACACTGTTTCCCAATCGGTGGTGGGGAATCCGACAGTCGCAATGAAAAACGTACGCAAAATTGCCCGGACTCATGACTTGGCAAGTCCGTTCTGCGCCGCCCACTTCGCGGCGATTCATGGCTGTCCGGTGGCCGTCGTTGGGCACACGCATCGCGCCGGCATCGACATCGTGCAGGCATGGAGCCCCCAGCAGCAAGCCATGGTCGAGGTGCTGGTGGCCAACAACGGCAGTCCTATCCAGCGCGGCTGCGATCTACACAGCATCAAAGTCGATACCGATGCGGGAACCGTGGAGTTGCAGACGTTTGCCCCCGAGGAATCTACGTTCGTCACGCGCGAGCGGCGCACGTTCGTCACGTCATCTGCCTCAACCAAGCGATCGGGCGAAAGTTCGTAACTTCAGGCCGCCTCATTCTCTTTAAGAGGTACCTGCGGCTTTCCTTGTCCATGAACGCCATCGGGTGCAGCATATGCCGCTATGCCAATCACATCCGTCCCCGAAGGCACACCCGAGAACGACGCAATCGCTCAGATCGACGCGTTTCTGCGCGGCGGCGGCTCGGTGTGCTTCCCCGCATTGCGTGCGGCGCTGGCGGGGCAGATCAGTTACCAGGCATTGCCTGATGGCAGCAGTCTTCAGGGTCCGGTGTACGAGGCGTTGCGTGCCTTCATGCGCGCCAATGCTTTGCCGCTTGCGTCGCCAGAACGCAAAACAGCATGCATCTTCGTCGATCCCGATGTGAATATCACCAAAGATGCCCAGCGCCAACGCGCAATGGCCATTCAGGAAGAGATCCATGTTGCCATCGCCAGATTGAATAGTTGGACCGGCATCGATTTTGAGCATCGCAGGACGACCGTACGGCAAGAATTGGCCGACAATGACTTTTGCGGCGTGGCAGGTCCCGATTGCCTGGGCAAAAACATCATTCGGTTCGCAATGGGTCCGCACTATTTACCCACCCACAGACGGTATGCACCCCGGCTGATTGTGCCCGTTACGACCGGCCAGGATGCCGGCTTGGCTCAGGAAAATACGCCTGAAGACGTCCGCCAGACCTATTTGGCGGTATTTCGACGGAACGGAGAAATGCTCACAAGGATGGCGTATTACGAGGATGTTGACAGGACTTGACCGGCCTTCCCTGGTTCTGTAGGCTGGCACAGCTTTATGCTCAGCAAACGTCGCTGGCGCCGGCGCTTACGCCGGCACGGGTTCTTGAAACGCATGGCCACTAAAAATGGCCGCGCGGTGCTCAAACGTCGTCGTTCTCAGGGACGAAAGCGTCTCGCTGTGCAGAAAAAGGTAAAGTAGTAGGCGGAACATTCCTGTATCATGAGCTCATGGTGAACGCTCTTCGTCGTGTGGCGGCATTCTGGTTTTTCCTCCTGGGACTTCTGATTCTCGCCGGTGTATTGCTCTTGAAGAGCGAATTACTGCCGCTGCAGCTTGTTGCCGTAGTGCACGTGTTGGATCTGCCGCTGCTCTTTGCCGGCATCGTCTTCGGCGGAACGAGCTTGTATCACAGCATGGTTCCCGAAGGAAAGTCGTCGCTGATCTTAGCAATTATCATCACGCTGCCGCTGCTGGCGGTGTTTTGCGCTTTTGCGTACTTCAACTTCGCATTGCCGTTTTCTGAGTTCTAATCACTCCTTTGGAATCACTACATCGCGCTCTGGAACACCCAGGCTTTTGTTGACGAAACGCGCGGCAACGAACAAATAGTCACTCAGACGGTTCACATATATCGTGCTCTCCGGCGTAATACTCTCTTGTTCGGCAAGCTGGACGATCCAGCGTTCGGCACGGCGACAGACGGTGCGGGCGCGGTGTAATTCCGAGCCGACCGCCGATCCACTCGGGAAAATGAAAGAGGTCAGCGGAGGCAATTCCAGCTCCATCGCATCGATCCACTGCTCCAGTTCGGTTGCCCACTCGGCCTTCGAGCGCAGGATTTTGGCTTTGCTGTGCAATGGAGTGGCAAGATCCGCGCCGATGCTGAACAGCGTCCCCTGGATTTTGGCGAGTTGTTCGGCGGTTTGTCGGGGGATGTTTTCGTCGCTCAAGAGCACGCCCAAACACGCGTTGAGTTCATCAATCGTTCCGTAGGCGTGCATGCGAAGAGATGCCTTCGACACACGGTCGCCGCCGTATAATCCCGTAGTGCCTTTGTCGCCGGTGCGGGTATAAATCTTCATGATGCGACTATACCCCGGAGCTTCTGAAAAATGCATGCTGCTATTTTCAACAAAGCTTCTTTTCGGAGTTGCGTGAGTCTGTGCAACGGTTATCCGATTTTCCCCTTCACATGCGCAAGCACTTTGGCGTGCGCGGCGTCGGACTCGGCCTGGAGCAGCGTTCGTTCGGGTGAGCGATACACGAAGTGCAGTGTCAGGCGCTTGTCAGAGATGTCTGCGGGGTTTTGGTACAAGTTGACGATTTCCACCGATTCCAGCAGCGGGTCCACTGCACGCAGGCCGTCGAGCAACGATGACGTGCGGGTGCCGGCTTTGGCCGGAACGGTTTCGTCGTAGGTCACTGCCGGGAATGCCGGCAGCGCTTTTACAATTGCCACACTCGGTTCCATGACCATCAATGCGTTCCAATCCAACGTCGCTGCCGCGGCCCGACCCGGCAAATCGCAGGCGGTGCAGATACTAGGATGAATCTCGAACAAATTGCCGATGACCTTTCCTTTGCACGTGACCTCGGCGCTGCGGCCGGGGTGCATCCAGGAGGCGATGCCTTGCTCCATCGGACGGACGTCGACCGCGTAGCCCATAGCGGCGCATGCCTGCTGGAGGTTTGCTTTGGCGGCAAGCACGGGAGAGTCGGTCAGCGCCGTATCGCCCTTGGCCGCAACGACCAGACAGCATTCGGTATGCTCCTGGTTCTTGGCGTAGACGTGGCCATACTCGAACGTCTTCACGATGCCCTCCGCCGTGCGCAACTGGCGCGCGGAAGTTTCCAGTACGTTGGGCAGCAAACTCAGGCGCATGAGCGACACTTCTTCTCCGATCGGGTTTTCAATCGCGACGGCCTTGGATTCATCCAATCCGAAGCGCTTCACTTGCTGAGGGCTGGTGAATGCCAGGTGTAGCAATTCCCAGTACCCCTGTTCGACCAACGAGTCGCGCAGCTGGTGCAAGCGCGGATCGCGGGCGGGAGGCACGATGGATGCAGACGGAACAACCGCTTTGATCTTGTTGTAGCCGTAGACGCGGGCGACTTCTTCCACAATATCTGCGGCAAGCTTTACGTCCGGACGCCATGCCGGTGGCGTAATGGACAGCGATGTACCGGAAGTCTTTGTCTCGAAGCCGAGGTCTCCCAAAATCTCTTTGATGCGTTTGGAAGAAACCTCTTCGCCGATCAATGCGCTGATGCGAGCTTCTTTGATTGCAATGGTCGCCGCCGCTTTCTCTTTCCCCCAACGCACATTGGACGATGTCACGCGTCCGCCGGGGCACAGCTCACAGAACAGCTGTACGGCGCGAGCCAAGCCAGCTTCGGACGTGCACGGCTGCACGCCTTTTTCGTAGACGGTTGCGGCATCGGTGCGGTGAGCAAGCGCGATGGTCGCCTTGCGGATGGTCACCGGGTCCGGGATCGCGGCTTGCAAGAAAATGCGCTTGGTATTCTCGGTTGTCGATGTGCGAAGACCGCCCATGATGCCGAACAAGTCGAAGATGCCCTCGTCATCGCTGATGACAATCACGCCGTCGGGCAGCGTGCGCTTGGCTTTATCGAGCGTTGTCATTGTTTCTCCTTTCTTGGACAGACGCACATGAATGTCTCCCTTGAAGTCACCGGCATCGAAGGTGTGGAGTGGCATGCCTTGTTCGAGCATGACGTAGTTGGTGATGTCGATCGGCAGACTGATGCTACGGAAACCCGTGGCTTCCAACCGTGCTTTCATCCAATCCGGCGTAACGCCCGGTCCGTCGATTTCCAGCACGCATGCGTTGTAGAACGGTACGCAGCCGTCGGTCTTGTCGTGCACGCCAAACGTCGGTTTGGCCTTGGCGAATTTTACGGCTGGCGTTGTCGGTCGCTTCTTCCATTTGGCCAATCCGTGTGCCACGACTTCTCTGGCAACGCCGATGTGCGAGAAGAGGTCAGGTCGGTTGGTGATGGCGTGATTGTCGATGTGAAAGACGACGTCGTTGAGTCCGAGTGCCTCGCGCAGGGGAGTGCCGACGTTCAAGTTGAGCGGCGTAAGGTCGATGACCGGCCGCGCGCCGTGCTCAGGCAACGGCGGGAACATGCCCGCCAGCTCCAACTCTTCGGCGGCGCAAATCATGCCTTCACTCTTTTCACCGCGGATAGTTGCTGCTTTCAGCGTCACCATGTCGGAGCCGTGGCGCACCGTGGCACCCACGTGGGCCAGGGCTACCAGCATTCCTTCTTTCAGGTTGGTTCCACCACACACCAGCGGCTTGGTGCCGGCTTCGGTCACCACGTCGCATAGTGACAATTTGTCGGCGCCGGGGTGTTTGCGGAGGTTCGTCACTTTGCCGACCACGCAGTGTCCAAGTAGGGCGCCCTGCGCCACAGCGTCGTCCACCTCACCGGTTCCGGCGGTCAGCCGGTCGGCAATGATCTGCGGATCGGTCTCGATCCACTCGACGAAATCCGAAAGCCAGTTCATCGAAATACGCATGCGGGGACAGACTACGCGGAAGTCGTCTCGTCGGCCAGTAGAACGCCCCCACCCAACGTCGTTGCTCGTCCGACCGTTCTATTGTCTGCAAGCATGACGGCGCGAAACGCAGTGGTATAGTGCTTTCACTTTCTTCCCAGCGTTTCTCGTATGAGCATCCTCTCCTCCAAAAAGTCCAAGATGCAGTGCTCTCCTGCATGCGTCATTGTAAAATGGGTCGTCGCCCTTGCGCTGTTCCTCGTGAGCATCGCATCGCTCGTCGGCATCTACCAGACGCACGTTGTCGCCGGAGGCGCACAGTTCGGATCCACCTCGGGATCACTCGCCATTCTCGCCTTCACTGCCTCCGTATTCGCCTGGACGCGCCAGATGGCACTGTGCATGAAGAAGGAGTGCGATGTTTGCGCAGCGTAAGGTCTGCTGTTGTTTCCGCGCCACGTTCTGCGTATCCTGCGTATCCCACGGCTGGATGGCTCCGTCTGGGCATGACCGTTCTTTCCAAGCCATCCGACGATACACGGAGAGGTCGCATAGTGGCCTAGTGCGCTCGCTTGGAAAGCGAGTAGACGTGAAAACGTCTCGGGAGTTCGAATCTCCCCCTCTCCGCCACGCACTTCATGAAGTGCGTGTGGCTCCGCCGTCACGAGAGACCCCATGCATTCCGAATGGCGTTTTTGCTTGTCTGTTGCCGGTGAATCAGTAGGATCGTTCCTCCATGCCAGAGGAAATCGACGATAGCCGGCCTGAAGACGATTTCGCCCTCGACGATGAAGACGGCGAAGGACAAGAGGCGGTGCTTTCCCGGAAGAGTATCCGGGACAGACAGCGTCCTGTGGAAGACGGTGAATTGCGTGATGCGATCATCGTGTACTTCCGTGAGCGTTATACGCGCAAACTCACGGCGGAAGAGGCGGGCAGACTTCTGCCTGCAGTGCGAAGAAAGATGGAGCAATTGATCAACGTGGATGACAGCGGCGTGCGCGAAGCGATCAGTCATGTGCTGCAGATCCGGCTGTTGTACGATCTGCCGCTTGTTCCTATGCCCAATGAGGCATAAGCCGGCTGAAATTACCGAATGCGCCTCTCCCACCGCAGTCTCGCTTCCTGGCCATCGGTTAGCCATACCATTCGCGAAAGGTATGGCAAGCCGCGATGACGTGGCATCGTCGCTTCGTCTGTATACTGGCTCGGCGTACTCTTCGCATCCAGGATGCCCGTCAAATCCACTGTCGGCAGGACCAGGCGCTCCAAACCAAAGAATGCCCTGCTTGTGAGCGGGTGGATTCACTTTGGAATGTTCGTGATCGGCGCAGTGCTTATCACGCTGTTTTTGCAGTCCACAACGCCGAAATTCGGCAAGGCGCTGTATCATTTTGAGAATCTCGCAGAGCAGTACGGACAATTGCCCCTCCTCGTGAAAACGGCTGCACCCACACTGCATGTGCGCATACCGGTTGCTATCAATCGGTTTTCGCCCCGGAAGTATTTGGTAAAGCCGGATGATTGCATTGAGAAGTTTACGATCAATGGAGTCGCGGTCGATCCTGCCATTGCCAAATTTTGTGATTATGAAGAAGGTCACATTTTGGATCTAGGCCGATACATTCGAGACGGCGTCAACGTGTTTGAATTCACCATTCATGACGATGGCGGCATGGGCGGCATCAATGTCACGCCTGCCAGCAATGACCCGGTGCAAATCGGCGCGTATACCGCCTTCGTCCTTTTGTTGCTGTGGTATGCGGTGACATTGGTCGGACACTTCCGTATTCCGCGAGATCGTCGATTGCTTGCAGGTGTATTCATCGGTGGAATGTTGCTCAGGGTCTTGTATGTCCTTTCCACGCCGTTTCGCACCAGAAGTTACGATGTCGGCGGACATTTGGAATACATTGATTACATCGTGAAGCATTGGTCGATTCCGCTTGCCAGCAATGGCTGGGAATATCACCAGCCGCCGCTGTACTACTGGCTGTCGGCCATTTGGGTGCATCTGAACAAATTGATCGGACGTACGCCGGACATCGTCTATAACGATTTACAGACGGCATCGTTGTTCTTTTCGGTCGGCACCTTGTTCGTGTCGCTCTGGATCGCCCGTTTGCTCTTCCCCAAAAAGTCTCCGCAGAAATTCGGCGATGCACTGTTTCTCGTGTTGGTTGGAGTGCTGCCGGCGCTCGTCATGTTCTCGTCACGCGTGACCAATGACGCGCTGTACCACTTCCTCGCTTTCCTTGGTCTCGCCCTCTTGCTCTCGTGGTGGAAGAACGGCCGCATGCGCGATTGGTACCTGGCAATCCTGGTTCTTATTCTTGGATCACTGACCAAAATCAGCGCAGCCGGCTTGTTCCCCGTTGCCCTGATCTGCTTCTTGGTATGGCGACGCATGTCTTGGCGTCCAAAGCTCATCCATTTGGCCGTGTCGGGCCTCCTTATCGTTGCATTGTTCGCCTGGTATCCGCTGAAGCGCATCAATGAAAAGAACCTCGCCAACGTCGTGACGCTGGGGAATAAGAATATGAATACTGATTTGGCGGTGCCGCGTTCCATTGGTTTATACCTGACGTTCAACCCCATGGAAGTTGCAAAAACGCCGTTTAACGACACATGGACCAATAAATATCGCCGGGAGTACTTTGCTGAATTCTTCTATAAATCTGCATTCTTCGGCGAATTCCGTTTTGAAAAACTTTACGCGCTTGCCGCCGCGATGGTCGTTCTTGGCATGGCATTCTTTCCGCTCATCCTACTTGGGTTTGTCTTGGATATGCGCAAGCGCTTCTACGATGCGCTGCCCATATCGCTGACAACCGGCATCTTGTTTGCCGCGGCAGTGGCGTACCCCACGTTTTTTGCGTACGCACCCAACCAAGACTTCCGCTTCTCCGTGCTGCTGGCAGTGCCGTTTGCATATTACGCGGTGCGGGGGCTGCAAGCGTTGCCGACGCTGTTGCGACAGATTTTCCTTGGTCTGCTGATTGCCTCCGCCAGCTCGTGCGTGCTGTTCTTTGTCGCGTTGTATCTGCGTTTGCATTAGGCACTGCTTCCTCAGAAAAAGCCGACCCCTGGAGGTCGGCTTGTTTGCTGAGGATGACAATGAGTTATTTCTTGCTACCGAAGCCGATGACCAATGTGACGAGGGTAATGCCGGCATGCAGGTAGTTGTCGTACATGTTGACGTGGAAGAGGCCGAAAATTTCACCGCCAAGCGCAACGCCGAGCACGGTGACCAAGCCGTAGATCAAGCCGAAGAGAATAAGGTACATGCGGGCGTAGGCATGGCCGCTGCTGGCAGCCCAAAGGCCGATCATGCCGCTGAGGATATGAATGACGTTATGCAGGGGGCTTACTTCAAAAAATCCGAACAAGAGACCATTCTGAGCCAAAAAGAACCCGGCGATACCGACGACCGTCAGTACGGCTCCAAGAATGAATGTCACTGGTTTCACCAACATGGTCATAAGAAAGGTGGGAAAAAAGGAATTTCGAAAACTGTACCACCGCCGTGCGGTTTTCGTCCACGTCGAAAGCAGGACTCTCCCTTCAGGCAGACGTATTATTTTCCGGCTTGCAGGCGCTTGGCCAGCGTGCGCAGGTAGCTCGTGGAAACCTTCATGGTGCGGTAGTGGCCGGTCTCCGGATCGAACACGCGCTTCTTCTGGATGTTCGCTCCGAATGCACGGCGTGTAGCACGCATAGAGTGGCTGCGGCGGTTACCCGTCGAGCGCTTCTTGCCGGTCATGACACACATGCGTGGCATAAGTGGCGGCAACTGTAGCTGGCGGCGCGCATGCGGTCAACATGGTTTTTGCCCTTTTTTCTTCAGGACGCACGCTTCCACTGCCTCGGCAAGCTGTGCCGTGGTCATTGCCGGATGAATGGCAATGTCACATTTGTGTGCGAGATTTTCCAAAATCAACCGCGGGTCTTTGTACACGGCAAGTGCCGAATAGCGAAGCGGCATTGATGGCAGGGGGTCCACTACGAGATCCAGTGGGCAGTCGGGCGCGATATAGCGTGCATAGTGCATGGCCCATGCAGCAACCTGCTGCCAGTTGCACAGCTTTTCGTGCAAAAAATCACCGAAGAGCGCTTTCCAGTGAATAGCCTCTTCTTGCAGGGCGTTTTCCCGTGCCAGGTGGTTGATCCAGCCCAATGCTTTTCCTTGCGCCTGTAGCGGCGAACGAAACGGTATGTGCGCCATGACCAGTGACTCGTTCCACTGCAACATTGGCAGATTGTCCCAAAGGTATCCGTGGTTTCCGGGAGTCAGTTGTCCGCGTTCTCCGCACAACCCATTGGGAATGGCGATAACTTTTAGGAAGGGAAACGCATCGTAGTTCACGCGTCGTCGCACGCGCTTGAGTACGTGCGAATTCTTGTTCGAGTCCGGCACGTATGGCCTCATGCGTACCGTGCTTGCGAGTTCCGTGGGCAGTGACTCTATGGCAGCTCGCACCGTTCCTTCGGGGGCGATGAGAAATTCATCCACATCCAATGGCACCACCCAATCGGGTTGTTGCGATGCGGCAAGTTCTCGCACCAATGACGTGAGGATCTCGGCTTGCATTTGCGCAACGCAACCCATGTCTCGCACCTCGATCGGCAATCCTTCTTTTTGCAGCAACGCCAAAATCTCGGGTGTGGAATCGATGCTGCCATGGTTCACAATCACCATGCTGTCGACGAATGTGAGTGTATGGCGAACGAATGCCTCGATGATATCGGCTTCGTTGCGTGCGCAGGCGATGGCGATAATCTTCTGAGGCATTGAGGACGATGGTAGCACCCTTTGTTTCATTGGCAGACTTTTTCGAGGTAGGCTGTGGCCGTGCCGTTCTCCATTCCCGATCCTCCATTCATCATCGCCGTGCTCATCGCGCTGACCGTGCACGAGTATGCGCACGGGCAAGTTGCCTATTGGCTTGGGGATCCGACTGCCAAATACGAAGGTCGCTTAACACTCAATCCAGTGGCGCACTTGGACCCACTCGGAACGCTTATGTTCTTCATCATCAGTTTTGGTTGGGGTAAGCCGGTGCCGGTGAATCCACGCTACTTCAAGCACTACCGCCGCGATACAGCGCTGGTGGCGATCGCAGGCCCCGTATCGAACTTGCTGCTGGCGTTCGCAGCCTTTTTCTTGCTGTTGCTTCTCATGCCGAAGAATGCGGTATTCGACGGTACTGCCGATGTCTTGAATGCGGTGCAGGCAGCGAGCCCCTCACTCCGATTCATCGTTCAAACGCTCTCCACGTCGATTTGGATCAACCTCGGCCTCATGGCGTTCAACTTACTACCCATCGCGCCGTTGGACGGCTCGAAAATCCTCGCCGCATTCGTGCCGTTGAAGTACGAGGACATGTACGACCAGTACTTGCAGTACGGCACGTACCTCTTGCTTGGGTTGCTCATTCTGGAGCGCATGTTCAATGTGCCGATTCTCATGGGCTGGATTTACGGCATTGCGAATCCGGTGCTGCACGTAATGTCGTTGATCGGGGGGTAGTTCTGTCCTTTGCTTCAAGTACTCGCTAGGCTGAGGCTGCTGTTTCCACATGCACTATGGACATGATCACGTTTCAAGATTTCACCAAAGTCGAGCTGCGCGCCGGCAAAGTCATCGAAGTGCTCGATTTCCCGGAAGCCCGCAAACCCGCGTACAAACTCAACATCGACTTCGGCCCCGAGATCGGCATCAAGAAGTCGTCGGCGCAGATCACCAAGCACTACACGAAAGAGCAGCTCATAGGCCGCATGGTCATGGCGGTGGTGAACTTTCCGCCCAAGCAGGTGGGTCCGTTCATGTCCGAATGCCTGACGGTCGGCGTGCACGATGCCAACGGCGACGTGGTGTTGATCAGTATCGAGAAGGATGTGCCGTTGGGAGCCAAACTGTGCTGATGCCTAGAGATATGTGCAGATACCGACCTAGCAGTGATCCTGCGAAGTGTAGAACTGACTCGCGCGGATCAAGAACTCGCGCCAGATCGGTGCGGCTTCGGTAAGGCCGTCGACCAATTCGCCCAGCGGCGCACCGTCGGCGTTTCCGGCCCACACACCCACCACCATTTCTTCGTTGTACCCAATGGTCCAAATATTACTGACGGCGTACTCGCGGCAGCGGCCGCCCTGGTCGCGCGCGAAGCACAGGTTGCTGGTGCCGGTCTTGGCGCCCACGTCCATGCCCGGAATATTCAGAATTTGTCGCCAGTAGCCATCGGGCTTGCTGTCGTCGTCGCGCAGGATTTCATCCACGCCGTCGGCGGCATTTGGCAGTACCGCTTGGACGACGGGGCCAGAAGGAACCGTGCGTTCGTAGTTGCCGTTCCTGGTCGTGAGCTTGCAGATGGTCTGCAGCGGGCGGTAGGTACCGTGCTCGGCGATGGAGGCATAGGCCTGCACCATCTCGATCAGCGGCACTTCCGCGGCACCAATGGCCAGCGGCCAACCGTAGATGAAGTCCGCGCGGCCTTTCAGTTGTTGTTGCAGCTTGTAACTGAGCGGACTCGTGACTCCCATACGCGCGGCCAAATCCAGAATGCGCTCTTCGCCGCCAACGGTCAGGAACGCATTGATTGCCGGAATGTTGCGCGAGCCGCCCAGTGCTTTGCGCACGCTCATCCAGCCGCGGTACCCGCCGTCGTAGTTTTTGGGCGTGTTGTTGCCGATGCGCAGCGGCGCGTCTTCGATGAAGCTATCTGGGCCGTAACCGTCCTCGAACAACGCGGAGTACACGATGGGTTTAAAACTGGATCCGGGCTGGCGCGGCGTTGCCGCCATGTCGATCTGGCCGGTGCCGCCGTCGCCGAAGTAATCGGCATTGCCGACGTAGGCCAGTACCTGGCGCGTTTTCCGGTCGATGGCGACCAGCGCGATATTCTGAATGCCTACACCGTTCAAGCGGGGGAGCGCCTGGTCGGTCACGTCTTCGGCGATCCATTGCAACACGGGGTCCAGCGTGGTGTGCACTTCCATTCCTTCGGTAAGCCAAAGATCGGGTTGGTCGAGTCCGGTGGTGAGCAGCGAATCGATTTCTTGCCGCACGCGTAAGGTAAAGTGCGGCGCCGAGATGGGGTGCTTTATGGCCTTGAACGAAATCTTTGGCAGCTCCTTCACGGCCTCGGCGTAGGCGACTTGGTCGATGAGATGATTGCGCAACATGGAATCGAGCACGGTTTCGGCGCGACCTGGAATGCGGATTTTGCCATTCGGTGTTTGCTGAATGCGACTGAGTAACCCCACGCGTACGTCATCAGCGGTTATATCCTGCGGACGTAGCGTGCCCTTGCGCAACTGCCTCACGATGTCGTGATCCAGCGCCGTGCGGTCGTGGGTGCCGTACGGGTTGAAATATGAGTTACGCTGCGGAATTGCCGCCAACACACTGGCCTGCGCCAGCGAGATGTCGGTGGCGGATTTGCCGAAATACGTTTGCGCAGCCTGCTCAATGCCGAACGCGTTGTTGCCGAATGGCAGCTGATTTAGGTAGATCGTCAGAATTTCTTCTTTGCTCAGCGCCTGCTCCAGTTGGCAGGCCAGGTCGATTTCCTTCAGCTTTCGTTCCACTGTTTTCTCGCGCGTGAGGTACAGGTTGCGTACCAGCTGCTGTGTGATGGTCGATGCACCCTCGGTGCGATCCTCGAACAGATTCACCTGCACGGCGCGGGCGATGGCCCGGAAATCGATGCACGTCTTGCGGGTGAAGAAGCGCTCGTCTTCAATCGCGACGAATGCGTTTTTCACAAGTTGGGGGATCTTGTCGCCGGGTAAATAAAAGCGGTCTTCTTCGTCGTAGAAGCGGTATAAATCACCGTCGCGTCGGTCCAAGATGCGAACACTCTGTTTTAGTTTCAGGCGAGTGAAGTCTAGTTCCGGCGTGTGCTGCAAAATCGCCATCGTGCTGGTGTAGCCCCAAATTCCTATGATGGTGACTAGTGCAAGTATCGCAAAGAAGGCCTGCACGAACGTGCGCCAGATCCAGCCGAGAATGGTGCGCAGGGTCTGCATGCCCGAAGGGTCGGGCAGTATACGTTAAATATACTTGTCATGCACGCAAATGTATTGCAGGTGCATTTTGCCTGTTCTTGGCTTGATCAGCCCTTCTTTAGGCTTTCAGCTTTCCTTCCTTCAGCAGGCGCAGCAGTGCAGTGGTGGTGTGGGCGCGGAATCCTGCGATGGGGAATACGATGGATCGGGGACCCTCGATCACGGCGTTGTCCGTGTCCACGCCGCGCTCGGCAGGGAGGCAGTGGCCGAAATAGGCCTGCGGACCGGCGCGCTCCATCATCTGCTCGGTCACCCTCCAGGGTTCGAGCATCGCCTTCAGTTGAGCGGCCTGATCCTTCTGGCCCATGGATGCGTGGACGTCGGTGTACAACATGGTCGCACCTGGAACCGCCTCGCTCCAGTCTTCCACGTATCGCACCGAGCCGCCGCCTTTACGGGCGATTTCCTGCAGCTGCAGGAAACGGTCACCGGGAATCTGGTGGTCCTGAGGCCCGGTATGAACGAAGTCCCAGCCGAGCTGAGCGGCCACTTCGGCCAACGAGATGGTGACGTTGTTGTCGCCGGGTCCGGCGAAGACCACTTTCTTGCCTTTGCCCCAACCGTCTTTCTCGATCAGTGCAGCTGCATCGGCCAGCGATTGCAGCGGGTGGTCGGTGTCGTTCAGGGCATTGATGACGGACATCTTGCGGGAAGCTCCGATGAGTTCGTTAGTCTGTGCCTGCGTGTGCAGGCGAGCGAACATCACGCGGTAGCCCATTGCATCCAGGCAGCGCATGATGTCTGCGAGCGGTTCACGGGTGCCTTTGGTTTCCGTGCTCACCAGGCTGCCACCACCGACTTCCAGCATGGTCCCGCCGAGACGAGTGAGAGCCTGATTGATGGATGCCTTCGTACGCATCGAATCCTTCGTCGTCAGCCACACGCCGGCCTGATGCAGCATTGGCAGCGTGGGTTCGGGCAAGTCAGCTTCGACACGCTTCGAGACCGCCAGGCTTTCGCCGAGCACTTCTTCGAGTTGTCCGAGGCTAAGATCCGAGGTCTTGTTGAGGTGGAAGGGTTTCATAGGTCGGACGTTTTACATTCAGCAAACACGGATGTCAAGTTTGCATGCCTCTGCAAAACGAACCCGGCGCACTGAGCTAGGGCGGCTGAGAATAAGACTGGAGCCGCCCACGGGGATTGAACCCGTGACCCCGTCCTTACCATGGACGTGCTCTACCACTGAGCTAGGGCGGCTTAAGGCACGAAAGGAAACCTTGTCGGTTTTCTCTCGTGGGCTCTCCTTCCCTTCATGGTTTCGCTCCAGGCAAGCAGAGCTTGCCTTCGCGATTTTGAAGAAGAGAAGGCTACGAGAAACCGACTGGTCTCTTTTCGATGTACGTACAGAAAGAGCTTGCAGAGTGTACTAAGCCGACTAGTCATTGTCGAGCGCCACCGTTTCCAGCCAGCCCTGCGGTTCTTTTTTGGCGTGCACGCGAAGCGCGTTCTTCAGGGTGTGTAGGCACAGCAGCGCGCATTTGAAGCGGCGCGGACCGACTGGAACGCCGAGCATTTCGTAGATGCGCTCGGTCTTCATATTCGTCAGATCCTCGGTCGTCATGCCCGGCAATTCTTCGCTCAGGAGCGACATCGCCGCCTGGCTGATGGCGCAGCCGGTGCCTTCCCAGCTCACGCCGGAAATCACATCGTCCTTCAGCACCAGTCGAACGGTGAGCTCGTCGCCGCAGCTCAAATTTTCCTCATGACGCTCGACCGACGGGTTCGCCAAAGGTTCTTGCCCACGCGGGTGGCGGTAGTGGTCCAAGATGTTTTCGGCGTACAGGTCCATTGTGCACAGGTTACGCCTTCATGGTCAGCTTGGCTTGTTCGATTGCCGTAATGCACGAGTCGATGTCCTCCATCGTGTTGTACGCGCCAACGGACAAGCGCGTGGACGCCACAATACCAAGTCGCTTGTGAAGCGGCTGCGTGCAGTGGTGGCCGGCGCGCAGGCAAATGCCTTTGCGTCCCAAAATCTCGGTGAGGTCATGCGGGTGCACGCGGTCGATGGTGAAGCTGATGCACCCGTGAGTGGCATCCGAGTCGCCGGAGCCGAGGATGTTCACGCCTTGTATTGTTCGCAGTCCGTTCATGGCGTGTTCGATCAGTTTTCGCTCGTGCCGTTCAATGCCCTCGCGCCCGACGTGGTCCAACCAATCCATGGCCGTCTGCAGTCCGATCGCCTCCGCGATGGGCGGCGTTCCAGCTTCGAATTTCCGTGGTAGCTCGGCGGTCGTAAAGCGTTGTTGCTCAACGATCTGAATCATATCGCCGCCACCCAAAAACGGCGGCATTTCCTTCAGAAGATTCATCTTGCCGTACAGCACGCCGATTCCGGTCGGCCCATAGATTTTATGGCCGGAGAATGCCAAAAAATCAGCATCCAGAGTTTGTACATCCACTGCCTTGTGTGCAATCAACTGCGCCGCATCCACCAAGACCTTCGCTCCATGCATATGCGCCATATCGATGATTTCACCGAGCGGCGCGAGTGTGCCCAGCACGTTGCTGAGTCCAGTGATGGCAACGAGTTTCACGCCGTGTTTGATCAGTGCGGTTTGCAATTGATCCAACCGCAGTTCGTGGTTGGTGTCCATGTCGATCCATTGCAGCACGGCTTCTTTTTCGTCCTTCAATTGCAGCCATGGAACGATGTTGCTGTGGTGCTCCAGTATCGATACGGCGATTCCTTGTCCTTTGCGCACATGCGTGGCTCCCCACGAGCGCGCGACCAAGTTGATTGCTTCGGTCGCGTTGCGCGTGAAGATGACTTCATGTGGGTGTTTTGCGTTGATGAACTGCGCCACGCGCTTGCGGGCCGTTTCGAACACTGTGGTCGCTCGCTCAGCCAACGGGTGCACGCCGCGATTGATGTTGGCGTTGTCGTGCGTGTAAAAATACTGCATCGCATCCAGTACCGCTTTCGGTTTTTGGCTGGTGGCTGCGGTATCCAAATACACCAGGCGATGTCCCTCGATCGGGGAATCGAAGATGGGGAACTGCTTACGGATGGCAACGGCGTCGTACGACATGGAGCACCGATTCTAGCACCTTCGCCTTTCAGGTGAATTCAGACCGTTTGCCTTCGCCCGAAAGGGGGTTTTGCGGTATCGTACGCGCACTTATGCATCTCTCTCAGCGCACCATTCTTATTTTGAGCGTTTCGCTTTTCACCCTCGCGGTGTTCTGGGGCGGATACACGCTGCTCGCGTACATTGGTGTACCCATTCACCAATTGGTGTATTCCACTCCGCAGCAAATTCAATTTTTGGATGGTGCTTGCGGCAGTCAAATGACCCCCGGCACGTTGCTGTGCCGCGGATCAACGTACTTCTTTCCGTTCATCGGAGGAATGCTGAAGACCGGCAGCCCGTTCATGGCGTACGTCGTCATTTCGCTTTTGCTGTACATCGGGCTCATCGTCTACGGCGGGTTCACAACCGGACGTTTTTCCCTGCGCTTCAAACTTCGTCCGGCGATTCTGATCGTACTGTTCGCCGCATCGACCTGGCTCATTGGCACCACGTTGTCGCTTGGAACGCTCTACAACGTCAACACACCGGACAATGCCAAAGTCATGGATAAGGCCGGCAACGCCATCTTGGCGCCGTTCACGCGTTTCTACGAGCCGACGGCCGCTATTTACGGCGGCGCCAGTCCGCAGGCATTGATCGAACTTCGGAAAAATTACGAGTCCTTGTTGGCTCGCGGCTGTCTCTCCGAACTGGGCCAGCTGCAAAACGGGACGCGCATCTACGACCTGCGTTTCTTCTGCATGCAGCAAAGCATGTTCACGCGTGTCGGGGCACAGTTCTTGCTGCTCCTGGTTCTTGTGCTCAACTTGTTGGTCGTAGGACGCTGTTTGCTGGTCTGCGCTCTGCGCATGCGCACGCAGCCGCGCTTGATTGAACTCATGCTCAGCATCGGCATCGGTACGCTGGCATGGATCGCCGTGCTCTGGGCAGTCGCCGTTGCCGGCGGCCTGAATTTCGTGGTGGTGAATGGCTGGACGGTCACGCAATTGCTGTTCTTCCTGACGCCGTTCGTCTTCTTCCCGCAGACGCGGTATTGGCTGCGCGCTTCTTGGCAGCCAGCTGCCGACGTGGAGCTGGAATTCAAAGATTGGTTCGTGCCGCTGACATGGTTGCTCGTTACGTACTTGGCGCTGAATTTCCTGAACGTCGTGCGTCCATTTCCGATCGGTTGGGATGACCTGGGCAGCTACCTGAATCGTCCGCGCTTGCTGGCCAGCTACGGAGCCATCATTCCGTCCATGTCCCAGTTCCAGTGGGAGTTCATGTCGGCCATCGGTTACCTGCTGTTCGGTCTGGAAAGCATCGTGGGTTCCACCTTCGCCATGCAGATCAACTGGCTGGCCGGTGCTTTCGCACTGCTAGCCGTGTACAGCTTTGCCCGCATGCTCATGGGCCACCGCCGCGGCGTGGTTGCTGCAGCGTTGTACTACATGCTGCCGATGACGGGGCACTTCTCGTTTGCGGACATGAAGATCGATAATGCGGTGTTCTTCACCGGCGTGCTCGCCATGCTGGCCATGTTCGCGTACCAGTTCGGAACGCCCGGCCTAGACGATGAAACCGAGCACTCCAAACCCCGAGATCGTCGACTGTTGTTCGTAGCCGGTCTTCTGGCCGCACTCAGCTTTGCCATGAAGCCGACGGCGATTCTCACCATCATCTTGCTTGTCTCGGTGCTCATTGGCGCCATGATGGGCTGGTTTGGGTTTTTTGGTGCATCACTCCTCAGCTTTGCGGTGCTCTTTAAAATGGGCCCGCTCAGCATCTCCTCCATTGTCAGTCGTGCGGCAATTGACCCCAGCCTACTGACGCCGCTGTTCATCTTCGGCGTACTCATTCTTGCAGGACTGACATGCTTGGGATTGGCTGCTTATCGCAATCGAAAGGCGCTGCTACCCACAGCGCAAGCATGTGGCATTTTCATCGTCGGAATCGCAGTGGCATGCGCCCCATGGATGGCATACAACTTCTCCACTTCCGTAGGAACCCCATTCAACGTCGGTAATTTACTGAAAGCGCAGGACATCACCGCACCTTTCATATCGTACTTACAGCGCGAAGAACTGCCGGAACTGAATCCCGCAACACCGGTGCGCTTTCTGCCGCCCGAGCTGAAGCTGGACCCCAAGCACGCCGCCTGCACGACATCGGCTCGCACGGAAGAACTCGATCGCTATTGGGGCTTTGATTCCGGCATCGGCCACTACGTTACGCTGGCCTGGCGCCAAGTCATGAACGCCGACTCGTACGGATACTACGTCACGCTTATTCCGCTCCTGTTGCTTGTCCCCCTGCTCTTGTTGTTACCATACTTCTGGCTGCCACAGGCACGGTGGCTGCGTTTCTTGTTTGCTGGAACCATGGTGTTCTTCGTGCAATGGACGCTGGTTGCCAACGGTATTTCTTGGTACGGCATCGGTATGTTCCTCGGTTTTGCGGTCTTCCTGGAGGCGTTTGCGGCGTATGCGCCGGATTCTTGGAATCGCGGTACGTTCAGCACACTCATCGTCATGAGTATTCTGGTGTGTTTGGTGAACCGCTTCTGGCAGTTCGATACGCAGAAAAACCTGTTCGAGTATCCGCTCGGCAAAGTGACGGCCGAGGCGTTGCGTGAGGTGACCATTCCAGATTACGACGATATTCGCGACAGCGTTCTTGTACGTCACGACAGCATTTCAAACAGGCCGTATACGTATCGTATCGGCACGTTCATCTCGTACTTCATTCCGAAGAACCGCGAAATTTTGCCTCTGGCCGACCACCAACTCCAGTTCTTCAACTGCGTTAACCAAGAGCGCAACCATGCATTGACGCTGAAGCGCCTACAGGCACTGGGATTCAATAGCATGATCTTCGATACGAACACGCAGACGATCGAAAAGGATCCGAACGGTTCGCTGCACAAGAAAGTGAATGCGTTCTTGGAATTCGCCAACGATTCTTCGCTCGGCCTGAACATCGCCGTAAATGACCCCGGCAACGGCATCGCCTATATCATTCTTCCCTAATGCGCGTCTGTACCGTGATTCCGGCCTATAACGAAGCCACGCGGGTGGATGCGGTCGTGCGCGGTTGCCAGGCGTTCGTGGAGCGCTGCATCGTGGTCGACGACGGCTCGTCGGATGACACCGCAGCCGTGGCCGAGCAAGCCGGGGCGATCGTCATTCGTCATGCGGAAAACTGCGGCGCGGGTGCCGCCACCATGACCGGTATCGAGGCGGCGCGGCGCTTGGGTTTCGAGGTCGTGATAACTATCGATGCCGACGGTCAGCACGATGCTCGCGATATTCCGCAGTTGCTGAACGTACTTACCGAACGCAATGCCGACCTGGTGATTGCCAACCGCTTCGGTGGCAAGAATTCCATTCCGATGATCCGCCGTATTTTCAATGCAGCCGGTAATGCTCTGACATTCATCGTCACCGGCATGCTTTTGCCGGATACGCAGTGCGGATTCAAAGTGTTCGGTCCGCGCGCGCTGAAGCAGATTGATTTAAAAATGCGCGGCTTCGAGTTCTGCACCGAAATCATTCGTGAGGCTGCTCAGTATCGTTGGGTGGTCGTTTCCGTACCATCCAAAGTGATGTATTCCGAATATACGCTGGCGAAGGGGCAGTCGTTTGCCAACGGCATACGCACGGCCTGTAAAATTCTGCTACGCTCCTTCTTGCGCTAACGCTTATGGAAATCACGCCGTACCAAATCGTCGTTCCGTTGTTCTCGCTCCTCATGCTTGCGTACGCATGGAGTCTGGTCATGCGTCAGCGTAAAACGGTGTGGGAAGGCGTGCTGTGGACGGTGTTCTGGGGAGCGTTGGGGTATATCGCATTGTTCCCGGGCAATTTGCAGTACTTAAGCGCAGTAACCGGCATCAAGAAGAACGAGAATGCCGCCGTCATCAGTGCGCTCGGCATTCTGTTCTTCATTGTGTTCTACATGGTGATTCGTATCGAGGAATTGGAGCAGCGTATCGTGAAGATCGTTCGTGACGAATCGTTGCACGATGCCAAAATCGCTCGTGCGCCGCAGGACCAAGGCCAAGCTTAGTCACCCCAGTCGTCGGCGCCATTTGCCTTCAACGTGCGCATGACTTCTTCGTAGCGGGCGTGCTCGTCGCCGGTCAGCTCGTTCATACGTAACTGCATACGCGATGCTTCGAGCTGGAGCTGTCGGATCGTCGCACTGTCCAAGACTTCGGCCTGGGGTGACTCAGGAGTCTGAGGTGTAGAGGTCTCCATGGAGAATGTGGGGGAAAGAAACGAGGTTAGTTTCCCGCACGGTCGTTCGTATGCGTAGCACAAGGAATTCCGAAGTTCGTCTAGGCGACGAAATACCGCATCAGTCCACGAAAAAATAGGAATGGCAAGGTCGCCAAAGTACTCCCAGAGCCATAGATATTGTGTAAAATAAATAATTATTGTATAATAATTAAAACAAAAAACTCTCTCATGCTGAACATCAGCTTTCTCATCCCCATCGCGCTGTTTCTCGTCTTGGGCGTTGTGGCGTTGTATGCGTTGCAAGTGGCGAAAAACGTCGCCTATGTGTTGTTTGTCATTCTGTTCGGCATGCTCACCTGGTACGTGGGTGCGCCCATCATTCGGCACTATATTTTGAATGAACAGGCATTGTCCGTCTTGCCGCCGGAAGAAGGAAAAGTTGCACGCGACATCGTCGATCACTTCAATCACTTGCCGTCCAAATCCGACATGGAGGAGGCGGTAAAGCCAGCGCTGAGCGGCATAGAGCGCAAGAAACAGGTCGATGCCGTTGCCGCACAAGGGGAACAGACACATGCTGCGGCGTCTGAGGACGCGGCAGATGAGCCGTCCCTGATGGATAAAATCATGAAGGCGGTGTTCCAGACGATCGCAGACTCGTTCTAGTCGCTGCGATTGCGCTTCGCCAAGCGTCATGTCACGCTAGCGTGGCTTCTTTATGCGAACAATCCTCCTCATCAGCCCGTACTGGAAGGAAGACCACCGCTGGATGGTCAGTACAGTGAACATGGCTGAGCTGTGGCAGCGTATCGGGTACCACGTGCACGTACTGTGCATGGGGCCGACCGCCGGTGGGACCCGCACGATTGAACAGGTATCGGGCACGCTCACCATTCATCGCGTGCAGGATGTGTTTCTGCCCGACCCGTGGAATTACGGCATTGCACTCGGCTTCAGTGTGAAGGCCGTGAAGCTGGCACGCGCATTGAAGCCCGACGTTATCGTAGTGAACAAGGTCTTGTTCTGGAGTTCCATCGCACTGCTTCCGTTGCGACTCACCGGTCACCGGGTCTTGCTCATTACCGATGCGCTGGTCGGCATCACGTGGTGGGGTAGAGGAAAGTTGTTCCAAATGTGCAGCGCCATCTATGCATGGACGCTGGGCTGGCTTCTTCTCTTGGCTGCCAACCGCGTGGTGTTTTTCCATCCGCAGCCGGAAGCCGTTCTGAAGCAATTGCTGATTGCTGGGAAATCCCAAGTCATTCCCACGGGCATCGACCCCAAGCCGTACGGATCCAGCCCGGAGCGCGGGAAGAAGGGCGTCACGGTTACGTATGTGGGGCGCCTGGAATCCGTGAAGGGTGTGGATGACTTCGTTGCCGTTGCCGACAAACTGAAACGCGAATTCCCCACGGTGCATTTCCGCGTCGTCGGTTGGTACAAGCCAGGGCATGAGTTGGTACTGAAATATGCCAGCACCGTCACGTTCACGGGGTTGCGCAAAGACATTCCGGCCGTGCTCGGCGAGAGCGATATCTTCGTGCTGCCCAGTTACTCCGAGGGCTTGAGCAACGCGCTCATGGAAGCCATGTCGAGCGGTTGCGCGTGCATTGCCTCCGAGGTCGGTGGCAATGCATTCCTCATTCAAAACGGCGTGTCCGGTTTTCTCTTCAATCCCGGTGACCGTGCCGCACTGGAGGCGCACATCCGCCGCTTGCTCGGTGATTCGCACAAGATGAAAGCACTCGGCGCTGCAGCTCGTGCGCGCATCGAAAACGTGTTCAGCTGGGAGGTCGTTGGCAAACAGTACGGTTCTTTCTTCGATGCCTGGGTCGGTGGCCCGGCTTCCGTTCCAAGCGCATGAAAAAACGTATCGTCATTCTGTCGGCATTTCTCTCGCCGCATCGCAGTGGTGCCGAAGCCATGGTGGAAGAGGTGGCACTGTGTTTGCGCGATACATACGACCTTACGATCATCACCAGCTTGTCGGATTCGCGATTACCGAAGGGGCTGGCCCGTCGCGATGTCGTGCAGGGCATTACGGTGATTCGTGTTGGCATTGGACTGGGCTTCGATAAGTACCTTTTTCCGCTGCTGGCGCCGCTTATGGCGCGTGCCTGCAAGCCGCATATCGTGCATGCGGTGCTTGAATCGTACGCAGGCTTGGCATTGGTGTTCTGCCGCTACCTTGTGCCATCGGCAAAGCGCATGCTGACATTGCAAAGCACCAACACGAGTTTGTTGCTTGGTCTCATGCATCGCTCCGCGCACAAGATTACTGCCATCAGTTCTGTGCTGATTCGTCGCGCCCACACACTGGGTCGTAATAACGTGGAACTCATTCCCAACGGCATTCCACTGAAAGCCATTCAAGAGACGTGTCGTTTTCATGAGAAGATTCCCGGCCGTGTCCTTTCGCTGTGCAGGTTGGAATCCATGAAAGGCGTCGACACGTTGATTTCGGCATTTGGCATTCTGGTGCAGAGCGCAGACCCGAAGGTGCATTTGCGGATTGTCGGCGACGGTTCATTGCGACCCGTACTTGAGCAACAGGTGGAGAGCCTGAATCTTCACGAGCGCGTGGAGTTCGTTGGTAAAGTTTCGCCATCGGCTGCGTACGATGAATTCGCCCAAGCCGAAGTGTTCTGCGGCTTGTCGCGCAGCGAGGCGTTCGGCAACGTGTTCCTGGAAGCTCAGGCCGCCGGATGCGCGGTCGTCGCCACTAAGGTAGGTGGCATTTCGGATATCGTTGCGGATGGACTGAATGGCTTACTCGTGCCTTCCGATGACGTTCAGGCCGCCGCCGCTTCATTGAAGCGCGTACTCACCGACAAATCGCTGCGCGAGATGCTCTCGTCGTCGGCGAAGCAGGGTAAAGAACAATACGATTGGAGTGTGATCGCTGCGAAATACGCGGCTGCGTACGACGCTCTCTAAGATGGCCGTATCTGGGACATTGTGTCCTGGAGTCCGCTGCGACACGATGTCGCAGCTACGGGAAACAAACACTGGTATCATTTTTCCATGGATGACCGCAGCTACCTGCACGACGGCGAGCGTTTGCTTCTGAAAATGAGCCCTGGGATTCCGGTGCTTGTCCGAGGTGTTGCCCGTGCAGCCGTTGAATCGCTGGTGGTGGGCGCGGTGACTGCACTCCTCTTGCTCGGCGGTTTCTGGGTGGCGTTCGATACGTTTTTGCCGTGGCAAATCGGGATTGTCATCGTTGGCATCTTGTTCGCAGGACTCTGTTGGTTGCGCCATTCCTTATGGCAGAAGGCCGCGTTGCGTGTGACCAACGATCGCATTCTCCTTCAGGAGCCCGGCCCCTTTTCACTCAAATCCATGAAGACGGTGAAATGGAGTCAGTACCAGGAGAGCGCTACCAAGAAAGGCGGGCTGCTGGAAATAGCGTTCGGAGTAAAGCACCTCATCGTCCGTTACGGCACCGCCGACGCACAGCGCCAAGCCTCGTTTCCGGGCTTGAAGTACGCCACCGACATTAAGCACTTCCTGGATAAAATCGACAGTGCGGTTCGCACCGGCACCGTGAACGACGTGAAGGTTTTCGTGGCGAAGCCGCGCGGAAAGCGCGATGCCCCGAACGAGGGTGCCTAACGCTTTACGATCTTCGTAATGCTCTCCAGACACACGTCGAGTTTGTCATTCACCACCATGTGATCAAACAGGTGGCTGTAGGTTTCGAATGCGGTCAGGTCCTTCGTAGCCGTCTTCAGGCGCTCCTTGATTTGCGCCGCAGTTTCGCGACCACGGGTGCGCATGCGGTGGAGCAATGCACTGAGGCGACGACGATGACTGTTTCCGGGCGGCAATAGACCGCAACTGAGGATCGCACGGCGTCCAAGTTGGTGCGAGAGTCCTTGCAAGAGATGGATATCGGTCACGACCACCGGCAGCTTGGACTTGGCCCAAATCGCCTGGATATCCTGCTTGCGATAGCCGTATTTGCGCACTTCACTTGCCGACTCCATGTGCGTATGCGCGATGATTTCGCCGCTCTTAAGCATGGCATCGAATTTGGCTGCATCTACATGCACATATGGCTCCACGTCGCCTTTCTTCTTCGTGCGAGTCGTGTAAATCGGCACTTGCTCGCAATAGCTGCGCATGACGCCCATCAACGAACGCGTGATGGTCGTTTTGCCCACGCCGGACGGCCCGGTGAGCGCCAAGACGTAGCATTTGAAATCGATGATCGGCAGCGATGATGAATCCACCACCTCGTACTTCATGTCGTTGACGAATAATCCATTTTCCATGGTGCGGATGCGTCGCATGCACGGCACCACATGTGCGCCGATACTTGGTAGCGCGCTCTCTTTAGTCAGCTGTGCGCAAACACGTTTTCCATCGGCTAGCTCCACAAGCGCCACGGTGTACGGTTCGCTGCCGAAACCGGCCGGCGGGTGCTGGATCGTGGTGTAACTCACAATGGTCCCGGGCTTCAGTTCGGTCTTGGTAAGTTCCTTGGTGCGCCGGTGGAGAGCGGGGATGCGGTTCGGCATGGTTAGGCGGTTTCGAGAAGATGCAATGTGCAGGTGGCCCCTACGCCACCCAGGTTATGAGCGAGTCCACGCTTGGCGTTCTGTACTTGGTTCGGAGCTTTGCCGGAGAGCTGCTTCCAAATATCGAGCACTTGTTTCACGCCGGTGGCCCCAATGGGGTGGCCGCAGGCTTTCAGTCCGCCGCTGCAGTTGATGGGCAGCGTGCCGTCGACGTCGGTGTCGCCTTGCTCAAAAATCCGTACGGCTTCGCCGGGCCGGCAATAGCCCATGTCTTCCAAGTGAATGAGTGATGCGATGGAGAAGCAGTCGTGGCACTCCAGAACGTCGATGTCCTGCTTATCCCAATTCGATTCTTTGAGCGCGGCGGCGAACGCCTTTTTGGTGCTGAGGAACGAGGTAATGCTTTCACGATCGGCAAGGCTCAAATAGTCGCTGCTGATCTGCGAGGCGGCGATGCGCACGCCGCTGGTCTTCTTGGTGGACAGCACCAGTGCGGCGGCTCCATCGCTGATGGGCGAACAATCCAACAAGCGCAACGGGTCTGCGACCAGCGGGCTCTTGGAAATGGATGCAGCCGGAATTTCACGGCGAAATTGTGCAAAGGGGTTCTGGATTGCAGCGCGATGGGACGCGGCTGAAACCAAGCTCAGTTGTTCTCGCTTCAGATTGTAGCGATGCATGTAGGCCTGGGCGGTGAGTGCGAAGATGCCCGGGAACGTGAGTCCGGCCGGAGTGTCTTTCTCGCTGTCGGCGGCATGCATGAGCGCGCGCGTGACCATGTCGCCGGAGACGTCGGTGAGTTTTTCGGCTCCGACGACTAAGATGGTTTGAGCACGTCCGCTTTCCAGCAGGGCGCAGGCAGTGTGAACGGCCAAGCCACCTGAAGCACAGGCGGCCTCCACGCGCAGGGCAGGCGGACGATGCGGCAGCAGGCTGGATGCGAACGTTCCCAAGTGCGCCTGGGCAGCCGTTTCGCCGCTGACCATGTTGCCGATGACGACATAGTCGATATCCGTGGAAACAACGCCGCTGCTTTCGAGCGCGTTATAGACCGCTTCCTCAATCAGTTGCTGGAGAGATTTCTCCCACAACTCGCCGAAGCGTGTCTGGCCTCCGCCCAGGACATGAATGACTTCTCGCATGAACTGCGCAATTCTATAGTGTTCGATGCTTTTTACACAATGCTCAACAGTGTTTGTCCAGGTCTGCGCGAGCGTTTTTTCTCCTGTTTGGTGAATATTCCTAGACCGCCTTCACGAATTGCAGGTATTCGGCGTAATCCAACTGCGTAATGTCTCGCGATTGACTGGTCGGAAGAGGTTTGCCGTTCTGGAGCATGGTCAGTACAAACGCATCCGATCCGGCACCCGAACCGTACGACACCAACAAAATTTTCTGGTCCTTTTTTGCAACTTGCAGCACCTCGGCTAGGCCGAGAGGCGAGCATGCACTGTACGTATTGCCGATGTGCGGTACGACGAAACCCGCTTTCATTTGTTCATCGGTGAAGCCTAACTTCTTTGCGGCCTGAGCCGGGAACTTGGCGTTGGGCATATGGAGCACGACATGATCGAAGTCTTCGGACTTCATCTTCACGCGGTCCATCATCGCTTTTGCAGCCGTCTGTACGTGGTGAAAATATGCAGGCTCGCCGGTGAAGCGTCCGGCATGCGCCGGATATTTTTCGTCGGCGTTGCGCCAGAAGTCGGGCGTGTCGCTGGTGTAGGAGAGCGTGGCGTCTATGGAGCACAATCCGGGGTTCTTTGGCGTGGAAGCCCCCACGATGAACGCAGCTGCTCCTGCCGCTGCCGAATATTCCAGCGCGTCGCCGGGTTTGGACTGTGCCGTATCGGAGCCGATGGCCAGGCCGTAGGTAATTTGCTTGGACGCGGCCATGGCACTGACAATCTGCAGTGCGGCGGTGCCGGCCTTGCAGGCGAATTCCAAGTCGGCGCAGTGGCACATGGGGTTCAGTTTCAGTGCGCTTACCAGCATGGCGCTGGTCGGCTTCACCGCGTATGGGTGGCTCTCGGAACCGACGAAAATGGCGCCGATTTCTTGCGGATCAATCCCGCCAGTTTCGAGTGCTTGGCGCGCAGCTTCCCAGCCGAGCGTGAACGCGTCCTCGTCGTGGGCGGCAACAGCTTTTTCAATAATGCCGAGTCCGTCGGCCTGCTCGGTGCCGCGTTTCCAGTGTGCGGCGATCACCGACGATTTAATGCGGTTGCGGGGGACGTAGCGGCCGAACGCGTGGATGGCTGTTTTCATGGAGCGTGCATCATACCAGATTCACACAGGTACAAAGAGACAACGTCTAGCGGCGTTTCGTGGAGTTTCGCTTACTTGCTTGGCATACGAAGGCAGTTCGTCTCACAGATCGACTGCGTTCGCTGGCGTGCCATTTTCGTCCAGAGCAAATGTACCAACACCAAGCAGAATGCGAGTACTCCGCCCGTCACGATTGGATTCTGGTAACCCATGACCAGCGGTACGACGAAATACTCCGTCACCGGCGGACGATATCCGCTCGTTCGAGCGTAGGCCAAGATCATGATCAAGATGCCGATTGCATAGGTGAGCAACGTTGCCAGAAACAGATTCGCAATACGGTGGGATATCGTGAGTTTCTGCATGGCGTGAGTATGATCGCGCCGCGAATGCGGTCAATCCGACTTCGTCGGACACTTCAGCGTCCCAACGTCTTGTGCGCTTTGGCAAGCGTATGCGCCGCTTGTGCGGCGAGCAGCGAAATCTCGCCGGCCAGCACGCCGGCTGCCACACACTCGGCCAACTGGCGCTTGGGACTCAGTCCGGTATCCGGTTTCAGCAGCATTGCAAGACACTGCGCTTGGGCGGGGAGCGTTGTGCCGCCGCCGCGTACGCCTACTAAAATCGCCGGCATCCGCACACGAATGGTGAGGCCGTTCTTAGCGCGTTGTACCGTTGTATCGGTCAGCGAGCCTTCCACCACGTGGGCGGCATCCTGGCCGGTGGCCAAGTACAACGCGGCCACGATGTTGGCTGCGTGCAGGTTGGCACCAATCGCACCCGCCAACTTGGAGCCGGTTTTTAGTTTGGCAACGGCTACTGCCAGCATCGCCTTGGATGTCGTTTTCAAGACGGAACTGATCACCTCTTCAGAAAGCGTCACCTCGGTGATCACTTCGTAGCCGCGTCCGATCGCATGGGTCCGCTTGCTTGGTTTTTTGTCGCTGTCCACATTGCCGGCGATTGTGATGCACGAGAGCCCCGCTACGTTCAGATTCATCCAATCGGCAATGGCTTGCGCCGCCAACGTCGTCATATTCATGCCCATGGCCTCGTCCGTGTCGCAGTTGATGGTCAGGAAGAGGTACTTGCCCGACACAGCAATATCGTAACCGAGGATTTTCAAATGCCTGCTGGTCGCTTCGCCGACGCACTTCCAGACTGAAGCCTGTTTGGTGATTTGCTTCTCGATCGCCGCGCGTTTGCCGGTCAGCTTGAATGCAATAGAGCGCGACATGCCGTGATGCACAGCTTTCACGATGACTGCCCCACCGCTTGCGGATACGGCTTTGCAACCACGGTTGGTGCTGGCGACCAATGCACCTTCGGTTGTCGCCAGTGGCAGGAAGAGATCAGCCTTTTGCTTGTTGCCAAAGCGAACCAAGAGCGGACCCGCGATGCCCACGGGCAGCGGCACATGGCCGACCATTTGCTCGCAGTTTTTCTCGTCGGCGTGACCGAGGTTGGCGGCGATCGGCGTGAGGCGAGACAGATCCAGCTTCAATGCTTTCTCCGCCCGTTTGCGGCGTTCGTTCACGCGTCCATTCGCGTCCAGGCCGTCGGGAAGCAGGCGTAAATCCATCAGTTTTTCAAAAAGGAACCTTTGCCGACATGGGCTTGAAACAAGAGACAGCCGGTCTGTGCTTTCGCGTATTCCAGGACGTCCGCCTTGGCATCATCTGTGCAGAACAAGTGCACAGTGGGTCCTGCGTCCATGGTGAACAACACCGGTAGATGTTTGCGCTTTCGCAGGGATTTGATTTCTTCCACGATGCGCAGAGTTTCGACGTTCAGGTACTGCAGCGGCGGGTTCTGGGTCTGCATGCAGTGGTGCATGTCCAGCGCGTCTTCCTCGGCGACGAATTGCAACGCCTCAAAATCTTTGTTGCGGATGGCATGCGTGCATTCGCGCATGCGGCGGGGCGTCTCGCGCACGCGCTCTGCGAAATGCGGGCTGGTCGCGGCTCCGGCGTGCCCTTCGGTCGAGCCGACCTTCTTCTCTTGGGTGCTGGGAACCAAGATCACGTCGTGTAACAGCCAGTGCTTGTCGTCGGCAATCTGTTCGGCGTATGCGCTGTCGGTATCCTCACCGGTTCCGGCACGAATGGCCACGTAGCCGTCGAAGGCACCGCGGCAGGCCGAACCCGAACCTAGGCGTGCCATGACGCTGATTTCCCGACGCGAGAACTCGCGGACATCACTCACTAGGCCTGCAACCGCTTCAGCCAAACAACTGAATACCGCTGCAGAGGAGGCGATGCCGATTGAGGGCGGAATCTCGGACCGAATGATAATGGAAAGCGACTTGGGGATGGCATTGCCGATACCGAGTTCGCCGAAGTAGCGGTTGAATTGCTGTACCACATCCTCGAAGCGCTTGAGCGCGACTGCATTCAGAATTTTCTCCTTTCCGTCGGCTTCGTACGAACGCACCGACAACACCGGCGCATGGTCCACGGTGATTTCCACGCTCGGCGTGTTCAATGCCATGGAGAGGGAATCACCCATCGGCAAGCGCAGGGCTTCATTCCTGTTTCCCCAATACTTAATGAGGGCGATGTTCGGTGTGGAGATAGCCGTAGAAGGCATTGGTGCGGGAGTTGAGCTTCCAGGATAAAGAAACCCCTGAAAAATGCCACATGGTTCCATTGTTTGCATGCATAATGCGCGCTTCGCTTGCGCAACACTGAAACCGTGGAACAATCAGACCACATTCATTTCGCATCTTCACCCATGACTTCTTCCATTCGTATCACGCATTGCATCCTGGACGCCGACGGCGTGCTGTGGGATGTAGAGAAGCCGAAAGACGGCATCGTGGAATTCATGGCGAAGCTTCGCGAGCTCGGCATCGGGTTCACGGTGGCGACCAATATCGCCCGCTACGACGGCAAACACTTTGTCGATAAGTTCAAGCGCTTCGGCGTGGATGTATCACCGGAGGAGATCATTACTTCGCCGCAGGCCACCGCTGCGTACATCAAGCGCACCGCGCCGGATGCGCGCATTTTCATCGTGGGCGAAGCCGGACTGCGCGCCGAATTGGAAGCAGTGGGACTGAAGGTCGTCAATGACGAATGGAAAGGCGGAGCGTGGACCAACCCACCCAGCCATGTGGTGTGCGGCATGGACACCGGGCTCACGTACATGGACAAACTCGCGCCGGCGACTACTGCCGTGAAGGACCACGGCGCCACCCTGATTTCCACCAACCCCGACCGCCTGAGCAAACATTCGTCGGGTGCCAGTTATCCGGGTGGCGGCTCGGCGGGCGCCATGCTGGCGTACTGCACCGGCACGCAGCCGATCGTTATCGGCAAGCCTGAACCGACCATGTTCCAGGAAGCCATGCGTCGTATGAATGCCGACCCGAAGACTACGGCGGTGGTGGGCGATAACCTGGAAACCGAAATCCTGGCCGGCCAGACGCTGGGCATGCCGACGTGGTTGGTGCTCAGCGGCATTACCACCGAAGCCGAACTGGCGAAAGCGCCGCGCAAACCCGACCGCGTGTTTGCGGACATTCGCGAGATCACCGCGTTTCTGGAAAAGCGGTAAGCCGTCGAATCGTTGACCAGCTCGGCTCGCCCTCCTATAGTCGGCGGCCTCATGACGAAGAACGTTTTGCCATCGGCGGTGATTTTGGATGGCGACGGCGTGCTGTGGCACGAGAAGTGCGTTGATCCGGGGCTTGCCGAATTCATGGCCACGTTGACGCAGTTGGAGATCAAATGGATCTTGGCCACCAACAACGCCCGTCATCGTCCGCAGCATCATGTCGGCACGTTTCGCAGCTTTGACGTGGAGTGCGACGAAACCCATATCATCACGTCGCCGGAAGTCGCGGCTGACCTTATCTGTAACGACACCGCTGACAAAGTGCGCGTGTGCATGATCGGTGAAGATGGGCTGGAACATGCGCTGAAGAGTCGCGGTGCCGTGATCATCAACGATCAATGGGGGCAGGAGCATGGCTGGGCAACCGCGCCCACACATGTTGTCAGTGGCTTTACCATGGACATGCATTACCAACATTTGGCAGCCGCCCACAGCGCAATTGTGGACCATGGTGCGCAGTTTCTGGTCACGAATCCGGATCGCAGTGCACGCAATCATCGAGGCATTTCGTTCCCCGCAAACGGCGGAACCATGGCGTTTTTGCGTCATTCCACCGGTCGCGAGCCGATTGTCTGCGGAAAGCCGGAATCGACGATGTTTGAAATCGCGCTTGAGCGCATGCAGGCCGACCGTCGCAGCACCGTTGTGATTGGCGATACGCCTGAAACTGAAATCCTGGCCGGCAACCGCATGGGCATGGAAACCTGGATGGTCATGGGCGGTTCGACCCAGTCGCTTGTGGGCATTCCGCCCGAGGCGCATCCTAAAAAACAGTTTGCGGACATCGCCGCGATCACGAAGTTTCTACGCAAACTTACGACCTAACCTCGCCTTCTTTCGGCGGAAGCACGTAGTCCGGTTCGGGTTCAATGAGCTTGTGAATCTCGCTTGGTTTGTCGTGCATGGCCAGCACCATGCCTCCGCCGCCGGTGCGTCCACCCGCGCCGATCACTTTTGCAGAACCGCCGATGTTTTCGATTGCCGCAATGAATGCGGCCACGTGCGGCGGTACCACGCCCAATGCGACCTGGGCTTTGTGATGGTCGCGAATAACGGTGTGGAGACTTTCACCTCCGGCGATGCGTTCGGTGCACTTGCCGATTGCATCGATGGCGTCGGCGCATTCCTTTTCACGACTGCGGATCCATGCCACCAGTTCGGGCGTGGTTTCGTTCGGCGTGCCGGTATCGATAAGAATGGCTTTACCCAGCACTTCGCCCGGCATGCCGATTGCGACCGGTTCATGGCCTTTTTGGAAGTACACCGGTTGGCGTTCCCAGATCACCGCGAAGTCCATGCCGCTGTTGCCGGGATTCAGCTCATCTTCAATCGCCAGCGCCTGGGCGCGGCAGTCGTCGCCGAGCAGCGTCTTGCAGACGGCGACGATGAGCGCCGTAGACGAGCCCATTCCCTTGCCCAGCGGAATATGGTTTTCAATCGAAACGGTTCCGGCCAACTTGGGGTCGCAACGTTTGATAATCTCGCGCAGATACGTCATCCACACGTCGTTGGCCGGCATCTGCGGCCACGCGATTTCCAGCCCGCGCTTGCGGTCGCGCTTCTGTGTTACGCCCATCCAGTGCTGCGAAGGGAACGCGATGCCGGGTTTGCCGAACAGCATGGCGTACTCGCCGCTCACGATAATCTTGCCGGTGACGTGGGCGGTGCGTGCGCTCATGGCTCGTGCCATACTATGCACGTATGCCGACCAACGCCACACCCTTCGATGCATTCTCCGCCAAGTATGTGCCGGAGATTGAATCCGCACTCGACCACTTCAGTTCCGGAAGCGGCGATGCCCAACTGATTGAAGCCATGCGCTATAGCCTGCTCATGGCCGGTAAGCGCATTCGTCCGCTCCTGGTACTTATGGCCGCCAACGCGTGCGGCGCGGACGCGAAGGCCGCTATGCCCGCCGCTTGCGCCGTTGAAATGGTCCATGCGTTCTCGCTCATTCACGATGACCTCCCGGCCATGGATAACGACGACCTGCGTCGCGGCAAACCTACCAACCACAAAGTGTACGGTGAAGCGGCAGCGATTTTGGCCGGCGATGCGTTGTTGGCATTGGCATTCGAAACACTCATGCAACTGCCCGCCGCATCTGCACAGCGCTGTGCTATTGAACTCTCGCATGCCACCGGCGTGGCAGGCATGACCGGTGGACAATCCATGGACATGCGCGGACTCGGTTCGAAAGCCGACATCGACGATGTGCGTTTGTTGCACTCACGCAAAACGGGTGCGCTCATCGTGGCGTGCGTGCGCATGGGTGCCATGGTTGCCAATGCGTCGGAGGACAAACTCCAGGCGCTGACACGCTACGCAGAGGGGATCGGCGTCGCATTCCAGATCACCGACGATCTTCTGGATGTAACGGCCAGCAGCGCCGCGCTTGGCAAGACCGCCGGGAAAGACGTCGCACAGGGCAAAGTCACCTATCCGTCATTGCTTGGAATAGACGGCAGCAAGGCGGCCGCCAAAGATGCCGTGAACGATGCCGTGAACGCACTGTTGCCATTTGGGAAAAAGGCCGAGCATCTGGTCGATTTGGCCGGATATATTCTGGCGCGCAAAAAATAACGTTCATACGTGCGACGTGACGTCGCACCTGCGGACACACTTATTTTCCAAACCGCCGCTTGCGACTCGCGAGCGTTTCGATTGCCGCACCGATGTCGTCGCTGGTGAAATCCGGGAAGTGTTTCTCCAAAAATATCCATTCGGCGTACGCGCTTTGAAAGAGAAAGAAGTTGCTGGTGCGCTGCTCGCCTGACGTTCGAATGATCAGGTCGATATCCGGGAGTTGCGGCTGGTCCATTGCCGCCCGGATGACTTCCTCTGTGGCGTCCTTGGTTGACGCCAGCTTCTGCACTGCGCGCGTCACCTCGTCTTTGCCGCCGTAATCAATGGCCATGTGCAGATGCAACTTTGTTATTGCGGGCGGATCGTTGGCGACGTCTTCCAGCAGTTCCTTTAGTGACTTCGGCATGCGGTCGGTACGGCCGGAGCGAATGAGGCGTACGCCGCTCTTTTTCAGATTGTCGCGTTCTTTGCGGATGTATTTTTCAAAGAGTTTCATCAGTTGTTCCACCTCCATTTTCTCGCGCCTCCAGTTCTCGGTGGAGAACGCCCAGAACGTGAGCGTTTCGATGCGTTCATCGCGTGCACACCATTCTACGATGGTGTTGAAATTTTCAGCCGATTGTTCATGGCCTTTCCATGGCAATATACCGCGGTCTTTAGCCCAACGACGGTTGCCGTCGGGAATCAGCGCGATGTGCAGCGGCTTCTCGCTCATTTCAGTAACTTCGGAAGGCCCAGGTGGAACCATGGTGTGTAGAGCTCTGGATTCTTCTCGAAGTCTTCCAGCAGCTTGTCGGTGGACATCCACTTCCATTCGGATACTTCATCGGGGTTGGGCTGCACGTCGGCCTCCGGACAGTAGCCGACCAGCATGGTTACATATTCGTGCTCGACGCCTTTTCCGCTTGGGCATTCGGCCCGGTAGACGTAATCCGAATGCGCGACCAACGGTGTGGTGAAACCCAGCTCCTCCTTCAGTCGGCGTTCGCCTGCCTCGGCCGGCGTTTCATCTTCGAATGGATGACTGCAGCAAGTGTTGGCCCAGACTCCGGCCCAGAGCATTTTTTTGTCGCAGCGGCGCTGGATGAGGATTTCCTTCCGGCCGTTGCGGAACACATACACCGAAAATGCGCGGTGCAATTGGCCCTTGCCGGTGTGGGCGGCCAACAGATCTGCTTCGCCGAGTGGCGTGCCTTGTTCATCGACGAGGGTAACGGTGCGCTTCATGAGATGCCAGCATGCCGCGTGCATTCGGCGCAGGCAAATGCTTTGCACCGGCCATTTCTGGTCTTTTTTCAGGTTTTCGTGTACACTATGAAGATTTCCCCGAATCCTTATGCAGACACACACCCACTTTCGTTCGGTTGTCACCCTTGGTTTTGCCCTAGCAGTAGCGGCTTGCATCGCCCTTGGTGCGCTGTTGCTCAAAGCAGCCGCGCCTCTCGATATCGACGTGGCCATGGCCGCTCCGAGCGCCGTGAATACGATTTTGAACAACATCGACATGGAAATCTTCCTGCGGGTGGATGGCATTACCGGCGAGGCCGATGAAGATCGTCACCAGAACGACGTGCTTGTCGACTCCTTCTCTTTTGGCGCCAAGCGCACGCCTTCCGCCACGACCGTGACCATGTCGGACTTCCTCGTCACCATGCCGGCGAACAAGGCATCGGCCAAACTCATGGTCTACGCCGCCGGAAGCGTAAACGTCCCCAAGGTCGTACTTTCCGTGCGACGCAAAGGTGCTACACAAGACTTCCTTCGTTGGACGCTCACCGACACGTTCGTCAGTTCCTACCAGACCGTGGGCAATCTTCACGGCGACGGTGTGCAGGACCAGGTTGGATTTACGTTCGGAAAAATCGAAGCCGAGTACCGCCAGATTCTGCCGGATGGCAACTACGGTGCGCCGGTTCGTTCGGGATGGGATCGTCGCTCGAATAAGCCGGTGCCCGTGAAGTAATTGCGAAGGTCACACTGTCGCACTGATGCATTGTTTGCATGCAAGAATCGTATGTTTACGCTTGCGTACAATGGAGCGTGTAACAATTCTCCCTTTGTCCGCTATGTATTTAACGTCTTGCCGCGAGCAGTTCGGCGCGCTTGATTTTCTCCTGTGCCGACAAATTGCGCTCGGTGGCGGCGTGCGCGGCATCGATCCGTTTGTGGCGGACCATCTCGGCCGCGCGGTAGAGGCTTTCGAACGTTCCGGCGTCAATCCATTCATCGTCCAAAATCGTGGCGCGGGCTTCGCTATTTTCCACGTACCAGCGGCTGACGTCGGTGATTTCCAGTTCACCGCGAGCGGAAGGCTTGAGGTTTTTGATGATCTCGAAGCAGCGCGCGTCGTACACGTAGCAGCCGGTGACGGCCAGGTTGCTCTTGGGTTTGGCAGGCTTCTCCTCAATGGATGTCACTTTGTCGCCGTCCAAGGTCGCCACGCCGAAGCGTTTGCAGTCAGGGAGTTCCTTTAAGAACAAATGCGCTCCGCCCTTGAAGTCGTGGATGACCGGTGCGATGTCGCCGAAGAACACGTTGTCGCCCAAAATTACGCAGCAGTCGTCGCCGGCGGCGAACTTCTCGGCCAAGCCAAGGGCCTGTGCGATGCCGGACGGCGTGTCCTGCACTTTGTACGCAAACGAGCAGCCCATCTTGGCACCCGAACCCAGGTAGTCGGTGATCTGACCCATGTTCTCCGAACCCGTGACGATGGCGATGTCGTGGATGCCCGCGCTGCGCATGATGTCCAGCGGGTACTCGATCAGCGGACGGTCGTAGACCGGCAAAAGACTTTTATTGGTCACATCGGTCAGCGGCTTGAGCCGTGAACCCGTTCCGCCGCAAATGAGGACGCCTTTCATAGGGAACGAATTCTAGCGGCGAGGGCTGCGGTAAGCCATAGGAAATGGGGAGGGGAGTCCGAGGAATCCGAGGCAACCGAAGAAACCGATGAACGCAGCCATCTTCGGACTCATCGGACTCCTCGGTTTCTTCAGATTCCTCCTTTTCAGGTATCATCAACTCCCATGAACATCCTGGTTACCGGCGGCGCCGGATTCATCGGCTCGCACTTCGTCCTGCGGCACCGGCAGTTGCATCCGGCCGACGGCATCGTGGTCGTGGACGCCCTGCGCCACGGCGCCGACAAGCACTACTTGGACGCCGCCATGGACGGCATTACGTTCGTGGAAGGGGACATCGCCGACGTGGAACTCATGCACAAGCTGGTGAAGCAGTATCTCATCGACGTGGTGGTGAACTTTGCCGCCGAGACGCACGTGGACCGCAGCATCGAGAACCCGGTTCCGTTTTTGCACAGTAATGTGGTCGGCGTGCAGAGCCTTATCGAAGTCTGTCGCCGCAGGCCCGACACCTTGCTCATGCATATTTCTACCGACGAAGTGTACGGCGACGTGCAGGACGGCGAACGGGCCAAGGAGATCGGTGATCCGCTCATGCCAAGCTCACCGTACGCGGCAAGCAAGGGCGCCGGAGACCTGCTCATCCACGCCGCGGTGCGTACGTATGGCATCCGTGCACGCATCTCGCGTTGTACCAACAACTACGGCCCGCACCAGGCTGCCGAGAAATTCATTCCCACCGTTATCCGCCGTGCACTCGCCAACCAGCCGGTGCCCATTTATGCCAAAGGTGAGAACAAGCGTGACTGGCTGTATGTCACCGACCACACAGATGCCATCGAAGCGGTCATCCGCGCGGAAGACGGCGACGGCAAAGTCTTCCATGTATCGGCCGACGGTGAGCGCCGCAACATCGATGTTGCCAAGCAAATCCTCACACTGCTCGGCAAACCCGAAAGCCTGCTCACGTTCGTAAAAGATCGCCCTGGTCACGATTGGCGCTACGCGCTGGATGCCTCGTCCACCCACGTTCTGGGCTGGAAACCGAAGATCGATTTCGACGAAGGGCTGCGCCGGACTGTGGAATGGTACCAGGCGTTGGCTGACGACGCGGAGTAAAGGAGCCGCTAGTCCTGCATCGATGCCGGACCGATTTGCCCCATCAACTGCTTCCTGAATTCGTCGGTTCTTTTGAACAACGGATACTTCCCAAAAGAGACTGGGGGCTCTGTGGCCTGAAATTCATCCAATGCCGCCGCAGCAGACAAGACATTGACTACTTCAGTGCGCAATCCGGCGTCCAGGAAGCCCGGAATGACGACGTCTTTCACCTGCATTTCGGAGGCCCCTCGGAAGAGATCGGCAATGACTTCGCGCGCCGTTAGTACGTTCATCGCCACCCCCAAGCCTTCGGCCGGAGTGAGATGCTTTTTAAGCGTCAGTGCTTGAGCGCCTGCCTCGCGTCCGCTGAATGCGCGTTCCACGCTTCGTTGACTGATGACTGGCATAATTATATTATACGATAATATTAATGTTTTGTAAAATATCAGGCGCATATGCAGAAAAGGAGGCGGGCGGGTACACTATCAGCGATGAAGATCGTGCTCGCGACCGGCATTTATCCGCCCGACATCGGCGGTCCGGCCACATATGTGCGCGAATTGGCCCGCGAACTCACTGAACAGAAGCATGAAGTCATCGTGCTCACCTACCAGACCATTTTCGTCGATCACTCGCCGCCACCTGCGTGGAAAATCATCCGTGTTTCGCGCGGAGGGGGCATGCTCTTCGCCTGGAATAATTACGCCAAGGCTCTACGCGAGCATGCTGCAAACGCCGACCAAGTCGTGTGTTTCTCGTCGGTCAGTTGCGGCGTTCCGCTGTGGATGTCCGGCATCAAGAAGCCCAAAACCATGCTGCGCCTGGGTGGTGACTTCTTCTGGGAACGCTACACCGCCGTCGGCGGCGGACTCGGCTTGCAGCCGTGGTATGCCGACGGAAAACCGGAATCATTCAGCGATCGGGTGAATCTGTTCGTCACCCGTCTCATGAATTCATTGTTCATGGAACGCATATTGAACCGCTTCGATTGCGTCGTGTATTCCACCCAGTACCAACTCGATATTCACAAGCGTCACTACAAGAAACTGCCGGACACGCTCGTGATTCAAAACGCGTTGCCCAGCGGTTCGCCCGTGCTGCACGCCATGCATGCGCCGCTGAAGTTGTTGTTCCTTGGTCGCTTCGTGCGCTTCAAGAATGTCATCAACTTACTGCACGCGTTGCGCGACATTCCCGACGCCACGCTCACCATGACCGGCGAAGGACCCGAGCGCTTGAATATGAGAAAAGAGGCTGAGCAATGTGGCTTGAATGATCGCATTACATTCCTGCGCCCGGTGTTCTCGGAAGACAAGCAGCGTCTGTTTGCAGACCACGACCTGCTCGTATTGCCATCCATTACGGAAATCAGTCCGAACGTGGCACTCGAGGCACGCAGTTCCGGTTTGCCGGTGTTACTTACGCAGCAGACGGGCCTGAGTGGAGAGCTGACCAAGGGCATGGTGAAAGCCCCGCTGCACACCGCGCCCGAAATCGCACGCGCCATTGCTTCCGTGCGCACCAACTACGCGGACATCGCACGCGAAGCCGCGTCACCCCCGCTCCAGCGTCCGTGGTCGGCGGTGGCCCAGGAGTGGGTCGCGCTGTTCTCACGTCCTCGATGAAGCTCCTCATGATTTCCGGAGACAGGTCACTGCTGCAGGGCAAGCAGGGGGGATTTTACGCGACATTGCAGGAATTCCATTCGCACTGGGAGCGCATCGATGTCATTACGCCGCGCGCGGCCGAGCTGCCGCTGTCGCCCAAGGAGTTTTTCGGCAATGTGTTTTTCCATCCGTGTCCGTACGGGTTATTGGCGCAGCCGTGGTGGATCGAGCAGAAAGGAAAAGAGCTGATCGCCGCACACGGCCACCAGGTCATGACCGTCCACGAGTACCCGCCGTTCTATAACGGCATCGGCGCCCGCAGGCTTATCCGGGGTACCAAGGTTCCGGCGGTGTACGAAATCCATCATCTCATCGGAGAACCGCAGCCCGCGTCTTTCACCGAATGGATCGGTCGCTGTATGTCGCGATTGTGGCTGAAGTCCGACCTGAAACCGGCCGTCAAGATCCGCACAGTGAATGGCACCGTACGCGACACACTGGTGCATTGGGGTGTGGAATCCAACCGCATTGCAGTCGTGCCGTCGTTCTACCTGGATCGTGACGTTCTGAAGCCCGATGCCAGTGTCACCAAGAAATATGACGTCGTGTTCTGCGGACGACTTGCCGTCAACAAGGGATTGCTCGAAACCATCCAGGCCGTCGCTTCGTTGCCTGGTGCCACACTCTTGGTGATCGGTGACGGCGAGGTGCGCGCATCGGCCGAGGCACTGGCGAAGTCGCTCGGCGTAGTCGACCGTGTGACGTTCTGCGGTTGGCTGCCGACCCAGAACGACGTGATGAAGAGTATCCAGTCGGCCAAGATGCTGGTGATGTATTCCAAGAGTGAAGGCGGTCCGCGCGTGTCGCTGGAAGCCATGGCAGTGGGCATGCCTGTCATTGCCACCAAAGTCGGCGTAATGCCGGACGTCATCCAAGACGGCGTGAACGGCATACTCACCGGCGGCACGGTCGCCGAGCTGGCCGGGCATATCAAAAAACTTCTCGCCGATGACGGCCTGCGTTCGCGCATGGGCGCGGAAGCGACGAAGATTATCGAGCGGTTCGAGAAAAAGAAACTGATCAAAGACTATGCTGATTTCCTGAAAGCCGACGCCAAATCATGAAGCTCCTCTTTATCACCCAAAAGCTGAAACAACAGGACGCCTTTGGCATCCTGTGGGTCCGTGAATTCCACGCCCAGGGCTACGATGTGGAAGTCATTTGTCTGGAAGGCGACGGCCAGAAATTGGAGTTTCCGGTACACACACTCGGCAAAGAGCATGGAGCGCCGCGCTGGAAGTCGGTGTTGGAATTCGAAAAATTGATCCTCACGCTGAAATACGACCGCGTGTTCGTTCACATGGCGCCGGTATGGTATTCGCTCGGATGGTGGGTGTGGCTGGCGCGCGGCATCCCGGCGTACCTGTGGTACACGCATTACAAAATGCAGTTGGGAGTACGGCTGTTCGGTTGGTTCGGCAAACGCTTCTTCTGCGCCACGCCGCAGAGCTTGCCGCAGTTCCAGGGTTCACCGAAGAAGATTGTCATCGGCCACGGCATCGACTTGGAATTCTGGCCGATGCGCCAAAACGTTTGCGACAACCCTGCGCGCTTGCTCACGGTCCACCGCCTCAGTCGTTCCAAGCGTTTGGAGCTCAGCATTAAGGCGATGACGCTGCTGCACAGCGAATACACTCTGGATATCTACGGCATCGAGGCTGAGCCGGATTACGCGAACGAGCTGCGCGAACTCGTGAAGGCACTTAACCTCGGTCACCGCGTCATCTTCCACGGCACGGTGCCCATGAACCGCCTGCCGGAGATTTATACGAAGCACCGCCTGATTCTGAACATGGCCAGCGAGACCATCGATAAAACCATGCTGGAAGCCATGACGTGCGGTTGCTACCCGGTCACTACCAACGCCAACGCCATGGCGATCGGCATTCCGGCCGCCCCGAGCGAAGACACTCCGGAGGCCATCGCCGCGTTCGTACAAAAGTACGCTGACCACGCGCCGCTGTCTGCCGCGCAGATGTACTCGGTCGTGAACGAAGGCCACAGCCTGCATGGGCTGATCGCGAAAATGGACGCGTATATTTCAAAAGGAGATTAATTGCGATTCCGTAGCCGAGACATGCGCTTGCCTACCGGTAGGCAGGTCCCGGACAGCGACCCGGGGTCGCTGCTACGGGGTTATTTCACCGACTGCCGGAGCGCCTCGCAGACCTCCTCCACCTGGCTCTCCGTGAGTTCGGCGAACATCGGCAGCGACAGAATCTCGTTGGCTTGAGCTTCGGCTTCCGGGAAGTTGCCCGGCGACCAGCCGCATTCGGCGTACGCACTCTGCAGGTGAATGGGGATGGGGTAGTGGATGCCGGTCGAGATTCCTTTGTCGGCCATCTTCTTCTGCACCGCGTCGCGGTTTTTTACGCGCACGACCATAAGATGGTAGTTGCTCACGCGGTCGCTGTGCGTTTCGAACAATTCCACGCCGTCCAATGTGGACAGCAGGGAGTGGTACAGCTTGGCATGCGCACGGCGCTTGTCGTTCCACAAATCCAAGTGCTTGAGCTTCACGCTCAGGATCGCGCCCTGAATGCCGTCCATGCGGTCGTTGCGGCCCACCAGCGCATGCTCGTACTTCTTGGGCATGCCGTGTTCGCGCAGCATGCGGACGCGCTTGGCGATCTCTTCATCGTCGGTGACGATCGCCCCGGCCTCGCCGAACGCGCCCAGGTTCTTGCCCGGGTACATGCTGAACGCGGCGCAGTGCGCCAGCGTGCCGGTGCGCTTGCCTTTGTACTCGGCACCGTGCGCCTGGCAGGCGTCTTCAATCACGATCAGTTTGTGCTTTTTGGCGATGGCATGAATGGCGTCCATGTCGGCGGGCTGGCCGTACAGGTGCACCGGAATGATGGCGGCGGTCTTGGAGGTGATGGCGGCTTCGATCTTGGACACGTCGATCAGCGCGTCGTCGGCGCGGCAATCCACCAGCACCGGCGTGGCGTTGGCCAGCGAAATGGCCTCGGCCGAGGCGAAGAACGAGTTGGTGACGGTGATGACCTCGTGCCCGGCGCCGATGTCGTAGGCGCGCAGCGGCAGTTCCAACGCGGCGGTGCCGGACGCCAGCCCCACGCAGTATTTGGCACCGCAGTAGGCGGCGAATTCCTTTTCGAACTGCTCCACGTACGGTCCGCCGGCAAATGCGCATTTGTCCACCACGGCCTGCATGGCGGCATCGATCTCCGGTTTGATCGAACGGTACTGGGCCTTCAGGTCCAAGAACGGTACGGGCATGTCCGAAGCGTATGCAGAAACTGGGAATTGCACAACTTCTGGTTTAGGCTGCTGGTCTAATGACCAAGCGCGACATCCTGCAGGCCGGAAAACACGTGGTCCTCGCGGTCATGACCGCGGACGATCAGCCCCAGTTTCAGCGCTGGCTTTCGGAGAACGCCGAACTGCGCGCGCTTATCGACGACCACCGCGTGCCGACCCTGGAAGACCAGAACAATTGGTTCAAGCGCGTGCAGCAGCCGGACCGCAAGATGGTTTCCATCCTCACTGCCGCAGATCACGCGCTCATCGGCAACGGCGGCTTCGTGGACATCCACGCCGCGAAAAAAGAGGGCACGCTGCGCATTACGCTCGGGCACCCGGAAGCGCTTGGGAAAGGTTGGGGGAGCGAGGCCATCGGCCTGCTGGTGCGGTACGGGTTCGAAACGCTCGGATTCGCCCGTATCATCCTGAAAGTGCTGAAGACGAATACGCGCGCCATCCGCGCCTACGAGAAAAACGGCTTCACGGCCGCCGGAGACGATCCGGACAACGCTGCTACACTCCTCATGACGCTTTCCAAACCTGCATGAGCTTCACGCTTGTTCCCCACACCGCCGCCAACGACGCGAAATGGGATGCGTTCGTGGCCGCCTCGCGCAACGGGACGTTCTTCCACACCCGCCGGTTCCTGGCGTATCACCCCGACAGTCGCTTCGTCGATGCATCGCTGTGGGTGATGGATGGAGAGAACGCGGTGGCCGTTTTGCCTGCCGCGATCAAAGACAACAAACTCGTCGCGCATCCGGGTGCGTCGTACGGCGGACTGGTGCTGGCGCCCAACGTGGGTGTGAAGGACACCGGCGAGATCCTGGCCGTCATCACCGAGCATGCTATTGCCAAAAAATATTCTGGACTCTCGTTTGTCCGTCTGACGCCGCAGAGCATCCGACAGGGCTTTTCGGATGATCAGGAATATTGGATGTTCCAGAAAGGATGGACCTGCACGCGTTTTGAAATGGACGGCGCAATCGATGCGTCGGCGCTTACCGAAGAACTCCTGATGGGCTCGCTCACGGGCAAATGCCGCAACATGGTGCGCCAGGCCGAACGCGCGGGCATCAGCGTGAAGGTCACCCAGGATTGGGCGGGCTTCTGGAAAATCCTGGAAGCCACGCTGACCGGACGCCACGGTACCAAGCCCACGCACACGCTGGAGGAAATCACGAAGCTGAAGACGCTTTGTCCCAACGACGTGCGCTTGTTCGGAGCCTACAAGGCCGACGTGCTGGTGGGCGGCATCGTGGTGGTCACCATCAACAACACCGCGCTCTACACGCTCTACATGGCCCAGGATTACGCATTCCAGAAGGAGCACCCGATGCACATGATCCTCACCGAAGTCTTGAAAACCGCCATCCGCGAGAAGCGCCGTACGCTGCATTTGGGTGTTTCCACCGAAGACGGCGGCAAAGTGATCAACGAAGGACTCTTTTTCTTCAAAGAGAGTTTCGGCTGCAAGCCTGTGAGAAGGGAGAGTTGGGAGCTGGTGTTCTAATGCTCTTCATTCCCCGCACCAGGGACGTCGCGTCCCTGTCGGCGACCCGAGGTCGCCGGTGCGGGTGTCTATGCACTGGCAAATCAAGGTATTCTACTCGCACATATGTCCGAACACGCCCCCATTCCCTGCTCGGTTTTAGTCCTCACGCGTAACAGCGCCGGGTCGCTGGCGCGCTGCTTGGCGCCGCTGGCCCCGTTCAACGAGATTCTGGTGCACGATGCCAACAGCATCGATGACACCGTCATGATCGCCAAAGAATTCGACGCCAAGGTGCTGCCGCAGTACCCCGAGGACACCGTCACGCCCAGTTTGCGCGTGAAGGACTTCACCGAGATGCGTCTACGCCAGCGCGCCGACGCCAAGGAGGACTGGGTGTTGTACGTGGATTCCGATGAAGAGCTGAGCCCCGAGGCCGTACAGGAGATCGCCGACCTGTTGCCCACGCTCGATCCGAAGACCATCATCAAAATCCCGCGCGTTCCGGTCATCAACGGCATCCCGCGCACACGCGGCCACCTGACGCCGGACATCATGCCGCGCATCCACAACAAGAAGAGCGGCGCGACGCTCCAGAAGGGCAAGACGGTGCACGAGAAGTACGAATACGATTCGTCGTTCAAGGAAGTGGTGCTGAAGAATCCGCTGTACACTCCGCTGCCGGACGTGGCCGACATGCGCGCCAAGGACGATCGATACCTGCTGTTGGAGATCCAACGCCTGCGCAAGAGTGGCTATACATGGGGCGAGTACGTACGTTGGATTCTGTTCCGCGAGCCGCTAATCATGCTCACGCTTCTCGTGCGCATTGCCCGTATTTGGCCGGAGCTCAAGAAACCGGACTCCATTCCGCTGGATCACCATTTGCGGTATGTGCGGTACCACTGGAGATTGTTCCGCGGCATCACCGGAATGATGTTGGGGTTCGGCAAATAAGCCAGGTGCAGAGCTTCTTCTTTCTGCTTTTTCCTCAGTCCATCCCGGAAGCTGCCAAAGATTCTTCCTCGGAGGACCAGGGAACCTAGCACGGTTCCCTTGGCCCTCCGAACCTCCCTTACCCTCCATGCTTAACCGAATGGACGTTGTCGTCTGGCTGCTACTTATGCGAAAGCGCTCAGCCGTTTGAAACGGCCTAGGGTTCTGCCGTACTACGGGCCCTGAGAAGACGCGGGCGAGAAAAACATGTTCTGAGATTTGCGTCTTCTTCGGAGAATGGAACGGGCGGAGTGTCGCGCCTGGGCCGGTGCCGTCGCGCTCCCGCCGAAACAGCCCGTGAAAAAAGTCCGCCTGTTTGAGCTCCCGCAGGAGCGAGTCCGGACTTTTAGGGCTGTGAGGCGCGTGGAGCGCAGGCCAGCCGGCACACCGCGCGACTGTTTTTACTCCACTTTTTGCGCCAAAAAGTGGAAGTGATACTCATTACACACGGATTGGCGAGTTCTTCTTCAGCGACTCGTCGGCCAGCGACAGGATCTTCACCATATTCAAGCCGTCAGTCCCATTCACGCACGGTTTCTCGGTACCGCGAATGCAGGCCAGGAAGTGAGAAGCCTCGGTGCCGAGCGCTTCTGTCATTGGCAGAGCCGGAATCAGCACGTCGCCGCTTCTGTACTTCGGGAAGAACGGATCGGGCTTGGTGTCGTCGCGCTCCACGCCCTTGTCGTACAGGCGCAGTTTCTCACTGGGCTCGGTGTCGTCGTACACGATCATCGCTTTGCGGCCGGCCACGAACGTCTTGCGGACTTTGACGGGCGAGAGCCAGCTGGCGTGGATGTGCGCGGCGAATCCGCCCTTGAATTTCAGGTGGAGGTGTCCGTCCTCGATGTGCTTTCCGTAGTGTGCGCTGCCAGTGGCGTAGACCTCGGTCACGGTCGAAAGATCGGCCACGGAAGCCAAAATCGTCAGGTCATGGATGGCCAGGTCCCACAGCACGTTGCAGTCTTTCTGAATGATGCCCAGGTTGATGCGCGTGGAGTCGAAGTAGAGCAGATCACCAAGCTGCTTCTTGCCGACCAGGTCCGCGATTTTGCGCACGGCCGGCGTGTAGGCGAACGTGTGGTCGACGAGCAGGTGCAGCTTTTTCTTCTTGGCCAGTTCCACCAGTTTCTCGGCTTCGGTGGCGGTCCCCGTCATCGGTTTTTCCACCAGCACGTGCTTGCCGGCTTCCAGCGCGGCTTTGGCCAGCGGGAAGTGCGACGATGTCGGCGTGGAGATCACGATGGCATCCAGCGTTTTGTCGGCCAGCAAGTCTTCGTACTTCTGCGTGAATTGCGTTGCCGGATACTGGCGGCCGAACTTGGCCACGCGGTCTTTGGACAAATCGCAGCCCCAGCGCAGTTCGCTGCCCTCGATTGCGGCGAAGTTCCGCAACCAGTTGGGACCCCAGTAGCCCAGGCCGACGATTCCGACAGAGACGTTCTTCATGAGTCAGATAGTACCAGACTAGGCTCGCTGCACACTCTCAATGGCGTTCTTCACGATCGTTGCTACCGCATCGCCACCGAACAACGTCCAGGCTTTTGCGCGCGCGGCGAACGACATCACGTTGCGGCGGTCGGCGTTCAGTAACATCTTCAAGCCTTCTACGTACCCCGCCGGCGTGCGGCACAGATACAAATCCTGTCCATGAACGAACGGATATCCCGCGGTCTTGGTGGTGAGCAGCGGCAGTCCGCGGCACAGCGGCTCAAAGACTTTTTGCTGCATGCCGGTGCCCGAAATCCATGGGCAGAGCGCAATATCCATTGTCGCCAGAAATGCAGGTAAGTCCTCGATGAACCCGGTCATACGGACGTCGTCGGCCAGTAGCGGCTTGTACTGCTCGGGGAATTTCTTGCCCGTCAGATGGAACCGGAATTTGCCCGGCAGCTGCTTGCGCACCAGCGGGATGATTTTCGTGAGCAGGAAATCCAGTGCGTCTCGGTTGTGTCCCATGTTGTAGTTCGAGCTCAGGAACACCACATCGAGCACGTCTTTCTGCACGTGCAATTTATCCGCGAAGCATTTGGAAAGTCCGCGCAGCGGAAGCACGCCGGTGCGCTTGGCGCCGAGGCCCCGGTAGTACTTCTCTTCGTCGGGCGTGATCGCCAGCAGGAGGTCGCTCTCGCGGGCGGCGATGCGCTCGCCTGGCAGTTTCGGGATGGCCTTGATGCGCGACACGATGCTGCCGCCATGTTCGTCCATGCAGTTTTGCGGCTCATTGAGCGATGATTTCATGACAACTGGGATGTCGTATTTCTTCAACAGCCGCAGCACCGGCCAGTGCGTGGTGTATTCCATCCAGATCACCTCGGGCTTCCAGGTTTCCACCGTATCGGTGACCACACGCTCGTAAACAGGGTCGGTGTATTCCAGCGCTGCGCCGTCCATGAGTGCCGGGTTCATGAGCATGGCGGGTAACTTCTGGAGCGCCAGCAGCGCCGGATTGCGCGGGTGCTCGACCAGCGTGAGCGGAATGCCATTTTTCTCAAAAGCCGCGCGGATGGCGGTGGAATCCTGAAAATGATGGATCTTGGCGATGACATGAATCTCGTAGCCGAGCGACTGCATCTGCAAAAAGCCGTTGAAACGGTCCTGCTGGCAGGCTCCGGTAAGCGGGTACGGTACCCACGGCGTGAGAATCAGGAGGCGCATGCGGGTTGGGTTAAATCTTCACCCCCAACAGCTTGCAGTCGGCGTCCAGCATGATGTTGGCGAGTTCTTCCAGCGTGGTCTTCGGCTCCCAGCCCAGCACGCGCTTGGCCTTGGCCGGATTTCCGAGCAGCGTGTCCACTTCGGCCGGGCGCTGGTACTTGGGGTCGATTGCCACGATCGTCTTTCCCTTGGCGTCTTTGTATACCTCGTCGTTTCCTTTGCCGGACTTGGACCACTTGATGCCGGCGCGGTTAAGACAGTGCTCCAAAAATTCGCGCACCGACTGCTGCTTGCCTGTGGCAAGCACGAAGTCCTCGGCCTTCTCTTGTTGCATCATGCGCCACATGCCTTCCACGAATTCGGGCGCGTAGCCCCAGTCGCGGCGTGCTTCCAGGTTGCCAAGGTGCAGGCAATCCAGTTCGCCCTTCAGGATCTTGGCGATACTGAGTGTGATCTTGCGCGTGACGAAGTTCTCGCCGCGGCGCGGAGACTCGTGATTAAAGAGAATGCCGTTGCAGGCGAACATGCCGTAGCTTTCGCGGTAGTTGCGAGTGAGGTCGAACGCGTAGGCCTTGGCGCAAGCGTACGGGCTGCGCGGGTAGAACGGCGTGTTCTCATCTTGCGGTACCTGCAGCACCTTGCCGTACAGCTCGCTGGAGCTGGCCTGGTAGAACTTGGATTTCAGTCCGCTGGTGCGCATGGCCTCCAGCAGGCGGGTGGTGCCGAGTCCGGTAATGTCGCCGGTGCTCTCGGGGATTTCGAAGCTCACGCCCACGTGGCTCTGGGCACCCAGGTTATAAATCTCGTCCGGTTGGCTGGCGTTGATGACGCGCAGCAGCGAGTTGCTGTCGCACAGGTCGCCGTAATGGAGCGTCAGTTTGAACTTGGTCGTGTACGGATCGATGAACAAGTGTTCAATGCGTCCGCGGTTGAATGTGGAAGCGCGGCGTACCAGTCCGTGGACTTCGTAGCCTTTGCTCAGCAGCAACTCGGCCAGGTACGAACCGTCCTGCCCGGTAATGCCGGTAATGAGTGCGCGCTTGGACATCGCCGTGCAGTCTATCACTCACCCGTCACCAGCGCACAGAGCCGTTTTACCTCTTCGGGCGTCAGATCCGGGTTATTCGGAAAATACAGGCCGTGGGTGTGGATCACGTGGGCTTGCTGGCACAGTGGCGACGAATACTCGTTGGTCCAGAATGGGTGCTCCTGGATGTTACCGGCGATGATGGGCCTATTCTCCACGCCGGCGTCGGTGAAGCGTTGTACGGCGGCTTTCAAGATTTCGGGAGACTTGGTCACAATCGGCATGGCGAAGTTCGAAAGTCGTTCGATGTGGCCTGCCTTCAACGGGTGGTACCAGTCCGGCTTTTTCGAAACGGCGTCTTGGAAGTGTTTGAAATTTTCCAAGCGACGATCGATCGTTGCGTTCAAGAGCGGCAGTTGCAGCGCGCCCAAGAATCCGGTGATCTCGGTTGGGCGCAGATTGTAGGCCGACTCGTAGAACGTGTACTTGGCGCGGAAATCGTCCACCTTGTGTTTGGTGCGCAGTTGCGAGCGGGTCTTTTCCGAGATGTTACGGTCCCAGCCGTGCGCACGGACCATTACGAGCATTTCATAGAGCTCCTCGTCGTCGGTGCAGATCATGCCGCCTTCTATGGTGGAAAGGTGGTGGCCTACGAAGAACGAGAATGTTGATGCGTGGCCGTAATTACCGAGCAGCTTTCCTTTGTAGCGCGTTCCGAGCGATTCGCAGTTGTCTTCTAGAAAGAGCACGTTGTGCTTGTCGCACAGTTCACGGATGGCATCGATGTCGCCGCACAGACCCAGTGCGTTGGTAATGAACATCGCCTTCAATCCTTTAATGTGTTTGGAGAGTTCGGCTGACGCCACGTTCAAATGATCGATGCTGCAATCCACTGCGACCGGCACCAACCCCAGCTGCATGAGCGGCATGACGTTGGTCGCCCAGGTCACTGCGGAGACGCCGACTTTGTCGCCGCGCTTGAGTTTCCGCAGGTTCAGAAGTGCCTGGATCAATCCCAAGTTTGCCAAACTGCCGTTGGCTACCAGTACGGCGAAACGGCGCTCCTGCAGGGCGGCGAAGGTCTTCTCGAATTCCAGGCAGTGCTTTCCCATGCTCAGGAACGGTGTGTTCAGCACGAACTCGGCCAGCTTCTTGCGCGTGTCTTGCTCATTGAAGAACGTCGAGCGGACCAGTGGGATGCGGATGTCGGGCATGCGCCGATGGTACTACGGTTTGCGCAGCACGACGAGGTACGCCTGTCCCAATCTCTTTAGCACCGGCAACGTGCACAGTTTGGTGTCGATTGCATGGAGAATCGGGTTGGTGAACCAGAAGCGCGGCACTCCGTAGAGGTGCATGGGCGGCCACAATGTGGTGGCGCGCGTGCGCACGACGGTGAGTGGTGTTTGTTCTATCAGGCGCAGCCAGCCGTCCACCGAGTACTCGCTGTTGTGTGCGTCCAGGTGTCCGTGCGGCGTGTCTTTGGTTTTGCGGCCGAGGAGTTTTGCCACCGCTTTGACGAAATGCACATAGTGGTCGTGCATGGCCGGCACGCTCACCAGCAGTTCGCCGCCGGGTTTCAAAAGACGATGTGCTTCGATCAGAATTCCGAGCGGGTCCGGTAAATGCTCAATAATGTCGATTGCCAAGGCTTTATCGAAACTGGCGTCCGGCAATCCGGTCTTCTCTACCGGTGCGCAGAGCGTTTCGTACTGTTCCACGCCGTGTTCGGCCAGCAGCACCTTGGAGGCTTCCAATCGCTCGGCGTTCAAGTCAACACCCACCATGCGCGAGAACTTTCCTTTATACGTGACCGCCTGCGGACCGACACCGCAGCCCAAATTCACCACCGATTCGGTGCCCGTGAGCGGGAAGAACTCCGGGTACACGATGGAGCTTTGGAGTTTGCCGTTGAACAGTCTGCGATCGAGCTGCAAAGTGGCGCCAGCATAGCACGGCCGACTTTGGTATAGTCCCAGGCATGCGGATCGCGTACTGCACCAACGTCCGGCTCCCGAATGAACGGGCGCACGGTCACCAGGTCGCCAAAGTCACGCAGGCGTTGTACGGCCTTGGGCACCACGTGGAGATTTTTTCACCGTTCCGCCACAACCCCATCGACCAGAACTTTGCTGCGTACTACGGTCTGTCGTCGCCGATCCCGCTGCACCAGCTGGGTACCATCGATGGCATTGCCGCTTGGTGGGCGCCGGGTGTTGCCGGACTCAAGCTCACCACGTTCCTGTTCGGTCGGGCGCTGCACGGCGTGCTTAGCAAGCGCACCAAGGATTTTGACTGCATCTACACTCGCACGCCTGAATTACTCCCGGTACTGACGTCGCTCAACAAGCCGGTCATATTGGAATTGCATCGCATCCCACGCGTCGGCGTGCGTGGCTTCCTGAAGCAGTTGCGCAAGTGCCGCCTGATCGTCGCGCTCACCACGTCCATGCGTGCCGCGTTGGTGGATATGGGTGTCTCCGATGTGCCGGTGGTTGTGGAGGGGGATGCCGTGGATCTGCACGATTTCGAGTCTCTTCCCGGCGCTGCCGATACGCGTAAGGGGTTGGGTATTCCGGCAGACTTGCCGTTGATCGGCTACGCCGGACAATTGGAATCCATGAAGTTATCCAAGGGGGTTCCGGAATTACTCGATGCGCTCATTGCGCTGCGCAAGAGAGGCTTCGATTTCCGTGCCGTCATCGTGGGCGGTCCCGAAAACGTGAAACAGCGCTTCGTGGATGAGCTCGATCCGCTCCTGCGCGATTGCGTCACATTCACGGGTTTTCTTGCGCATGCCAAGATCCCTACATTCCTTACGGCCTGCGACGTCCTGGTCTATCCGGCGCCCAAATCCAAGCATCCGTTCTATACCCGCGATACGTCGCCGCTCAAGATTTTTGAATACATGGCTGCCGCACGACCCATTGTCACTGCCGATCTGCCGCCCATTCGCGATGTCTTGGACGAAAGCATGGCGCTGTTCAATCCACCAGGAGATGCCGAGGCGACTGCCGATGTCATACGCGAGGTCTTCGCTCACCCCGAGAGTGCCGACAAGCGCGCCCGTATTGCTCGCGGCCATGTCGAAAGCTTCACGTGGACCAAGCGCATGGAGCGCATCATGCGAGCAGTTGGGATCGATGCAAACTGAACGCGTTGTCGTTTTGTGTTGCTACTCCTACAATCGCCGCATGACCGCCCCCACGTTCAGGTTTGGTTTGAATTGGCAGGAGTTCAACAAAAAGTATTTGAACGACGACCGCGTGGCGATGGCACAGAAGTCCCTCACGAACTTTTTGGGCGTTGCCGATCTGCAGGGCAAGACATTCGTGGACGTAGGCGCCGGCAGCGGTTTGTACTCGTTGGCCGCATTGCGTCTGGGCGCCAAAGAAATCGTGAGCTTGGATGTGGATGCCGATTCCGTCACATGTTGCCAACAATTGAAAGAGGCAGCCGGCAATCCGGCCAACTGGAAGGTACTGAAGGCTTCCGTTCTGGACGCCGAAGCCATGCGTGCACTGGGCCAGTTCGACGTCGTGTATTCGTGGGGCGTGCTGCACCACACGGGCAACATGTGGCCGGCGATCGAGAACGCCATGACGTTGGTGAAACCGGGCGGTGTGTTCTTCATTGCCATTTACAACAAGGCGGACGGCCTCGCCTTGTACCCGGACATGCGGTTCGGCCCGTCGTCGTTCTGGCTGTGGGAAAAGAAATTCTACGTGTCGTTGCCCGCGTTCTTGCAGAACTGCATCGATTACGCGGTGATGTCCGTGCTGTTCGTGGGGTACTGTCTCATGCTCAGGAATCCGTTCAAGGTCATCCGCGACCATCAGGATTACTTCGGCAAAGGCATGTCCTGGCGCATCAACATCAAGGATTGGCTCGGCGGCTACCCGTACGAAGTCGCTACCGTGCAGGAGATCTTTGCGTTCGCCAAGCAGCGCGGATTTTCGCTCGAAAACCTCACTTGCAATAACGGACTCTTAAATAACGAGTTCCTGCTGAAGAAGGTCGCCTGAGTGGTACACTCCAATCGTGAGAATCCTCAGCATTTGTTCGGCGCGCCCCAACTTCGTGAAACTCGCGGCCGTCCACCATGCCATCGCGGACGTAGACGGCGACGAGGTCGGCCACCTTATCGTCCACACCGGCCAGCATTACGACCCGCTGTTTTCGGATATCTTCTTCGAGCAGCTTGGGATCCCGTTGCCGGATGAAAACCTTGGTATCCACGGCGGCACGCGCGAAGAGGTCATTGCTAAGACCGAAGCCGCCTGCTTGCCCGTGTTCAAGAAACACGCGCCGGATTGGATTTTCGTCTACGGCGACGTGAACGGAGCCGTGGGAGCCGCTCAAGCAGCCAAGAAAGCCGGTATCAAAATCGCGCACGTGGAAGCAGGACTGCGCTCGTTCGATGACTCCATGCCAGAGGAACACAACCGCATCGCCATCGACGCCATTGCCGATTTGCTGCTGGTATCCGAGCAGTCGGGCATGGATAACTTGAAGAAAGAACAGCGGAAGGGCCGCGCGGAACTTGTCGGCAATACCATGATCGACACGCTCATCCGCATGATGCCCCACATTGAACACGCCGAGATGCCCGAAGGCATTTCATCGCCGTTCGCAGTCGTGACTCTGCATCGCCCCAGCAACGTCGACACCGCCGAGGCCTTGCAACGGAACCTCAAATTCTTGGGCGAAGTCGCAAGCCGAACCCCGGTCGTGTTGCCGCTGCATCACCGCACTAAAGCTTCATTGGAGCGTTTCGGGCTCCTGGACAAGATTTCGTCCGATATCACCGTTATCGAACCGCTCGGCTACATTCCGTTTCTGAAGCTCGTCAGCCAGGCGCGCTTCGTGCTCACCGATTCGGGCGGCATTCAAGAAGAAGCCGTGCTGTTAAAGAAAAAGTGCTTCACGCTACGCAAAAACACCGAGCGCCCCAGTACCGTGGACAGCGGCAGTAACACACTCATCGACTTGGAGAAGCCTGCCGACGTGAAAAAGGTCTTGGCCTACGCCGAGTACCCTGCACCGCCCACCGTGGCGGTACCGGAGCTCTGGGACGGGCGCGCGGGGGAGCGTATACTCCGCGTCACTTCCTCCTTTTCATGATTCGCGGAGCCAACGTGCTCATCACCGGCGGACTCGGAGCAATCGGTTCGGCATTGTCGCGCGAATTGCTGAAGCGTGAGATTAACACACTCACGATTATCGATGACTTCAGTTCCAGCGCGCCCGACGCAACCTTGGACATTGTGAGCGATCCGCGCGTGACGCATTTCCGCCGCTCCATCATCAGCGACGAAACGCTGCGCCACGCCCTGCTGGACCGCCCGCAGGATGTCGTGTTTCACTTGGCCGCCAACTTCGCCCACCAGAGCTCACTCGAACACCCGGTCATCGATTGCGAGGTGAACAGCCTCGGCACCGCCAAAGTGTTGGAGTACAGCCGCCGCGCTGGTGTGAAGAAGTTCGTGTTCGCCAGTTCGTCGTGCGTGTACGGCAACGCCAAGAGTTACTCGGTCGACAACAAGGATTACCACCTGGACACGCCCTATGCCATTAACAAGCTGCATGGTGAGTTTCTGGTCGAGTTCTACAATCGCCACCACAAGATGAACACGACCGTGCTGCGGTACTTCAACTCGTTCGGCCCCGGCGAGCTACCCGGCCGTTACCGCAACGTCATTCCGAATTTCTTTGCCATGGCCATGCAAGGCATGGCGCTGCCGATTACCGGCGACAAGACCACGTCGCGTGACTTCAACTTCGTGGACAACACCGTGCAAGGCACGTTGCTGGCTGCAGAGAAAGACATCGCCAACGGCAAAATCTACAACGTCGGCTCAGGTCATGAAGTCACCATCGTCGAGCTGGCCGAGACCATCAATGCCATCGTCGGCAACAAAGCGGGGATTGCATTCAAGCCGCCGCGTGCATGGGACAGCATTAAAAATCGCCGTGCCGACGTGTCGAAGACCGAGAAAGAACTGGGGTACAAGGCAGTGGTGGATTTTAAGCCACATTTACAACTGACATTTGATTGGCTCAAGCAGCACGAGCGGCATTTCCCGAAGTTCTAGCATGCGCATTTTGCTCACGTGCGAGGATTACTTCCCGCACATCGGCGGGGCAGAGGTCTGCGTGCATAATCTGCTGAAGGAGCTGACGCGCGCCGGGCACTCGGCGACGCTGTTCACCAACACCACCAAGATCACCGATGACGAAGCCGATGTGGTACGCGTGGGTTGGCGCATGCTGCCGATGCAGCTCTGGAACAACTGGAAAACACTCTGGAAACTCGTCGGCCAGCACGACCTGGTGCACTGCCAGTACTCGTTCCGCCTGGCCGCCATGGCCGGCGTCATCGCCAAGCTGCGCAACAAGCCCATGCTCCTTACGCAGCAGGGAAAGGGCATCGTGCCCGAGGCCGGCGGCACGTGGTTCAACTCGCTCCTGGTGAAGGTCTGCCAGCACGTGTCCATGTGGACCGCAACGCACATCACCTCCACCAGTGATGAAATCACAGACCTCACTGCCGCATTCGTGCCGCGCTCCAAAATTACACTCGTTAGCAATGGGTATGACGCGCGTCGCTTCAAGCCCGATGCAACACTTCCGATGCCGCCCGAATTCGCGACGCTCTCCAGGAGCGTGCGCAAAATCGTGAGCGTGCGCAGACTGGTGCCGAAAAACGGTATCCATATTTTCGTGCAGGCGCTCGGACTGGTTGTGAAGCAGGTGCAGGACTTCCACTATTTCGCCATCGGCGAGGGCCGAGTGGAGCAGTTCATCCGCCAGCTCATTGAAGAGAACAAACTCCAGAACCACGTCACGCTGCTCGGCAAGCGCGGCAACGACACGCTGGCCGCGTATTACCAGCACGCCGATCTGGTGGTGATTCCCAGCAGCGCCGAAGCCCGCAGCATCGCGTGTATCGAGGCCATGGGCATGGGTAAGCCGCTCATCGCCAGCCGCGTCGGCGGACTCATCGACTTGCTTGGAAAGGAAAGCACGTACGGCCAACTCGTGAACATTTATAACGACGAAGCCTGCAACTACGGACCGCCGGACCGCCTGCCTGCCGAGCAATTGCAGCCGCTCGTGGACGCGTTGGTTGCATTCCTAAAGAACCCGGAGCCGTTGAAGGCCAAAGGCGAGCTTGCCAGACAGCTCGTGGAGCGCGAGTATTCATGGGAAGCCATCACCAAGCAGTACATCGTCATCTATGACTCCCTCCTCCAGCACCATCGCCAGTCCCGAGCGTAACAAGGAGATTTACACCACGCTCGACGATCGCATTATTGAAAAACGCCTCGGTTCGCCGTTTGCGATCCGGCGTCACGCCCACGACATGCAGTGGAAGGCGTTCGTGGACCGCGTGCCGGCCGGCGCCACCGTACTGGATGCGGGCTGCGGACCGGGCGCACTCAGCTTCATGCTGGCGGAGAAAGGCTGCATCGTGACCGGCGTGGATCTCTCCGAGCCGAATATCGTGGCGGCCAAGGCGTATGCCGAAACCAAAGGGTTGACCGGCAAAATTACGTTCCAGACCGGTGACGTGGAACACATGGCCTTTGCGGACAAGTCATTCGATTATGTTGTCTCCAGTCATGTGCTCGAACATGTGCCGGACTTTACCCAAGGCGCCCGCGAACTCTCTCGTCTTGCTCGTAAGCAGGTCATCATCGCCATTCCCACCTGTCTGAGCCTTGGCGCGCTGTCGCTGCTCGGCGGCGACAAGTTCTGGGTGCTGTCGCGCAAGAGTCTGTACGCGATTCCCAAAGGATTCCTCCGCGTCCTTGGCGCGTTATTCACCGGGCAGGAAGGTGTGAACGAAGGCTACGAGGGCAACATGGAGCTGATCCACATCTGGCGTTTCCCGTGGGTGGGCAAAAAGAAGATCGAAGCCGGAAATCTGCGCGTGACCGCCTACGGCTGCAGCGCGGTGATCTTCCCGTACTTGCCGTTTTTGTTGCCGCTGAGTTTCCTGTTCGAGAAACTGGCCTGGCTGCCGTTCTTCCGGAATTTCGGCCACGGGACGACATATGTGTGCGAGCCAAAATAAAGGATTCCGAGGGAACCGAAGATTCCGACGAGTCCGACGAAAAACACACATCTTCGGTTTCTTCGGTTGCATCGGATTCTTCGGAATCCTCCGTTACGCGTCGTACACTTCATCGAACCATGCCGCCAGCTGCGTAATCATCTGCAGCGTGTGCAAGCCGTACTTGGTGTGGTTTTTGTGGGCGTCGAAGACGGCGCGCAACGCTTCCACGTCGAACAGCTCCTGAATGCGCTTATGCTCCAGCGCGGCTTCCACCAATGGGGCGCATTCGCGGCGGAACCACTTGGCCAACGGCGGATAGAACGAGGATTTTCCAATTGTTCGCACTGAGTCTGGTAGCACCGGATAATACGTGTCTTTCAGCAGTGTCTTCGTGCGGCGGAAATCCACGTGCCAGCTTGCCTTGGTGCCGTGCGACGCGGCGATGACGAGCGGGTCCACGAACGGCACGCGGCACTCCAGGCCGCTGGCCATGGTGACGCCATCGCACAGTCGCAGCGATTCATCCACCAGCCACAGATTGCGGTCGAATTCCATCATCGTGCGCAGCGGGTCCATGTTCTGCGGTAGTGCCTTGAACCGCTCACGGAACAAGTCGGTGGTCGCCTCGGGCTTAAACCACCTGCCGCGCGTGAGCGGGTGCGTTTCTTTCGTCGCGCGGGCCAGCAGGCGTTCGGCCAACTGTGCGCCGGGCTGCATTTGCAGCACGTCCACCGGGTGGCCGGCCATGCGTGCCGACACGCCGCGAATGCCCGACGGCACGCCGCGCAAAGCACGCAGGATACGAGCGATGCGGTAGCGCGGATAGCCACCGAACAACTCATCTCCGCCGGCTCCGCTCAACACAACATCCACGTGTTTCTTGGCTTCGCGCGACAACACGAACTGCGCCATGGCCACCGAGTCGGCATTGGGTTGGTCCAGCGACCGTGCAGCATCCGCATAGATATTGCGGCACAGCCCGGCGGTCAGCACCACCTCGCGGTGGTCGGTGCCGTAGTGCTTGGCCGTCAGTTTGGCGACTTCGGCGTCTTTGTTGAAACGCGCCTCGTCTTCGTCGGCGGTAGCCTCGAACCGCACCGTGAACGTCTTGATCGGTTTCTTGGCATGGTTGCTCATGTGGTGCAGCACGATGGACGAATCCATGCCGCCGCTCAGGAACAATCCCACCGGTTTATCCGACACCAGATGATCGGCCACCACCATATCCATCAGCTCTGGGAAGTGAGCGCGAAAATCACTCCTGGAATGGTAGTGCACCGGCTCGACCATCGGCCGGAACGTGTCGCGTGCTTCGCCGTGTTCGTTCCAGGCGATTACCGTCCCGGGGGGCACCGATTCGATTCCCTGGCACAGCGTATGCGGGCCGGGAACGTAGTGCAGGCGTACGTATTGCGAAAGCGCCTCCATATTCAGTTCGGGTTTCTTGGGCAGCGCTTTCATCAGCGAGCGCATCTCGGATGCAAAATGGAGTTTGCCGTTGGGATACGACACGAACAGCGGCTTGATGCCGCCTGTGTCACGGGCCAGGTACCAGGTTTTCGTGCGGGTGTCGTACAGGCCGAAGGCGAACATGCCGCGTAGCAATTTCACGAAGCTGATGCCGTACTTGTCGTAGAGCTTCAGCAACACTTCAGTGTCCCCGCTGGTCACGCAGTCGAATTTCTCGGCACTGCGCAATTCTCGGTAGTTGAAAATCTCGCCGTTGTAGACGATGACCGCCGTTTTTGAGTCGTTCCACATCGGCTGATCTGCGGTGGGTGACGGATCTAAAATCGCCAGACGTGCGTGGCCGAGCGAGACACCATGCGTCACCAGCGTCGCGTTGCCGTCCGGCCCGCGGTGCACTAACACATTCGTCATTGCATCAATGCGCACCTTGTCTTCGCCGTAGAATCCGGTAATTCCGCACATGCTGTTAGTATACAGAGCGTCACCCACTTTCCAGCCATGTCACCGCGGCCCTACGGCTTGACCATTATCGACACTGCCTCCGGATACGGAGTACCCGAGTTTCTGGCACGCCAGCTTGGCATTCCCTATGTACTGGCCGACACTCCAGAATCGGGCGGCTTCCCAGTAGCTTGTTCTCTTTCGGTGGCCGAACATGCTCGCGCAGGCATGGAGGCGTACGTGCGCAGGGGGGGAGTGTTGGTGACTGCGGATGCGTGGGCGTTGTCGCTCCGTGCACGGGCCGGAGTGGGCTTGGTCGTTCCCATCGATATCTCGGCGTTTGGCGACGCGATTGCCGGAAGGCGTATTTGGCAACTCTCCGGTTATACGCCGGATGCAACGGCGCTGGTACCCTGCGCGGCGGCGAATCACCTACGACTTCATACACAGTGGCGCACTGCACTTCGTACGGCTTTTGCACACGTGGGTTTGCCGCTACTGCATGCTTGGTACTTTCCGGGTGATGCGCGAACACACGTGAACGTGCGGGTGGATGCCGATTGGTACGACGAGCGCGAATGGGCCGATACCTGCGATCTCCTGGCACCACTGGAGGCTTCCAGCAGTTGGTTCCTAACGTGCGCGGATCTGGACGGTAAACCCGAGCGATTGGCTCGCCTGAAGCAAAGCGGCGTGGAAATCGGCTCGCATGCGTACCGTCACTACACCTTCCGCGATGAGCCGAATAACGTTGTAAACATGCGACGCGCAGATGCCTGTCTGCGCTCACTTGGAGTCGAAGTGCATTCCATGGTGACCCCGTCGGCCAAATGGAATAACGGCGTACAGAGAGTGGTGGAGGCACTCGGGTATGACTACAGTTCCGAGTTCGGCTTTGCTCACGACGCCTACCCGTGCGATCCGCCGTGTGACGGCCGCACATCCACGGCGTTGCAGGTTCCTGTGCATGCCGTATCGCCGATCAACTTTCGCAAATGGAATGCCAAGACGCCGGTGACGGGAATCGCCGAGTATTATCGACGCCTCGTGGCTGCGCTTCACGGCGCATGTTTGCCGGTGCATCTGTATGGTCACCCGAGCGATCTGCCGTTGCTGTCCGGTGGCGGAGTCATAGAGGCAATCCAAGCATTGCCTGCGACATCCGTATCAACATTGCATACGTACGCACAATGGTGGCGTAGTCGTAGCCAGGGCTATGGCATAACGTTTGATTCCATTGAAGGGCGCGTCGCCATTCAGCAGTCCGGCCTGCATCCCGATGTTCGCCTGTGTGTGTGGCAGAACGACGCAACGGTGTCGTTGGTTTCGGCATCGCAATTTGCCGTTCAGCCGAATGGTTCGGTGGACGGTGCAGTGACACATGTCATGTCTATTGCCGACCTGCCGGAACTTCGGCCTGTCTCTCGCACGCTCACGCTGCGGTCCACAATCGGCGAATGGCTGGACTACGAAAAAATCATTCCGTCCAAAGAGTACGTAGCCAGCGACCCGCGTACCTTGGTGAACGCGGTGGTCAAACGCATGACGGGGTTGTAGCATCGCCGCATGCGAGTGGTCGTCCTCACCCGTCTGCAACCCCAAACGCCCGCGTTTCTTGCACACCTGCTTTCGAGAGGTGTGGAGATTTCCGGCGTCGTCTTCGAAGGCGCCATGAACGAAGGCAGTCGTGTCGGGGTGCTCCGGGTAGTTGAGTCGTTGTTCCTCTGGCTTGAACGCACGTTGTTCTTGGGCAAGCACCCGGCCACCTGGCAGGGCGGTTTTCGAAGGTTTGCGTCCGCGACGACAGTACTCAAAGAACACGGCATCCCGTGGGTTACGGTGGAGAACCACAACGATTCCACTGCCGCCGAAGCACTGAAGGGCATGAGGCCGGACATCGCGGTGCTCTATGGCACGCGCATCATCAAACAAGACATCTTGGCGATTCCCGTCAAAGGAACGTTGAATCTCCACTCATCGCTACTGCCCAAGTTCCGCGGTGGCAAAGCCGAGTTTTGGATTCTCTTCAAGAAACAGCCTGAGTCCTTCGGCATTACGGTGCATTGGGTCGAGCCCAAGCTGGACGCCGGTCCGATCGTGCTGCAGGAGCGCATTCCAGTGGTCACTGCCGATACGCCAGCCACGCTGCGTGCCAAGGCGCAATTCCTGGCGCCGGTCGTGTTGACCGAAGCACTACGCAGACTCACTGCCGGAGAAACGTTGAGCACCCCCCAAAACGAATCCGAGGTAACGACCTGCAAACGGCCCACTGCGGACGAGGTGGAGGAGTACAAGAAAGCACATCCAGGCCAGCCCGTCTTTTAGGCGGCCTTTGGTGTTCCTGCTCCGCGCAGCAACACGTATGCGGCGTATCCGACGTAGGCAACACGGAAGATGCCGCGGGCGATAATGGCGCCCATCAACCCCATGGTCGGGATAAGAACGAGTAGTGCAATCGCAAAGACGACGGATGCCATCCACTGTCCGATCAGCACTTCTTTTGCGCGTCCGCGCGCTTCCAGTTGCTGCGGGAACAAGCTGGCCGGGAATGTGATCAATATTAATGCGGCCACGTTGGTGAGCGGCACCAATTGCACAGGGTCATACAAGGGGAACAAGAACGGAATGATCCACGGACTGATGCCGATGTAGATGCCGATGCCGATGGCGAAGACCAACGTCATCCAGCCCACGGCGTAGAGCAATTGCCGCTGGCGGGCCGGAGTATCCGGTCCGGCTGCCTGGCGGGAAAACGAGATGGGCAGAAAGTCTTTCAGGAAACCCTTGGCTTCTTCTGGGATCATGAGTGCCACCGAGAAGACCGCCAGCTCCTTCAATCCGAAGAACGCCGAAATCAACAGTCCGTCCAAATACCACGACAACGTCATGGGAATATCGGCGACGGTGATTTTCAGCGCGTACGTGAACATGTCCTTGGAAGGTTTTTGCGATGGATATTTGCTCATGAGCTTGCGGAGCTCCCACAAGTAGATAATGGGCGGAATGCCGGCCGTGAATGCCAGCAACAACAGCGGCGACGGGCGCAACCAGAGCATGAGCAACACCGAAACAATCACCAAAATTCCGCCAGTTGCATTGGCGCGCAGCGAGGTATCGAATTGTCCGCGTCCGATGACGATACCGCCGAAGAATGCGGTGCCTACGTTGGTCGGGATGAAGAAGACCGCCGAGAGTAAGAACATGGCCCACAGGTTCATGCGACCCCAGTGCGGCAGCAGCAGAATGACTCCCGCAATGGCGACGGTGCCGAGCAGACAAATCAGCGCGTAGGTCCGGAACGTCCACCATAACTCGGCGTTTTCTTTCCGCTGCGCCACTTCCCGCGCGATTGCCCGGGGCATTCCCGAGAGCGTCAGCACTCCTAACGTGCCGACCACGCTGAGCACGAAGCGATACTCGCCGTACATTTCGGCCGGGAACAAACGCGAAATCAAGTACCCCGATACGATGCCTTTCAAAATGTTCATCGCTTGCCCCAAAATCACGAACGCCGAACTCTTGGCGAAATAATGCGCATCAATACCGAAGCGGCGCCCGATTTTTGTGAGCGTCGGCGAGAGCCATACGAAAGATGGTCGCTGCATGCACAGTGGAGTATAGCAACACTTGGGCCTTTGGTATTAGTCAAGAGTCTTGCTGACTTCCAGGGCGATGCGGCGGGCATTGGCCATGATCGTCAGGGTGTGAGGCTTGGCCGGCAGACAGGGAAACACCGAGGCATCGGCCACCCAAATACGCGAACACTGTCGTACCTTGCCGCTGGAATCGGTCGAAAGAGACATGCGATCATCGGCGCTCTGCGGAATCGTTCCGGCATAGTGCGAACTCGATGCTTCTGGCAACCACATGTTCTTCACTGCGGGCATTCCAAGCTTCAAGAATGCTTTGCGCAGACGTTTCCATGTGTGTATCCGCTCGTTGCGCTCGTTGGCGCGAATGTCCATGGCGATATGCAGCGATCCATTGCGCATCAATCGCAGCGTGTTGTGGGGTGCCGCGAATGCCGGGAAACGAATGTCGGCAATAACCAACGATGGCGACAGTGCCGCCAAAAGCGATAACGCTTCGGGCGTCGGAAACGGCGCGCTTCCTAACAGACGGAACAACTGCAATGAACGATAGCTATACAGCTGGGCGCAACCGCTTTGCATGCCGCCTCTGCGCTGCTCGTCGATCACGACCAACTGACATAGGCTGGTGCGCTCGTCGGGGCCGGCCTTCCCCAATGAACGCCAGTCGATGCACGCGCTGAAGACGTGCGGTTTACCCACGAAAGGAAGAGGACGGTCGTAGAGGTGTTTGCTGCGCAGCAGGATGCGCGCGGAATTCACAGCTCCTGCTGCCACAATAACGCGTTTCGCGGAGAACGTCTGCATGCCGACTACTGGACCCAAGCCATGGGCGTGCACGGTAGCCTCGTTGGCATTTTCCTCCACGCGATCTACAACATAGCCGCCTCGGTACTGAAAGTTCGGTTGCTGTTCCAATTCTTCGATTGTGAATTGTGGCCGATAGACCGATTTCCGGGGGTCCGCCCAATAGTCCATGTCGGCGTAGTTCGTCGCGCGTCGTTTGCCCATGTCCTTTGTCAGTACTGCAGACAGCGGCTGTTGCACCGAGATCATCTGGGAGTCGAAGTGTTTGCGATGGCGTTCGTATGCCCCCAACGTGTGGGCGGCATGATGATCGAGTCTTAGGGCCGGCTGCACTCCAGGTCGCGAGAGCCCGCCGGACATGCCAATACGCGCAATGATTGCATCGTAGTGCAGCTGCATTTCAGCGGCATCCAGCCCCAATGAATACAATTCACCTTCATCCAGGATTGCACAGGCAGCACCCCAAGCGGCCCCCAGGCCGCCTTTGGCCAAACTCTGAATCACTTGGCAGTTCTTCAGTTGCAGCGGCAACGCGTGTTCCGTTCTGGCAACCACGTACGATCGATTGCCGCTTACTTGTCCGCCACCCAATCCTCCGGTCAGTCCGCTTACGGGAATGCCCGAAAGATCGTCGCCAAGGAACCAGCGATATTGATTCACATCGCTCTTACGCACATCGACGAAGTTACGATCCGGTGCCTCCGCAAGAGCCGTTGTCGCGTCGTTGCCGCCATCGATCATGATGACCGATGCACCGGCTTCGACCAGTGCTTGAGCGGCATGCGCTCCTGCAGGACCCGAGCCGATGATGAGCACGTCACAGTCCGGCATTGCGCGAATAGAAGTGCGGCAGGCAGCAGAGCAGAGCTCCAAGCAGCAGTTTGGAGATGGCGCTCAATCCGGCCCCGAGTACAAGACAGAACAGCGCGACCTTCGAGCGGTTCCGAGGCAGCAGTGCGTTGGCCGAAGCAGGGGAGCATTCGACGATTGCCGCAGCGACAAGTAGTTTGCGCTGCAGTGTGCATTGCGGTCGCAGCAGGCGGGTCACGGCGTCCAACCCTCCCAGCATCCAGCGGTTCTCGACCACACGGTGCTCCAAGCGGTGCAGCGGGTTGATTTCGTGTATTTCGCAGGCGTGGCGGTAGAGCGCGATCATCGCGGCATCCGGCTCTGCGTGATTGGGCATGACGTACTGCAACAAGGCGCGCGGCTCAGAGTCATCGTGCGGTGTGGGGCCGAAGAGGTCATCGAGACCCTGCCGTAAGGATCTTGGTACAAAACCGATTGCGGCGAAGAACGGGTCCACGTTCATTTCCAGCACTGCGTCTGCACCCAACACGTTGCTGCGTGTTACCGGCGGACGGCGCATCCAACTGATGCATGTTGCAATGCAAAGCGCGACGGACGATGGAATATGCATGCGCATCTTGCGCATACCTTTTCTGTGCAGCAATTCATCCACCAGCCAATTAAAACTTACTTCGTCTGGTCCTCCGACATCGAATACGCGTCCCACGCTGGCCGGGTCGCGCGCCAGAATCGGGAGTGCGCGGGCGAAGTCATCTTGGTGAATTGGTCGAAAGGTCGCTTTGCCGCTGCCGATGATCGGGACCACCGGTAGCTTCAGGAATTTCAGCAATGATCCGAAAATTCCTTGATCTACTTTGCCGTAGACCACACTTGGCAGCAGCGTCGTCACCGGCAGCCCGCTGGTGGCGAAGATCGCATCGGCTTTGGCTTTGGTACTCGCGTAACGGCCTTTGTGACTCAGCTTCACCGACTGCGTGGAAATATTCAGGATGCGGCGCACGGGGTGCGCTTTGCAGGCGGCGACCAGGTTTTCGGCGCCACCGACGTTCACTGCTTCGCTTTCGGATTCATCGGATTTGCAGGCTGCCAGATGCACGACCCAATCCACCTCGTGCATGGCAGTCGTGAGTGCGACGCCGTCGCGCATGTCGCCGATGGCGATTTCCACATGCGGGTGTTTTGGCAGTTTTGCAGCACTCTCTGCATGAACGTACGCGCGCACGATGCAATCGTCGGCCAACAGACGGGCGACCACGGCGGAGCCGATCATTCCCGTTGCCCCGGTGACCAGGACGCGTTCGCTTGGCATCGTTCACAGCATATCGTTTACCACCCGCAGTTGCGACGTCTTGGTTGTGCGTGTCTTATGCGACACGCGAGCCCGATGCGCGCCAGCTGACGCCGCGGTACGGGGACACGTGCACGCCGGTGAAAAGCTCAGGCGAGAACCAGCGGCGGATCTGTTCTTCGGAAATGAACCAGGTCTGAGGCGCATTCAACTTGTCGAACACGTTCAGGAAGTTGCGCTGGTAACTGAGGCGGCGCCAGTTCTGGAAGTACTGGTAATAGGGGAGGAACGTGAGTGGCAACAGGTACAAGGTGAACACCGGAATGTAGACCAGTGCGGTAAGCAGGTGGCCCAACGCCCAGACGATGGGGCGTGGCAAATGGTTCACGAGCAGGGATTTGATCGGTTCCAGTACCCACTTATTCAGGAAGTTGCCTTCATTGCTGTAGACCCACACGATCACGCGGCCGCCCGGCTTGCAGTGTTTGGCGATATTGAAGAACGAGGCGTCCGGGTTATCTGTGTGGTGCAGCACGCCTATGGAGTACACGACGTCGAATTTCTCGCCCAGGTCCATTTTGGCGATGTCCGCCTCCTTCAGTTCCACGTTAGGCTTGTCGGCGGTGTTCTTGCCTGCCGCGCCGAGTGCGTTCAAATCCACGCCCACGATGCGTTTGGCGTACGGGGCCACGAAGTTGATGTGCTGTCCGCCGCCGCAGCCGCAGTCGAGCACGGTCTTGTTGCGGAATGTTTCGAAGGTGTTGGGCTGAATCCACTCGGTGAACAGCCAGGTGTTGTCGTCGTAGATGCGGTCCCACTGCCAGGCCCACTCCGATTGTTTACGTTGCGACTGCATGCGGTGAGAGTAGCGAAAAACGGATTCCGAAGAAACTGAGCGAACGGGAGTGGCCGTCCTCCTCTATACTGCGGCCATGTGCGGTATCTGCGGCATCGTACGGCTCGACGGCTCCCCGGTTGATCCCGGCGTGCTCGGCCGTTTGACGGATGCCATCGCTCATCGCGGACCAGACGGCGCTGGAACCTATACCTACGCCGGCGTGGGTCTTGGGCACCGCAGGCTTTCCATCATCGATCTCTCGACCGCAGCCAGCCAGCCGATGTATTCGGAGAACAAAGAATTGACCATGGTGTTCAACGGAGAGATCTATAACTTCGAAGACAAGCGCGCCATGCTGGAGAAGCGCGGCTATAAATTTACCTCCACCGGAGATTCGGAAGTCTTGCTCAAGCTGTACCAGGAGTTCGGCGAGGAGTGCTTGCAGCATCTACGTGGCATGTACGCGTTCGCCATCCACGATCGCAAGCGCAACACACTGTTCATCGCACGCGATCGTGTCGGTAAGAAGCCGATCAAATATTTTCAGGTCGGCAACACGTTCGCCTTCGCTTCCGAACTGAAAGCGTTGCGTACGTTGCCCGACTGCCCGAAAGACGTGGATCAAGAGGCGATTCATCATTATCTGACGATGATGTATGTGCCGTCGCCGAACACCGGTGTGCGCGGCATCCACAAGCTCCCGGCTGCCCATTGGCTGCGTGTGGATTTGGGCACGAAGAAGGTGGAAACGGGCCGTTATTGGCAGCTCCAGTACAAACCCGATCATTCGCGTTCCATTCCTGCGTGGAAGGAAGAGCTTGGCGCGCTTCTCAGCGAGAGCGTGCGTCTGCGCATGATCTCGGACGTGCCGGTCGGTGCGTTCCTGTCCGGCGGCGTGGACTCGGCGGCCGTCGTTGCACTCATGGCACGGCACAGCAATAAGCCGATCGAGACGTTCTCCATCGGCAGCCCCGAGGAAACGCATAATGAACTGCCGGATGCCGAGCGCGTCGCCAAGCTCCTGAAGACCAATCACCACCCCATCGTGCTGAAGGCAGACATCGTCCATCTGCTGGATGAACTTGTGCACACGTACGAGGAGCCGTACGCCGATCCTTCGGTGATCCCCACCTATTTGTTGGCTCGTGAAACGCGCAAGAGTGTGACGGTGGCGCTGAACGGCGACGGTGGTGACGAGAACTTCGCCGGCTACGTGCGGTACCCGATTCTGAAATTTTCGCAGCGCTGGGCCATGTTGCCTTCGCCATTGCACTCGTTGGTGCGCATGGGTACCGGCGTGTTCCATGCCATTCAAAGCAATACGTTCAGTTATCGCTGTCATCGTTTTCAGTCATCCATCGGACTGCCGTGGCCGCAACGTTTCCTGCAGTACATCAGCTTCTTCACCGAGGAAGAAAAGCGCGCGTTGTACGCCAAGGGTTTCGGCGTACAGTTTCCGCGCACCGACGACTGGTATGCCGCGCAGACGCAGGCAGCGCGCGACCGTGGCGATGACATCGTGCACAAAGGCATGAGCATGGACATCGACACCTACCTTGCCGATGACCTAATGCCCAAAGTGGATTTAGGCACCATGGCGTCGGGACTGGAGGCGCGTTCACCGCTGCTGGATCATGAATTATTGGAATTCACCGCACGTATTCCGAGTTCGCTGAAACTGCGCCAGGGGAAAACCAAGTGGATCTTCCGGCAAGTGCTGAACGATTTGGTGCCGCCCGAAACGCTGCAAAAAAAGAAGACAGGCTTCCGTCTGCCGCTCAACCGATGGTTCCGCACGGACTTGAAAGTATTCGTGCATGATCGTCTGCTGGCTGTCGACTCGCCGTTGTACGACACCATGCTCGATCGTGTTGCAATGGAGCGTTTCCTGAAGACCTATCACGATTCGGATGTTGATTACAGCGATCACATCTGGTCGTTGCTTTGGTTAGACTCGTGGCTTCGAAAGAATTCCTAATTCCATGCTCATGCATTCCTCCTCAACGGCGCGGAAGTTCACGGTCGGCATTGCACTGACATTCGCGTTGGTGGTCGGACTGCTGCTTCCGAGCAGAATCGATGTACCGGTGACGCAGACCTTCGCCGATGACGCCGGCCAGTATCATCAGACGGCAGTGCACGTTGCGGAACAGGGCTTCTTTTCCATCGACGGCGTGACGCCGTACGCCTACCGCGAGCCGGGTTACAGCGTGTTTTTGGGCGGCATTTACAAACTCTTCGGTATTGGCAACCGGTCGGCAATTTTTCTCATTCAGGCACTCGTGCTACTCGGAGCGTCGCTTGTTTTCGTTACGCGCTTGAAGCATATCGGCATCGGCAGCGCGGCAAGCAACGTCTGTCTGGCACTTCTGCTGCTCTTCCCGGCCACGCTGCATATCGTCTTCTTCGTCTACCGCGAGTGTTTCGTGCTGTCACTCATGTTGTTGTTGGCAGCGGCGGTGCTGGAATTCCATCAGCGTCGCAGTTGGGATTGGGCGGTCGTGATTGGTGTGCTGCTGACGCTTCTCAACCTTAGCTATTTGTCGTTCTTGTTCTTGCCACTCGCCTTGTTGCCATTGTTCCTCCTCCATAAATGGCGCTGGCGGTATCTACTGGGAATGTTGATTCTGCCGTACGCACTGACCATGTTGTGGGGCGTGCGCAATCTGCAAGCCGACGGACAGTTCCGGCTCATTGACCCGGACCGGACTGCAGTGATGTGGTACGTGCGCGGCGAACAAGCCGAGCGTGTGACGGCGTGGGAAGCGCCAAAATGCTTGTGGTCGGAGTACATCAGCCGCAACTGGACCGGTCGTTCGGATGCCTGCAGCTTCAACGGCCTTATGCATGCCAAGTGGCCCGACGGCAAACCGCTCGGCACCGAAGCCGCCATCGGCAAAGCCGGACAAGCCAAGATTTTGGCGCATTTCCCGAACTACGTCGCGTTCTCGTTGTGGGAAGTGGTCGAATTCCATCTGCCGTACGTGAATGGCTGGGGCTTCCTCTACAACCTGTCGGCTGCCCTTGGGTCACTCATCATCTACGTCGGCTGCATGCTCGGATTATGGACATTGCGCCGCCGTGAGTTCGCGTTGTTCTGGCTGCTCATCGGCTACACGGTGGCCGTTTTCGTGCTCACAGATGCCACTCCGCGGTACCTGATGCCGATCGTGTTCTGCTATGCTCTTCTGGCTTCAGTGGGCTACACTACTACCTTTGCGCGTTTCACCAAACGTTCATGACTCCATACACCGTCATCCTCCCGGCATTCAACGAAGAAGCGGCCATTGCTCCGGTAATCGATGCCATTCGCGCGCTGTCCGGCAACCCGGAGGTGATCGTTGTCGATGACGGCTCCACCGATAAGACCGCCGACATCGCTCGTCAGCATGGTGCCAATGTCGTGCGTCATCCTGGTAATGCGGGTTATGGCAAAAGTGTGATGGACGGTATCAATGTGGCTCGCAACGACATTATCGTCATTACCGACGCCGATGGCACGTACCCGATTGAGCGCATCCCCGAGTTCGTTGCCAAGATTGAGGAAGGCTTCGACATGGCCGTAGGAGCACGTAGCGGCAAAGCGTACCGTGGCACCTTTTTGAAAATGCCTGCCCGCATCGCGCTCAAGGCACTCGTCGAATTCGTCACAGGTCGTCACATTCCGGATATTAACTCCGGCCTGCGGTCATTCCGCAAAAGCGTCGTGACGCCGTATTTCCCGCACCTGTGCCAGGGGTTCAGCTTCACCACGACCATTACCTTGATTTACATGCTTACAGGTAAGATCGTGAACTACGTGCCAATCGCGTATCACAAGCGCGTCGGCAGTTCCAAGGTGCGCATTCTACGCGATTCACTGCGCACGCTGCAGTACGTGACCGAGGTCGTTGCCACCTATAATCCGCTCAAATTGTTCCTGCTGCTCAGTGTTTGCTGCGGTGCGGCGGGTATCCTGCTTCTCCTGTTGTCTTCGGTGCTGGCGCACACGTTCCTGACCGTACTCGGGTCCGCACTGTTGCTCGGTGCAGTTCTGTTGTTCGGCATCGGTCTTCAGACCGAAGCACTTCGCAAACGTTAATTCATGCGACTTTCCATCATTCTGCCGGTGCATAACGAGGTCGAGAATATCGACCCGTTGCTCGGTGAGCTTGCGGATGTACTGCAGCAGTATCCGGGTGCCGAAGTCATTGCCGTTGACGACGGCAGCACCGATCAGACGCTCTCGAATCTGAAGGCAGCCACAAGCCGCTTTCCATTCCTGCGTGTTGTGGAGTTGGCGCGTAATTTCGGCCAAACGGCCGCCATTTCAGCCGGTATGGACGTGGCGAAAGGCGACGTGATTTTACCCATGGATGCCGACGGCCAAAACGATCCACGCGACATCCCGTTGTTCATCGCCAAAATCGACGCCGGGTTCGACATTGTTTCGGGCTGGCGTCGCAGTCGCCACGATGCCTGGTTGCGTTCGACGCTTTCCAAGATTGCCAATAAAATGATCCGCTCTGTGTCGGGCCAGGAAATCCATGACTACGGCTGCACCATGAAGGCCTACCGCCGCACGGTTATCGAGAACATCGGACTCTACGGTGACATGCACCGTTTCTTGGCCGCGTACGCCGGTATGCAGGGTGCGCGCGTGGCCGAAGTGGAAACGCATCATCGCGCACGTATGCACGGCAGATCCAAGTACGGCTTCGGTCGCGTCTGGCGCGTGCTGCTCGATCTGTTCATGCTCACGTTCTTCCTGCGTTCGGTCACCAGGCCAATGCAGTTCTTTGGCGGTATCGGTTTGCTTTCGGTGCTAGCCGGATTCCTGACTGTTCTTGCTGCGTTTGCCTGGCGTGAAGTCGGCGGACCGACGCTGATTCAGACGCCGTTGCCCGTGCTGGCCGCCTTATTTGAAATCGTCGGCGTGCAGTGTGCGCTCATGGGCGTATTGGCCGAGGTCTCCATGCGCACGTACTTCCAAACGCAATCGCGCAAGCCGTATCGCATCCGTGAGGTTTTCCCATCTGCGTAAATGACTTCAAGCACCGCGTCCTTGTCCGGCCTACTCCGCAATTCTTCACGAGTGCCCGAACAAGTGAACGGCGTGCCAGCATTTTTGCCGGCCGCGCAACTTGCCGAGCTGAAGCGCCAGCAACAGTCTCATGGTGAAAACGGCTTTAAGGACTTCTTCAAGCGCTGGCCCGGACTCTACGGCGCGTTGGTCTGGCTTGTGGGTCCGTCGTTCTTCACCGGCATGACGCCGGGGAAATTCCTGAAAAAATTTCCGCACGGAGGCACGGTGTTGCATGCCGGCTCGGGTACGCGCGTGTTGCCGGGGGATTGCCTGAACATCGATTTATTTCCTTTCCCGGGTGTGGACGCTTTGGCAGACCTGGAAGCGCTGCCGTTTTCGGACGGTGCGTTCGCCGGAGCCACCTGCGATCAGGTGCTGGAGCACGTGCCGCATCCGGCGCTCGTGACTGCCGAGTTGCAACGCGTCGTCAAAAGCGGGGGACTGATTCACGTTGCGTCGCCGTTTGTGTTCCCGTGGCACCCGTCGCCGCTGGATTACACGCGCTGGACCCAAGAAGGTTTGGCCGCGCTGTTTCCGGGCTGCGAGTTGGTGGAGAAAGGTGTAATGGCCGGACCGTGTTCGGCGCTTACCGCTTTGTTGGCCGCTTTTTTTGCCACAGTGTTCTGCTTCGGCTCACGCAAGCTACAGAGCGTCTTGCAGTATCTGTTCCTGATTTTGTTCGCGCCGATCAAATTCTTCGATCTTGCACTCGCGCATATGCCGGGTGCCGAACTGTGTGCCGCCAATTTTTACGTCGTTGTTCGTAAACGATGAAGCTCCGCGCATTTCCCTGTACGGCAGTCGTATGTGCCGTGGTGTTCGTGGGTACCGTGCTACTCCCGCACGCGTTGCAGCGGCTGGATTCAGCCAATCCATTCCGCGGAGTGGAAATCATGGCCGCCGATGCCGAAATCCACTACGCCGCACGCATGCGCGAAGTCTTCGATGGCTTCCTCATGACCGGAAACGTGTATTACAGCGAACCCAAACATCAACCGTTTTTACACCCGCCGTATCCAGAGGCTGTTCCAGCGGTGATCGCGATGGTGCTGCACACCGACCCCGTGCTCACATTTACGCTGTATGCCGGACTGTGCGCCTTCGTTTTGTTTCTTGTCATGACCGGCGCGATGGTTGCTCTGACGGGAAGGCGCTGGGAGTCGCTGATGGCCGTTTGTGCTCTGGTATTCGCGGGAGCGCTGCTCGGAGCTCCGTGGGATATTGGCAAATTCTTGGTCGGCAGCGGAGCATTCGAACCGCTGCGCTTCTCGCGTGTGATCAATCCGTTGTGGAGTGCATCGTGGTTTTTTGGAGTCATCTGGCTGGTCGCAACGTGGGTCCGTCGTCGCGACCGCCGGTTGTTGCTGGCGTGCGTGCCGTGCTTGGCTATTTTGGTGTACTCGTATGTCTACGCCTGGTCGTTCCTGGCCGTGTCGCTGGCGTTGCTGATGCTGTGGTATGCGGTTCGCCGTGAGTGGCCGCGCGTCATGGATCTATGCCTCTGCGGTGGGTTGGTGGCAGTCGTTATTGTGCCGTATTTGCTCCAGGTGCAGGCGGCCGTGCATCACCCTTTCTATGCCGAAAGCTCTCCGCGAATCGGCTTGGTTTTTTCGCACGCACCATCGTTGGGTGTATGGGCATTTATCGCCCTCGCCATACTTGCTGTCGCACGGAAACGCTGGGCGGCGACCTGGCCGCTTCTTCTCTGTCTCATTCTCGGTGGGTTGGTTGCCATGAATCAGCAGGTGCTCACCGGTCACTCCATTGTTCCGCATCACTATCATTGGTATTTCTTTCATCCGCTGGCCTCTCTGCTGGCCATGGTGTTGGTGCTCCAATTCCTCGGTCGTTTTTCGCTTGGTGGCAATAAGCCGTCTGTAGCCGGGTTCCTTATTGTGGCCGCCATGGTGTTTGGCATTCGTTATCAGGAGTTGGCCTACGTTAGCGTGCGTGCTTACTGGGGCGAACAGCAGAAGTTGGCGCCGATGCTTGAGTATGTCGGCAAAAACCTGCATGCCGGCCAAGTCGTCTATTCGCCGGATATCGACGTCATGGACCTGGTGCCGGTCTACACCTCTGCCGACGTCTACACAGCGACCAATGCGAACAATTACCTCATACCTACCAATCGCATTCGCGACGTGTTCTTCTTCGACCTATGGGTGAACGGCTTCACCGCAGCACAGGCCGAGAAGGAATTTCCCACGACCATGCGGGCCAGGCTGGGAAGCGCGTTGTATTCGATTTATTTCCGTGAGCAATACGGCAGTTACAATGCCATGCCGGACGATCTTGTGGCGCAGAACGTGGCTGCGTACAAGAGCTACCTCGGCATGCTGGATACAGCCAAAATCCGGCTGCACCCCATCAATGCGCTAGTGTTGCCGGATGACATGAAAGAGACTCCTGCGATCTCGCTACTCAAGAGCATGAGCGATCAGGTGTTCGCGTCGGAGGGGTTTTCGGTGCGGATGATGAAGAGTCGGTGATTCTTCCATTTGTTTTATCCGGACGAACAACGAATGCCACTTCTTTGTGCGCGACAAAGAAGTGGCCAAGAAAACGCTGCGCGCCAGCTCCCACGCACGCCTCGCTTGGGCTCGGCGGCAGACCACCTGGCCCCCTCCGTGGCGCGCGCCCTCCTGGTGGGCTGAGCACTTCCTCAGAGTCACTTTTACATACCCACTCTGATTTTCAGCATCATCCACACCCCCTTCACCGCGTCTTTCCAGTTGATCTTCTTTCCCTCTTCAATCGTGCGGGGTTTGTAATCGATGGGCAGCTCGATGATCGGAATGCCGCTACGCAGCGCTTTGGCGCAGATTTCGGCTTCCAGCTCGAAGCCCGATGAGCGGATGTTCATGCCCTTGAAGAGTGGGGTCGGCAGCAGTTTGCGGCAGGTGTAGCTATCGGTGAGGCGAGAGAAGAACAATACGTTCAAGGCGAACGTGATGCACTTGTTGCCCATAAGGTAGCGCTTGTAGATATTCGGATTGCTGGTCAGGAAGCGCGAACCGAATACGCACACGTCGCCACCGCGTCGCTCTGCTTCGGCCAACAGAGAAGCGATTTGGCGCGGATGGTACTCCAAGTCAGCGTCCTGAATGGTGGTGTAGTTGCCAGTGGCTTTTGCCAAACCCTCGCGGATTGCAGATCCTTTGCCTCCGTTGGGCTTGGTGAGTACAACGTCCTGCGGACGGGCGTTGTCCTTCAGAATCTTCAGGGAAGCATCGCGCGAGCCGTCATCCACGTAAATCAGCTCGGCGTCCGGGCAGGAGCCGACCAATTCTTCCATCATTTGCTTCAGAGTGCGTTCTTCGTTGTACACCGGTACTAAGATGCTGAGACGCGGAGACATCAGTGGGCGAGCGTGAACGGATGAAGGATAAGTGCCAGGCCGACGCCCGTCACGAGTCCGAGTACCAGGATACCGATTGCCAGCATTCTCGTAAGGGGAGAATCGCGATGAGCCAACAGCAGCACGGTCAACGGATAGACCGGCGTAATCACACGGCCGATGCTCGTAATCGATCCCCAAATGTATTTGGGCATGAGCAACATGAGGCAGAAGAACGCCACCGCACCCAACGACAGTACGTCCGCCTTGCGACGCGTCGCAATGTCGCGAATGGCGAATGTCAGTCCCGGCAACACGAACAGCGTAATCAATGCGATAGACGACAATGACATGGCGTCATAACCGCTTCGTCCGACAACCAGGTCGAACGCGGCCGAACCCGGAAATTGCCGGGCCATGGTGCTGGTGAAGAACGGAATGTTGGAGAAGATGCCGAAGAGGATTGTGTGCCAGCACAAGAACGTGGCGGCCGGAATGAGCAGCTTGGCTACATCGCTCCAATTGCGCTGCAGCACGGACCAACCGACGAGGTAGAGGACGAACAGAATGTTTACTTCCCTGGCTAGTACCGCCAGTGAGAGCGCCAGAACTTCCCACGGACCGAAGCTGCCACTCTTCCGGTACCGCAGCAGGGTGAAGGCAATGAGGAGTATTGTCAGCGGTTCAGCCAGCGTGAAGTGCATCGCCAACATGGCGGCCGGGGACAACGACAATGCCAGCGCGTAGATTGGCTTTATGTTGTGTTTCAGCAACAAGATTGCGGTCAGTAGTAACGCTAGCATGTTGATGCAGACGAACGCGTAGGGGAGCAATGCGACGTTGCCGAATGACAGCAGGAACGCGAGCAGCGGCAACAGGAAGCGCTGATAGGCGTAGGAACCGGGGTTACGGTGCAGTAGTTCGCTCCAACGAGTCGGGTTCACGATACGCGGCATGTTGCGCGCCACTTGGTAGTACTGCGCGCCGTCGTAACTTGGAATGCTGAGAATCACGAAGTCTTTCGGCATCGGGTTGCCGGTGGCTGTGCGAGCGTCCATGTGGAAGACCGCCGTCAGTCGGAAATCGTACGGCTTCACCTCCAATGCGAGCACTGCCGACAGCACTACGAACAACACCAGAACCGGCCAGAAGCGCCGACAACAGGCAGGTAAACTGTGCATTACAGCGAGAGATACTTGAGTCCATCGGCTTCGATTTCCTCGGGCTTCCAGAGCGATTTCAAATCGTAGAAAATGCCGCCTTTGCGCAACGAATGGGCAAGTTGTTGCGGCGTCAACGCGCGGTATTCATTGTGCGCCACCGCCGCGACGATCACATCGTACGGGCCGTTTTCCATTGTGCCGTAGGCAAATCCCAACTTTTCAACGCCCTGCTTGGTGAGATGCGGGTCATGACAAACGACTTTGCAACCGGCCGCCGCAAGTTTTTTGATGACAGAGTGTACTTTGGAGTTGCGGGTGTCGGGCACGTTTTCCTTAAACGTAAGCCCAAGCACCAGGACCTTGGCGTCCAATGTCGCAATGCGGCTCTGGGCCATGGCGCGGGTGATCTGGCGTTCGATGAACGTCGGCATGGTGTCGTTCATTTTGCGTCCTGCCGAGATGACTTCGGTGTGCATGCCGACTTCCTTGGCCTTGTGCACCAGGTAGTACGGGTCCACGCCGATGCAATGTCCGCCCACGAGTCCGGGCGTAAATCGCAGGAAGTTCCACTTGGTGGAGGCGGCGTCCAGTACGTCGCGCGTACGAATGCCGAGGCGGTCGCATAGGCGGGCGATTTCATTGATGAGTGCGATGTTGATATCACGCTGCGTGTTTTCAATCGCCTTGGCCATTTCGGCGACTTTAATATTCGGCGCCTTGTGAATGCCGGCGGTCACCACTTTGCCGTAGACCATGGCCAGCCAATCGGTTGTGGCGGCGTCTTGGCCTGCGACGACTTTCACGATTTTATCGATGGTGTGCTCTTTGTCGCCCGGGTTAATTCGCTCTGGCGAGTAGCCCACGGTGAAATCCTTGCCGCATTGCAGACCGGATTCCTTTTCCAGAATCGGCACGCAAATGTCCTCCGTCACGCCGGGGTACACGGTGGACTCATAGACCACCACCGAACCTTTCTGGAGATGTTTGCCCACGCTCACGCTGGCGCTCTCCACGCATTCCAGGTCGGGAACGTCGTAGACATCGACCGGAGTCGGCACCGCAATAACAATGGTGTTGGCTTTGGCGATAATGCTCGGGTCGGCGGAATATTCCACGGTGATCTTCTTCAAATCTTCGTCGCTCACTTCGCCGGTCCAATCGTGACCTTCTTTCAAGGTGCGAATGCGCTCGGTGCTTACGTCGAAGCCGTAGGTTTTCCAACCGGTCTTGCCGAATGCTGCGGCAAGCGGCATACCGACGTAGCCGAGTCCGATGACGCAAATGCTAGGTTCACGCTTTGGCATGGCCCGATCATAACCGATTCGGGCTTGTTCGGCCATTGCCCCGCTATGCGGCTGGCTTGGCGTTCTTTGCAAAGAACATCGATTTCTTACCGGGTTGGATTACGAAGCCGTTTTGCGTCAAAAATGCGCGCAACTGGTCGGGCGTATGGCGCGGGTCCGGCGAGAAGTGATGATATTCCACGGCCATGAAGCGGATGCGCGCCAGCTCTTGGGGCGACAGCGAGTAGAGCGCATCGTATTCGCCGCCCTCGCAGTCCAGCTTCAGAAAGTCGAGTGTTCCAATGTTGTGCTTGGCCAACAATGACCGCAGAGAAATCATGGCGACGTCCACATCGCTGGTTTTGCCATAGCGGTGGTAGAGCGAGTGGCCGCCGCTGCTTTTTTCCGTAATGTGCAACGTCACCGTGCCGTCTTGCCCGCCGATGGCGGCCGGAACGACGGTCACGCGATTCTGGAAATGATTGGCCTCTACATTACCCTTCAGCATGACGAGGTTATTCGGTTCGGGCTCCACTGCCACGATCGCCGCCTGCGGAGATTTGTATCCGGCGTAGGTGGTGAACGTGCCGATATTCGCACCGATATCCACGATGGTTTTGCATGCAGACCAGTCGAATGCAATGCCGAAGTGGTTGGGTTCGTAGCTTTCGTCGAACCACACGTCATTCAATGCACCGCCGTCGATTGCGAATGCGCGACTGGTAATACTCAGCCCGTTGCGCAACTGGTACGTGACGTTGTTTTTTGTGTAGCCGAAGCGGTTCAACCAATACACCGGCCAGTTGCGGACAACCACGATCAGGCGCCAGACAAGATGCACATAGAGACGGACACGCATGCGCCTAGCCTACAGCATTCGTCAGAATTGCACTTCCCAAAGACTCCAACCATTGCCTGCTTGCGTTAATTTTAAGAAGCTCTTGTTCAACTTCCACGACGGTCGGCCATACTCGTCCCACAGCACCGTCGTAATGCCGTAGCGCTTCAATGTTCCGAGCGGATCCGCGCGCACTGCCGCGCACGCAGCATTTGCCGCGGCCAGACTCGCATCGTACTCCGCTTGGGTTTCTTGGCCTCGCAGTACGCGCAACTGTTCTTCGGCGTGTACCACCAGGCGGGCATAGTCGACAGGTTGTGACGCGAATAATTCCGCTAAGCAGGCACGCTCGGCATATTCCTTGTCCGGAACCAGCAGGAAGCCCGAGTATTCGGTGAATACCACGTCGTGGTGGGTATACGACGCCACGATGTCGGATGCATTCTTGTCGCTGAGCAACAGCGTCTTTGGCATGGCGCTGAGTTTTTCCACGGCACCGGACAAGTGCTGCATGCGCATGGCTTCCGGTGGCGGGGGCAAGAACGCAATCCAGCGTCCGCCCATGTCCTTGAAGTTGAGCACCAGCAGTCCGGTGCAGGCAAGCAACGTCAACAGTGCGACCGCGTCGCGCTTGCCATGGGTGCATATCGCAACCACCAACATCGTCGCGATCACGCTTACATAATGGATGTAATGTGACGAGAAGGACATCACGACTCCGTGCACCAGTTGTTGGTTGTAGGCGACCGCGAGCGCACCAAGCACTGCAAGCAGCGGCAACATTGACCGGCACTCCTCTTTTTTGCGGAAGATCCAGGCGGCTGCGCAGAGCAGGAGGACTGTCAGAATGCTGCGCGCCAGAGACTCGGGCAGGTGCGTATGCACTAATCCTGCGCGCACAGATGCTTCGCTGAAGAACGGCAACAAGCGCGCCATCGCCAAGTGCTTCAATGCAGGAGCCGCGGCGAGAAGCGTGGTTCCGCAGAGCCAGGGGAGTGATTTCAGGATCGTGCCGCGCTGCGGAGACGTTCTGTTTGCCAGTGTCGCAAGAATCAGGAGTCCGGTCGCCACCCACAAAAACGTCCATGACCACAGATAGACGCCGACGGAAAACCCGAGCGGAATGCCAAGCAACACGGCGCGACGTGCGTTGGGTTTTTCGTACCAGCGCCACAGCAGCAACAATGTGCCGAGTACCAATGGCAAACTGAAACCGGGGTGGAACAGTCGGCGACAGTAGACGAAATACCAAAACAGCAGTACGCCGCAGGACAATGCCAACGGCTTGTTGGCACCAACGCGACGCATGAGTGTTGCAGCCAGCGGAATGGTCAACGGAGCAAGGAGTGCATGCAGGCCGAACACCAGCCATGGTGCCGACAAGCCGGTCCAGAAGAACAGTGCACCGAACAATTGTTCCACGCCCGCCGATTGCAGTCCGAGCGGCGCGTATTGCCCCGACCAAATTCCATTCGTCACGTTGGTGAACGGTGCAAGGAGCGCCTCTTGCGTACGAATCAGGTACATGGCTTCCTCGCTGCCGCCGTACGGAAGCAGGCCGCGGAACGACGCATCTGCCACGGCGAGCAGCACCGACCAGGCGTTGATCAGCATGCCAAGCAGCGTCGCCGCGACGAGCGCAGGCACGTACCGCCGTTCGAAGAAGCGCTTTACCATTTGAGCAGACGGGTGCCGTTCCAGAACAAGGTCAGCAGCATCCAGCCGTGTTTGATCGGGTCCAACTTCGTCGTGCCGTACGTACGCTCCAAATAGCGCAGGGGTGTCTCGCGGATACGGCAGTGCTGGCGTGCGGCGCCCAGGAACAAATCGAAATCACCGAACGGATCCAGGCGCGTGGTCATGCCGGGGTAGGCAGCGGCGAAAAATGCTTTCACCGGCGACAGTACATCCACAATTTTCTGTGCGAACAGCCAGCTGAAGATCAGGCTGAAGATTTTATTGCCCATCAAATTGAAAATCGGCATCGCGCGTTCCTGCATGGGGTACACCAAGCGCGAGCCGTTCACGAACTCGGCGTTGCCCGAAGCAAGCGCTTCGTACAGCTTGGGTAGTTCCGACGGATGCACGGTGAAGTCTCCGTCGTACACAATAAGAATATCGCCCTTCGCTTCGCGAATGGCCATGTGCAGCGCGTCACCCTTTCCCTTTCCGGTCTGCTGGTAGCCGCGGAGAACCACCGGACCCTTTTGTTCGCCAAGCACCTTCTGGATTTCCTCCCATGTGCCGTCCGACGAGTGACCTTCTACGAAAATCAATTCGGTTGAGGCACCCATGAGCGGCATGGCATCCACGATCGGACGGATGTTGCCGCGTTCGTTGCGTACTGCCGACAAGACCGACACGCTAAACTTTTTCGCTTCGCGCGGAACCGCACGGGCCACGATGGTTTGAATCAAGCACAGTCTGTTCAGCAGAGGCAATACTGCGAAGACCCGGTTGAACAATGGCTCCAGCAGCGGAAAGCGGAACGGCAGTAGCACGCGTCCGCCGCGCTCCACGACCTCGAAACCTTCCAGCGATAGCATGTTCTCTACGTCGGAGTACGAGAGCCAGTTCTGCGCTGGAAACTTTTTCCGCAGTCCCAGCAATTCCACAAAGCGAAAGGCGGGTGCCCACAGGAAATTGAACATTGTGATCACCACCCGCGTACGGTCGGTGCAGAGGTTTTTGCGGATATTCTTCAGCGACTCCTGTACGTCGCGGATGTAGTTCACGGCATCCAATAGCAACACGTAGTCGTACGTTTCGGCATGCTGCAGGTGCTCGGCGTCATCCACGAGGTAGCGTCCTTTCGGGTCGCGCTTTACCGCCTCGGAGATCATGAGTGGCGAAAAATCGATGCCGGTCTTGCGCGGGTTTGGCAACGATTCGACGATTTTCCCCACGCCGCAACCCACGTCGATGACCGACGCCTCTGCCGGAATGATTCGGCGAAGCCACCACATGCGGTCCGCATAGAACGCGGCATGACGTCGCATTTCGCGGGCGCGCTGCGGGGCCAATCGATCGAAGAATTGCCGTCGGTCAGTGGTTTCTGCCATGCGTTCCACGACTGTATCAGGCGACTCCTCTGCCGCAAAATAGACGTTGTGTTGTCTGCCTGAGTTTTCCTCTACACTCCTTACCATGACTTCTTGGAAGAAAAAGCAGGTTCTGGTTACCGGCGGTACGGGGTTCATTGGCAGCGTGCTGGTGGAGCACTTGCTGAACGAAGGCGCCGATGTGCGCGTTCCGATTCGCGCAACCAACTATCGAGCGCTTTCCAAAGTGCGCGCCCAAATCGATTGGCGGGAAGGTGATTTGCGCAGCAGCGACTACTGCAACGAACTTTTGGCAGGTATCGATCATGTCTTTCATTTGGCATCACATCGCCGCAACGTCGGCTTCCACCGCGACCACTGCAGCGACGTGCTGTTGGGGAACGTAGAGATGACGACCGCCATGATTCGCGCCATGAAGGAGCACAAAGGGACCGGCGTAACCTTCTTTAGCAGCGCTAATGTTCCGCCGACGATCGACGTCATTCAGTTGGCGCAGACCGAAAACATCGACGGCTATGTTCTGGGCAAAGCCTTGTGTGAGACGATGTGGTTCACGGCTTCCCGTCAGCATGGCTTCCCCCTTCTTATCGTTCGTCCGGTAGGCGTGTACGGACCACGCGATACCTTCACGGTGGAGGGGAACGTCATTCCATCGCTTATGGTGAAGGCACAAGCCAACGATGTTCTGGATGTATGGGGCGATGGTAAGCAGGAGCGCGCGTTCCTGTATGTCGATGACGTCGTCGATGCCATGTTCCGGCTCATTGACGCCAAGGTCACGGGTATTCAGTACGTCATTCCTCCCGATATCACCACCGTGGCAAAACTTGCCAGGTTGATTCGCGATATCGTGAAGCCGGCGCTCACAATTAATTTCGATGCAAGCAAGCCTCAAGGCAAGCGCACGATTCCCACGCTGGCAGTCCACAAGTGTCTGAAGAAAATGAAATGGACGACCTTGGAAGATGGATTGCGCCAAACATACGAAGGTTGGCAGAACCGCAAAGATGGGGGTGCAGTCAAATAACGAAGGCGAACCAAAGAAAGGATACTCATTTTTCTGTGCGGCAAGCGAAAAGATTTCATTGTTCGATTGTTGATGGGAAAAACCTGAGGAGGCTGCATGCAAGCAATGAAGCCCTGTAGTCATAGCGTGCCTTGTCACGTCGCTTTCGCGCATTCGGCCTTTGTGGGAAGCACTTCATCGGTGCTAGGCTGCCCCAGCCATGAAGCGCATTCTTCACCATCCGCGAGCCCGGCGGCATATCAACCAGGCTTCGAAATTCATTGTGTGTGGGCTCACCGGCGCACTGTTCGAGTTCAGCATCATTTACCTCTTGGTCGAGCACGCGAAGATGGATCCTCGCGTGGCGTACATCCCCTCGGGACTCATCACCATCGTTTTCGTCTTTTTCTTCAACAAGTACGTCACATTTGGCAATCGTGATGGCGATCATCTTGCCCAAACAATGCGGTTTGCCATGGTGTATGCCGCCGCGTTCGTTCTGAACTATCTCATCGCTTCAGGTGCGTATTCGGTCGGCTTGTTGTTCTTGCGCGGTCAGCGTGCCGTGTCACCGGCATTGTACGATAACGGCGTCCGCTTGTTGCCGTATGGTGCCAAGGCATTCGCCATCGGTATTACGGCAGTGTGGAACTATTGCTTCTCTCACGCGTTTATTTTTAAGTCTCGAAAACAGGCTCCCATCGCGATCTAACGGGGGGTGGAGTGGTCGGACCGGTGCGGGTACACTGCTGTTCCAGTGTCTTTTGTGCATGACTTCTCCTGAATCCATTCTCATTCTCGGCGGCGGTCCGGCAGGTATGGCGGCCGCCATGGAATTGTCTCGGAAAGACATTCTTTCCACTGTCGTGGAGAAAGCCGACAACGTCGGTGGCTTGGCCAAGACGCTTGAATTTCAGAGGCCCGAAGGCACGTATCGTACCGACATCGGTCCGCATCGTTTTTTCAGCAAGAACAAGTATCTCTACGATTTCATCGAAGACTTGCTCGGCGAAGAATGGAAGACTGTCAATCGACTCACGCGATTCTACGTGGACGGCAAGTATTACTTTTACCCTATCCGTCTGGGCAACGTGCTGCTGCAAATGGGTCCGTTGCGTGCCTGCCGCGTGCTCACAGATTTCCTGTACGAGAAGATGCGCAAAACAGTGGCTCCGCGTGCAATCAACTCTTTCGAGGATTATGCCGTCGTGAACTTCGGTCGCTCATTGGCCGAATTCAACATGCTGAATTACACCGAGAAAATCTGGGGCATTCCGTGCACCAAGATCAGCAAAGACTGGGCGCTGCAACGCATTGGGGGCTTAAGCATCGGTGCCACACTCAAAAAGATCATCATGAAGAAAACGGCCGCCAAGTCGTTGGTGGACATCTTCTACTACCCTGAGAACGGCAGCGGCACCATCTACCAAGCGATCGTGAAGCGTATCCGCGAGAAGGGAAGCACGGTGATGACCAGCAGCGAACCGACGAAGATTCGCTGGGAGGGCAAGCGCGTGACCGGAGTGGACGTGAAGACCGCAGACGGTACCAAGACCTACGCGCCAAAGGCTGCGATTAGCTCGGTGTCGGTCACGCAGGTTGTGAAACTCTTCGATCCTCCTGCTCCCGTTGCCGTCCTTGAAGCTGCAAAAGCGCTCAAGTTCCGCTCGCAGGTGTACTTGTTCCTGACGGTGAAACGCGACCGCGTCTCGCGCGACAACTGGGTGTACTTCCCGGATAAGAGCATCCCGTTCGGCCGCTTCTCCGAAATGAAGAACTTCAGCGAGAAGATGTGTCCGGTCGGATACACGTCGCTGTTCGTGGAGTACTTCTGTTTCGAGGGCGACGACATCTGGAACAAATCCAAGGACGATTTGTATGATCTCACCATCACCTGGTTGGACAAACTCGGCTTCCTGAAGCGCGAGGACGTCACCGGCGTGGAGCACTTGAAGCAGCAGTACGTATACCCGATTTACGACCTTACCTATCGCGAACACCTAAACACGGTCATGCAGTGGCTCGACAGTTTCGACAATTTCTACGCCATCGGACGTCCGGGCCGTTTCCGCTACACCAACCAGGACCACTCGCTCGAAATGGGCATTCTCGCCGCGCAGAGCGTCATCGACGGACGCCGTCACGAAGTGGAAGACGTGGGCGCCGAAAAAGAATACTTCGAACGCGGCTACGTGCCGGGGGAGAAGAAGGCTTAGGCTTTTTTCCGTTGCAGGCGGATCTCCGGCAGCGTCCCCAGCGTCACGCCGATGGTATCGCCGAGTTCCGGCACGCGTCCGCCCAATTGGGCGGCCAGGTTGTCGAACGTCAGATCAACCGACGGGGTCATGGTGAGACCGAGGGCTGGGGGCAACGGCGAACCGTCGCGCGTATAGAGCGTTTCCTTCGCACGTCCCTGCATCGCGCGGCACGTGAACCGGACATCCTGGCGGTCCAGCGACAGCCAGCCGCCGTGTCCCGGGTTGCCCGATACCATGAAGCTGAACACGCGCACTCCTCCCTGCTTCGCGGCGAATACCATGTGTTGCGGACCTTCGCACATCTCGGTGAACGGCGGCGTCTTCATCGCGGTGTCGCCGGCTTCCTGCGCCTCCGCCCGGAACGCGTCGCGGATACCGGCCATGCGCGGCATCTTGCCGCCCGCCCGCGTTTTCGCCGTCAGCGTGCCGAGCACCTTCCACACCTGCTCTGCGCGCAGCCCGTCCAGCGCCGCATGCGCGCTGTGGTACATGGCGCGACCTGAAACGGCATCGAAATCCACGGTCGCAAATTCGGTCGGCGCCAGTCCCGTAGTGGACGCGAATCCAGCTGGGTCCCAAATGGTTTCCTGGGGACGCGGTCCGTAGAGCTCTTTCTCTAACCGGATGACCATCGCTTCCCATGGCGCGGATTGGTACGGGTGCGCCGCCAGCATGGTGAGCAGGTGCAGACATTCGTGCCCGAATTTCCGGCGCAGCGCGTTTACGTCCTCGCCGCGCTTGATCTGCAGCAGCAGACCGTCGAGCACGGGCGGGGAGTAGCCGATGACGGCGGCTTGCCGGTTGCCGGCGTCGATTTCCACGTTCAGTTTCGCGACGTCGGAGAACCGTACGAGCGCGGGATCGTCCGTGCCGGGGACGGAATACACGGGCAGGTTCACGCCGCTGGCGAACGCATCCTTGATCTCGTCCGGGGCCACTTCCAGCACACGCACACATTCCTCGCGGATGCATCCGCAAAGAGCGTCCTGCTCGGCGGCGGTCCATCCTTCAAAGCCGGACACCGCTTGGGAGTCGCGCAGCACGGCCGGGTCGCGGCCGGGATGCACGTTGATGTTCGGGATGGTCATGATCTCGGGATGCAATGACTAAAGACGCGTTTTCATTCCTCGCACGTCGCAATCGACCGATGCGATTTGTTTTTCTGCGACCTGGATGCCCTGCCCCTGCAACATGCGCGCAACGGCCGGTTTGGTCAGGTGAAATGCTCCCGGATGTGAAACGGTCAGTCCGCCACCTTGCCCTGAACGCGTTGCGACCCGGTAGTTGGCGATGGTGGGTGCGGGTCCGAACGCGAACTGCCGTAGGTCCGTGGCGCCATTCGGGTAGACCCGCTCATAGTCCTGGTTCGGGAAAATATTCACGGATTGAATGTGGACGCCGCTGCCCGGAGAGGCCAAGGGAAGCAGGTAACTTTGGATTCCTGGCTGGACGGGCTGGAACAGATGTTGGGCCAGTAGTTTGGTTGCATCAGTTGTCGGGAGTACCGCGCGGACCACATCCGCGAACGTATTGAACCCGGGATATTCGCCTTGAGTCATGGTAAACGCATGCAATTCCTTGCAGATCGCCCACAACTGGTCGCGCGTCTGGGCGCGGAATGCGTTCACTGCCAGGATGCGCGTCAATATTTCGGTCATATGTCGCTCTTGTGGAGCGCCCACCAATGTCGTCATCGAAAAATCCGCGCCGCGCAGCCCCGATGTTCCTTGGAACTGGGTCCAGTCCCACGGCATCTGGCGCCAGCTTGTCTGATGCGTTCGCTGCAGGTTGGGAGGCTGTGACAGTGTTTCCACGACGCCTTCCGTCAGCAATTCATTAATCTCGATGCTGTTGCTGGTGACTCCGTGAATCAGTTCGTGTCGAATAGCCTCGCGGTGCCGGTCGATGGTCGCCAGATCCCCTTGCTCCAATCCGAGGGCAATCCCCAGGAAGGCGGCCGGCGTCTTTTTGATCATTCTCAAGCGCTGGACGCCGCCGACCACATAGCTCTGTGACTGCAGTGCCTGTACAGCAGTGAGGCTGGCGTGATCGGGCTTTACGTTCTTGGACTTCGCATACAGGGGTATTTCATTCGGAATCATATGCGCGATGTCCACGCCGGTAGTGGCGCGGATGGAATCCAATTCTTCTTGGACCACCGTGCAGAGCGCGGCGAGTTCTTCGGTAGACCATCCATCCAATCCAGATACGCCGTGCGTAAATTGCGTCACGCCGAACGACGCCAGAACGGCGGGGCTGTCCCCCTTGCGAATGATGGGGTGCGTGGGCACTCGTGTATTTTATAATTATTCTTTATTTTGTCAATCTCAGGTGTTCTGCTTGTACCACTCCACCGTCTTCTGGATGCCTTCTGCGAACTTCACCTTCGGGTCGTAGCCGAGCACGGTCTTGGCGTTCGTGATATCGGCGATGTAGTGCGTTACTTCGCCCGTGCGCGACGGCTTGGTCACGATCTTGGCCGTGCTGCCCTTCAGCTTCAGTACGGTCTCGGCAAGTTGCATGATGGACGTGCCTTCGCCGTTGCCCAGGTTGAACGTCTTGCCCTTGGCCTGCTCGTATTTTTTCAGACACAACATGAGTCCGGCCACGTTGTCGTCGATGTACGTAAAGTCCAACAACTTGTCTTGGCCGAACACCGTGAGCGCTTCGTTCTTGTCGGCCAGGCGGATGAACAGCGGGATGACACGGTTGCTGTCGTCGTACATGCCGTACACGTTGCTGAAGCGGAAGATAACCGGCTGCATGCCGTAGCAACCCGCGTAGGAGTGCACGAGTGCCTCGCCGCCGACCTTGCTGGCGGTATACGGGCTCTCGCAGTGTTCCACGCGCACCAGGTCCTCGGTGTATTTGTCGCGGCGGAAGTTGCCGTAGCTTTCGCGCGAGGAAGCGAAGATGAATTTCTTGATGTTGTTCTTGCGTGCCAACTCAAGCGCGTTGAACAAGGTGAGGAAGTTGTCGCGGGCCATACCCGGATCTTCCACCAAGTCATACACGCGGGCGTTGGCGGCCAAGTGCACGATGACATCCACATCCTTCATGCGCGGGTCCTGTCCGGCCTTCAGTACGGCGGCTTCGTCGCGCATGTCCACCAACATGCTGATCTTGTCGATCTCCGGTTTCCATTTGTTCGGCTTCCAGTCCATGCCAAGTACCTTCTGGCCGTCGGCCAACAGCTTTTCGCACAAACGAGTTCCAATGGTTCCCGAAGAGCCGGTGACGAGCACTGTAGACATCCCGCCCAGTGTGCGTGTGCCGACGCCGAAAGGCAACAGTCGCCGTTCATTGAGTGTACGGGCGCACGAGAATACAATCGGCACAGTGCTCACGCTCGTCCTCCCAACCTACAACGAATCGGCGAACCTCCCCGGCATGTTGGCCGAGATTACGCGTGTGCTCGGTTCCGTTCCGCACGAGATCATCGTGGTGGATGACAATTCGCCGGACCAAACATGGAAACTCGCTGAAGATTTACGTGCTCACTATCCGCAGTTGAAAGTCCTGCGTCGCACCGACAAGCGCGGCCTCAGTTCGGCGGTGGTTGACGGTTTTCTCTTGGGTTCCGGCAGCGTGTTGGCAGTCATGGATGCCGACGGTCAGCACGATTGCGCGCTGCTCATTCGGTTGTATGAGAAGGTACAGGCCGAGGGAGGCATCGCTCTTGGTTCACGATATGTGAAAGGTGGCGACATAGGGGAGTGGGACGGTGGACGTGCGCGCATGAGCAAGACGGCGACGCAGCTGGCGATGTGGGTGTTGCGTCGCCCAGACGCCGCAGCGGTAAAAGATCCCATGAGCGGATTTTTCGCCATCAACCGCGAATTGTTCTTGGAAGCGCAACCGCGCCTGAAGCCCAAAGGCTTCAAAATTTTGCTAGATATCTTAGTGCACGTGCGGCCGGGCACCGCCATACACGAACTGCCGATGCAGTTCGGCGTCCGGCGTGCCGGCGAAAGCAAATTGGATTGGAAAGTGCAGCTGCAATATTTGGAATATTTGTACGACGTTACGCTCGGGCGATTCGTATCGCTTTGGACGCTGGCGTTTTCACTCGTGCTGCTCGGCGTGCTGGCGGTGTTGGCTGTGCGGCTCGTGCCGCTGCTGCCGCTCTACACCCAGCCCGAGACTCGTGCTCCGGTGAGCGGGGCGCTTAGGCATCTGTCGGTGTCCCGTGGCTGGCTTGTGTCGGACATGGAAATCCGGAGCATTGCGCAAGACGCCGTGACCGTCGCGTATCGCCAGCACCCCGGACGCGCCGCGGATCAGCTCTGCACGGTGCCCTTCGCCCCTGCGCTCCCGCCGCAATGCGTAAACCTCTAGTCGCCTGCCTGCTGCAACTCTACGCGCTGGCACTCGCCGCCATTGCGACCATGGGCGGCGTGCGGACCGACGAAGCCAAGTACCTGCTGAACATTCCGTATCCGCATCCGCCGCTGGCGCGGATGCTTTTGGAAACCACCTACGGCTTGCCGGGGAACGAGGCGTTCTGGCGCGTCATTTTCGCCACGCTGGTCATTCAGGCGGTGTGGCTGGTCGTGCGGCTGCCGCGACATGAAGGCAGCGGGTCGCGCGTGCTGCTGGCGGGCGCGTGGCTGCTGTCGGGAGCGGTCGTACTGCAAGCGGCCAGCATCATGATGGCGCCGCTCACCGCGCTCGCCGGACTGGTGTTGTTGTGGGTGGGCAACCGCGCACGCTCGCCGTACCACTGCTTTCTCATTGCACTGTTTTGGTTCGCGTCGGTGTTCGTCGCATACCAATCCGCATTGTTCCTGCCGCTGGTGTGCGGCGCGTTCTTGCGCTCGGGTACGTCCAAGCGCCGCGCGCTGTTGTACGCGTTCGGACCTCTGATCGCGCTGGCGCTCTACACGCTCACTAATCCGCTGGCGATGCAGTCGCTCATCGCGCTGGGCGGCGACTCCACGGTGCCCGCGCAGAAACTGTCACAGTTCGGATTGCTCTGGCTGACGGCCGGTACTGCGGTCATCAGCATCGTCGGGACCATTGGCGTGCTCCTGTCGCGCCGCTGGGATTGGATCCTGACGCTCGTCATCGTCTGCGCGTACATCACGCTGTCGTACCACGCCTATTACGCCATCTTCCTGGTGCCGCTGTTCATAGCCGGCATCGCTTCGTTGCTCGACCGCCACGTGAAAAAGGGTTTGGATTTGAGCGGACCGCTGCTCGCCATGATCACGTCTGCCGGCTGCGTGCTGGCGATCGCGTGCATGGTCGTTTTCACCGACCGCACCAATCCGGCTCGCGACACCCTGCGGCTGTTAGAGGCCGAAATCCGCAGTATCGACCGGACGGACACACGCTTGCTGATCGTGGGCGACTTCGGACACGAGTGGCAGTTTTACGCGTCGCCGCAGATCCGCGAGGTGCTGAAATATTCACCGGAAATGATTTCGCCCGACGCCGACGTGGTGGTGTGCTGGCACGCATGCGACAAGGCGTTGCTCAACGGAAAAGACCGGATGCCGACCCCGGTCGAAAGCTGGGTCCGCCGTGACGCGGCGTTGCATTTGTAGGCATGTCGAAGGGCCTCTGCCCCCGGTGCAAGCACCAGGGACAGAGGGGGCGGCCCTTCCGTCATCTCACTTCTTCTTGGCCGGCGGCGGTTCGGGCAGCGGCTCGACGGTCACCGGCTCTTGCGACTTCGCGCCGCAGAACAGGTAGAACGCCAACGAGATGCCGAACATGGTCCACCAGCCCCAGTCGGGCACCGTCACCAGCGGCTGCCACGCCTCGAGGAACTTGCTGCTGAGGTGTTCGCGGATCAGCTTGGTGGCGAGGTGGAGGGCCGGGAAGGCCATGAGGATGGCCGACGCGGTCCACAGAGACGTGAGCTTGATGACGAACGCGCCGATGATCAGGATGCCGACGGTCACGCCGGCGCAGATACCGAGCGCGATGAGCGTGCCGCCGATCGGCGGGCTGTAGAGCGCCGGCTGACCGACCTGCTCGTTGATGACGTTTTTCACGACGACGTAGCCGGCCGGCACGACGAGCCCGGCGGCGGCGCAGACGCAGAGCGCCCACGCCAGGAGGTTTCGCAGATACACACCGATGTTCACGGCAAGACCCTCACAGATGCAGAGAAGCGGATGGTTCGAAAGGGCGATAGCCAGGGCACGGCGCCTTGGTTGCCGGGCAAAATAGAATATTTTTTATATATGTCAAATTAATGCCCTAGCGTTTCTCAGCCTAGGAGAACGTGGGTTTCAGGCTTTCGTCAATTCGTGGCTTCAGCTGCCTAGATCTTGTGGTACTCGCGGTACCACTCCACGAACTTGGGAATGCCCTTGGCGATGATGGTCTTCGGCTCGTAGTCGAGCATCTCTTCGGCCTTGGAAATATCTGCCAAGCTGGCGCGCACGTCGCCGGGTTGCATGGGCATAAAGTTCTTCTTGGCTTCTTTTCCGCAAGACTTCTCAATAGTGCTGATGAATTCCATCAGCTCTTCTTTGCGGCCGCAACCCAGGTTGAAGATTTCGCAGTCGTAGTTCTTATCCAGCGAGGCAATCACACCGCTCACAATGTCGTCGATGTACGTGAAGTCGCGCTGCATTTTTCCTTCGCCGAACACGTTCAGCGGCTTGCCGTTCATGGCCGCGTCGGTGAACAGGAACAGTGCCATGTCCGGGCGGCCCCACGGTCCGTAGACGGTGAAGAAGCGCAGTCCGGTCGATTTGGTGCCGTACAAGTGGTTGTAGGTGCGGGCCATCAATTCGTTGTCTTTCTTATTCTGTCCGTACAGCGACACCTGGTTCTCGGTCGGGTCGCTCTCCACGGCCGGCAGCTTGTCGTTGCCGCCGTAGACCGAACTCGAACTGGCGTAAATCAATCCGTCGATGTTCTGCAGGCGCACTTCGTCGATGATATGGAAGAAGCCTTTGATGTTAATGTCGATGTATTCGGTCGGGTGATCGAACGCGTACCGTACGCCGGCAAGTGCTGCCAGGTGGATGACGCGGTCGCAACCCTTCATGGATTTCGCCAGCAGCTTGCGGTCTAAAATATCGCCCTTGATGAACGTAAATCCCTCGCGTTTTTCCAAGAGTTGCAGGCGCTTTTGCTTCAACGCTGGGTCGTAGTAGGCATTCAGGTTGTCGTAGCCCACGACTTCGTCGCCGCGATCCAGCAGTGCGTTGGCGGTGTGAAACCCGATGAAGCCGGCGGCGCCTGTTAAAAAGATGCGCATGTGTCCGCATTGTCTATCGTCTATCGCGCGTTGTCCACTTAGCGCAGAATCAGCCGGTACGCCCTATGTAGCAGGGGAAAGCGTTTGCTGTGGTCGCCGATCCACGCTGCCAGCGTGCAGCCGAGCAGTACGGCAATCAATGTCGGCCACAGCGTGGGGTGCAGCTTCGCGGCTGCGGCAATGACCGCCACATGCAGGATGTATAACAACAGGGAATGGCGTCCGAGCAGTGCCAACCATGCCGACACCTTCGGCAGTAGGGTGGAGAGTTTCACGATGAACGGAACCGATCCGAACCACAGGAACAATGCGAATGTCAGCGGTGCGACGATGCCGATGCCCGGCGCCAGCAGCACGCAAAGAACAATGGAGAGTCCGCCGATAATGACTTCGGGGAATAGGCAGCGTGTTTGCCAGTCGCGAGCGAGTGCGCCCGACATGGCGCCAATCCCGCCGATCGCCACGAACTTCAGCACGTATGGCGACACGTGCATGGCGTCGAGTGCCATGAGGTACACAAGACACAGGCCGCCAAGCAGTCCGGGTGCCGCTGCGAATGCCGGAAGCAGCATGATCACGATGCCGATCGGCAACAGGATTTCGAACATCGCCAACGTTACGTCGCCGTGGCCGACGACGTTCAAGACCGAGGCGGGTCCGCGCAGCAACAGGTTCAGGAGCAAGAACAGTCCGATCAACTTTGCGCCGCGGAATACTATGCTTCGCTTGCGCTTGGACTTGAGCAAAATCGCCCCGCCGAGCATGCCGCTCATGAAGACGAAGCCGACCGAAATCCAGAGCACGGACATCTCCGGCGGTGTAGAGCCGCCGATGTTCGCGAGCACATGCACGGCCACCATGCCGACCACCAACACGCCGCGCAGTATGTCGAATTCCGCCACCCGCGCCGGTGCATGCACAGTCGTTGTCATGGCGCTTACTGTACGCCCATGCCGAAGTACGTCAGGCCCGCATTGCGAACATCGCTTGGCTCGTAGACGTTTCGGCCATCGAACAGCAATTTGCCCTCCATCGTTTGCAGGATCGTATTCAAGTCCACGCCGCGGAATTCATCCCACTCGGTCAGCACCACCAAGGCCTCGGCCTTGGACAGAGCGGACTTTGCATCTTTGGCGAACGTCACGTTTTCGGGCAGCAGTTTTTTGGAGTGCTCCATGGCGACCGGGTCGTAAGCGCGCACGGTGTGGCCGGCTTTCAGCAGCGCCGGAATGATGTCCAAGCTGGGAGCGTCTCGCATATCGTCGGTCTTGGGTTTGAAGCTCAGGCCCCATACAGCGATCACGGATTTTTTCGGCACGTGCTTCAGAATTTTTTCGATGAAGCGCTCGCGGGCGCGCTGGTTGATTTTGTCCGTCGCGGAGACGATCGACATGTCTACGCCGTAGTCTTTGGCAGTGACGAGCAATGCTTTAATGTCTTTGGGGAAACAGCTTCCGCCGTAGCCGATTCCGGCATGCAAGAAGCGTGGCCCAATGCGTCCGTCCAGTCCCATGCCCTGTGCAATGGAGCGCACGTCGGCACCGGCTTTTTCGGCCAACTCAGCCAACATGTTAATGAAGCTGATCTTCGTCGCCAGGAATGCGTTGCTGGCGTACTTCACCACTTCGGCGCTCTCGCGGCTCATGAAGACGAGCGGCTTGCCGACGCGAGTAATGGGGCGGTACAACTCTTCCACCAGGCGCACGGCGCGCTCGTACTGGAGATCTTGTCCTACCGCCTCCTTATTAATACCGACGACGATGCGATCGGGCATGAGGGTATCCGGTACGGCCATGCCCTCGCGCAAAAATTCGGGATTGCTGATGACCGGTACCGAGATGTCGAGTCCGCGCTTTTTTAAAATCGCGGCGATTTTTTCCTCGCACAGTTTTCCGGTGCCGACCGGAACGGTCGATTTGTTTACGAAGATCAAGTCGCGATCCACGTGTTTGGCGACTGTCTCAGCGACAATGAACACGGCTTTCAGATCGGCGCGGTGGTCTTTATCCGGCGGAGTGGCGACTGCCGAAAACACGATGTCGACTTGCGGCAGCGCTTCGGTGAGGTCGGTCGTAAAGGAAAGGCGCTTGGTCTTTAGATTTTTCACGATCAACTCCTCCAGCCCCGGCTCATAAATGGGACTCTTGCCGCTCTTCAGCTTCTTCACCTTTGCGGCATCGATATCCACGCCGATGACCTCGTGGCCGAGTTCCGCGAAGCAAGCTGCTGAGACCAGGCCGACGTAACCGGTACCGACGATTGCGATTCTCATGGCCGGAGTTTAGCGAATATTCAACGTACTGTCAGGGAGGCTTTGAGCTTTGAGTCTTGAGCGATAAGCTTGGAGTGAAGTATATATCTTCCTTTTTACCCAAAGCCCATAGCTCAAAGCCTTATGCGCTTCCTCGTCCACGGTTCCATTGCGTACGATCAATTACTCGGCCACGACGGTTCGTTCGTCGACGGCATTGATCCGAAAAACTTGAAGTCCTTGTCGGTGGGTTACGTCGCACAGCGTTATGCGCGTCACCATGGAGGTACCGCTGCGAACATTGCTTGGAATCTGCGTTTACTTGGTCACACGCCGGTGATTATCGGTACCGTTGGGAACGACGGAGGCCCGTACCTAGAATTGCTCCGTGAACGCGGAATCGATACGACGTACATCCAAAGCTTGCCCGATTGCCTTACGGCTACCGCGATCATCGCCACCGACAACGCCGCCCACCAAATTACGTTTTTCCATCCGGGTGCCGATGCCAAAGGTACGTTGCCGTCGCTTGCCGATGAGCGCGATGACGTTGCCTATGCGATCGTGGCTCCGCGCGACGCCGCCACCATGTTGGCTGCCGCCAAGCAGAGCAAGAAGGACAAGATTCCTTTCTTGTTCGATCCGGGACAGCAGTCGCTGCAATTCGGTCGGGATGAATTCCGCGATGCGGTCGCCGCCAGCAACGGTCTTATCGTCAACGCGTACGAATGGGCATTGGCTACCGCGCGCTTGGAATGGACGGGGGATCAGGTCATTGAGGCATGCGGTTTGTTGGTGGTGACGCAGGGTGAAAACGGCGTCACGTTGCGCAGTCGCGAGGAAACGGTGCTCATCAAAGCATGTCCGCCGGATCGCTTGGTGAATCCAGTTGGTGCCGGCGATGCGCTGCGCGCAGGCTTGTTGCTTGGACTTGGCGCCAAGTGGTCGCTCACCGATTCCGGTCGCTTGGGTGCCGTGCTCGGCTCACTTGTTGTTGCCCAAGAAGGCGCACTGCTCGAGTCGCTGGATCTGGATGTCGTGCGCAACAAAGCACAGGCCGCGTACGGCGAAGAGCTGCCCAAACTCTGAAAAATGCCGCCTGCGTCCTCAGCGTGCGTCTATTTTTGAGAGCTTGCTTGGAGGAGCATCTTTCCGCGTGGTTCCCTTGTCCTATTTTTGCTGGTAGGCTCCACTTCGTTTCTTCCGCCTCTTCATCATGTCCTACGTCAAAGATCCGTCCTTGGCAGCCCAAGGCAAACTCAACATGGAAATCGCCGAGAAGCGCATGGGCGCTCTCATGAAAGTCCACGATCGCTTCGCCAAAGAGAAGCCGTTCAAGGGCCTGACCATCGGTATGGCGCTGCACGTCACGAAAGAGACGGCAATCCTGGTGAAGACGCTGGTCGCCGGAGGTGCCAAGGTTGCCATTACCGGATGCAATCCGCTTTCCACGCAGGATGACATCGCCGCCGCACTGGCCGAAGAGAAGGACGTCATGGTCTGGGCCTACAAAGGAGAGAGCAAAGAGGACTACTACAAGTTCCTGAACGCCGTCATCGAGACCAAGCCGAACATCACCATCGACGACGGTTGCGACCTGGTCACCGAAATCCACACCAAGCACAAGCACCTCATTCCTGGCATGATCGGCGGCTGCGAGGAGACGACGACGGGCATCATCCGCCTGAAGTCCATGGTCCGCGACGGCATGCTCGCCATGCCGATGGTCGCCGTGAACGACAACAAAACCAAGCACCTTATGGACAACTACTACGGCACCGGCCAGTCCACCTTCGACGGCATCCTGCGCTCCACCAACGTGCTGGTGTGCGGCAAGGTCGTCGTCGTTCTGGGTTACGGCAGCTGCGGTAAGGGAGTTGCCATGCGCGCCAAAGGTTTGGGCGCCCAGGTCATTGTCACCGAAGTCGACAAGTTCACCGCATTGCAGGCGGCCATGGACGGACACCGCGTCATGCCGATGGCAGAGGCATGCGAGATCGGCGACATCTTCGTCACCGTCACCGGCAACTATCACGTCATCCGCTTCGAGCACATGGAGAAAATGAAGGACGCCGCCGTGCTGGCGAACTCCGGCCACTTCGACAACGAAATCGACATGGCCACGCTGGAGAAGAAAGCCAGTCGCAAGCGCCGTGTGCGCCACTATCTGGACGAGTACCTCATGAAGAACGGCCGCGTGATCTACGTCGCCGGCGAGGGCCGCCTGGTGAACCTGGCATCCGCCGAAGGACACCCCAGCGAAGTCATGAGTCTTTCGTTCTGCGGCCAGGCATTGGCCTGTGAGTACCTGGTGAAGAACAAGGGCAAGATGAAGAACGAAGTCATCACCCTGCCGCCCGAGATCGACGACTTCATCTCCGGGCTCCAGTTGGACGCCATGGGCATGAGCATCGACACGCTGACGCCTGAGCAGGTCAAATATCTCGGCAGCTGGCAGGAAGGTACCTGAGATGTTCACTCTGCGATTCCAAATCCCTGAACCGCATCGTCGCATGCGCTCAGGGATTTTTTTTGATCGAGCTCTTTTCCGGAGCGGAGAACGCCGGAATTCTTGCTTTTTCACCCAAAGCGGATTTCACTGTGCCCTTCCATGAACTCACCCGAACCGCCACAGCTCGACCCGTTCAACGTCATCCGCGGTGCGGTGGCCGAGGTCGTGCTGCAAAGCGGGGAATTGTCGGATATTCCGTTGGATTGCAGCCGCCCCGATGCGTATCGACAGGCGGTGGAGCAGCAGCTGCAGGGGGAGCTGCGTCCGCGTGTGGATCAATGGATTCGCGAATGTCTCCCCGATGAGGCGTTCCGTACGCTGCATGCGTTGGTCACACGTTATAACGAATTTCTCGTGCGACATGCCGGTGAGCGCATCACGGATATGGAGTTTTACGCCGGTCGACCTCCTCTGCATCCATTCGATGCCATAACACATTGCATGCCGCTCGAACCCGATGTGCAGCGGGCCGTAGCCATGGGTGATTTCGATCGCGTAGCCGAACTTGGCGGGCCGTCTGCGTCGCTGGATGCCGTGCGCTCCACCTATATCCGGATGTTGGCCGATACGCGCATTGGCTTGTCGCTCATCTGCATGCCGTCTGCGGCGGATTGGGGGTCGCCGAATAATGTTCATTGGCAACACGTCGGTCGTACGCAATTGCAACTTCTGCCGTTTGCATACCGTCACAGCGAAGAATTCGTTGCCAAGCACATGGTGAAAAGTTCGGTGACGGATTTACCGACGCACTCACTTTCGGAGCAATTACCCATACCGAGAAATGCCGAGAGATTGTTTCTGTCATCGGTCATCGAGCGCGATCGCTTCGTCAGTCATATTGCCGCCATGCGCAGGCGTGCAGAGCGCGTGCTGGAAGAATATCGCGAGCACTTGGCTGCGGATGCCAAGCGTAGCGGCCTTGGACGCATCATTCTGTCCTATGCCTGCCCGTTTCCCACAGAGGATTGCCGCACACTGGCTCGCATGTTGCGCCAGGAGCAATGCCTGAAGCAGGCGGAAGCATTGGTGCAACGTATTCATGAAGCTTGGCAGCAGGCCTTGCAGTTGGAGGGCCAGCCGACCGCCGAGCAGATCAGACAGTCGTATATGGCCGTCTACTCCCAATTGCGAGCATTTTCCGATCTTTTGGAGCGCTTAGCAGAGCAAATTTTTGGCGGGTACGAGGGGAAATAGCGTAGAACTCGATTCGGCTGCATGCCTTTTTTAGGCTTGTGCATGTCAACGAGTTAAAACAAGCCAGTTTTTTCTTGAGCACTGCTTGACAATCCCTAAACTGCGCGCGGCTGATTTTTCAGCGTTTGCAAGGGTCTTTTACATCACTGTTTCTACGACGAAAAACGCGCTCTTGCAGCGCATTGTTGCCGCACCTGGAAGGTGCGGCAGATTGGATGTCACCCTGCGGGGTGCTCCAGTTGCGGGAATGTTTTCCGCACAATCATGCCGCAAGGCGCCGTTTTACCCCATCAGAGGAGTTACCGATGAAGACCGCAACCACGTCCCCCGTCACCGTCACCGAAGACAGCGACATCCCCGTCACCACGAAGCTCACGATCCTGCGCAGCCGCTCCCGCCTGCTCACCAACGCCATCCAGAAGGTCACGGACCTGTACTGGTCCATGGTGGAGGAACAGGAAGAGATCGACGCGGAGGCCAACGCGATTGAAGAGCACGTGGAACACCTCGAGTCCCTCGTCAAGTGCCGGGACGAGAGCCACCGTTCGCGCCGCCGCCACAAGAAGTCCGACCGTCTGCGCGTCTGCCAACACCGTTCCAACGGCCTCGCCAGTCTGTCCGACGCGACCCACATCAAGCTGACGACCAAGGCCCGCCGCAAGGCCGAGCGCGACCGCGAGTGCGACAAGACCACGACCCGCATCCGCAAGGCGAAACTCCGCAAACAGGCCGAACGCGGTCTCAACCCCGCCGAGATCCTGCCCCTGCCGGTGCGCCGCGTGGACCGCGAGGCCTACTTCGCGGAATTGGCCGAACAGCGCCGCGTGGCCATCATCGCCGCCTGCAACTGCCCCCACGCGGTCGCCGCTAACTTGAACGGCGAGTGCCACGACCACTACACCGTGTGAAGACATGGTGAAGAGGTCGCGTCGCGAACCAAGTGATTGCGTTATTTTCATCCCTCTACACCCTTTGATGGACCTCCGCCCTCTTCGACTGTGCTTCGGCATAGTTGGGGAGGGTGGGCTCCATGTCCCGCGAGATCGCGTTTTTCGCCGCTTCCGTACCCGATGAGAGTTCTTTTTGTCGTATTCGTAAAAAGGCGCGAAGATGAGCTTTGTTTAGCTGAAGGCGGAGCCACGCACTTCGCGAAGTGCGTGGCGGAGAGAGAGGGATTCGAACCCTCGATTCCCGTAAGGGAATACACGATTTCGAGTCGTGCGCTTTCGACCACTCAGCCATCTCTCCGTGGTGCGGCAGAGGATACCAACATTCGGCTGTACGTCCTAGTGCTCTATTTTTCCTCCCTTCCAATGCGTTTGAGTTCTGCTTCCACGAACGGGTCCAAATCTCCGTCCAGTACGCCCTCGGTGTCGCTGGTTTCCACGTTCGTACGGAGGTCCTTTACCATCTGGTAGGGGTGCAAAACATAGCTGCGGATCTGACTGCCGAAGTCGGCACTCACGTGCGAGCCTTTCAGACGCTTGCGCTCAGCTTGCTCTTCGTCGTGCTGACGCTGAATCAACTTTGCCTTCAGCATCTGCATGGCGCGCTCGCGGTTCTGCAGCTGACTGCGTTCATTTTGACATGCGACGACAATGCCGGTCGGCAAGTGTGTCATGCGCACGGCGCTGTCGGTCTTGTTCACGTGCTGGCCGCCCGCGCCGCCCGAACGATACGTGTCGATGCGCAGGTCCTCGGTTTTAATTTCAATGTCGTGCTGGTACTCGCTCATGTCCGGCAGTACCTCGACCAGCGCGAATGACGTCTGGCGGATTCCCTTGGCACCGAACGGCGAAATACGCACCAGGCGATGCGTTCCGCGTTCGCACTTCAGGTGTCCGTACGGCGCGTCGCCGGAGACGTGGATGGTGGTGGATTTCAGTCCGGCTTCCGAACCGGGCGTGAGTTCCACGATTTCGGTTTTCCATTCTCGGCGCTCTGCGTAGCGCAAATACATGCGTTGCAGCATGGCGGCCCAGTCTTGGGCATCGGTGCCGCCGGCTCCACCGGAGATGGTGATGTACGCGCTGCCCAGGTCGTATTTTCCACCCAAGTACAATCCACGTTCAGCGGCTGCCCAGGCATGGAACAAGCGATGATATTCCTTTTCGAGCATCGGTACGTCGGATGCGTGCGATACTTTCGCCACATCCAATAAGTCTTCGGCTTCTTGTTGCAGTTTTGAAATTGGCTCCCACTGCTTCTTCAGTGCTTTCAGTTTGCCGAACAATCCCTGCGCACGACGATGATCATTCCAAATGTCGGCGGCCGTGGTTTCGGTTTCCAGCTCTGCAATTTGCTGAGGCACTCCGCGCGCTTCAAAGAGAGTCCTTTCCGAGGCGCAAGGCAGAGAGCAACTCTTCGAGGTTGTGGAGCAGCTCGTCCAATCGGAAAGGGGGTACGGATGCGCAAATCGCAGTATTCATAGTATAGCGGAAAACTCCGATTTCTGCTACAATAGGGAGAAAACCCCATGTCCAACAAACCCACCTCCGCCGTGTTCGCAGCAATCGATCGCATGGCCGTGCCAGTGTTTGTTTTCGGATTGGTGTTTAGTGGTGCCATGGTTGCGCTGCTGTACCTTGCATCGCCGGATCGTTTTCCGGTGCGCATTGGCGACAAAGTCATTCAACTGAAAGATCTTTCCGATGAAGAGCAATCGTTGAAGGTGCGTGAAGAAGCATTGCTTGTGGTCCGCAAAGAGCTGGACGAAGAAGTGCCGACTCCGGTGTTGCGGCAGATACAAGATTTGCGGGCGCAAAATGCAGACATCGGGCACGGTTTACTGGCCGCCGAAGAGGTGAGAAAGAGCTTTGCACTGGCAGGCGACAGCCCCATTTCACTGCATCGTGTGTGGTACAGCCGCGCGGAAGGCCGCTTGGCCGTGGCCGGCGAAGTGCGCGACCCAGCCGGGCGCTCCATGCATATTTTGGCGTCCTTTGTGGACAACCTGCGTTCCTCCAAGGCATTCGAAAAAGTATCCGAGCCGGAATACGCGCAATCCGAAACTTCGGACGGAGTCGTGACGTCACCGTTTGCCATTTCTCTTTCGCTTGCCCGTGGCGATTAATACATTCCTTTCCGGCCGTGGCGTGAAAACGACTGTTTTTGCAGTCGGCATTGTCGGCGTGTTCGCCGGGTGTTCCATGCTCTTGCAGCATATCGATGCATTCGGCCCCAAGCGTGATTTGGCCGTATTGATCGGCAGCGCACTGCCGGAATTGCGTTCTCGCGTTGCGCTCTTGAATGCCAACGTGGAGGCCGAGCGATTGTTCGGCATGGAAAAATTTGCCGCTCGCGAGGAGCAGGCGTCGGTCTACATTTTGCCCGAAGCGCCGGAGGGGGCTCGTGCAGTCAGCGTGCTCCAAGAGGTTGCTGCCGGGCTTTCCGCCGATGGTTCGCCGGTGAGCATCGAGAGTATCTCGTTCGCCGCAGAGGCCGTGACTGTGGATCAGCATCGCGAACTGAGCGGCATGGCGAAAATGAACGCATCGTTGCCCGATATGGCTCGCGTACTCTCCGTACTGCAGTTCAGCGGGAATTTGTCGGTACGCGATGCGCTTTCCCCCGAACAGAGCCGGGCGTTCCTGAAGCTGGTTGAAGCAGAGAGTCCGCTTTCTTTGCCGAGTGCCGAAGAATTTTTGTTCTCAGATCTCGTGGCCTATGCCGCCGACCCAGACGGCGCTGAGCAACGCCTGACGCGCGATATGCAGCCGACGCAGGCTACCGATGTTCGCACATTACTGCTCTCTGCCGGCTTGGCGGACGTTCGTGCAGCACTGTCGGCCGTCGCTCCGCGACTGAAGCAGCAACGTCTGTGGCCCATGCCTCTCCTGCGTGTGGATTCATTGGAGCGCACCGGAGACGGACAATGGTTGCTGGGTATCGCGGTCTTCGGCCGCGCGTAAGAACTTCTGAAAACGCCGCCTGCTTCGCCAATCGACTGTCTGACGCTAGTCTGTTCGGCATGCGGCTTGCGGTCATCGTTCCGGCCTACAACGAACAAGAAAGCGTGACCGATGTCATCAAACGTATTCCGTCCGACTTGCCCGGCATTGATTCAGTACACGTATTTGTCGTGGATGACGGTTCCGACGACGACACCGCCACGCGCGCCAAGGCAGCCGGAGCAACGGTCTTGTCGCATCCCCAACGGCGCGGATTGGCCGCCGCGTTCCGGACCGGCATCTATGCCGCACTTTCCGACAAGAGCGATCTGCTGGCCACACTGGACGCAGACGGTCAGTATCGCCCAGAAGACATTCGTTTGTTGGTGGATCGCATGTGTTCCGCCGGAGCCGACATCGTCATCGGTGACCGGCAAGTGGAGCGGCGTACGCACATGCGCATGGGCAACCGCATCGGTAATCTCGTGGGCAGCTGGATGCTGCGTCGGTTGGCATCCGTGAACGTCCGCGATGCGTCATCTGGACTGCGGCTGTTTACGGCGCATGCCGCACGGCAACTGCGCATTACCAGCGAACACACCTACACACACGAAATGCTCATTCAGGCCTCGGCTGCCCGACTAATGACCACCGACGCACCGGTGGAATTTCTGCCGCGCGCACACGGCCAGAGCAAACTGGTCCGTACGTTGCGGCACCATATTGTTCGCTCGTGCGGAACCATTCTACGTTCGCTGTTCGTTTGTCGTCCGCTGCGGAATTTTCTGGTGCTTGCCGGACTCACTCTTCTTGCCATGACCGTGCTTGGGTTTTCGTTCGCACTTTCGCCGCCGACGCGCTTCGGACCGTACGTGTTGCTCGTTGCATTGGGTGCGATTGCGTTCCAGTTTGTTCTTCTGGGATTGCTGGCCGAATCCCACGTGTCGCAACGGCGTATTGATGCCGATCCTCCCCGCGTCACATGACACGCACCCGTGTTCTCTTTGTCACCCGCTCGTTGCAAGTCGCTCCCGGCGGCATGCAAACCGCCACGCGTCTGCTGCTGGATGCACTTCGCACCCGGACGGAGGTCGAACTCTTTGTCGTCGGTTGGAGCGGTCCGAAATGGGGACTGCCGTTCTTTTTCGTGAAGGCGTTGGTCCTAAGCATGTTCTTTTCCGGCGATTGCGTGCACTTTGGTGACGCGGTGTTGGCGCCTGTCCTGCGCTGTCTGAAGTTCGTGCGTCCTGCGTTGCGCGTGACGTGCACTGTGCACGGACTGGACGTGATCTACCCAAATACGTTGCACCAGTCCTTCGTGAGCGGTCTGTGCTGTTGCGATGCAATTGCCGCCGTCAGTGCCGCGACCAAAGATGCCGCGGTCGAACGCGGCGTCTCTCCCGAACGCGCGATCGTCATCGGATGGGGGACCTCACACGAGGATCTCGCGGTGCGGGTTTCGGGTCCGCCGACATTGTTGTCGGTCGGACGTCTGATTCCGCGCAAAGGCACGGCGTGGTTCATCGAGCATGTGTTGCCACTCCTCCTCAAAACACATGTGGACTTGCAGTACGTGGTTGTTGGCAATGGCCCCGAAATGCACCGCCTGCGTTCATTGGTGAGCACGCTTCAACTCGGCGACAACGTGCGGCTGCTCGGTGCGATCAGCGATGCAGAAAAAGAGAAGCTGTACGCGCAGGCGGATGTGCTACTGATGCCGAATGTCCCGGTGGCGGGGGATATGGAAGGTTTCGGCATGGCGTGCATTGAAGCGGCCGCCAGGGGAGTGCCGACGGTGGCTTCGAAGCTGGAGGGCATCCACGATGCGGTCATCGACGGTGAGACCGGAGTGTTCTTCGAGCCCGGTGATGCAGCACACGCGGCCGCAGTTGTCCGGCATGCGTTGGCACACCATTGGGACCGCTTGTCTGTGCAGCGCAGTTGCCGCGAACACTACGACATCGCTACCGTTGCCTCGCGTTATGCAAAGCACGTCTTCGCGCCGGCTGAGGATCGGCATGCTCACTGCTGATTGCGCTCCGAGCATCGGCGGCATTGGCAGGCATGTGGATAGCCTGAGCGCGAGCTTGCGGAGCGCGGGCCACGAGGTGCATGTGTTCGACGTACGTACGCTGCTCTCGCACCGCTTCGGTAAAAATATCCTGGCGTCGTTGTTCATGGGCCGTGCCGTCGACCGCTGGATTGCAGAGAAACAGATCGATGTTCTGCACGTGCATGGCGGACCGGGCGGCGTGCTCTTTCTTGCCACCCGCACGGACGTGCCAGTGGTCATTACCGCCAATCATACCTACCTACAACAAGCCGGAGTCCCAGGGCAATGTTGGAAACGGTTTTTGGTGCATTGGGAGCGTTGCGGCTACCTGACTGCAGATCGAGTGGTGTGCATTTCGCCGGATACCGGAGAGGCGCTCACGCGTACGTATGGCATTCGCCCCGAAATGGTTTCGGTCGCCGAATGCGGCTTCGATCTTGCGCCGTGGATTGCCGCCGATCGCGAGACTGCGGACCGCCATCGCTCGAGATGTGTATTCATCGGGCGTCCGCAGGCACGCAAGGGTTGGGACTTGCTGCAGACGGCTTGGTTGCAGATCAAGCGTGAACATCCGGAAGCCGAGCTGCACGTCGTCGGGTTTACGGCCGCGCCCATGCAGGGCGTTACGTACCGCGGGCGTCTGGATGACGGCGCGCTACAAGAGCTCCTCGGTTCCAGTCGGCTGCTCCTGGCACCGTCGCGCATTGAGGGATTCGGATTGGCTGCCGCCGAAGCATGTGCTGTCGGAACGCCGGTGGTGGGATTCTGTGTTCCAGGACTGCGCACCACGGTCGAGAGCGGTACGACCGGCGTGCTCGTGCCCGTCGATGCAGGTCACTTTGCCGCGGCCGTCGTCGGATTGTTGCGCGATGAACACGAGTGGACGTTGTTGCATGACGGTTGCCGCGTTGCGCGCGGGCGATTCGATGCCGCCAAAGAAACGGCTGCATACGAGGCGGTCTACGCTGCTGTATACTCACGTTCATGAAGTCATCCGGACGTTCGCTGCCGTCTCGACGCTCCGTACTCGCAGTGGTCGTTGTGGCCTTGCTGGTGGTGAAATATCTTTGGTCGCTCAGCATTTCGCCTATCCCGTTCGGCTACGACGCGGGTATCTACCGCTTCCTCATTCTTCGGCACGCCGAAGGCTGGCCGCCGTTTTTCCTTGCTGCGTTGCCCCCATGGGCTTCTGCACATCCGCTGGGATTGTTCGCGTTTACCACACCGCTTCTCAAGCTCGGCGTTCCGGTCGATGCGCTCATCGGCTGGGTGTGGAATCTGTTTCCGGTCGCAGTCGCCTGCATGCTTGCATGGGTTGTGGGTCGAGAGCGGGGAGCGAACGTCGGCGTAACACTTCTTGTCGTGTTTTTGTTGTCAGTCGCACAACATGAGGGATTTTTGGCCATGTATGCCAAGGTCATCGTGGCATTGCTTTGGTGTGCATTTGCGCTGCACGCTGTCGAACGTCGCCAGCGTCGATGGATTCTTTTCGGCATGCTGGCGATTGCAACGCATTTGCAAGTGGGATTGGTATTAGGACTCAGTATTGCTTCTTCCTTCTTGTTCCGTCTCTTATGCGGCGACAAAAGGGTGGGCATCTTCCTTTTGTGGACCGGTGCAGCGACAGCCGTGTTCGGTGGATTGTGGTATGTGCCGAACTACGGGCAAGCGATTGTGCCGGTATGGGACAAGGTCTCCGGGTCACTGAATCCGTTCAGCATCGGCATTGCTGCGGCGCTCATTCTTGTCGTAGCGGCTGCTGCGGCATGCTTCGGCCGCGTGCGCAAACAACTGTTGTCACCGCGAAATTCTTTCATCGTTCTCCTTTTCTGCATCGGCCTTGCTGTCTTCGGGGGGGGCATGTTCATACAGCAGATGATCGGTGCCGGCGACAGAGTTGTGCCCGGTTCATTCCTGTCGTTGGCGTTGTACATACAACTTTCTCTGCCATTGCTTGCACTTGGCGGCCTCGGTTTCTGGGTATCGGTGCGGGATGGCGAATGGGGTTCCACCTGGCAATGGGCGTTGGTGTGGTGCGCGGCATTGGTATGCTCGCACTTCTTTTTCTATCTGCGCTTCCTTCTGTTGCTCGACTTCTTCCTGTTGCCGTTTGCGGCAGTGGGGCTCGCTCATCTGTGGTTTTACCATGATCACGTCGTGCGCTGGCTTGCGGTCGCTCTTGTTGCCGTGCAGTGCATTTTTACGCTGCAGCAGATTGCCACGATGCATCCTCAGCTTTCCGTAGCGCATTTCCAGGCTATTCAAAACGCCGGACAATTGGTTCCAGATGGAGCACATGTCATCGTGCTGGATAACTTCATCGCGCCATGGATGCTTGGAATTCTGCCGCATGCGGAGATCGTTGCTCCTGGCATATTCGTTTCGCCGGAATACCAAGCATGGGAGCGGCTTATCTACGGCTCGGATGCCGAACGTCGTGAGTTTTTTACGAGCATTCCCGCGCCGGCCTTCGTGTATGCCAGCGAAGCGTTCCTTACCTACTATCCGCCAGAAGTCGTGGGTGGCGTTCTTGCGCACCCTTGTCTTACGCCACTGAGCGCACAAGGACTGTTCGCCGTCGCCTGTCCAAAGAGCTGAATACGCGTTCTGCTTGACTGTAAGCCGAATATTCGCCATTCTACGCCTTGGCTTCTTCCCCATTCTCTCCCTGCGACAACACTCCAGTTACGGTAAATCACCGCGAGAATTTCTCAACCGTCCCCGGGCCAATGAACAAATCCGCACCCCCGAGGTTCTCTTGGTGGGCGACGATGGCGAAGCCAAGCGCATGCCGACGGCCGACGCGCTGAAACTGGCCCAAGAGCAAGAGCTCGATCTTATTGAAGTTGCAGGCAAAGCGAATCCTCCGGTCGTGAAGATCGGCGATTATGGCAGCTATTTGTATCAACTGAAGAAGAAGGAGAAGCGCCAGAAGTCCCACAGCAAACAAACCGAAGTGAAAGCCATTCGCTTCGGCTTCCGTACCGATGTCGGCGATTTGGATCGTCAGGCGAATCGCGTGCGCGAGTTCTTGGGCGAGCGCCACATGGTGAAGGTGAGCATCGTGCTACGTGGTCGTGAGCTTTCCAACAAAGAATATGGCATTAACAAGCTCAAGAAATTCGTGGAAGGATTGGTGGATGCAGCCGAGGTCGATCAGCCGATCAAGCGCCAGGGCAACCACTTTATCGTGATCTTGCGCCCCAGGCGTTCGGGTGTCGGACCCAGCCCCTCCGAACCGGCGCCTGCAAATTAGGCTTTGCATTCGTATTTTTTCTGTCTATACTCCTGCGTCCATGCCCAAATTGAAGTCACACAGCGGCGCTAAAAAGCGTTTCCGGAAGACCGGAAGCGGGCGCATCGCCATGAAGCGCAACAGCCGCAACCACTTGCTCATGCAGAAGAATAAGCGTCAGAAGCGCCTGAACCGCACTCGCATGCTCTCGCCCTCTGATTCCCGCAACCTCGGCTACCTCCTCCCGAACTCTTAAACACTCTCCCATGCGCGTCAAACGTGGTATTCACAGGCATCGTCGCGTCAAAGCCATCAAGGCTCTGACCAAAGGTTACCGCGGAATGAAGCGGACCACGGTGAAGAAGGGTAAGGAAGCCATCATCAAGGCCGGTCAAAACGCGTACCGCGATCGCCGCCGCAAGAAGCGCGACTTCCGTTCGTTGTGGAGCGTGCGCATCAGCGCCGCCGCCAAGCTCAACGGCACATCGTACTCTCGTCTCATCCACGCACTCACGGTCAGCAAAATCGCCCTCGACCGCAAGTCGTTGAGCGAGTTGGCCATTCAGCATCCGGAGGTCTTCACTGCAGTGGTGAAGGAGTCGGCCGCCAAATAAGTGTGATTTGTTTGCGCCGCCATGGCTTTTTTGTAGAATGCGCGACCCGCGCTTCCGCGGATATTCATGTCTTTGGGCAGAATTATCGAACACGGCGGCAGGAGATACGAAATCTTGCACCCCGCACCCGAGCACGATCCGGACGGAAAGCCGTACCAAACCCACTTGGTCGCCCTTGATGACGACTACACGTTGACCTGCTCCCCCCTGTCTGGCGACGATGGGCTTTGTTGTCGTTTTTCAGTCGGCGAGTCGGAATGGGGAAACGTCATCAGTTCGCGGTTTTTGCACCAATACAAAGCCATGATGCCCGGCTTTCAGATTGATCCTCGTAAGCAACTCATCGAAGTCGGTGCCGGCTTGAGCGAACCGGTCGTTCGCTGGGCGAACATGGCGGCTAACAGGGTTGTAAAAGGCCCGAAGCCCGTCGTCATAGATCCCGCGAACTACCGACTGATGGGCGCAATGGTGGAGGCTGCCATCGACCTTGCTCCGGAGGAGGAGCACATCTGGCGGGTCTTAAGCACCCTGCGGGAAGTGAAGCGCCGCTGTGCGGTGATTCTTGACCCCGAACGTGTGGTGCTGTTGCCGGTCGATTTGATCGATGCGTACAACCAGCATGTAGAATTACAAGCATCGGCAGATGTCGTCGTGGATTGCTATGCGGCCGGTACGTACATTCCGGTCGATTTCAACGAGCCCGACGTCACGCAACAGCGCCGCTGCATTCGCCAAGTCCTCTTCGCGCTTGAGCGGTCGTTCCTCAAGCCCGATGGCCAGCATTTTTCGGTGGTTCCGGCACACCATTCCTAGGCGTCTTCATCTTCTTCGAGCGAGGGCATGCCGAGCGCCGTACGCAGCCTGCGGATGATTTCGTCGCGCAGCTCGCTCTTACGTAGATCCAGGAAGCCGCCCAGATCCTCGGCGGCGTCCAGGACGTTTGGCAATTTGGAGGCCGGAACACCCAATGCCACGACCATGCGGCGGTGAAAGACGTCTTCGCCAATGGCCACGTCCGGTTCATCCATCATTCCCTCTTCCACCACGATCTGCTGGTGGGATTCATGGATGCGCCACTTGTGTTCGGCGTCGTCCTCGCGCTGGCGCACGAGGGTGAATGAGGCGTTGAATTGCGGTTCGCGTTCGGGCATGGAGGCGAACTGTACGCCGATCAACCCGGAGGTCAATGACGACCGGGTTGGCCTGGCTGTTTTTGCGATGATGAAGCCCTCAAATCACTTTACCACTTCTTGCGTTCGACGCGGACGAAGCCGGATGCTTCGATGAAGTTCAGCTTGGGGTCTTCCTTCTTCAGCATGTCCAAGAGCAGGTTGATACCGATGGCGTCCGAGGCCATATGGCTGCACTGGATGATGCTGATGTGGTGCTTCTTGGCTTCCTCTACGGCCTTCTCGCCGGCGTGCATGGAGAGTACGCAGCCGACTCCTGCGCGGGCCTTGGCCTCGTAGAACTCCTCGGGACCGTTGGTGCCGCCGGTGAACTCGGTGGCCGTCACCTTGCCGGTGCGGCTGCTCTTGGAGCCGCTCACGATGATCGGAGGATTTCCTTTCTTGGCGTAGTACTTGTACTCCGGAATTTCCAGAATGGCGTTGATCACGTCTCCCAACTCGTCGTATTCCTTGGAGCAGATATGCTTCTCCATGAACGACCAGACCAAGTTGTCCGTAATGGTGTGGCAGCAGAACGCAGGCATGTCCATGAGCTCTGCGGCGCGTTCCACGCGGAACAGGTTATCGGCGTGGATGGAGCGCCAGATGCGGTCCATGCGCGGGCGGAGCATTGCTTCAGACTGGTTCACCGGTACACCCACGCGGGCGAGCACATCCACCTGCATCGGCATGACTTTCTCCAAGTCGGCCAGCGCGCGTCCTTCGGGGTGGTGGATGAACAAGCCGTCGATCTTGGTTCCTTTCTCGCGCAGGCGGTCGGCCAATAGAATTTCGGGCGTTTCAATGTCCACGCCCACCATGAGCGTGCGCATTTCGCGGTCGCCGGCTCCGTACAAAATGCGACAGTCGCTGTACGGGTTCCAGGTGCGCTCTTCGTCGAAATACTCGCGGTCCTTTGGCTTTAAATCCTTGGCGCGAGCCTGCTGTTTCTTCAGCATTTTCTCGATCGGTTTGCGACCGCGGGGGTCGTAATCCATACCGATGTCGACCGCGCGGCGGAACAGAGTGTCGAGCTTCATGATGGTGTGGTGGAAGCGGAACGAAGTCTGGTGCGCAGCGTAGCGCCGACGCGACTCCGCACGCAACAGTTCATGCAGGGATATTTGTGCATGCAGAACAAGAAAACTTGAATGTGTCATGTCCGCATTGCTGCATTGTTTCCAGGGAAAATCAGCGCATGTTGCATGCAAACAGTTGGACACTGAAGCAATGAATCTTTGCAGCGCGCTATGCTCCCGTCGTCGTGGTCTTTCGTCTCAGTATCCGCCATGGCGTACGCAGAACGTAGCGGATCAATCCTGCGGCGAGGATCGGATAATCGGCCGGCATCAGCGATCGAGTTTTCTTGCCGCCTCCGCTGGTGACTTTTTTCCCGCCCTTCACACGGTGCAAAAACTTGTCGATCATCTCTTCCAAGCTTTGATTGCGCGCGTTGATGACGGCTTTGCGCTCTGTTCCGCGCGGTAGTGTGGCAATCAGTTTCTGGAAACATCGGAAGCGGTCGAACATGCCTTGGCCGGTGCGCTCGTTGCGGGCGCTGGCGCCGTCCGGGTGTACACGGAAGGTACCCAAGTCTTCGTGCAATCCGTACCAACCGCCAGTGAGCAACATGCGTGTCCAGTACTCCACGTCCAGGAATTGCGGCATGTCTTCCACGAATGGACCAGCCTGTTCCATGTTGGCGCGGCGCATGAGTACGAAGCTCGGTTCGCCGATCAAATTGGGTGCCAGACCTTGTGCGATCCAGTGCATGAGGAATGTCCGTCCATCGCCTTTGCCCTTGAACATCTCGTCGCGGAGAGTCTTGATTTCGCCGTAGCGTCCACCGATGTTATTGCCGTCGTCATCACGGTAAAAATGATTGGCTGCCGTGAATGCCAAAGAGGAATCTGACGTCAGTGCTTCTACGCTTTTCTGCAGATAGGTCGTGTCCCAAATGTCATCTTGGAACAAGTATTGCACCAGCGGGGCTTTGCCGTGTTTCATGCAGGCGTTCCAGTTGCCCCCAATGCCGCTGCGCTGAGCAGCCTGCTTGAAGACGATGCGCGGGTCGCCGAGGTACGGCCCCACGATTTCGCGTACATTCGCTTTCGGCGAAGCGTCGTCGTGAATCAAGGCCGTCCAATCTTGGAACGTCTGCGTTGTAATGCTCTCCAGCGCATTGCGCAAATGCTCGGGCTTTGGCTCGTACGTAGGCACGTAAATGTTGACCGTTACATTACTCATGAGGGATTTGATTGTACTCTCATACCGCGAGTTTTGAGAGGCTGTTTGTCTGTACCTGTCCAGTTTTTGCGGTCCTCCCTATACTGCCGCTATGCGCATTGACGTGCTCACGTTATTTCCGGCGATGTTCGAAGGTCCGATGACCGAAAGCATCTTGAAGCGCGGCGCCGAAGCCGGGTTGTTGGACATCCGCATCCACGATATCCGTGGTTTTGCCGTCGGCAAACACCGTCATGTGGATAACAAGCCGTACGGTGGCGGCGCGGGCATGCTCATGGAGTGCGAGCCGATCGTGAAAGGCATGGAGGAGATCGAAGGAACGCCGGGTGTGCAGCGCACTCCTGGCAAAGCGGTGAAGGGCAAGCCGTGGCGCATTCACTTTTCGCCGCGCGGCAAACGCCTGAAACAACTGAATGTGGAGAAGATCGCCAAGAAGCACGACTGGCTGCTTTTGCTGTGCGGTCATTACGAAGGCATCGACCAGCGCGTGATCGACGGCTGGATCGACGAGGAAGTCAGCATCGGCGATTACGTGCTCACCGGTGGCGAATTGCCGGCCATGGTACTCATCGATGCCGTCGCGCGTCATGTGCCGGGAGTGCTGGGCAAAGAGGAGTCTGCGGCCGAGGAGAGTTTTTCTAAGGCCCTGAAGCGCAAGAGGGAGTACCCGCACTACACCCGCCCAGAGGAGTTCCGTGGCATGCGTGTGCCGGATATCCTGCTGTCGGGCCACCACGGAAACATCGCCAAATGGCGCGAGGAGCAGTTGCAGTAGGGAATTATTGACAATATTACTAAATATAGTATAGTGCTTTTCTTATGCCTTCCAAGAAGCCACTCAAGATCGCCGATATTCTCGAGCAGCAGCTCGAGGACCCGGTCATGCGTGAGAAGGCGAATGCTGAATTCCAAAAGCATGCGGTCAATCTACGCAAGGCGTTTCAAGACTCGCGCGACGCCGTTGGCAAAATCCTTGCCCGCACCCTGTACGAGATTTCCTGGTTCCAAGAGATTCCTTTTGTCGTAAGCGACATACGACCCGCACGTACCGACCGACGCGAAACTTGGGACGAGCAAGAAGATCGGCTGCGTGACGCGATCGACAGGTTGGAAAGCGCACAGGTAGAAGAGCTCCGCGAAAACATCCGCCGTGCCGTGAGGGAAAAATTAGTCGACAAACTTCGTGTCGCCATTCCCAAGTACATTGCCAGCCCGGGGATGCTTGCCATTGAAGAGAGATTCGTCATGCAGGCCGATCCACCGATGTCCGGCAACCCGGTCCGCGGCCAGTTGCGTGCCGTGGCCGATAAAGGCTATCGCCCGGAGCCGCTCGACAAACGCACCGGCGAGAGTATGGGGGGCAAGACGCCGAAAGACGAGTAATCCACTGCCCTAGACTCCCACATGCTGCGATCCTCCGTTGGAGTTTTCGTAGTCCAATTCGAATTGCTCGGCGATCATCAGCAGGTTGTCGGTGGAGACTTTGTGGCCGCCCGTCACAAAGAACTCGCCTTGCCGGATGCCGGTGGAGCGATGCGGGTCGAATCCGCAGGCGTCGCCGTGGTGGATGCGCGTGCGATTACTCCAGGCGCCCTGACGGACGCGGCGTTTGAGTACCCACAGATGTTCGGTGGAGGGATGATCGGGGTCCATGGCGTGTACTTCGCCAATGAAAAAGTCGCCCTGCGAGACGGTCTTGGGCATGGGGCGTTCACGCTTGGCCGGCAAAATGATCTCGCGGCCCGGGCCGCCGAGCCACAGGCGCTCGAGTTCGCTCTGAGGCAGCGCCGCATGGTCGTACCAGACCTCGCGGCCTGGAACGAGGGGCAGCGCCCGCTCGCCGCGCTTGCTTTCCGACGGCGTCAGCAACAGGCGGCAGTACTGCGCTTTCTGGGTGTGCATTACCGCGCGAAGCGCATCAAGGACCTTGTTCTGTCGGTCGTGGTCTACCAACGTGACGCGCGTTTCCACAATCGCCTTGTCGCCTTCGATATGCACTGTGGTCGATTTCGAATCGCAGCCGAACAACCCCAATTGATCGATGGAACTGCGCGTGCCGCGGTGTATTTCCTCCAGCCCGCTGCGCTGGAGTAAGATCTGCAGTAAGTCTTTCTGTTGCGGTCGCAGCGCGATTTCGATCACCGCGCGGTACGACGGCAGCTTGTATTTGGGGTGCGGCTGGGCGTCCTGCTCATCGCCCAATTCCACAATGCAGCCGTCGGCGGTGGTCATGGCTTTGGTCAGGTCCATGCAGGAGTGCGCAGAAGAATTGGAAAAGGTTTCTCACTCTACGGTTCCTGCGGCCGGATGCAAGAGGCTGGCGGCAGCGGTGCATTGGGATAAAGAGATGCAATTCTTGCGCCTGAAAAATTGTTCTGGTACAACTTGCCTCCTTATGCCTAAAGTCAAAAGTCAGGCTGGTCCATACGATGTTCCGTATCTGTTACCGAGTGGCGCCGGAACGAAATATCAGACGCACTATTTTGAGTATTCACCGCGCAGCGCCCACCTTGTACTGGCACGCGACGTCGACAAGCCCGTCGTCGACCTTCGGCTTGCAACCGCTTGCAGCCTGGCCCATCAACTCGGTTCGGTGAAGTGCGACTGCGGAACCCAAATGCGTGCCGCACAGGAACAGTTGGCGGTTACCGACAACGGCGCCATGATGATTTACTCGATCGGAGAGGACCACGAGGGGCGCGGTGCAGGCGAGCTGAACCACGTGCGTGCGTATGTCCTGCAGCACCGCGAACGCATCGACACCGTCACATCGTACGAAGGACTCGGGATTGAGGTAGATCCGCGAAATTACGGTCAGCAGGTGCACATCATGCGCAAATTCGGTTTACATGAACGTAAGCGCACGGTCCGCGTGCTTACCAACAATCCGGGTAAAGTCTCGCCGCTGCGCGAAGCGGGCTTCCGTGCAGACCAACTTCTGTTGAACGTGCCGGTGACCAAATACAACTACGGACAGTTGCTGTCGCGTCAGCGCGGATTAGGCCACACGTTCGACAGGGACTTGGGCGCAATGTCGGTGGAAGGCGCAATCGTGCCGCGCACGAACGGCGAGCTGGAAGGAGTGGATTACAGCGTTGATCCGCATCATGTGCCTCCCGACGGGCAGCGCTACGGCCCATTCCCACTGCCATATGCCATCGACGGAACCGACGAAGGTCGCATTGTTGAGCTTGCTACGTACTACTACATTATCAATGAGCGCATGTACTTTGCCGTCCGGCGGCCGGACGATCAGGCGCACGATGCCGAGGTAGAGGCGCTCTCTGCTTGCATGCCTGGGCACATCCTGGGCTCGACGTTGTGCGACTGCCGCGCCAAGCTGCGGCGCGTCATGCAGTGCATGGCGCCGGACGAAGCGAAGAAGGCCGCACCGCTACTGATTTTCGCACTCGGCTATTACGATCGCCGCGACGACCTGGAGCCCGACGAAATCCTGGCGCATTTGCGCGGGGATACCGACCGCCGCGAAATGAGCTGGGACCACCCGCATGCTCGTACGATCCTCGCCGATCTCGGCGTGGATAGCCCCCGGCCGTTTCCGCCATTCGTCGCCAAAAATACGACCGCCGACACGAGTACGAATGACAGAAAGAAAAAGAAATAGACGGCTACTTGGCGACTTTCGCCAGCCTCCGCAATTCTTCCGACTGCCGGAGAAGTTGGCCGAGCGCGGAGAGGAGTCCCACATGCAGCACGTGGGCGCGTGTCAGCACACCATTTGTCAGTGATGCATGCGTGTCCGTGCCATCGGTGATGGCGCCGCGTTCTTGCAGGACGGTGCCGACGGTCGTCGTCTCGAAGCCGCGTGTGCGTGCCTCAAGCACGGCGTCTTTCGGGTATTCCAATCCGGTGCAGGTGCCACGTGCGACCAATCCGCTCGCGTCGCTTGCCACGACCCAGCCACAGTCGAAGAAACGTTCCGCATCACCTTCGCCGACGGAGAAGATGCCGCCTTCCATGGCGACACGCAGGTCGTACTGCGTTTGGCCGATGAGCTGAATCAAATGCGCGAGACGGTTCTCCGCCCCCAAGAGTGTTTCAGTCTGTCCGTTCGGTTGCTCGTTCACTCCCGATCGTGCCTTGAAGCCTTCGACCGCGATACCGCTTCCGAATACTTCGGCGCAGGCGAGTTCAACGGCCTGGAGTTTGTGGACGCTGGTGGAGGCGACTGCGATCTTCATCAGGAGGCTATGGAAAGGCGACGGTTGACGGCGGCATACGCGTTGCGCAGGAATGCCAGCGACCTGGGAACGCTGAACGCGTCGCTACCGGGTTCCCGGATGGCGGTTTCGGTATCCAGACTCACGGCTCCGGCAATGCGGAACGCATCGGCGTACATCTCATCGACGTTGTCGGCGCCGATGCCGCCGGCGATGCCGATACGGGCATCCGGCGCTTCCGCGCGGACCACTGCGGCAAGCTGCGCGCATTCATCCTGCTGCAGTTTCACGCCCATGCCGGAAGACAGGTCCAGCAGCACATGTGCCGCCGCGAAACGGCAGGCGCGCAAATGCCGGGCCACATCTTCCTCTCCACGCTCCAGAAGTTCGCGGCGCAACTGGTAGATAATCGGCAGGTTCGGGTGGGCCTTGTGCACTTTTGCGAGTTCATCCGGGTCTACCACACCGTTCAGCTGGAGCGCGCCGAGCGTCGATGGATCAGCGCCTTCCAATAGACGCAGTACGGCTTCGGCGAACGGTGCCGTGCGGTAGCGTGCGAAATCCAAAATGTCGGGAATGTCCTTCTTGGGCTGGTCGCGAAAATACGTTTCCACATGTACGGCCAGTGGCATATCGGCCGTGACGGCCGCACTGATCTGGCGGACGCCTTCAACCGTCGCGATCTTTCTCGGCTTGCCGGGTAATTCACCCTGTACCGTGTAGCGATCCGTAGAAATGCCGAGCAGAACGTCGTGGCTTTTCGGTGGTGTAAGCGCAGAGTCCGTCTCGTGCGCCGTCCGGATAGCACGGACATCTTCGGCCGACGACAGCGCGCTGAGGGAGACGTATGGTCGTTTCATCATCTTGAAACTACAGAACTTTTCTATAAGATGTCAATCTTATGCGCACCAATCAAGCAACACTGGAAGAAGCAATGCTCGCCTGCTTGAGGCTCTCGGAAGAGGGGCGCGGCACGGTCGGTACCGGTGCCATGGTGGCTGCCGCCCTCTTGAGAGGCAAAGACGTGGTGGCCACTGGCATTCATCGACTGTTCGGTACCGCTCACGGCGAGCGCGATCTGTTGAACAGGTATGCCGGTCCGGTCGAACCCGATGATGTTCTGGTGGTAAATCTGGAACCATGTTGTCCGAGTCCCACCAAAAAAACACCGCCGTGTACCGAAATCATCCTGGATCGCGGCGTGAAGCATGTCGCGTACGGCCTGGTGGATCCCGACGTGCGTGTGGCGGGTAACGGCTTGCGGATTCTGCATGCTGCCGGTGTTTCGTCGGAGGGTCCGGTCTTGGAAGAAGCGTGCCGCGAACACAACCGCGGCTTCCTTACTATGCGCATGCTTGGCCGTCCGTGGACGAGCGTGGCTGCGACGCCGGACGACATGACGGATGAGGACTTCCGCAAGCACGCCGCAGTGGTGGGGGATGACCCGGAGGCTGTGCTCCGCTCACTTGCGCGCCCGGGCGAAGGCTTCCGCCCGTTGCATGTGTACGTGGGGTCCGAAGCGCTGGCCGACCAACCCGGTCTCAAGATTCTCCGCACGCAGACCGAGATCGCCCAGGTCACCAAAGCGCTCATCACTCCCGAAGGCGACTACCACGGGGTGACAAGCATGGTTCTGCTCGGGAAATTGGCCGAACAGGCGCGCACAGCAGCACTTTTCGACAAACAATTGCGCGGCTGATCCGCCACGAGGTATCTTCACCCCCTTCATGAAACACCTCGAATCCTTCACCGTCGACACCGAGCGCGTTCCCGTGAAGCGCGGCCTCGCCGACGCGATCCGGGGTGAAATCGCAGCTGCGCGTAGCAAGTTCGCCGGCAACGACAAAATCCTCGCTGCCTGCGACGGCATGGAGACGTTGGTGGATGCTGGTGTTCCGCTGGATGCCCTCTGTCAGGCGCGCATGGCGATGTTCAAGATGCTGAATGGTGGTGACCGTAAGGCCGTGAAGCCGTACATCCGCAGCGGAGCCGAAGCTGCGCAGGTGGCTATAGAGGCAATGCGTTCCACCGATGGCGTGCGCTACCCCGATGTCATCCTTCCGTGTGAAATGCGCTGGTGCCCGGGCTCACCGTGGTACTCGCTGTTCTATGATCATGATGATCCGGAGCATGGCACCACCGGCGGGCCGCATGTATTTCTGGTTCGCCTTCCCAAGCCGATCACTTCGGATGGAAAGCCCTTGTCAGTGCAAGGCGTGCATAAATCCGGCCAGCTGAACATCGGTCGTGATCCCATCGTTCGTATTCACTCCGAGTGTCTGCTCGGCGACATTTTCGACCAAATGCGTTGCGGCTGCGGGCCACAATTGGACGATTGTCTGGATGCCATCGAAGCACACGGAAGCGGCGGCATGTTCTACCACCGCGCCGAAGGCCGCGGAATGGGCCTAAGTGCAAAGTCTCAGTCTTTGCGCCGCCAAGAAGGGCGTGATGAAGAGGGTGAATGGGTGGGCAAGGTCGGTACTGCCGAGGCCATGCGTGAGACCGGTTTCCCGGAGGCTGATTTTCGTGACTATTCGTGGATCGGCCCCGCATTGCGCGGTGTCGGCCTGAAGAAATTCGGACTGCTGACCAACAACAAGCGCAAGCTTGGGTGGCTTATTGAACAGGGGTTCGACGTGCACCGTGTGGATGCCGCCGAAATCGCGCTCACGGAGGAGAACCTCATTGAACTGCTCTGGAAAATCGCCGATCAAGAGTACGAGGACATTCCGTTCTCGCGCGTGGAAACGTTGTTGCGCCCCCACCTGGATGCCATCCGTGCCGGACGAGCAACCGACGTCATCATCGTGGGTCATCTCGTCACCATGCTGCGTAAAATCGAGGGCAGCCGGGCCAACTACATCGCGCCTGAGTTGCGCAGGGAAGTTATTGCAATTGCTGGGCAACTGAAGGTGCTAGCGGGCAAGAAATAGCGTGTATCCTGACAACATGTTCGCGATCCTGAAAAACACACTGGCCGAGAGCGGATCAGTCACATTCGAAGTAAAGGTGCACGCCGGTGCGCATGTGACGAAAGCCAAGGAAATTTTGGACAACGGCGTCTACAAAATCGACGTGGCGGCGGTGCGTGAAGACGGCAAAGCCAATGCCGAGCTGATTGATTTCCTGGCCGATGAATTCGGTGTGGCGAAATCGCATGTTGAAATTTTGTCGGGCCACACGAGCGGCTTGAAGAGGATGAAAATTTCCTTATGATCCGCAGCCGCGATTCGATAATCGCGGCGCGGCGAATTTCGATTCGCCGCTACGGATATGGCTTACCGGTGAAACTGTTGGTGAATCTCCTTCAGCCGCTTGTTCGTTAAGTGCGTGTAAATCTGGGTGGTGGTAATGCTGGCATGCCCGAGCATTTCCTGCACCGAACGGATGTCGGCGCCATTGCGCAGTAATTCGGTGGCGAACGTGTGGCGCAGCGTGTGCGGCGTGACTTTCTTCAGAATGCCGGCTTTCACGGTGAGCATGCGCACAATGCGTTCAATGGCCTGCGGCTGCAGGCGGCGGCCTTCGTCACCCACGATGTCCTTTTTGGAGCGATTGGAATTACTCACGAACACCGGTTTCCAGTTATCCGTGCGTGAATCCAGGTAGCGCTTTACGTGGTCGACCGATTCCACGGATAAGAACACGATGCGCGCTTTGCGGCCCTTGCCGACCACGCGGAATTCGCGCTTGTCGAAGTTCACGTCGTCGCGGTTTAAGTTACTGAGCTCGCTTACGCGCAGGCCGGTGGAGTAGAGCATGTGCAGCACAGCCAAATCGCGCAGACCATTACGCTTTGTCGGGTCGGCGGCGGCGAAGATTTCATCCAGTTCCTCGCGAGAGAGTACGTCCACTTGGCGTCCGGGGACCTTCGGCAGTTCGATCTTCTCGGCAGAGATCGTCTTCACGTCGTTTTTGGCCAAGTGCTTCAAGAGCGACCGCAGTGCGATGAGGTGGTACTGCTGCGTTTTAATGTTCAGCGTCACGCCCTGACCGGGTTGTTCCATGCGGTGCAGATGCAGGCGGTAGTCGCGGATCATATCCGATGAAATATCCGACACGTCCATGGTCGGTTTGGCGAACTGCTCAAAGCGGCGCAGGTAGTGGCGGTAGTTCTCCACCGTTTTCTTGCTTTGGTATTTGCCCACCTCGCAGTGCGTAAGAAAGTCGTAGATGGCGTCTTTGAGTTGCATCGGCATCCGGTAGGATACATCGTCAGATGCCCCGGACGAATCAAGAAGTCTGGCAAAACAAGTGGTCCGGCCGTAATGAGCCGGTGAATGCGTTTGCTCGAAGTGCAGTGCGCAGGCTTGGAAGTGCGAAAGGGGACCGGGTACTCGACTTGGGTTGCGGGCGTGGCGTGGACTCGGTGTTCTTTGCCCAACACGGATTCAAGGTCACCGCCGTGGATTTTTCCCCGAGCGGCATCGCCGAATTGCAGCACGATCTGTACGCTTGCGGACTAAAGGCCGTGCAGCCGCTGTTACACGATATCAGTATGCCGCTGCCGTTTGCGCATAAGTCCTTCGATGCGGTCTACGCCCATCTTTCGGTGCATTACTTCGATGACGCCATCACCCGCTCGGTTTTCTCGGAAGTGAAGAGGGTTCTCAAACGTGGCGGATTGTTTTTCGTGAAATGTAAATCGGTCGATGATTGTTTATACGGTGTCGGCGAGGAAGTCGGCCCCGATATGTTCCGGTCGGATCACACGCGGCACTTTTTCAGCCGCGACTATCTGCAATCCATGCTCACTGATTTTACGATTCTTTCACTGCGAAAATCGAGTGCCGAGTATCATGGCAAACGCTCGGCGTTCGTCCAGGCGGTGGCGACGGCGTGATTACCGCTGGCATGTTGAGCACCACGCCGTTGTGCGCTGTGCTTGCACGCAGAATTTCAACGCTGTCTTGCAGGCGCGGCACGGTTGTCCGGCACGGCCGTACACGAACAGATCCTCAATCGTTTGGCCGGGCTTACCGAACAGGTCCGAGAAATCCGAAATGCTGGTGCCCATGTTGCGGAGCCCTTTTTCCAGCGATTCGCGCATGCCGTCGTAGATCGCCTTCCGCTCGCTTCGCTTCAGCGTCTTGGCCGCACGACTCGGGTTGATCTTGGCAACGAAGCAGGCTTCCTGGGCGTAAATGTTGCCGACTCCGGCCACGAACGCCTGGTCCATCAGCAGTTCTTTTATTTGGCGCTTGGGGCGCTTCGCGAGCCGCGCCTCGAACTCGGCGAACGAAATTTCCAGCGCCTCGGGTCCGAGTGCCTTGATGGACGGATGGTTCAACGCTTCGATGGTCGGCAGCACCAGCGCGCGGCCGAGCGTGCGCGGATCGTTGAAAACGATCACGACATCATCCGTGTGGAACAGAATGCGCTCGAACTTGAGCGGCGTATCGTCGTGTTTGCGGATGGCCAGGCGTCCGCTCATTTTCAAATGCAGGATGAGCGTGGTGCCGTTGTCCAGTTCGGCGAGCATGTATTTGCCGCGCCGCCTGATTGTTTTTACCGTGCGCTTCCTCACAGCCGTGGCAAAACGCTTTGCGTCTCCGACCATGTTTGCGCGCAGCACCTCGGCCTTCACGATGACCTTCCCCACAAGGAAAGGGGAGACCGACCGTACGGTGGTTTCGACTTCGGGCAGTTCGGGCATGGGTGGCGGATTACTTCGCGTCGCGGATGGCCTTGTCGATCATCGTTTTCAGTTCGCCTTGGGGCACGATGCCGCTCCATATGGTTGTACCGATGCTGAATGCCGGAATGCGGTCGATCACTGTGCCGTCCGGTAGCGTATAGCTTCCTTCGGCGACGCTCATGTTCTGCATGCAGGTTTTAAATTGGGCTTGATCGATGGAGAGCGTCTTAGCAAACGCAAAAATCGGCGGATCCGTTTGCGGCACGTTGCTGAGCAAGAACGCATCCATTGCAGGGAAGACGTTTTGTACGCCGGCGCACAGCGCGGCTTGGCCCATGCGTTTGCCGGCCGGCGTCATAGTCACAAAAATACGCTCAATACCGAGGGAGCCTTTGGCAACGTATGCTTCATCGATCCAACGACGCTCCTGCTGCGCGTGCTGACGACAGTACTCACAGTCATAATCGAACAATTCCAGCATGCGCGGCGGGCCGTCCTTTTCGGGGGTATTGCCAAAGCCGATGGTACTCACGAGCAGATGCCCCGTCACCGATGTCGGCTGGTCCTGGGCCGGAACCTCCAGGCTGTCCGTGGTTGTGGGTGCCGGGTCTGCCACAAACCCTTCCACCAGCGCACCGGACAACGCACTCGAAGACGTGGTGATGGAAGAAGTGACTGCGGCACTGGAAACATGCGTGAGCGCGCCGCTGTCCGTTTGTACCGTTTCAGGCGTGGTACCGGTTTGCACCGTGCATGCGCAGAAGATGCAGCATGTTGCGATCATTGCCGGAAGCGAGAGAATGGAGAGCTTCATGCGTGTGGCGAGTGTACGACTCTGCCGTTGCGTAAGCCAGAGTTTGCTTGATAATGGACGCGCATGCAGCCCAGGGTTTCCATTCTCGGCGTTCCGGTCGATGCGGTTACGCGCAGTGAAGCGGTGAGTCGCATTGGCGATATGCTGCGCTCCAACACACAGCATCATGTCGCGACGCCGAACCCCGAAATGCTTGTGGAAGCGTCTAAGAACAAGCAGTTATTTGCCGTATTGCAGCAGACTGCATTGAATGTGCCGGACGGCACAGGATTATTGTGGGCCGCACGTCGTGCCGGCACGCCATTGCCACAACGCGTCACCGGGGTGGATGTCATGACCGACCTTTGTCGTGCGAACAACGGGCCCGTGTTTTTGCTGGGCGCCATTCCGGGTATTGCCGAACATGCCGCCGACGCGTTGAGGAAGAGTAATCCGACACTTGTCATTGTTGGTACGTTTGCAGGCTCACCCAGACCGGAACACGAGCAGGAAATCATCAGCATGGTGAATGCATCGGGGGCGACACTCTTGTTCGTTGCGTACGGTGCGCCAAAGCAGGAACTGTGGATAGCGCGCAACTTGGCCCGCATGCCTTCCGTGCGGGTGGCCATGGGCGTTGGCGGTGCGTTCGATTTTCTATCCGGTGTACGCAAACGTGCGCCGAGCTGGATGCAGCAATGGGGTCTGGAGTGGGCGTGGCGGCTCTTGCAAGAACCTCATCGTTTGGGACGTATTCTGGTTGCCACGGTGGTGTTCCCCAGGAAAGTTCTCAGCACGAGGCGTTAAAACGTGTCGCCATGCATGATTTTGGTTTCCAGCGTTTCCCACGGCTTGGTCGGGCTGACGCGCATGTAGTACGAGTGCGCATCGGTCGTTACGACGAATGCCGAACCCACGATTTCCTGGCGCGCCGGCAATTCTTCCACGTCACCGATGATCTCCGTCGGGTGATCTTCGCTGAACAACTGCATGACAACCGGTACTGTGACGCGCTCGGAAACCAATGCGCTCTTCAAATTCAGCGTGCCGCGACCGATGACCGCAGCAGCCACCACCATGGTGGCAGAAAGCAATAACGCAATAACGACGGTCTGGCCGTAATTTTTGTGGTGTGTGAGTTTTTCGAGGTCCATA